>CAJIYM010000004.1 GCA_905181635.1 uncultured Flavobacteriales bacterium
ATAAGTAAGTTATAATTCCTTCAAAAAGCGGCTGCAAAAATAGTAATACTTTTAACTCTTGCAACTTTTAATTAAAAAAGATTTTAAACTTAAATATTTTAAAGAACAGTTTTTCTCTCAAAAAGCGGTTGCAAATATATACTGTTTTTATTCTCACAACAAATAATCAAAGAAAATTAAAATAAAATATACTCTTATTCTTAAATCATATATTACACATTGATTATATGATAGTTAGATAGTAAATGTTATAGGATTTAAATAAGAATTTATTATGAACACTACTGAAAATAATTAAAATACTGATCACAAGTAGTCGATTTAAAAATAATAAATGTGTTTTTTAGATCAATTACAATATCCTAAAAATCATAAAAACAGCTAAACATATTAAAACATCTGATAAAAAGAAACTATTTACAATTAAGTAGTAGTCATTATATGTAATCTATTCATGTCAATTTCTAAAATAGAGCTTATAATAGTTAGTCTGCTATAAATAGTAATTAACAATATACACTAATTATAAATGATGGGGGAAATACATTTCCATAACTGTTATGCAAATATATGTATACTTCTAAACCAAAAAATAATTTTTATTTATAATAAACAAGATTAATATATATTTTTAATGAGCCTTCATAATGAAATAAAAAGAATAATATATTATATAGAGATACCTATATATATAATGTGTCAATATAAATATCAAAATCAATAAGCCAAGACTAAGTAGTAGAATATAATAAATAATATATTTGCAAAAAAAAAACAAATATATGAAAGCAATAGTTAGTATAATTATGGGAAGCACTTCTGATATGCCAGTAATGAAAAAGGCAGCAGAGTTTTTAAATGATATGGAGATTCCATTTGAAATAAATGCATTATCTGCACATAGAACTCCTGAAATGGTAGAGGATTTTGCTAGCAATGCAAGAGAATCAGGAATTAAAGTAATTATTGCAGGTGCAGGTGGAGCTGCACACTTACCTGGAGTAGTTGCCGCATTCACAACAGTTCCAGTTATTGGAGTTCCTTGTCGATCATCTATTTCAATTGATGGATGGGACTCTATACTTTCAATATTACAGATGCCCCCAGGAATCCCAGTTGCAACAGTTGGATTAGATGGTTCTTTAAATGCTGGAATTTTAGCTGCCCAAATATTAGCTACTGACAATGAAAAAATTCATAATAAAGTACAGGCCTACAAGGAAAATCTAAAACAGAAAATTGTAAAAGCCAATAATGAGTTAGCAAGTCATACATACTCATTCAGAGTTCAATAAATTTAAAATATCTTTGGTTTTAAAATTTCTTAATGAAAAAAATAACCTTAACACAATTACTTGATATAAAGTACCCAATTATAATGGCTCCTATGTTTTTGGTAACCAATACCAAAATGATGATTGAAGGAATGAACTCAGGAATTGCTGCTTGTATACCTGCTTTAAATTATAGAACAGATGAACTTTTCAGAGCAGCAATACAAGAAATAAGATCCAATACAACAAGTAAAGGCTTAGGAATTAACCTAATAGTTAATAAATCCAACATAAAAATGCAGCAACAATTAAAAACTTGTGTTGAATTAGGTGTAGATTTTATTATTACCTCATTAGGAAGTCCAAAGCAAGTAATTGAACAATGTAAGCCGATAGGAATAAAAGTGTTGTGTGATGTAGTGGAAGAAAAATATGCAGTAAAAGTAGAGGAATTAGGAGCTGATGCCGTAATTGCTGTTAACTGTAATGCTGGAGGACATGCTGGGAAATTAACTCCAGAACAAATTATCCCTCTACTAAATAAGCACTGCAGTATTCCTGTAATATCAGCAGGTGGAGTTGGCACAAAAGATGGGATTAGTAAGATTATGAATTTAGGTGCTGCTGGACTATCCATTGGATCGCCTTTTATTGCTTGTGAGGAAGCACATATTTCAGAAGAATATAAAAATGCCTGCGTAGATTACGGAAAAAAGGATATCGTATTTACAACTAAGATTTCCGGAACACCTTGCACGGTAATCAACACACCCTATGTACAACAAACAGGAACAACACAGAATTGGCTGGAACAACTAATGAGTAAAAATAAGAAAATAAAGAAATGGGTAAAAATGATTACCTATTTTAAAGGTATGAAATCAGTAGAAAAAGCGGCATTTAGTAGTACTTACAAAACAGTTTGGTGCGCAGGACCTTCAATTGAATATACTAAAAAAATACTTCCTATAAAAGATATTATATCAAGTCTAATTACTTAACTGAGTTGATTTTGAAGAAAGAGATCTTTAAGTTTTTTTCATACTCCCTAATCGTTCTAACATCATAACCATTTGCTAAAACTAAAGAGACTCCCTCTTTACCTGCTCGTGCAGTTCTACCACTTCTGTGCGTATAATATTCGTCTTGGTCTGGAAGTTGAAAATGCACAACAAAAGTTAAATCAGCCACATCAATTCCTCTTGCAGCAATATCTGTTGCTACAATAATACTTAAGTTTTCATTCTTAAAAGCACGCATTACTTTATCTCTTTCTTTTTGCAACAAATCACCATGAATCGCATCAGCAGCAATATTTTTAGCCATAAGCTTAGAGGCTACTTTTTTAGCAGTATTTCTAGTTCTACAAAAAACAATTCCTCTTTGCCCTTTTACGGAATTCAAAAACTGCAAGAGAACATGAAACTTTTCAGTATCTTCACAATGCACAAATTTATGTTCAATTTTCGAATTTACTACATTACTGCCACTAACGGTAATTCTATGAGCAGAATTACTCATGTGTTCATTTACAATTTGCTTAATCCCTTGCGGCATAGTAGCTGAAAACAACCATTTACTTTGTGCTTCAGGAAGAAAACACAGTATCTCATCTAATTCTTTTTTGAACCCCATACTTAGCATTTCATCTGCTTCATCCAAAATAACCGTTTTAACTCTACTTAAGTCAACTGCTTTACGATTCACCAAATCAATCAATCGACCAGGAGTTGCCACTACAATATGCGTAGTTCTTTTTAAGTTTGCTATTTGTTTATCAATTTTTTCTCCACCATAAACTGACTCTGTAAAAATTTTATCGGAGTATTTTGTATATCTAAACAATTGCTTAGCAACTTGCTGTCCTAGTTCACGAGTAGGACACAATATTAAACCTTGTACATAATCCTTCTTATGGTCAATTTTATGCAAAAGTGGTAAGCCAAAAGCTGCAGTTTTTCCTGTTCCTGTTTGGGCTTGTCCAACCAAATCAGTGTTTCCATCTAATAACAAAGGAATAACTTGCTGTTGAATTTCTGTTGGAATTACTATTCCTAAATCATTTAATCCCTTAATAAAATTAGGTTTCACTCCTAATACTTTAAAATTTTCCATCCGCAAAAATAAGAATAAAGTAGGTAATTAGAAGTTGAATTTTATTTTTTGTATAGTTAAATAAAAATTGTATTATAAAAAAAACCAGCTTAGAAAAATATATTTTAATATAAACAAATGTTAAAAAAAGAGGGGGCTCTTAATTCAGTTTTTATTTAATAAAGGATATAATAGAAATTAGTAAATAAGAAAAATTTTATGATTTTATAATATGAATTATGAAATATCAACCCTGATTTTCTTCCATAATTTTGATAATAAATAAGCAGCAATTAAAGCAATTACTATAAGTAGTATTCCTAATTCTAAATTACCATAAATAAAATATCCAGTTGCAAAAAGCAAACAGTAAATCATAGCTAAAGCCAATAACATAGCTAAAATCCCTGAAGGAACTGACCAACCTTCACTTTTAATTTGTTCATGCCCTACTACAGCCTTCCAACCTGGCCCTCCAGGAACTGTTTTTTTATAAAAACTAAGCAATACTTCTTTATCCTCAGCTGGAGTAGCAAAAGTTACCACAAGCCAAAAAAAAGTAGTAATGAGTACTACCATTGGGAATTTCATATACTCAGGCATTAGTACAGTTTCACCAAATAGAATAGAAGATATAATTTCCATATTGAATAATACAGAAACTATTCCAGAAACAAAAATAGCTGAGATTTCACTCCAGGCATTTATTCTCCACCAAAACCACCTAAGGATAAAAATAAGTCCTGTTCCCGCACCAAACATCAAAATAAAATCAAATAATTGTAATGCATTGGTTAATAACAAAGCCAAAGCAGCAGAAGCTAAAAACAAAATAACAGTAGACAAACGACCAACATTTACCTTTTGCTGCTCACTAGCATTAGGATTAATTTGTTGTAAATAAAAATCGTTTACAATATAAGAAGCGCCCCAATTTAGATGGGTAGAAATGGTAGACATGTAAGCGGCAATTAGAGAAGCCAAAACCAAGCCCAACAATCCAGGTGGCAACTTAGTTAGCATAGCCGAATAAGCTAAATCATGACCCAACTTATCATCACTCACAGACGGAAATGCCTCTTGAATACTTAAAATATCAGGGAAAACAACTAATGATGCCAATGCAATCAAAATCCAAGGCCAAGGACGAAAAGCATAATGCATAATATTAAAAAATAAAGTTGCACTAATTGCATGATTTTCATTCTTAGCAGCTAACATCCTTTGTGCAATATAGCCACCGCCGCCTGGTTCTGCACCAGGATACCAAGCAGACCACCACTGTACGGCGAGGGGAATAATTAGCAACATAATAAGTTGTTCCGTATTACTAAAGTCAGGAAGCATAGAAATTTTATCAACTACATTAGGATGAGTAATTAAGGCTTGTATCCCACCAATTTCAGGAATATTTACTAAATAATAAGCTGCACCAATTGAGCCTGCCATGGCCACAAAAAAGAGAATAAAATCAGTATAAACTACACCCTTAAAACCTCCCAATGTACTGAACACAACTGTAATTAAACCTGCAATCCCAATTGTTTCAAAAGCAGTAAGCCCTAACATAACTTGCCCAATTTTAATAGCAGCTAATGAGATCCCCCCCATAGCAAGCACATTAAATATAACACCTAAATATAATGCTCTAAAACCTCTTAAGAATTTTGCAGGCTTACCAGAATAACGCATTGCATAAAATTCAATATCAGTATTTACATTTGATTTTCTCCATAGTTTAGCATATACAAAAACGGTTAATAAGCCTGTAAGCAAAAACACCCACCACACCCAATTGCCTGCAACACCATTATTTCTAACAATATCTGTTACTAAGTTAGGTGTATCAGTTGAAAAAGTAGTTGCAACCATAGAAATTCCTAATAACCACCAAGGCATATTTCTACCAGAAAGAAAAAATTCAGATGAATTTTCTCCTGATTTTCTAGAAAAAATTAACCCAATTAATAAAGTAATGGATAAAAAAGAAATTATTATAATCCAATCAAGATTTGCAATATTCATAAGCGAAATTAATTTGAACAAATCTAAGGAAATCTTTAAGCTAATAAGCATTACCTTTGCAGAATGAAAGATGAAAATTTTTATATGCTAGCCAAAACTATGTTTGGCTTAGAAGAAGTACTAGCTGAAGAGCTTAGAAAATTAGGTGCACAGAACATCCAAACCATAAATAGAGCTGTAAGCTTTAAAGGAGATAAAGGGTTTATGTATAAAGCGAACCTCAACTTAAGGACTGCATTACGAATATTAAAACCTATTGCACACTTTCAGGCACATGATGAAAAAGAATTGTACCGTAAATTATGTGAAATTGAATGGACTGATATTTTTGATTTAGAATCTACATTCGCTACTCATGCTACTACTCATTCTGAGGTTTTTACTCATAGTAAGTATGCTTCACTAGTAATGAAGGATGCTATTGCTGATACTTTTAGAAAGAAATTTGACAAACGTCCCAATGTTGATTCTGAAATGCCAGATGTAAGCATCAACTTACATATTGCAAAGCACACCTGTACTGTTTCACTGGATAGTTCTGGGGATTCCTTACATAAAAGAGGATATAAATCAGATGCTGTAATAGCTCCAATGAATGAAGTTTTAGCTGCAGGATTAATCCTATTAAGTGATTGGAATAGAATTGCCAACTTTCACGATCCAATGTGTGGTAGTGGAACTTTATTAATTGAAGCAGCTCTTATAGCATACAATATTCCAGCTAATATTTTTAGAGAAAAATTTGGATTTGAAAGTTGGAAAGATTTTGATGAAGAACTTTGGGAAAAGATAAAAGAAATATCTTTAGAAAAAGAAACTCATTATTACGGAGAAATTACGGGAAGTGATAATTTTCAAAAGGCAGTACGAATTACGAGGGGAAATGTTGAAAACGCTTTAATGTATGATAACATAAAAGTTACTAAATCTGACTTTTTTGAAACTGAATTAGCCCCAGGAACCTTTGTAATATTTAACCCTCCATATGGAGAGAGAATAGAGCTAGGAGTTAATGATTTTTACGAAAAAGTAGGGACAACTTTAAAACATAAATATGAAGGATGTGGTATCTGGATTATTTCTTCGGATATTGAAAATATGAAGTTTATTGGCCTACGCCCCTCACGAAAAATAAGAGTAATGAATGGAAAGCTAGATTGTAGTTTTCGTAAATTTGAAGTCTATGAAGGAAGTAAGAAAACTAAAAAAAAAATAATAAGTTAAATAATAATCACCTATAATAAAAAGCCTGCATTACTATGCTTTCTTATTATCTTGTTATTTTTATTATTTCAACAATTCAATTGCTTCTTCAATTGTTATTCTCTCACCCTCAAATTTTGCAAAAACAAAAGCATCTTTGTATCCTGATAATTTTGCCTCAGCTAAACGAATATTGGCATTTTCCAATGAAGCATAAGTTCCAAGAATATTAGAATATTTTGCTTCCTCAAGAGTAATCCTATCTCCATCTAGCTTTATAAAAACAAAAACATCTTGATAACCAGTTAACTTAACTTCAGCTAAACGTAAATTAGCAGCCTCAATTGTAGAATAAGTTCCGAAAATTTCAGGATATCTTGTTTGATCAAGAGTAATCCTATTTCCATCTAGCTTTGCAAATACAAAAGCATCTGGATAGCCAACTAATTGAGCCTCTTGTAAACGTATATTGGCATCAATTAGGGAAGAATATGTTCCTGCAAAATAACGGTACATCTCTTCACCTTTAGCCTCCTTGTCAATATTTCCGAGTTGGCTCATTTTAGATAGATCTTCAGATTTTAAAGAATTTTCAGACACTACAATTTGCACTATAAAATCAATATTTGGTTTCGTCATCAAAACTTCAACTTCAAACTCAACATTAGGTTTTAACATCAAAACTTCTACTGAAAATTCAATATTTGGTTTTACAACTTCCTCCTCAATTCCCTCATTAACAAGTATCTCAGTTTTTAAAGAGTTTTTTTCTGTTGTAATTGCAACATTTAAACTAATACGCTCCCCATTTTTATATGTAACAATAAAAGCATCTTCAAATCCTCTAACCTTCATTTGAGCTTGATAGTTAATTGCATCTTTATATTCAGTAAACGAACCAGCCATATATCTAACTAAATTATCTTTTCCTAAAAAAGAAACGACATTATCAACTCCTTCAAAAACTAAATCTGATAATTCCTTATCAAAAGCTCCAATCTGAATTCTGTATGTAGTTTTTTTAGAAGAGATAAGAGCATCTTTATTAGTCATATTTTCTTCTCCAATTCCCTCAATATTAGAAATAACAACCTCTTCTTCATCAATTACTGGGACAGGGATTACATGATTTGACAAAATTCCATTATTATCAACTAAGATGGTCATTTCATTAAATCCTTTAGTTTCTAAATCGTACTCTCTACCTTTTGCCTCTTCCCAAGAATTGTACGCTCCTACAGCATAAATCACCAATCCATCTTCTTGAGGAATACTTTCTAAGTCATCTAAACTTAAGTATTTATTAATAACGTTTGCAGGAACACCATCGATGAAAGCTCCAATCTTGATTTTATATTTTAATTTTTCAACAGTATTATCTAAACTTTCTTCATTGTAAGCTTTGTTAAATGCATTTGCTTTTGCAATTAAATATGCATCAATAGTCTTATAGTTTTCACGCTTAATTTCATTTTCATTATAGAAATTAGCATATTCTCTTGATGCAGCATCATAATCAGAATACATACTTTCGTATTTTTCATCAGTTAATTGAACTCCCTTTTCATCAACAATCGAACCTATAAGCGTATTTTTTTGCTGATCTAAATAATTTGCAATCCCATCCTTATCATCATCAAAAGGACAACCATTTTCATCAACTTTAACACCAATTGGCGTTTTAGGACAAAAATCATCAACATCAGCTACTAAATCACCATCTTCATCCTCTGATTCCAATTTAATAAAATCAACATCTTCATAATAGCTATCATCAAAATAAGCATTCTCTTTTGGTTTTGGAGTAAACAAATCATAATGTAAAGCAAAATTTAATGATTTATAACCATCCGACATATCTTGATTTTCTTTTGACATATCAATATCACCTAGTCCCATTCCAAAATTTATTGCAATATCAAATTGAAATCTATCAGAAACATTCATTCGCATACCAAAACCTAAAGGAACAGCAATAACACTAGTATTCTCACCATCATTTCTTACATTAAAATTTTGAACTCCTACAGATAATAATGGACTAATCTTAGATTGCTTAAAAATCTGATTAACTGTATATCCTATATTTAAGCCAAATCCGTCAATATCAGATTTAAAATTCTCAATACCATTATCTGCTGAAAAGGCAGTTTTAATAATCAATAATGATAAATCTAAATTACTTGTAAGCTCAAACTTCATTCCTGCATTAAAGCCTGCAATACCTTTTAAAAAACCTGTATTTTCATTTTGGATATCACCAGTAAGTGTGTAAAAACCTGAACCCAATGTGAATTTAGGGCTAAATGGCTGCTCTTGGGCATAAACAAATGCAGAAGATACTAAAGCAAAAAGAACGAACGCTTTTTTAAAAAATTGAATCATTAGTGTAATTTTTATATTGCTGTAAAAATAGGAAAAAAATCAGAAAGCTATCCTATATGCTAGAAATTAGGTTTTAGCGTATATTTCATGTAGAAATCATTGATAATCTTGACGGCCTCTACTGGCGTATCTACTACATTAATTAAATCTAAATCTTCAATACTTATATTTTTTTCTTTGGCTAACATAACTTCTTTTATCCAGGCCAACAACCCAATCCAATAGGTTTTTCCTACAAGTACGATTGGGAACTTTCCTATTTTCTGAGTCTGTATTAAAGTAATGGCTTCGAATAGTTCATCTAAAGTACCTACGCCTCCTGGAAGCACTATAAAACCTTGTGCATATTTTACAAACATCACTTTTCTAACAAAGAAATAATCAAAATTAATCAGTTTATCATTATCGATGTAAGGGTTAGAAGAATGTTCAAATGGAAGCTCAATGTTCAAGCCTACTGATTTACCCCCACCTCTAGATGCACCTTTGTTAGCTGCCTCCATAATACCTTGCCCCCCTCCAGAAATAACACCATAACCACTTTGTGTAAGCAAGTAACCAATTTCTTCAGCTTGTTTGTAGTATTTGTTATCTGACTTTGTACGAGCAGATCCAAATACCGAGACACAAGGTCCAATTTTAGACATAGTTTCAAACCCCTGAACAAACTCTGACATAATTTTAAATATTTGCCATGAATCAGATGACTTTATAGCATTCCAGTTTTTTTCTTTAAAAGCTCTCCTAATTTTTTTTTCATCTGCATTCATACTCAATTTAATTTATTTTAAGAAACTAATATAGCAAATTTATTACAATTCACTTTTTAGGTATTTAGCAGTATAACTATCCTTACAATTTATGATACTTTCTGGTGTTCCATTACAAATTACCTGCCCTCCTTTATCCCCACCTTCTTTACCTATATCAATAATGTGGTCTGCCATTTTAATTACATCTAAATTATGTTCAATAATCAATACTGTATTTCCTTTATCTACTATAGTATCAATTACTTTTAGAAAGATCTTTACATCTTCAAAATGTAGCCCTGTAGTTGGTTCATCCAAAATATAAAAAGTGTTTCCTGTACTTCTTTTAGAAAGCTCAGATGCTAATTTGATTCTTTGTGCTTCCCCTCCACTTAAAGTTGTTGCTGATTGACCTAAAGAAATGTAGCCCAGACCAACATCTTGCAAGGTTTTTATTTTTCTATAAATAGATGGAATAGCCTCAAAAAATTTAACTGCTTGATTAATGGTTAAATCCAATACATCAGAAATTGAATTTCCTTTAAAGCGAACTTCTAAAGTTTCACGATTATAGCGTTTTCCATTACAATCTTCACAATGCACCTCAACATCAGGCAAAAAGTTCATTTCTATAGTTTTCATTCCACCCCCTCTACAACCTTCACACCTACCACCAACAACATTAAACGAAAAACGTCCAACTTTATATCCTCTAACTTTAGATTCTGGAAGATTCGAAAACAAAGCTCTAATATCAGAAAAAACACCAGTATAAGTAGCTGGATTAGACCTTGGAGTACGACCAATAGCGGATTGATCTACCTCAATAACCTTATCCAAATGGGCTAAACCATCAATACTTTTATAAGGCAAAGGCTCTTTTTCACCTCTATAAAAATGTTTATTTAAAATAGGGTATAAAGTTCCATTTATTAAAGTTGACTTTCCACTTCCTGAAACTCCAGTCACACAACACATCAAACCCAAAGGAATTTCAATATCAATATTTTTTAAGTTATTTCCTCTAGCTCCTGTTATGGTTAATTTTTTTCCATTCCCTTTCCTTCTGTTCTTTGGTACTTCAATTTTTTGAATACCATTTAAATATTCAGCAGTAATATGATTATCATTTAGAATAGTTTGATAATCTCCTTCAGAAACCACTTGTCCTCCATGAACTCCAGCCCCAGGACCTAAGTCAACAATAAAATCAGCTGACTTAATCATATCTTTATCATGCTCAACAACAATAACTGAGTTTCCAATATCTCGTAATTTTTTTAAAGAATTTATCAATTTTAAATTATCCCTTTGATGTAACCCAATGCTAGGTTCATCTAATATATAGAGAACATTTGTTAGTTGAGTTCCAATTTGAGTTGCTAAACGAATTCTTTGGGCCTCTCCACCACTTAACGTTTTTGAACTTCTATTTAACGAAAGATAGGATAATCCCACATCAATAATAAATTGCAGGCGCTTAGTTAATTCTTTAACAATCTGATTTGCAATTTTTAATTCATTCTCATTTAATGATTTTTCAATAGTAAGTACCCACTTAGAAAAAGAAATAACATCCATGTTTGACACTTCATTAATGCTTTTATCAGAAACTTTAAAATGAGACGACTCAATATTTAGCCTACTCCCATTGCAGCTTTTACAATCGTGTTCAGACATGTATTTACCTGCCCACTTTTCAATAGATTTTACAGAAGACAATTTAGATTGCTCATCTATAAAATTAACAATTCCACCAAAATGTAATTTGTAAGTCTTAGAAATTCCTGCTGACTTTAATTTTACTTTAAGATTTTCAGTAAGCCCATATAATATTGCATCAATTCCTTGCTTTGGAATTTTATCAATAGGTGTATTTAAAGTGAAATTAAACTTCTTTCCAATCAATTCAATTTGACCTAATATCCAATCTGATTTACGATTTGAAATAGGAGCGATTCCCCCATTATTAATGCTTAAATATTTATTTGGTAATATTTTATCTTCATCAACAATCTTAAATTTTCCTAATCCATTACATTCCCTACATGCACCTTTTGGAGAATTAAAAGAAAAAGAATTTGGCTCTGGATTTTTATAAGCAATTCCTGTTTCAGGGCACATTAAAGCCCTTGAAAAATACCTTGGCGTTGTAGATGAATTTTCAATAACCATCATTACACCATCACCATCCTCCATTGCTAGTCTCAAAGAGGAAATTAGACGTTTTTTGTTTGGATCAGTTACTTTTAAGCGATCAATAACGACTTCAATATCATGTGTTTTATATCTATCTAACTTTAGAGAAGGAGTTATTTCAATAATTTCACCATCAACTCTTACTTTTAAATATCCTTTTTTAGCTAACTGATGAAAAAGTTCGGCATAATGTCCCTTTCGTGAACGAACAATAGGAGACAAAACATTAATAGATTTATTCTTAAAATCTAATTGTATTAAATCTAAAATCTGCTCATCAGTAAAGCGCACCATTTTTTTTCCTGATTTATGAGAATAAGCAGTACCTACTCTAGCATAGAGCAGTCGTAAATAATCATAAATTTCAGTAATTGTACCTACTGTAGATCTTGGATTCTTGGTTGTAGTTTTCTGCTCAATTGCTACAACAGGACTCAGTCCTGTAATCTTATCTACTTCTGGGCGCTCCATATTTCCTAGAAATTGACGAGCGTAAGCATTAAAGGTTTCTAAGTACCTTCTTTGTCCTTCTGCATGAATGGTGTCAAAAGCTAATGATGATTTTCCACTTCCACTCTTACCAGTAAAAACGACTAGTTTATTCCTAGGAATTTGAAGATTAATGTTTTTTAGATTATGAACTCGTGCACCATAAATTGATATCTTATCTTTTTGATTTACCATACTACTAATCTTTAAGCAATTGGGTTTCCAAATCTTCAAACACTAACAAATCTGAATTAGTTGGAATCTTTATAAAATACTTTTTTCTAGATTTATCCGGCAAAGAAGAAGTTCTCAACCAAGGATTAAACTGCTTTAATAGTTTATAATTTATTCCGTTAGATATTGCGAAATCACTCAAATTAACAATAGTAGAATCAACCTCAATTGTTTTATAGTTAGGCATTGTATACAAATCTTTTTCTCTAAATATAAAACCGTATTTTACAGGGTTTTTCATGATATCTTTAACAGCAATAATTCTAAATACATATCTACCTGTTTCTGAATTTAGATGCAAATTATAATAATTATTAGTACCTTGTTCCTTCATTCTTCTACGAGCACCATTTTTTCCCATGTTATATGAAGCGGCAGCCATAGTCCAACTCCCAAATTTAATATAGGCGTCGTTTAAATATTCACAAGCAATCTGAGTAGATTTTTCTAAATTATAGCGTTCATCAATAGCTGAATTTACTTCTAATCCATGCTCACGAGCCGTACCCTTTAAAATTTGCCAAAAACCAGCAGCTCCTGCTGGAGAGACTACGTTATCTAGCCCGCTCTCAATTAAAGCTAAATATTTAAAATCGTCAGGAATGTTATTCTTTTTCAAAATAGGTTCAATAATTGGAAAATACTTATTTGCTTTTTTAAAAAACAACATAGTACTAGACTGCCAATATGTATTTTTAAGTAATTCTTTATCGATTCTTTCCCAAATTTCAGGAGAATTAATCGGGATTTCTTCACCTGCAAAACTCAAACCTTGAGGCTTTAAGATTGCAAAAATTCCATATTTAATATTAAACTGTTGCTGATGGAGCTCATCATCATTCTTTAATTCAGTTGAATAAATAAAAAGCTGCGTAAAAGCAAGGATCAACAATGATGATCCTAAAAAATAAATGAGTTTTGTATACATATTAAAATTGACTTATAAAATTCTTAAAATTTCCTGCAACTAAATCTTTTTCAGATACTAATGGGTTTATACATCTCCAATCAATATTTAAGTCTATATCACTCCAAATTAATGCGTCTTCAGATGCTGAATTATAAACTCCAGTACATTTGTAGGAGAAAATTGTATTGTCTTCTAGTGAAATAAAACCATGAGCAAATCCAGGAGGAATCCAGAAAATAGTTTTATTTTCTTCATTAAGTACAATTGAAAAATACTGACCATAAGTAGAAGACTCTTTTCTTATATCTACCACAACATCTAATACAGATCCTCTTATGACTCGGACTAGTTTACCTTGCGCAAAAGGAGGATTCTGAAAATGCAAACCTCTTAACACCCCCTTATTTGAAAGAGATTCATTATCCTGAACAAAATTCAAATCCAAATCATTTTCAGTGAAGAATTTTTGACTCCAGCTTTCAAAGAAATACCCTCTATCATCGTTAAAAATTTTCGGCTTTATTACTAGCAAACCTTCTATTGGAGTTTTTAATACTTCCATTTATTATTATTTAATTTTCTAAAAGCCAAATATAGAAAAATGAACTTCTTATTTTCAAGGAAAAGCGAACAATAATTGTAGTTTTGCCAACATATTTTACAAATCTTATAAAAAACTATTATGAACAAAACATTACAATTATTAATCGTTGGTTTCGCGATTGTTTTGAGCTCATGCTCTAATGATGCAACTAACAAAAAACCAGAAACAGAAATGGAAAAAGTAAGTTACAGTTTAGGCGTAAATGTGGCAACAGGAGTTAAGGCGCAAGGTCTAGAGACTATTGATGAAAATGCAGTAGCAAAAGCATTTAAAGATGTATTTGCAGGAAATGAATTAGATATTTCGGAAGAAGAAAGCATGCAAGTACTGCAAGATTTTTTCGGAAAATTAGCTGCTGAAAAAAGTGCTAAAGCAGGAGAAGCAGAAACAGAATACCTTGCTGAAAATGGAGCTAAAGATGGAGTAATAACAACTGAAAGCGGTTTGCAATATGAAGTAATGACAACAGGAGAAGGCGCAAAACCAACTGCAGAAGATAAAGTTACTGTACACTACCATGGTATGCTTACTGATGGAACTGTATTTGACAGCTCAGTAGATAGAGGGGAGCCTGCACAATTTGGCGTAACTCAAGTTATTCCAGGCTGGATTGAAGCCTTACAACTAATGAGTGTTGGCGATAAATGGAAACTAACAATCCCTTCATCATTAGCTTATGGAGATAAAGGAGCAGGTGGTTTAATTGGTCCAGGAGAAACTCTAGTATTTGAAGTAGAGTTAATTGGTATTAACTAATCAATATTATACATAATAAAAAAGCCGAGCAAATGCTCGGCTTTTTTATTTGCACTTTTTCTAACAACTCAATTTAGAAATTTAAATAATATACTATAACCTTTTTTAGAGATTGTTATAAGAATAACACTATCCTTATAGTAAGTTAATTATTAATCTAACTTACGAGTCCAAGTAGATGATCTGCCAATGAATGAAAAACCAATATAGCCTCTCAAATCTATAGTATTATTATCTTTTAACGTCATCATTCCTGTATACATTTTTCCCTTTTTCGGATCATACAACTCTCCATCGTCCCAAATATTATCTTTAATAAAAGTGAATCCAGTCATCATTACCATTCCCATCCTTGAACGGGACTTTAATTCTTCATTCGGATTTAAAGGGTCAGTTTTTGGATTTCCATTATCATCATTTGGAGATTCCATCCATGTAATTTTGCCTGAAACTGTCTCATTTTGTTCAAAAAGGGTAATAACTGCATCCTTTTCAGCATTGTACCACTCACCAACTATAGCAGAATTAGTTTGCGAAAATGCAATCAATCCAACAAAAGATAAAAGTAGTATTGTTGTTATTTTTTTCATAATAATATTTTTTGCTAAAGATAATAAAAATTATTAATCAATCCTTCTAGGCTCTAATTTCTCACTAGTAACTAAATATTAAAATAATTTGGGTGATTATTTTTGTCTAAAATAAATTTGAATAGGAACACCTGAAAAATTAAAATTTTGACGTAATTGATTCTCAATATAACGTTTGTAAGGATCCTTAATATATTGAGGTAAGTTTGCAAAAAACACAAAAGTTGGAGTTTCTGTTGGCAGCTGCATACAATATTTAATTCTAATATACTTTCCTTTGGTTGCAGGTGGTGGATGTTGTTCAATTAAAGGTAACATCACATCATTAAGCACTGAAGTAGCTATTTTTTGCGATCTATTTTTATGAACTTGTATAGCAGCTTCTAATCCTTTTAACAACCTTTGCTTATGTAAAGCGGAAACAAATACAACAGGAACATCAGTAAAAGGAGAAATTTTTTCCTTAATCTGCTCTTCAGCCATTTTAGCGGTTTCAGTAGATTTATCTTGCAAATCCCACTTATTTACTAAAATAACAATTCCTTTTTTATTTCTATCTGCAATATGGAAAATTCTTTGATCTTGAGACTCAAAACCTCTAGATGCATCAATTACATGAATACAAACATCACAATGCTCAATTGCACGCACTGAACGCATAACAGAGTAAAACTCTAAATTTTCATGAACATTTTTTTTCTTTCTAAGACCAGCAGTATCTACCAAAGTAAAATCAAAACCAAACTTATTGAACTTTGTATTTAAAGAATCACGAGTAGTACCTGCAATATCAGTAACAATATTTTGTTCCTTACCAATAAGGGCATTAATAAAAGATGATTTCCCGACATTTGGCCTACCAATCACTGTAAATTTAGGAGTATCATCTTCATCCGGCTCAACATCATCTTCAAAATGTTTTAATAACTCATCAAGCAACTCACCTGTACCACTTCCACTGATTGAAGAAAAAGGAACATACTCTCCGATTCCTAAATTATAAAATTCAACAGAATCCTCTAACAAACGCTTATTATCTACTTTATTCACTCCAAGAACCAGCTTCTTATTTGACTTCCTAAGCAACTTAACTACTGCTTGATCTAAATCAGTAATTCCTGATTTTGCATCAACTAAAAACAAAATTACATTAGCTTCATCAATTGCTAATTCTACTTGCTTTCTAATTTCAGACTCAAAGATATCATCACTTCCATGAACATAGCCCCCAGTATCAATTACTGAAAACTCACGACCATTCCAATCAGCTTTACCGTAATGTCTATCACGTGTTACCCCACTTACCTCATCTGTTATGGCCTGTCTACTTTCAGTAAAACGATTAAAAATGGTGGATTTCCCAACATTTGGCCTTCCTACTATTGCTACAATATTACTCATTATTCGTATCCGAATTTTTTTAACTGCTGATTATCATTTCTCCAGTTCTTTTTTACTTTTACTGGAGTCGCTAGAAAAACCTTTTTGTCTAGCATTTTTTCAATATCTCTTCTTGCTTCTGTACCAATACGCTTTAAACCTAATCCTTGATGACCAATAATTATTCCTTTTTGACTCTCTCTCATTACATAAATTATAGCTCTTATTTTGATAATTTCTTCCTCTTCAAAAAACTCCTCAACTTCAATTTGCACACAATATGGTATTTCCTTTTTGTAATGTTTAAGGATTTTCTCACGGATAATTTCTTCGATAAAAAATCGTTCAGATTTATCAGTAATTGCATCTTTTTCATAATAAGGAGGAGAAACTGGTAACATTTCGACCAACTTTTCCTTTATAACATCAAGATTAAAATTATTTAAAGCAGAAATAGGTAATAATTGAGCATTTGGTAATTCTAAACTCCACTTTTCAATTTCTTGAGCTACAAAATCCTGCTCAGCTAAATCAATTTTATTTAACAACATAATAATTGGTACAGAAGTCTTTTTTAACCTTTCAAAAAGCTTTTCATCTTTTAGCCCTTGCTCACCAATCTCAATCATATAAATAAGTACATCTGCATCTTGAAAAGCTGAATGCACAAAATTCATCATATTTTCTTGTAACTTGTAAGCCGGTTTTATTACTCCAGGAGTATCCGAAAATACAATCTGATACTCTTTTTCATTTAGAATCCCTAAAATTCTATGACGAGTAGTTTGTGCCTTATTGGTTATAATAGACAGTTTCTGCCCTATTAAAGCATTCATTAACGTTGACTTACCTACATTAGGATTTCCTATAATATTTACATATCCTGCTTTGTGCTCCATTTTGCAAAGAAACGAAAAAAGAGCCAAGCAAATGCCTAGCCCTTAATTATAATTTTAGAGTTTTTATTTTCCTAAATTAAAACCAACCGTTACTGAAATTCTTGCTCCAGTTGGATGCGTCACTGAATATTCTTTAGATATTTCAATTTCTTCATATCCTCCGCCAATAAGGTTTCCATCATCATCATATTCATAATCATAAGCAACCACAT
Organism: uncultured Flavobacteriales bacterium; assembly: GCA_905181635.1. Lineage (GTDB taxonomy): Bacteria > Bacteroidota > Bacteroidia > Flavobacteriales > BACL11 > UWMA-0277. The sequence continues at coordinate 18,007 of CAJIYM010000004.1, forward strand.
CATATTCGGCATCATGATTATAGGTTTTATTCATACTTGGCACATATGCAATATTTACGGGCACGTTTAATTTACCAAATTTGAAGTTATAGCCTGCACCAAATACCATAGCAATTCCTCCTAATGATAAATTTGGCCCTGCAGCAAATTCAATTCCTTTTGCAGTGCGTACACCGATCAGTGATGAAACTGAAGGCAAAAACAGTCCTTTTTCCATTCCTCCAACTAAGGCAATCAATTCAACTACTCCTGTAATATCACCACCATCAGAAAATCTACTTTCCCATTGCCAACCATATTGTGAAATTGCAGCACCATATTTTCCTGTTGAACCTGCCCACTCCTTTCTGACCTCACCAGAGAAAAATGACAAATCACCCCTAATAAGACTTGCTAAGGAACCTGGAGCAATCATAGTAACACCAACTCTTGGTCCTGCTAATTTTTCAACTTGTGCATCTACTGATAATATTCCAAATCCAATAATTAAAGTAAATAGTATTTTTTTCATAGAAAAATTATTGTTTATTTACTCAAATTAAAACCAACCATAAGAGATATTCTTAATCCTGAATTATAAGTATAGTCCTTACCATCATTAGCTGTACCGACAGTTGACTTACCTGGCATAAAAACTAAATTAACTGGTAAGTTTAAACTCCCAGATTTAAAATTATGACCTATTGCGAATATCATTCCAACTCCAGTTAATGAAAGGTTTGGCCCTGCACCAACTTCTAATCCATTAGCAACTCTCACACCAATAATAGAAGATACTGAAGGCAAAAATAATCCTTGTTCCATACCACCAACCAAAGCAATCCACTCAACTATACCCGTAACATCAGCACCTCCATCAGCAAATCTACTTTCCCATTGCCAACCATATTGCGTAATCGTTGCAGAGCCAGTTTTACCAATTTGATTAGCTTCATTATCAAGAGAACTAATCCCTTCATGTACAAAATCCGCTGCAGTACCTGAAGAAATAAATGTAACACCTATTCTTGGCCCTGATAATTCTTGAATTTGCGCATTAGCTGTTAGTAATCCTAACCCTAATGCAATTGTAAATACTATTTTTTTCATTATTTTAATTTTTTAAATTAATTCTGTGACAAAATTAAAGTATCCAAATCTAAATACTATGCATAGCATAGCAAATGGTTATTTGCTATATATAAAAATTATTTAATAGCGTCTAGTTTTTCAGCAGCTTGCCCCCATTCAACTTCCAATTCTTGTAGTTTTAGCTGATTTTTCTCGTATTCTGCAAAAAAACCATCTTTTTTTGACAACTCACTAAATTTTTCAGGAATAGCTAAGTCAGCATCTATTTGTTTTTGAGATTTATCCAAAATTTCAATTTGCTTCTCCAACTTACTAATCCTATTCTTTAGCTTCTTTAACTCCTTCTGCTTATTTTTCTGATCAGTATAAGATAATTGATCTACTGTTTTGTCCTGTTTTGTTTTCTTCTGTTCCTTTTGCGAACTTTCCAACTCTTTAAAATTTTCTAAATCCTTTTCAGATAAAAATGTATCAATATCCCCAACATACTCTTTGATATTCTGATTTTTAAATTCATATACTTTCTCAGTAAGTCCTTGTAAAAACTCTCTATCATGCGAAACAACAATTAAACTTCCATCATAATTATTCAAAGCCTTTTTCAAAAGTTCTTTCGAAGTAATATCCAAATGATTAGTTGGTTCATCCATTACTAACAAGTTATAAGGCTCAAGCAATAATTTACATAGAGCAACTCTAGCACGTTCACCTCCGGAAAGCACTTTAACTTTTTTTTTCACTTCATCATTACTAAACAAAAATGAACCTAAAATAGAACGTACTCTTCCTGCTGTATCCTCACTAGCAGCTTGCTCAATAGTTTCTAAAACTGTTAAGTTTTCATCTAAAAATTCAGCTTGATTCTGAGCATAATAACCCATCTTTACTTGGTGTCCAAGCTGAATCTCTCCAGTAAAATCAAGTTCCTTTACTATCATTTTAGCCAAAGTAGATTTCCCTTCACCATTCTTACCAACAAAAGCAAGCTTATCTCCTCTTACTATTTCAAGATTTATCTTATCTAACACATTTAAATCACCATAATTCTTAGAAGCATTCTTTACTTCCAAACTCATTTTCCCTGAGTGAGGAGCAGGAGGAAAACGGAATTGCATACGGGCAACATCTTCTTGCTCTACTTGAATAATCTCAAGCTTTTCCAGTTTTTTTATTAAAGATTGAGCAAAAGAAGCTTTATTCTTCTTAGCTCTAAATTTATTAATTAAAATCTTTGTTTCCCCAATGTATTTATCTTGATTTTTTTTTGCCTGGATCTGTTTTTCTACTCTATCCTCACGTAAAGTTAAGTACTTAGTATAAGAGGCTTTATAATCATTAATTTTTGAAAAAGCTACCTCAATAGTTCTATTAGTTGAGGCATCTAAAAACAACCTATCATGCGAAACTAATACTACAGCGCCACTATAGTTTTTTAGCCACCTTTCCAACCACATGATAGATTCAATATCCAAATGATTGGTTGGCTCATCCAACAATAACAATTCAGGCTTCATTAAAAGAATTTTAGCTAATTCAATTCGCATACGCCAACCTCCGCTAAATTCAGTTGTCTGACGTTCAAAGTCATATTGTGAAAACCCTAATCCCGATAAAACTTGGCTAATTTCAGCTGCAGTATCGTGTCCACCCGCCATTCTAAATCGTTCCTCTAAAACATTAAATTCATTTATTATATCTAAATAAGAATCACTTTCATAGTCTGTACGCTCAGTCAATTGCTTATTTGCTTCATTCATTCTGATCTCAACATCATTAAGAAATTCAAATGAAGTTTGCGCCTCTTCCAGTACAGTTCTACCATCTTCAAACTCTAAATCCTGTCTCAAAAAGCCAACAACAATACCATTTGGGACAGAAACATTACCGTTATTAGGAGTTAAATCTTTTGCTAAAACCTTTAGTAAGGTAGATTTACCAGCTCCGTTTTTACCCGTTAAACCAATCTTATCACCCTTATTTACCATAAAAGAGATGTTTCTAAAAATGTCCTGACCTCCGAAATAGAGGGATAAATTATTTACTGATACCATGGCGGCAAAAGTAAACTTTTTATGTACCTAAAATAAATTTAAAAGAATGATTGCCAAATTAATTTATAGCAGTATGTTTGCAAACCTAAATCGCGGGGTGGAGCAGTTGGTAGCTCGTTGGGCTCATAACCCAAAGGTCGCAGGTTCGAGTCCTGTCCCCGCTACTAAAACAATAAAACGGTTATACTTTTATAAAGTGTAGCCGTTTTTTATGTAAAAAAGACATTATATAGATATCTTCCAGGAACAAGTGTAAAACCTCCTGCTATTATTAAACCGGCCCAAAATAGTATAATCATTGATCTTGAATGACCTTTAATATCACCCTTCTTTATATAATAGATGCTCTTTGGTACGGTGTACATAGTCAGAATACTTAGTAGATGGATCCATCCAAAATGATTTAAAAATTGAGGTCCCACTCTTGCCTCCATAAAAAGAGATATCCCTGCTTGAAAAAACATTAAAATCATATATGCCCAACCAATATTTTTATGATTTCCAGAGCCCTTAGTTGAAAAATAAATTAAATATGCTCCTATAATTAAACAAGGACTTACTGCAATTAAATGAATTGTTCTTAGTAGTTCATACATGGGTTGCAAAAATAGGTTTTATTGACGATATTAAATTGTATGCTTGAATAAAATCTCTTGGTGTAAAACCTAAGTTTAACTTTTCATAATAAGAGTCATTATGTGATGAGTGTCGATTAAGTCTTTTGGAGTAAAACTTATGTTCGATATTTCGAATGAGTTATCTACTAGAAAAAAGAGAACTTGATAGTTCTCTTTTTTCTTTTCCAGTCAATGATAGCACAACTCTATCATAAATTATAAAATTTAAAGAAAATATGATTTTGTATAGATTTTAAATAAATAATCTATACATTTGCAAGCTAACCAGTAAAAAAATTATGAAAGAGTTTATTGCAATATATTATCCAATAATTTTAGCATTCATTTGTATGTTATACTCAATTGGTTTCCACATATTTGATATGCCTGAAGAAGCACAGTACTCTGCACACTGGCCAGGAACAATTCTATTATTTGCAATTGCTATTAGACAAAGAAGAAAATCATGAATTCAGGAATGCTTATAGTTGGTTTTATTATTTTCTCAGTATATATATTTGGACTCATATATATGATAAACTACTCTCATAAATCTCAAGAGAAAGATATGAAAGATGATCCTGAATTAAAAAATTTAAAATAATTCTTAAGTTTTAGATAAAATGCCAGAAGGACCAGAAGTAAAAATAGCTTCAGATTATTTTAACGAATTCTTTTCAGCAAGTAAAAAAATAGAATTTGAGATTATTTCTGAATATTATGATCAAAAATACTTTACTGTTTTCAAAACAATTAGCAAATTACTTAGAACACCCAAACCAACTTTTACAGTAGGAAAAAATATATTCCTTGATCTGGGAAACAATCTAATATTTAATTTCCATTTAGGCATGACTGGAGGTTGGTCAAATGAGTTGGTTAAACATTGTCACTTTCGTGTTTTTGACTCTAATAATGAACTATATTTTAAAGATGTAAGAAAGTTTGGTAATATGAAGATCATAACACAAAATCAATTTAATGAAAAATTTAATCCTGATTATGATCTTCTCAATAAATCATATTGTTTAAAAAGTCATTTAGATTATTTAGAAGAAAATATTAGAGCCAAAAAAACGATTTGCTCATTAATTATGGATCAAAAATATTTTCCAGGCGTCGGTAATTACATTAAATCTGAAAGCTTATATATATCAAAAATACACCCTGAAGAAAAATGGGGTAACCTCAATAAAGATAAAATAACTAGATTAATAAGCAATACACAAAAAGTAATGAAGGATAGCTACAAATCTGGAGGCGCAGAGCTAAAGGATTTTAAAAATCCTTTTAATCCATCCAAATTTAGATTGCAAATTTATGGCAAGAAATATACTGAACAAAATAACATAGTAACATCTGAGAAAACTTCTGACTCTAGAAAGACTTGGTTTTGTTCTAAACAACAGAAATTAATTTAAATATAATATTAATAAAAATTCAATATACTTAATAAGTCTGAAAATTCCATCTCCGATACAATTTGGTAGTTACAACGCTGTCAGTTGATTGAAAATTAAGATACTTTTTGTAATATTGTAAAAACATAAAAAATACTTAAAAAGTAAAAAAATGAAAATATATAAAATACTTCTGATTGCTCTATTATTAAATAATACTTCATTATTAGCACAAAAATATCCAACAATTAACATTGGGGAACAAATGCCTATGCAAAAAATAGAAATATTTGACACAAATGAAAAGAGCAGAACACTTAATAACAGCCTAAAAAACAATGGTCTTTTAGTAGTATTTACTTCCAACTCTTGTCCTTTTGTAGTAATGTGGGAAGATAGGTATAAGTTACTTGAAGAAAAATGCAGGGATAGTGAAATAGGAATGGTTTATATAAACTCAAATCAAGCTAAAAGAAATGGAGATGATTCAGTTGAAAAAATGAAAAATCATTCAAAGGAAATGGGGTATACTTTCCCATATTTAATAGATAAAAATAGTGAGATAGCAAATGCCTTTGGAGCCAAAACAACTCCACACATATTTTTGTTTAACAAAGGGAAAAAATTGGTATACAAAGGAGCTATAGATGATAATTATAAGTCAGCTAATGAAGTTACTGAAAACTATTTATTAGATGCATTAGAGAACGCCGGTAATCAACTAGCGATTAGCATTAAAGAAACTAAAGCCGTAGGATGCAGCATAAAGAGGGTTAGAAAATAAAACCTACACCAAAATTAATTATATAATAGCAGTGATTTTATCTCAACATTAATAATAGCACTTCTATTAGAGCTCTCATCATAACAATCCACTAATCAAATCTATTCCAAATTTTAATCACTATTGGGAGAGATGGATTTTGCCTAAGAATTAATACTCTTTAAGAACTAAGTATTCAAAATCAAAAATAATTTGCTTATTTTCTATTATAAAAATTAGTCATTATTATTGCGTGAGGTAAGGTTATAACTGAGATACCAATTATTGAGAAAAGAAATACTGATATATTAATAAACCCAAGGTTCATTAATAATAAGAAAACTACCAAAAATATAATTGAAAGTAAAGTATGAGGATATAATAGTTTAATAAAATTAAGCATATTTAGATCAGACTGTAAAGATTTCAAGTAATCAAACTCTTGTTTTAGAACTTTAATTGAATGAAGAAAAATAAAGTATAATGTAAAGCTGATAATTATTGGAAATAAATAAAAAGTAATATGAATTAAGATCAACAGAAATATTTCATTCATTAACTGCTGATTAGAAATACTTAATTTATAATTTTCAAAAAATAACAGATAAATTATTATTAAATTACTAAAATAAAAAATATACTTAAAAATTGAAACATTAAATACTTGACTAAAATTTTTAGTATCTATAAACTGATTTGATAGTAACAGTAATTCATTATTATTATAAAAAATTAAAGTTGAAAGCAACGCAAATCCCCAAATCAAATAAATAATTCTTTTTTTATTTACAAAAGGATAATCTACTAGCTGTGATTCACCAAAATGGTAAGACGACAAGAATAAAAAGAAAATAAGTGATATAACTGGCGTTATCCACCAGAACAAACAGTAAATAATTATAGTTACTAAATATATTAAATAAAATCTAAATCTTGTGATCTTGTTAGATGATAAGTAAATAATATTATCAATTGCTCCGTGAGGAATACCAAAAAGAGAAATTAAAATTATAGAACCTAAAACTTGACTCTGCATGCTAATCTCACCATTTAATGTGAAAATTGCAAAAAGAGCATAAACAAATATGAGATATGTGAATGTAAATTTATTCAAAAAAAAAAGGGCAGGATTTCTCCTGCCCTATTTCTTTAAATTAAAATAACTAAGCTACTTTTTTATTTGATTCAGCTATAGCGATAGAATAAACCACTAATCCAAATCCTATTTTGTTGATTGCATCAGCAATGTTATACCATACATCAACACTTTCTGGTGCCATAACACTACTTAACCATCCACCTTCCATACACATGTATCCAATTGGATAGATTGACCATCCTACTAATACAAACCAAGCTAAATATTTAACGCCTTTCTTAATAGCATCAGAATTACTTTTTTCAGCTAATTGAGCAACCTCACCAAACCATACAGTGTACGCTATGTATAAATAACCAATAGTTGAAAGTACTCCCCATGTTACAGAATGACCAGTAGTTCCATCTGAGAATGCCTCTCCAATATATCCACAAACTAACATCCAAGTTGAAGCAAGAATTAACTTCCATAATAGACTTTTCTTAGCTCCAGCCAGTTTAGTAAGTAAGTAAAACTCAACACACATCAATGGAACCGTTAAGATCCAATCTACATATCTGAAGAAAGTTGGAGAAGTTTCAGTTGCTAACCAATAGTCTCTCATGTAATAATAGTGTACAGCAGCTATTCCCGTAATTAGAGCTGATACTAGTAAAGACATTTTCCATTTGTCGTCAACACTTCCTCTTTCAACAAAAAAGAATACAGATGCTGCTAACATTGCAATATAACCTATGAAGAATGTGAAAGCCACATAATTGTCTGGTGCGATTGCTGTAATAACATTTAATAACATTTTTTTATTTTTTTAATTAATATTCAGCAAATCTAATAAAAATAATTGAAATCATGTAATTAAATTTTTTATTTTGTATAATTTTTTATTCATAAATCTATACATTTATTAAATAATTATATGTATCTAATATATTGTGAGGGTATGATGCTATTTAAGAAATATTACACTAAAAAATGAGCGATTTTCATTTATTCAATAATTACCTTCCTTTCTACCGATCCATCATCATAGATGTAAAAAAGAGATTGATCTCTTAAAATTGTATTTATTGTCACTTCCCTCCCAAGTACATCAACAATACGAATCAATTGTCGGTTTTGACTAAAATTGTATTCTTCTATTAATAAAGGACTTACACAAAGCTGTTCGAAAAAAAGCCATGCTTCTCGGCTGGCAGAAACATCCATATTACCATAAGCTCCAGGCCAATCGTGACCACCACCGTCTACCGAATAAAGCCACACCTGAGTGCAAGAACCAGATTCTGTGTGTTTATCAGAATTTACTGAACTTCCATCTGTTGGGTCAATGTCTGGAAATGCATTTGAATTTAATTCAGTTAATCCAAACATATCTGTAAAAAAACTAATTGTATTAGGAATACTTGGATACGCTCCCCAACCTCCATTGTTGTTGGGGTCGCCCTGCCAATATGTTACATTGTCTTGATTTCCATGAATTTCAAGTATGGACACCTCTTTAACTGGATTACAATTATCCATAATATCTTGCATAATCATACCAGCTACGGGAGCAATAGCCTTAAATGTTTCAGAAGCCTGACAAGCTAACATATAACTAAAGTCACCACCATTTGACATTCCTGTACTAAAAATATCTTGTTCACTCAGAGAATACATAGCTTGAAGTGAATCTACCAGATCCTCTATGAAAGCAACATCATCTACTGTTTGATTGTTCTGAAAATCATAACCAACATTAAAAAAAGTATTATTTGAACCATCTAGTGTACCTTGAGGATAACACACGGCAAATCCAAATTCTTCAGCTAGCGAATTAAATTGAGAGTAATCCATAATGCCTTGTGCAGTACCACTGTATCCATGAAAAACTAATACTAATGGACAATTAGGCGAAGCAGAACTAGCATGGTAATAAATATAGTCCCTATTGCCAAATGTTGAGTAATCAACAGCTTCAATTTGGGTAGATATACTATCGTTTGTTGAATTAAAATCGTTAATCAAACCATTAACGCTACTAATAACAATTTCAAGTGTCTGTAAACCAGACGCATTAAAAGTAAGGATATCAGGATGAGAAAAATTATAAGTACCCAAAGAAGGAATTGATAAAGAATTAAAACTGGTAGTGTAAACATTTGCACCGATAGTCCAAGAAGCATCGAAGGACTGAATGATATTTAAACCTGTGTTTGTAACAGTACCTTCAATTACATATGGGGTTTGAATATCAATAGTAGAGTTAATTGTATGTGAGCTAAGCTCCAAATCAGTACCCTCTAATTCAAATACTAATACATCATCAATCCCCCAGCCAAACAACCAATTATTGTCATCAAAATAATGAAACGCTAATAAAACATTTACATTTCCTACTAGTGAGTTTAGACTTATTGTTTGAGTATCCCATAAGCCATCATCAGTACCAATAATTGTTTGAAGTAAATTCCATGAAACACCATTATCCAGTGAATATTCTAATGTAGCTACTTCTGTACCCCCATTTAATGATCCTGCATCAAAATAACTTTGAAATTGAAGTACAGCAGATGTCAGGGTAGTTAAATCGAAAGGTGGCATAATAAGATAATCAATCGTTTTATCACAATCACATTCATCATCATTGGTAGCAATAAATCTACCATGCGCTCCTATACTCCAATATTGGCTTTGCAACAAAGTGTTAGTACCCAATAACCAACCTCCATCTAAAGAATTTGTAGTTTGTGTCCAACCTGAGGGAAAAGTAAGTCCTTCAAAATCTTCCTCTAAAAGAATGGTTTGACCGAGCCCAAGTAATGGTAACCAAAGTAATGTAAAAAGTAATTTTTTCATAACACGAATGTACTTAATAAATTAATACAAGTACTCTAACTCAATAAAAAATAGACAAGTAAATAGAAATTCATCTAACTATAACTAATAATTCTTATTTAACAAAATCCTTAAAATATTAAAAGCAAATTAGGTTAATTTGTAATTATTAAATTTTTCTTTTCCAAAATTTATTCATTTCTGAAGCAGGTGTAGTGCTTAATCTTGGAAAAGGTAATTCAGCTATCTTGTTCATAGTATAGTAAGAATTTAAGCCGCCAACACCTACTGAATTACTATCCTCCAAATCAATTGATCCTTCTGCTATAAAATTAATACCATCATCTAATAAAACATGCTCTACCTCTCCAATAATAAATTTACAGCCGTTACTTTTAATTGGAATTATTTCATGTAACTTAAGACCTATTTTCACTTTACTTTCCTTTACAAAAGGAGGGGAGTAATTATCAATATAAAAACTTTCTAAATTACAATAATCAAACTCCGATTGGTCTTCATTAAAATTAAGGGAAGTATAATGTGCCTTTTCAACAAAATTAGAATTCACATGATTAATAGTGAAATGTTTAGTTTCTAATATGTTGTTTAAGGTATCTCGTTTCACATTATTATTTGGACGCATTACAAAACCAATTAGTGCAGGATCACTTCCTAAATGTACAACCGAGCTGAATATAGCTAAGTTTGTGTTGCCACTTTCACTTAAAGTACCAATCAAATTAGCAGATTTAATTCCAGTAATAGAATTCATTAACCTTAGTCTTTTAATTCTGTTTAAATCCTTAATTTCTAATTTTGTATAATGCATGTGAAATAATAATTAATTAAAATAATTCAGAGAATTGATTAAACATTTCTTGTATCATAAGCCCAATGCAATAAGGCTTGTCTTTGTTTTTTTCTACAAGATAAATCTCCTTTTTTACAATTTTTCTTTATTGCACCTAAATGCCTTACGATTGATTTCCATCTCTTAATTTGACGAATATCCTCATCACGCAACCTTCTTCCCATAAAATACCTGCAATACCACTGAAACCATCCTCTAGGGTCATCGTCATAAATCCAACCCTTATTCTTCCAATGCGATAATGGCATAGAAGCATCAATTTTAAAGAAATTAAGATTAGAATCTTTTTTATGCTTTGATAAGACAGCATTCTCAAACCAATTATCAGGGAATTCATTGTAGCAATCGTTCATATATTTTCCCCCAAATATACCTAACTCTAACATTTCCTTAGGCTCAAGCTCAGGCTTAAAATCTGGATGAAAATTTTTCCCTATTTCTTCGCTAAGAAAATAAAAGAAATTTTCTTGCATCTTATCATTTACAACTACTAATTTCATATTATTTAATATATTTTATTAGCATCTTGGGTAGATATATTATATCAAATATTAAGGCTATGATGGCTGCTAAAATAGTTATTATTGATAATTGACTAATAGATTTGAATTCAGAAAATAATAATGGCAACAAAGTAAATATAATTACTATGGATGTTTTAATTACAGCCTTGTAAGTGTAATTTTGACAATGCGATACAGAGTCTGCAATACTTAAACCCCTATTTCTAGAGAGGCTATAAGCGTTAATAATATGTATTGAATCATCAACAATTAAACCAAAAACAATAGCTAATATAAATGCATTAGAAAGACTAAAATAAAAACCGAAAACTGATAGAATACCTATAGTAGTTAGTAATGGAAGAATATTAGGAATTAAGGAAATTGGAAAATAGTACCAATTAAAATTATTTAATGACACAAACACTATTCCAATTATCATGATTGCAAGTAATAAACCAAAAATAATTTCAAAAGTCATTTTATTGCTGATTTTATCAAAGAGAAATCCAACTCCAGCAATCTCTAAATCTAATTGCAAGTCTTTAGATTTCATTAGTATATCATCAAAAATAATCTTTGATTTACTTGACCCAATATCTTGCATTCTGGCCTTAATTGTGTACTGACTACTATTTGAGTTTTGGCTAATTTTCTTTGACAAAAAATCTGAAGAAAAATCAATAACTAAATTATGACTAAGTATTATGTTTTCTAGAGAATCTAAATTATCTCTTGATGGATCGTTCATTAATAATAAAAGTAACTGGCTTTATACCACCAAATTCTTTATCAAAAAAACTAATATCTTTATATAGATTAGACTTTTTATTAATCTCATCAGTAAGGAAATTATCAACTCTAAAATTAGTAAAGGCTAAAGATGAAAGAAATATAAATGATGCTAATAGTATATAAAACTGAGATTTTTTAATATTAATAAATGACAATATTAAATCGTCTAAAAATTTGTTGTTTCTAATATTCTTATTGATATTAAATTCGATAATAAATGAATATAAAACTACAATTACAATAAGAGATATAAAAATTGTAATAGTAGTAATTACACCGAACCTAAACAAAGGGACTAATGATGAGAACATAAAACTCAAAAAACCTATAGCAGTTGTTAAGGAAGTAATAAAAACTGGCATGCCTATCTTTTCTAATTGACACTTAAAGGATCTAAATTTATTTTTATATAATTTATCAGAATTCAATAGATGCATAAAATCAGAAATAGTAATAATAAAAACTATAGCTGGTATAAGAATCATTACTAATTCAATACCCCCAAATAATTTATTAGAAAGAGTGAAAGAAAGAATTAATGAGATACAAACTGATATGAAATTTATTAATACTAATTTAAAATTATTTAAATAAAAATATAAAACTAAACTACATAAAACACTACTTAAGATAATAAATAACATCAACTCTTTAGTCACATTATCCTGCATATAAATTTCAGATTTAGTCTGACCAGTAATGTATACCTTTAATTTATCTTTAGAGAATTCTTGTGCTAATTTATCTAAGTATAATCTTTTTTGCGAATCAGTTTCTAGACTCTTCGATTTAATAATAAATAAAAATGAGCTGAGGTCTTTTGTTGCATATTTAGTTCCGTACTTTCTTATTTTAGTTATTGAGGATTTATAATTTTTAAAATTATCAATTTTTAAAACTTTAAGAGCAAATGGAATAACACTTTTTTTGATCAATATCCTCTCATTAAAAATACTTCTAACAGAAGCTGTATTTTTATCTTTTGAAATATTATTTGAAATAATAGATAAATCTAATAGATCTTGGTAACCGATAGAGTCTTTAAATTCAACAGCTAGCAAAATTAGATTTTTATCATCTAAAGATTTATCAATAATATCCTTACTCTCCTTCGACAATTCAATAATTCGTTCACTATCATAAAAAATTTTTAAACCACTTATATTAGTTAGTGATAAGACAAACATCAATAATATTAACGAAAGTAAAAGGTACTTATATTTCCATATTAATTTTATCACTTAACAATCGTTGACAGACCCCCGTCAACACTAAAATCTTGGCCTGTTATCCAGCTTGAGTCATCAGAAATTAAAAAATTAACCATTGAAGAAATATCAGAAACAGATCCAACTCTATTAAGAGGATGTTTATTTGACATTCGTTCAACCATACTCTCATCCTTTAAAAAGTTTTGTGACATTGTACTATTAAAAAGTGAAGGTGAAATAGTATTTAATCTTATTTTTGGAGACCATTCCGCGGCTAGTGTTCTACTTAATGATAAGATAGCTGCTTTACACATTGCTATAGAGCTATGAAATGGCATTCCAACCTTTGCAGCAATAGAGCTAAACATTACGATAGATGAATTTTTATTTAATTTTTTTTCATAAAACTTTAAAACATTCAGCAACCCAACAACATTTATATTGTAGTCTTCATTAAAGTCATCAACTTTTATTCTCTTAAATGGTTTTAAATTTATATTTCCAGGAAAATAAACAATTCCATCTAAATTATCTATTTCAGGAAAAGTTAAAGTATTTAAAATATCAAATTTTAAATAATCAGAATAATTATCTTTACGACTTAAGCTAATAAAATTATAGTGAGCACTATATTTTTCAATTAAATCTATTGACACTTTGCTACTGGCTCCTACTAATAAAATATTTTTCATAATTCTCTTTTAAATAAGAAGGAGCCTAATTATTCATTAGACTCCTTTATAAAAATTAATTTAACTATTATTTGTTAAACACTTTTTCAACCGAACCATCTTTAAATACATTAAAGGTTATTTGGTTTTTTAAGTTATTACTTACTTTCTCTCCTAATATATTGACAGAGTATAAATATGTTTTTTCTAGATTACTGTAATCAATAATATCTGTTGTTGTTGGAATTAAGACAGCATCAATAACATGTACTACACCATTGTCAGCTACAATATCAGCTACAGTTACCATAGCATTATCAATATAAACTCCCATTGAATTAATTGTTACTGTGACATCAGTTCCAAGTAATGTTGTAACTACTTGATTATTTGATAACATACTTGACATTACACTAGCCCCTACAACATGGTGCTTTAAAATATCGGTTAATAAAGGAATATCTGCTAGCAATGCAGTTACTGTACCAGCTGGTAAAGCATTAAATGCCGCATCTGTCGGAGCAAATAGTGTTAATGTAGCAGCAGGGTCTGACAAAAAACCATCTAATCCACAAGCATCAACAGCTGCTTTAAGCGTTGTATGAGCAGATGAATTTGAAACTATATCATAAATTGTAGTTGGTGGCACTAAAACAGCATCAATAACATGTACAACGCCATTGTCAGCTACAATATCAGCTATAGTTACCATAGCATTATCAATATAAACTCCTGATGAATTAATTGTTACTGTGACATCTGTTCCAAGTAATGTTGTAACTACTTGATTATTTGATAACATACTTGACATTACACTAGCCCCTACAACATGGTGCTTTAAAATATCGGTTAATAAAGGAATATCTGCTAGCAATGCAGTTACTGTACCAGCTGGTAAAGCATTAAATGCCGCATCTGTCGGAGCAAATAATGTTAATGTAGCAGCAGGATCTGACAAAACACCACCTAATCCACAAGCATCAACAGCTGCTTTAAGTGTTGTATGATCAGTTGAATTTGAAACTATATCATAAATAGAATTTGTACAAAACGCAGGATCACTCACCCATAATGGGTTCATAGGATCATTTGGAAATATCAACATTTGACTGCTAGGATCGTAATCTACACCAGCTACTAAAATGTTAGCATTATCTACAAAAGTAGGAATATTTGTTTGAAAATTATAAAGATAAGCTTGCTGGCAAGTACCACATGAATCAACTAATGCTGTTCCATCAATTACAGCATTACAATCCATGGGTGGCAATAAAATAGCATTAATGACATGGACAACACCATTGTCAGCAATTATATCTGCAATTGTTACTTGAGCGTTGTCTATAAAAACTCCCACTGAATTAATTGTTACTGAAACATCTGTACCTAATAATGTTGTTATAACTTGATTATTTGTAAGTGACCCAGCTAAAGCTGTTCCTTGAACTGCATGATGCTTTAAAATATCTGTCAGTAGTGTTAAGTCGGTTAGTAAAGCAGTTACAGTACCTGGAGGAAGAGCTAAAAATGCATCATCAGATGGAGCAAATAATGTAAAATCCTGATTTACATCTGAAAAAACAGCATCAAGTGAAGTTGTATCTAAACATATTTTTAAGTAATTGTGCACAGGAGAATTTGAGACAATATCATAAATAGTATTTGAAGGGGCATTAACTACAACAGTACCAACCATTCCGTTCACCGCATGAGAGCCTACAGAACAATCATAAGAATAAGTACCTGCTAATGTGAAGACATGAGTGTAAATTGTACTAGATGCAGTCGGGGAAGAAATAAATGAAAAAGGATTATTAAAACTTAGGCCCGTTATAGTGCTAATATCAAAATTAACATTGTGATAGCCACCGTCATTTTCCCAATTAACAGTATCTCCAATATTGATGGTTAATGACTGGGGCGAGTAATAATAATCACCAGAATTAACTGTATAGTTTGCAGCGTTAATATTAGCAATCATTAAGAAAAATGAGCAAATAATTAGTTTAATTTTTTTCATTGTTGTTTGGTTTTAGTTTGGTTTTAGTTTGGTTTAATTGATTATGTTTGATTTGAGAGCAAAAATACAATTGAAATATGAATCAAAACTGATTTTTTAGTTTTACTTGATTATGAAATAAAATTATACTCAGCAGTAGGGTACATGTCCAACCATTTTTTAAGCTGCACTTTAGTTTTTAAAGTTACAGTCATAGTTTTAGTTTTAAAAATAATTTTTGGAGAATTATTTTTAATTTTGTCTAATATTTTTTCAGCCTTCCTTTTTTTCATTAATCTGTAATCGCTCATAACTTTAATTTTAAATATTGTGCAAATGTATAAGTTTTTTAATAAAAAGCTATACAAAACAAAATTATTAATTAATTTTGCACAAATTATGATGATGAAAAAACCAGACAATGTAGTATTTGATATCCAATTACAGGAGTATGATTCTTACAAAAAAAATTATCCAACAGATTTAGGTAGTCCAGCATTTGACAGTTCAGTGTTAAAGAAAGATAACTTTGCATTTAAGCATTTAAAAGCTAAATTTGATGAACTTAATTCAGAGTACAAACAGCTGTTAACTAAATTAAAATGGAATGAGTTAATCTATAATTCAGAGCATAATTTCACCCCTATTGCTGGTGAAGCATATCACTTATACAAAAACAAAAACACTACATTCCTTAGTATCATAGAGCCAAACCAATGGGAAATGGAGCACATAGGTTCATTCAAATTATTGGCAAATGATATCTGGGAACAGATAAAAAATAAAAAATGAAAATATTCACAATAATAACGCTAATAATACTGCTACTTTTTTTTACAAAAAACCTCTTCTCTGTAGTTGAAAAAGAAAACTATACAATTATTAAAAAAATAGAGGATATTGAAATTAGGCAATATAAAAGCTCAATTTATGCCAGTTATATTCCAAAAAATGAAAAAGAAAGAACTAATTCGTTTAAAAAAGTAGCATCTTTTATTTTTGGTGATAACACAAGCAGTGAAAAAATTAGTATGACATCACCTGTAGTTATAAAAATCCATAATGATTACGAAATGGCATTTTTAATGCCTGAACAATACAGCTTAGAAAACTTACCAAAACCTGTCAACAAAGAAATAAACATTTACACTGAACCAGGATCTTTAAAGGCTTGCATTAAGTACTCTGGATACACAAATAGTTCAGTCGAAAACAGAAAGATAAATGAGCTAAAAAAAATACTATTAAAATATAACTACAATCATGAAAATGATTTTGAAGTTTTAGTATATAATTCTCCTTTTGATTTTTTAAACCGAAGAAACGAAATAACTGTAACAATTAACATGGATATAAAAAGTAAAGAAAATATTTCATCAATAAAGAACATCTATTTTGGAGGAGGATGTTTCTGGTGCACCGAAGCTGTATTTGAACAAGTTAAAGGCGTTGAAATTGTAGCAAGCGGATATTCAGGAGGCAAGATTAAAAATCCATCTTACAAAGAAGTATCAAAAGGCTTAACTAGTCATGCTGAAGTTTGTAAAATATCATATGATGAAAACATAATAAAATTAAACGAACTAGTTGAGATCTTCTTTTACTACCATGACCCCACAACCTTAAATAGACAGGGCAATGATCATGGAGCACATTACAGATCAATAATACTTTATAATAATGATGATGAAGAAAATATAATTAATACAGTCAAAAATAAAATTAACGAAGAAAAATATGACGGTAAAATTATTACAGAAATAAAAGAATTTTCCAATTTTTACTACGCTGAGGAGTTACATCAAAACTATTTTAAAGAAAATTCATCTCAGCCATACTGCGAAATAGTTATCTCACCCAAAGTAAGTAAGGTTAGATCAGAACTAAATAAATATTTCAAGAATTAACTTTTAATAAAGTTTGAATAATTGAAATTTTTAAATGTCTCATAAAGCAACACATTCAACAATATCATTAAGTAACCATAAAAAAAATCTTCAATAGGTATTGTAAATATCCTGTACCCTAAGTTCTCTAAGTCATTGTACCATACCACTTCATTTTCAATCCACATACCAGTAAGTAGCCCATTACTTATGACCATAAAAGGTAAAATGCTAATGAATGAGATTGTAATTGTATTAATATTAATCTTTCTATATAAACAAAATAAAAGTGCCATTGATAATAATCCAAAAGTGTAAGAAGTATACATTTTCTCAAAATTATATATAAATAATATTGATGATAAAATAATTAAGAAAGAAGTAATAATTCTTGATTTATATAATTTATTTATGTTAGGAAAATACTCTCTAATAACAAAATATGTAAAAACACAAGCATAAGGAATACAGAAAAAAAACAAACCTTCTTCAATTGGAATATTCTGAGTTAAAAATAATCCAGTTAGATAATCTGATCTAAAACCCCACACTCCAATTTCAACAAATATATGATCCCAAATAATAAATAAAATAGCTATAATGATATTTGCAGGAATAAAATATCTCCATTGCTTATAAAATTTATGTTTGAGTAAAAAACTAAAAATAAAAGGAATAATTATACAGCCAACATTTATGAGTAGATACAAGTATTGCTTCATTTTCTATTATATTGTTCTCTAAAGTATTTAAAAGGTACAATAAGCATACCAAAACTTTCTCCATCATACTTATCTAAATACTTATGGTGCACCTTATGGCCTTTTCTTAATGCAAGCAAATACTGCGATTTAGTTTTTTTAAACCATTTAAATCTTTGATGAATAAATATATCATGTACAAGAAAGTAAGCTAAGCCGTAAAACAAAATACCTAAACCTATAAAGAATAAGTTATTTAAAGCTGGGAATGAACCATAATAAAAAAGCATTATACTAGGAATAGCAAAAACTAAAAAAAAAGTATCATTCTTTTCAAAAATACTATTATATCTGGGTTGATGATGATCCTTATGTAATACCCAAAGAAATCCATGCATTACATATTTATGAGTGAACCAAGTAATACATTCCATCACTAAAAAAGTTAATAGTGTTATTGCGATATAATTAAGTATAATCATAAAATTTAGTTTTTTTCTTTTAATTCTTTATCAATAGCAATACCAACATTTGGATACTGGAATTTAAAGCCTGTTGACATAAGTTTTTTTACAGATACTGCTATATCAGTTGATAATATTTTTCTTCTTTGACCAAGCAACAATCTTAGAACAAAAGTAGGTATCTTTATAAGAAGAGAATATCTAAAATATTTATTTTTAATAACATTTAGAAATTCTGCTTGATTAGTTTTGCTTTCAGTAGCAAGATTGTAAGCACCATTAACATTTTTATTTTTCAATGAAAAAAGAATAAAACTTGACAAATCATCTAAGTGTATCCACTCAAAAGATTGAACTCTCTTGCCCAAAATAGGAGCAACTCCAAATTTCATTGACAAAAGAATAGGCTTTAGAAAGCCTGATGATTTAGTAAAGATCAAAGAAATTCTTAATTTAATAACTCGGGTATTAATTGTCGTAAAATCGTTAGCAGATTTCTCCCAGTCAATTGCTAATTTTGCAAGCCAATCATTAGCAGGCAAGTCAGATTCAACTTTAATTCCAATGGAATCAAAACCATAATAACCTATAGCAGAAGCGCTAACAAAAGTTTTAATATTAATTTTTTTTTCTTTACAATAATTAAAAAGTAAATTAGCAGCATCAACTCTACTAACATACATCTTTTTTTTATTTTCTTCTGTCCATTTATTAATTACACCATATCCAGAAAGATGAACTATATGAGAACAATTGGCCAAAGGAGCTTTATCAAAAACGCCACTTCCAACATCCCAATAAAAAATATTTTTATTATTTATTATATTTAAGTTAGAAGAGTAAAAAAAAACTTTAAAACCATCAATTTCTAATTTTTTAGCAACAGATTTAGCTAGATTTCCGCTTGCACCAGTAATAATGACTATCTCCTTCATAACTAAATTAAATGTTAAACATCTTTTCCATTAAATTAAACCTATAATCAAAAACATATTTTAGTTTTTTCTTTATAAAAAAATAATTCACAATATCTCCAATAAATCCAAATGGAGGAATGTAAGTGATAATATCTTTCATAACCACAAAATCACCATTATCCTCAAAAATATGCTGATGATGCCATAGCTTGTAAGGACCGAGCCTTTGTTCATCAACAAATAAATGATTTTTTTTGACTTGAGTAATTTCAGAAACCCAATCCATTTTAAAATTTAATACTGGTGAAACTTTGTAAGTAATAATCATGCCCGAATAAATTTTCTCATTCTGATTACCTGATTTCACCTCAAATTTCATTTCTTTTGGGGTAATAAGCTCTAAATTCTTTGGGGAAGTAACAAATTCCCATAATTTATCAATCTTACAATTTATAACTTGCTCTTTTTTAATTTGATAATACATGTAATTATTTAGATATAAGGTTAATAAAACTATTTACATCAGTAAAAATATTTACACTGCTTTTTTTGACAATCATCTTAGAAGTCATCTCTGATGATATAATATATTTATTTGCAGATTGAAAATTAGATTCAAGATATTCAACTGTAGAATTAATGTTAATTATTGACGAGTTTGAGACTGCAAACATTAGAGTATTATTAATTTTTATTTTATCATCTACTTGATTTAATGACCCATAAGGAAGGTTTGAACCAAGATAAATAACGTTAAATCCATTTTTTACTAATAAAAACCTAGCAAATAGAAGACCTATTTCATGAAACTCATTTTCAGGCAGAAACAATAACCATGTGTCTCTAGTATTCTCTTTTTTAAAATAAATATCACTAGCAACAATTAACTTTTGTTTAATGTTTTCAGAAAGAAAATGTTCTTGAGAAGGAGCCATCCTGTTAGTTAACCAAAGAATACCTATCCTATCTAAGGTAATTAGAATGACTTTTTTATAAAAATCAAGAATGCCAAAATCTGAAACACCATCTTCAAACAATTTATTAAATTTAGATGTGCTAAATTCTAATGTTGAGATAATTATTTGACTAATGTAATAGCTTTCCCTTCCTTTTGTCTGCTTAACTTTTATCTCATCAACTATTTTAAATAAATCAATCTTAGAAATCCTAGAAATCTTAGAAATCTTATATCCATTTTCCAATAAATAATTAGTATTTAAAGCTCTAACAATCATATCGTCAGTATAGATCCTGATATTTGTTTCAGATCTATTTGCTTTTAAATAATCATAACGATTCTCCCAGGTTCTTAAAACAAATTTTGTTATACCTGTAATGCTTGAAAATTGATCAATACTATACTGTCCCATAAAAAAATTTTAACAAAAGTACAAAAATTGTATAGAATAATATTAAAACATCTATACATTCTTAACTAGACAATAACAAAAAATTTATATAAATTTGCAAAAAAATTAATTCCAAATAAATTTTGAAAAAAGTTATAGTAATAGGTAGTGGCTTTGCTGGTTTGAGCTCAGCAGCGTATCTTTCAAAAGAAGGTTTTGATGTTACTATTATAGAAAAAAATAAGGAAATTGGGGGCCGTGCTAGAAACTTTAAGGCTAAGGGATACACATTTGATATGGGTCCAAGCTGGTATTGGATGCCAGAAATTTTTGATAATTTCTTTAATAGTTTTAATTACAAAACAAAGGATTTTTATGAACTAATAAAATTAAATCCTGGCTTTAAAGTTGTATTTGATAATTCAGATATGGCCCTTCCTGCTAATTGGAGTGAAATATGTGATTTATTTGATAAATATGAAGTAAACGGCGCGAGGAAATTAAACAATTTCATGGAAGATGCAGAAAAAAAATATAGTATAGGTCTTAGATTTTTATATAATTCTCCCGGGCTTTCTATTACTGAATTACTAAAAAAAGATGTGTTATTTAATGCAAATAAATTGCAATTACTTACTTCTTACAGAAAACATATTAAAAGACATTTTAAAGACCCTAAATTGATCAGCTTACTTGAGTTTCCAGTTCTATTTTTAGGAACATCAGCAGAGAGCGCTCCGGCTCTATACAGTCTTATGGCATATTCTGGTCTTAAACAAGGTACTTTTTATCCAATGGGAGGCTTTGCTAAAGTCATTGAGAGTATGGCAGAAATATGTAAAAATTATGGAGTTAAATTTTTACTAGAAGAGCAAGTAATTAAAATCAATATATCTAACAAAATAGTAAAATCTATTACAACTGAAAAACAAGAGATACGAACTGACTTTGTCGTTGGTGCAGCAGATTACGTGCACATTGAATCAAAATTAATTGATAAAAAATACAGAAACTATAATTCTTCATATTGGAAGAAAAGAGAATTTTCACCATCAGCACTTTTATTTTATCTTGGAGTAAACAAAAAATTAAATAATCTTGAACATCATACATTGTTTTTTGATGAGGACATGGAAAAACTCTCACAAGAAATTTATGACACCAAAGTTTGGCCTGAAAAACCTCTTTTTTATACATGTTGTCCTGCTAAATCAGAAGAAAATTTAGCACCTAAGGGGAAAGAAAACCTTTTCATATTAATGCCAATTTCTGCAGGGCTTGAAGATACCGAAGAGCTTCGTGAAAAGTATTTCCAAATTATTCTTAAAAGACTTGAAAATTACTGTAAACAAGACATAACATCCAATATTGAATACAAGAAAAGCTATTGCATAAAGAATTTTGAAGAAGATTATTTCGCATACAAAGGAAATGCATATGGTTTAGCAAATACATTATTACAAACAGCAAACCTAAAACCAAAAATTAAAAACAAGAAGGTTGAAAATCTTTTTTATTGTGGACAATTAACAGTTCCAGGACCTGGAGTTCCACCTTCAATAATTTCAGGAAAATTAGTAGCAGAACAAATTATTAAAACAAATAAATAAATGAAAGCTATTTTCGATAAAGTCTCGAATGATTGCAGTGAAATAACTACCAAATCTTACAGTACAAGTTTTTCATTAGGAATTAAAATATTAGACAAAAGCTTACACAATCCAATTTATGGAATTTACGGTTTTGTTAGATTTGCAGATGAAATTGTGGATTCATTTCATAATTACAATAAAAAAGAACTATTCAAGAAATATAAAAGTGATACTTATTTAGGGATCAAGAATAAAATAAGTTTAAATCCAATTATTAATAGTTTTCAAGAAGTAGTTAATAAATTTAAAATTGATCACTCATTAATAGAGTTATTTCTAGATAGCATGGAAATGGACTTAGAGGAACAGCATTACGATGAAAATACTTACAAAAAATATATATTAGGATCGGCAGAAGTAGTTGGGTTAATGTGTTTAACCATTTTTGTTAAAGGAGATAAAAACCAATACAAGAAGCTTAAGCCATATGCAATGAAACTTGGATCAGCTTTTCAAAAAATAAATTTTTTAAGAGACGTAAATGATGACTTCAATGAACTAGGAAGAACTTATTTTCCAGAAGTTAATATGTCAAATTTCAATGATACAGACAAGCTGAAAATTGAAAATGAAATTGAAAATGAATTTACCGAAGGTTTAAAAGGGATAACGATGTTACCAAACACATCAAAAGGAGGCGTTTACTTAGCTTATAAATATTATTATAATTTATTCAAAAAGATAAAAAGAATACCTGCTAATAAAATTTTAGAAAAACGGACTAGAATTTCTAATCCTAGAAAATTTATTATATTATTATCATCAATGTTAAGTTATCATTTGAAAAAAATATGAAGTTAACTAATATTATCATATTATTAGTATTTGTATTCACTTGTAAAGCTCAGACAAATAATCTAGATACGATAAGAAAAGAATACTTAGAAACAATTCAGAGTGAAGCAAGAATTATCCAATTACTAAATACATGTGAGAAATATAAAGATAATTCAACTATCTCTGCATACAAAACTGTAGCTAAACTGATGCTAATAGAGTATGACAATAATCCTTTAACGAAGCTTAAATTATTCACTAAATACACTAAAAAACTTGATTCTATTGTCACAAATAACATAAATAATTTAGAAATACGCTTTCTAAGATTTTGCACACAAAAACAAACACCAAGATTTTTGGGATACAACGATAATTTAGAATTAGATTATAAATTTATTATACAGAATATTGACATTCAATCTAAAGAACTGCAAGAATATATCAATCCAGCATTAAAAAAACTTAAATAATAGAATTCGAAGTTATTATTAAAACTCTATTAATAGCCCAATACTAGGCAAACGTGTTCCAGAACTATTAATGATTTCATATAAGGGGTAGCTATCTGAATTCTCACCAGTACCCTCTACTAAAGGACCTAAATTTGGATCTATTCCATATTCAGATGGCAACTGATTTTTTGCATTTAAAATGTTTTCAATATCGATATAAGCATTTAAAGTCCAAGATTTAAAGAACCATTTCTTATCAATTCTAATGTCAATTCCATGCTGGCTGCTTAAGCGTTGGGTGTTTAATAAATTATAATCTAGCACACCTCTTTGATTAATATCCCAAATACTTTTATCACTTGAATTAATTAAATCTATAGGTGTGTAGGGTGATCCACCTGAATAACGATACTTAATTCCTAGCTCAATATTATTCTTAAACTTTTTACCAGCTGTCATATTTAGTATAAATCTATTATCCCATTTAGATGAAATCAGTTGTCCTTCTTTATCTTCAAATCTACTGCGATAATATGTTACTGATAGTATTCCGTAAATACTTGAACTCATTTTTTGTTGTGCTAAAAGTTCTATTCCATAACTATTACCTTTTGATATAGATGATATATCCTCGTTACCAATTACACCAAAGTCATCTCCTAAATTTGCCAGTGATATACTATCAAGTATTGAAAAGGGATAATTATTATAGCTCTTATAAAATGACTCTAATGTGATTTTACTATAGCTAGTAGGATTATATTCAATTCCTATCACCGCATGGTCACAAGAAATATATGCAGCATCTTTGTTAAGATAATTGCCATTATTTTCAAATCCTAATATGGTATAGGAAGGTAATTGATGAAATCTTCCAACATTACTATTAATACTTGCTTTACTATTAAGATTATAAGCCAATGATAATCTTGGAGAAAGATTAGGGGAATTTGCATTGTCAGTAAATGAATTCCCATCTATTCTTAAGCCAAATGAAGAGGTTAGTTTATTTTCAAAATATGCTTTACTAATTTGTGTGAAAAATCCATATTTTATGAAATGTAAATTAACATTATTAATTCCAGTAACAACACTATTACCAACAGTAAATGTCTGAGTAGTATTATTTTTATAAGAAGCATCTTCTAAATTAGATCCAATTATAATTGAATAATCATTTTTTTTAAAATTATATTCTAATCGTGTTTTGTTTTCAATTTCTTCTGACTTATAATCTAAAATCTTTTGCGAATTATCATCTGCATAATCTAAGTATTTTAAAGCAGTATTATTAAGATGATTTCTACTCATCACAAAAAAGAGGTTGGAGTTATCAAAGAAATGTCTCCAAGTAGCTCCAATGGTGTAATTCCATTGCTTATTTATAACTAAATTATTTAAAAAATAATTATTTAGTGCAATTTGAATTGTATCTTCTTCACCTTTATTAATATCTGTATTAAGAGTGAAGTCATCAATTGTAGCTATTCCAAGAAAGTTAAACTGATTCTTTTTATTTGGCTTAAAAGTATATTTAAACTGCATATCATTATAAGTTGGTAAAAAAGGTAATTTTAATGCTTGGAATAAAAATTGTAAGTATGATCTTCTAAGTGATAACAAGAGTGTAGAATTTTTTGATAGCGGCGTGTTTAATGTGAGTCCAGCATCGCTGGATCCAAGAGAAAATGAACCGCTTATTTCTTCTTCATTACCTTCAATAAGCTTTAGTTCCATTACAGAACTAAGTGCATTACCTCGGTTTGCAGGAAAGGCCCCAGTGTAAAAATCCACTTCTCTAATAAAATTAACATTTAAAATACCTACTGGACCTCCGGATGATCCTTGAGTAGTAAAATGATTGATAGTTGGTATTTCAATCCCATCTAAGAAAAATTTGTTTTCAGATGGTGAACCTCCTCTAACAATAATATCATTTCGAAAACCTGAAGATGTAGCCACTCCAGGCAAATTTGCTACTACTTTAGAAATATCTCTATTTCCCCCAGCACTTTTAGAAATCTCTGAAGCATTAATCGTTCGTAAACTTACAGGGCTAGCTTTTGTTTTATTAAAGGTATTTCCTTTAACATTTACTTCACCAAGAATTTCTGAATTTTCACTAAGAAAAAAATCAAGCCTGAGGTTTTTGTTAGAACTTACCTTTATTTCTGATTGAATCTCAGTATTAAATCCAATATAACTACATTTAAAATTATAAGCTCCAGCATTTACATTTAAAATCACATAGTTTCCATCTATATCAGATGTAGCGCCAACTGTAGTTCCTTCAATAATAATGTTTGAAAAGGGTATCGGCTCGTTATTCAAAGCATTAGTTATTGAACCATATACTTTAACATTTTGAGATGATACAGTATTAGATAATGCAATAAAGCTAATCAATAAAATAATAGCTCTTATAGATACTTTTTTCTTCATTCTTTAATTTTTAGATTTTTTAATTTGCAAATTTAATAAATCTATTTCTAAAGAGTATTTTTTTTCTAGTTAGGTTATACGGCTTATGCAGATTTAATAAAATATAGTAATTCTAAGATATTCAAATTAATTTTTTGAGTTTGGGTTGTATTCTGCTGTATCTTTAAATAAAATTATATCTTCTTAATAAAATGAGTTAAAATTCAACTATTTTTTAAAAGGACTTCTTTTTATCCAATTTTTAATTCTAAGTCTTTTAAGAATTGGTTTAAGAAAGATATTTAAATATCTGTTTTTTAATTTAACATAAATATAAGATCTAATTGGTACTGCTCCAAAATTACTCTTAAATTCGTTAGCAGTTCTTCCAAAAACAACTTTATTCATTTGAAGATTTATTCCATTATTAATAGTTTCGATTAACAGTCTACCATATATTGGAAAAGTTTTATTTAAAGACTTATCAAATCCAGCATAATAAGAATATAACGTCTTGTCTTGATGAATTTCAGATGAAAAAGCAATAATATTATTATTAAGAAAATATCCGTAGACTTTAAAAATATCTTTTTTCACTAATACGGATAAAGAATTAGTATTAAATAAAGGGCCAGTAAATTTTGATTCATTTATAACCTGAGTAAATAAATCTTGAATATTATCAGCATAAAAAACTAGGTCATCAGAATTAAGAGATCTAACTTCTAATTGATTAGTTAAATTAATAATTTTTATTACTTTTTTTCGATATTTATTTTTTAAATCAGCAATATAATTATCTAGCAAAAACCACCTATTGCTTATCTCCAAAATCATTTCTTCTTCAACTTCAATTTTAGAGAATTCGTTCTTATCAACGGTAATATTCTTAAAAACGAAATCAGGAATAATTAACAGGGAATAATTATATTGAAGGACAAAAAGAAATTCCTTAAGACTAATCTTACTATTTGAAAAAAATGCAGGTATATTAGTAAGAAATGAATTTGAAAGATAAAGAACATCAAACTTTAAAAATTTAATAAAAAACCCTAAAAACTTATTGTGAATATAATTTGCTGTTTTTCCAAAATTAAGTTCGAAAATATGAGCATATAGTCTAATTTTAGTATCAAAAATAAATAAGTGTTTAATTTTTGGATGATTAATATAAAAAATCTCTAAGAAAGAACTATGAAGAAAGTCACTTGAATTAACTTTATCCCAGCCCTCCTTTATCTTACTTATATTAGTTATTACCTTCAGCAATCTAAATCTTAGACATAATATTCAACACTGATATATCTGGCATAATACCTACCCTACCAGCATATCCTAAATGACCTAAACCTCTATTAACATATATTTGTTTTCCTTCATTTTCATATAATCCAGCCCACTCCTTATATCGAAACTTTACTGGACTCCATTTAAAGCCTGGTATTTCAATACCAAATTGCATTCCATGAGTATGTCCAGATAATTGTAGATCAATTTTATAATCACTTTTCAAAACCACCTCACTCCAATGAGAAGGATCGTGTGATAGCAATAAAGTTGGCAGAGTATCATCAACAATACTCATAGCAGCAGCTAAATCTCCATCTTTATTGAAATTACCAGCACCCCAATTTTCAACACCTACAATATTAAATTTATTTTCACCTTTAGAAATAACTCTTGACTCATTTAACAACAGATCAAAGCCAACCTCCTTTTCAAGCTCTAATAATTTTTTAAAATTTGTTTTCCATTCTTGTGAATCTCTTTTTAGCATTACATAATCACAATAATCATGATTACCTAAAATTGATATTTTACCATCCTTTGATTTTATTCTTTTTAAGGCATCAATATAAGGAATTGCCTCATCATAAAAATTATTAACCAAATCACCTGTAAATACTACTAAATCAGCATTTTCAGCATTAATCATTTCGATAGCTTCATTAAATTTATCAATATTATTAAAACTTCCTAAATGAAGATCAGATATATGAATTATTTTATAATTATTAAGAGCCACTGGCCAATGCTCTATAAAGATATTTTGATAATTCTTTTTAAAATTATATCTACCCCATTTCATTCCAATTAACAGAGTAGAAAATAATACACCTGAAAAAAGAAGCGCAGATTTTTTTAAAAAATCTAAACGCTTAACATCATGAATACTATAATTAGCATTAAAAAGACTTATAACAACCTTAAACAATCTTAAAATATCATCAAATAATAATGGTATAGATCCAATTAATTTAGAAATAAATAAAATACCAATTAAGCTTGTGAAAATCACATTATTAGTAGAACGAACTGATGGAGTAGATTGACTATAATTAATTGAAACATTTACAATTATAACATATATCAAAAGTGATAAAAACCAATATAAAAATTTGTAAAAAATTTCATTATTTAAAAATTTATTAACTATTGAAACTGTCCCTAAATAAAAATAAATATCTATAACAAAAAGAAAAAGTAGAATAACAAGTAATTTCATTTTGCAAGAATAAGAATTTTGACTACCAAAACAATAGTTAACTTATTTAATTATAAACATCGTAATGAAAATAAATATTAAAATTATTAAAATATTTTATTAAAAAAATGCTTGTTAGTGTTTACTAACTTTTAGTACTTTTACAAAATGAATTTCACAACAAGACAAGTTGAAATAATTGAGGCTTCTAAATATTTAATTGGAAACAAAGGAATACAGAATCTTACAATAAAAAATTTGGCAAAAAAAATGTCTTTTTCAGAACCAGCTATTTATCGTCACTTTAAAGATAAAACAGAAATCTTAAAAGCCCTTCTCCTATTTCATAGAGAGATAATTAAAAGTGAAATAATAAAAATATTAGACTCTGAAAAACCCTCACTAGTTAAGATTCAAGAAATTTTTAAATTTAAGTTTAAACATATTGAAAAGAATCCTGCTTTTGTAATGATAATATTTTCAGAAACTTCTTTTCAATATTGTAGCATCTTATCTTCAATAGTATCTAAGATAATGGAACAAAGATCAAAAAAAATAATCGATCTATTAAAGGAAGGGCAGAAGAATAATGAGATAAGAAATGATGTAGAAGCAGAACAATTAGCAACAATTATTATGGGGGGAATCAGAAAAACAATACTTAGCTGGAAATTAGAAGGGTTTAAATCCGACCTTAATTTGGAAGGAGAAAAATTATGGATCACAATTCAAAAATTAATTAAGAAATGAAAGAAAATAAAAGAAAAATTATAAGGAATTTATTAATAATCGTATTAGCATTTTTGATTATAAAATTTATAATGAGTTTTAAACAAGAGAACATTATAAATAAACTTTCTGAAACACAAAAATTAGTAAGAACTGAAATAGTTGAACTATCTAATAACACTATAACAATACCTATTTCTGGCAAGCTAAAATCTTTGAATGAAGTTAATATTATTTCTGAAGTAAATGGTATTTTTCAAGGAGATAGATTTAAAACAGGAATACATTTCTTAAAAGGAGATACATTAGGTTATATAAAATATGACGAAATTGAAAATAAGCTTAACAGTCAAAAAAGTAATTTATTAAATCAAGTGTCAAGATTGGTTTCAGAAATTAAATTTGATTATCCTAAGTCTTATGATACTTGGTTAAATTTTATGAATAATATTCAATTCAACAAACCTCTTCCTAACTTACCAAAAATAACTAATACAAAATTTAAAAATTATTTGTCAGGCAAAGAGTTCTACACATCCTATTACTCATCAAAAACAATAGAAGACAAACTAAGAAAGCATATTATAATTAGTGAATTTAATGGAACACTTAGTCAGGTTAATATAAAACCTGGAACAATAGTAGTTTTTGGTCAAAAAATAGGAAAGCTTCAAGATCCAAGCGTTCTAGAATTTGAATCAAGCACTAATATTAAAAATACATTACTAATACAGAAAAAACAAAATGTTATTATTGAATCTGATGGAGTTGAGGGAATACATTATGGATCTGTTTCAAGAATTAATAAGACAATAGATGAATCATCTCAAAATATGAGTGTTTTCATACAAACATCAAGCAATAATCTATACAGCGGCATGTATGTTTATGGGAATATAATTGTTGGAGAAAATGAAAATTCTTATTCAATAAAGAGAAATTTACTTACTAATGATAAAATTTATATTATTAAAGATAATAAACTTATTGAGAAGCAAATAAATATTATTCAAATAACTGATGAAAAAGCTATTATTACAGGAATTAATAATGGTGATGAAATTCTGAGTGAATCAGTAAAAGGATCATATACAGGCATGAATATTAGAAGACAAAATAAATAATGAGAAATCTTATAAAATATTTTATAAAATACCCAATAGCTGCAAATGTTATTATGTTACTGATTATTGTTTTCGGAATAATGGGCTTATCTAATTTACGAAAAACTTTTTTCCCTGAAAGAACATCAAAATTAATTTCTGTTCAGGCAGTATATCCAGGAGCATCTCCATTAGAGATAGAGCAAATGGTTACCCTTAAAATTGAAGATAATCTAGATGGGATAACAGGAATAAAGCGAGTTACATCAAAATCATTAGAGAACTCTAGCAATGTCACAATTGAGATTAATAATGATGCAAATAATCAATATGTACTGCAAGATATTAAAAATGCAATAGATAGAATTAGTTCTTTTCCAGACCAAATGGAATCACCTTCCATATTTTTAATGGAAAATTTAAATCCTGCAATATCTTTCGCAATAAACGGCGCAGTTAGTCTTAGTCAACTTAAAGATTTAGCTGAAGAAATTGAAGATGATCTTAAGGCTTTAGAGGGAATATCAAAAACTAAAATATCTGGATATCCAATTGAAGAAATTGAGATAAGTGTAAGAGAAAATGATCTTAAAAGACTAAATATTACATTTAATGAAATAGATAAGGCAATTAAAAATGAAAATATTGACATAACCGGAGGAACTATTAAAACAAGTGAAGAAAATTATAAAATCAGAAGTAATAATAAGCAATATAAAGACAATGAAATTGAAAAAATAATTGTTAAAAAAATTAAAAATAGAATTGTTCAAATTAAAGATGTAGCTAATGTTAAAAGAATATGGAAAGATGAAGCTAATAGAAAATTTTTTAATAAAAAGAAAGGTGTTGTAATAGAAGTCTTTAATACCAATAACGAGGACATTAGTATAGTCGCAAGTAAAACAAGAGCATATATAGATAGTTTTAATGCTAGTAATAAAAACATTCAAGCAGATATAATTAAAGATGATTCAATAATTATTGAGCAAAGAATCGCTTTGCTAACTAAAAATGGTGTAATTGGTTTTATACTAGTCTTAATTATATTATCTCTCTTTTTACATCCTAGTTTAGCGTTATGGGTAGCAGTTGCTATTCCAATATCATTTGGCGGAATGTTTATTCTTGCATCATTTTTTGGAATTACATTAAATGTAATATCTTTATTTGGAATGATAATTGTTATTGGAATACTTGTAGATGATGGGATAGTTATTGCTGAAAACATTTACCAACGATACGAAAATGGTGAAGACGCATATAATGCGGCTATTAATGGAACAATGGAAGTTCTTCCTGCTGTTTTTTCGGCTATATTAACAACAATTGTGGCTTTCTCTCTTTTCTTTATGCTAGATGGAATGCTAGGAGATTTTTTTCCTGAAATGGGATTTGTTGTAATAGGAACACTCATATTTTCATTAATAGAGGGAGCGTTTATATTACCTGCTCATATTGCACATTCAAAAGCATTAAAAGGAATAAATCCAAATAAAAGAATAAAATTAATTTTAGATAAGTCCACTGGTATTCTTGATAAAATTAAACATAAATATTATGTGCCAGCACTAAACTTTTCTATAAATAACCCATTTACGATTATCTTAATCTCAATTTGTTTATTCATCGTTACAATTAGTGCAATGAGTGCAGGCTTAATTAAATCAACTGTTTTCCCAAATATAGAAGGTGATAATATAATCATAAATCTAAAATTTGAAGCTGGTTCGGCAGAAAGGAAAACTGTAAAATGGATAAATTATATTGAAGAGAAAGTTAAAGAGACAAATGATCAATTGAGCAATGAATTTAATGATGGAAAATCATTATTTATCGGAATTGAAAAATCAATTGGAAATACTAAGGCAGTTGATCAATGGTCTCCTGGAACTACTCAGAGCTCTGAAAAAGGTTCATTAAATATCATTCTACTTCCATCAGAAGATAGAAATATTGGAACATCAGAAATTACAAAATATCTAAAAGAAGCTGTTGGAGAGATTCCTGGAACAGAATCTCTTTCATTTGCAGTAACAGGTCCTTTTGGAAAACCAATAGAGATTGCCCTATTTTCAGATGATAATAATGAATTAAATAATGCTGTTGGTGCATTAAAAGACAAAATGGAAAGTCTAGATATTCTTAAAAACATACAAAGTAGTGACCAAAAAGGCCTTAAAGAGATTCAATTGACTTTAAAGAATAAAGCCTACCAAATGGGTCTATCTACATCTGATATACTAAATGAAATCAGAAAAGGATTTTATGGATTAGAATCTCAGAGATTACAAATTGGAACCGATGAAGTCAAAATTTGGATTAGATATTCTAAAGAGGACAGAAACTCAATATATGATTTAGAAAATATGAGAATAAAGTTGTCTGACAATAATTATCTAGTGAGTGACCTGACTGAGATTGAAATTAAAAGAGGTTTAATTAGTATAGATCACTTATACGGAAAAAGGTCTGTACAGATCAATGCTGATCTATTAAATCCAAAAATAGATAACCCAATAACAATTACATCAGAAATTGAGGAATTTATAAACAGTAATATTAAAACAATGTATCCCTCAATAAAATATTCAGTCGAAGGTCAAATTAGATCTCAAGCTGAAACCGGCAATTCATTAAAGTATTCGGGACCTATAGTACTAATATTAATGCTGACTATTATCTTATTGACATTTAGAAGCTTCTTACAAACAATAGCTGTTTTCATTCTAATACCATTTGGATTCATAGGAGTTGGATGGGGGCATTTTATTCATGATTTTCAATTATCTATGTTTTCCTATTTTGGAATGATTGCTCTTATTGGTATACTGGTAAATGACTCACTTGTTTTTATAAGTAAATTTAATAGTAATTTAAAAAAAGGTATGCTTTTTAATGATGCACTTATAACAACAGGTATGTCGCGCTTTAGACCTATAATATTAACTTCCATAACAACAATAGCTGGACTAGCTCCATTAATATTTGAAAAACAATTACAAGCTCAATTCTTAATACCTATGGCAATTGCAATTGCTTACGGATTAGTTATGGCAACACTATTAACATTAATATTTTTACCAGCTATCTTAAAAATTATTAATAAAATTCGATACACAAAAGAATGGCTATTTACTGGAAAAGAACTTAATGAACAAGATAGAGAACCTGCAATAAAAGAAATAGAATATGAAAAGATATAATTTAATCCTAAAGAGAGTGTTATTACCATTTCTCTTTTTAATTCTTGTAAATCCTATATTTTCACAAGACACTCTAACATTAGAAGAAACTTTCTCAATTGCTATAAAAGAAAACCTTGACATTAAGATAAGTGCTAATTATAAAGAAAAGGCAAATAATCTATCAAAAATGGGTAATGCAGGTTTATTACCTAAAGTTAATTTGATAGGTTCAAGCTCATATAATCAAGGAAAATCTAGTCTTGATTTTGCAACAAATGATTTTACTAATCTAAAAGATGTATCATCAGAGTCATCAAATATTAATGGTGCTATAGAAATTAGCTATAATGTATTTAATGGCTTGGGATCTTTTTATACATATAAAAAACTTAATAAACAAAATGATGTAAAGTCAATAGAGCTTAAGATGCAAATTGAACAAACATTAATTCAAAGTGCGAAAAATTATTATGATATTGCATTTTTACAAGAGCAATATTCAATAAATATAAAACTTGTTAAAATTTCACTTGAAAGATATAAAAGAATTAAAATACAAAATGAATTTGGCAATGCCTCTCACCTTGATGTATTAAGCGCTGAAATTGACCTGAATAACGATAGTATTAACCTAATAAGCACATCAATAGAATTAAATAATTCTAAGACTATTTTAAATCAAATACTTAATAGACAAATTGATACTGATTTTATTGTTAATCAAAAAGTAAATATTAATAAGAATTTGAAATATTTAATACTAAAAGAACAAGTTCTCAGTAATAATAATATTATTCAATTACAACAAAATAAATTAGAAATTGCAGAGACAAATAAAAAAATAACAAGAAGTAATTTTATGCCAAAAATTAATTTGAGTGGACAATATGGATATACTAATATGCAAAGTAATACAAGTATAATAACAGACCAAACTAGTTTGGGAACTACAGGCTATATTAATTTATCATGGAATCTATTTGATGGCTTTTCAAAGCATTCAATGTTACAAAACGCTAAAATTGACATTGAATCAAGTAAAGTACAATTAGAAGGAATTAAAAATGAAATAAATAAAGATTTAAGCAATACATTTAATCAATATGCTAATAATATAAATTTAATAGAAATAGAAACGAGAAATCTAGCTACAGCTGAAAAATTCTTTACTAGAGCGAAAGAACAGTTCTATCAAGGGCAGTTAAGTAGAAATGATTTTAGAATAGCTCAAGTTGACTTAGGCCGATCAAAAAATAGATTAAATAGAAGTAATTATATTACAAAAATTGCAGAATTAAATTTGTACAGATTGTCAGCACAAATTATTCAAATTAATAGTGAAAAAAAATAAGGTTACAGCTTTTTAAATATTAAAAAACATATAAACTGAAAGATCATTAAATTATTTTTTTGGAATAAATAAAATACTTAAAGAATTGACGCAATGCCGAATATTTTTATCTGTCAATCCTTCTCCTTCAAAAATATGACCAAGATGTCCTTTACAATTAGAACAACATATTTCAACACGCTTCATTCCCAAACTATAATCCTGCTTTCTAGTTATAGCCTCATCGATTTCATCATCAAATGATGGCCAACCACAATTAGATTTAAACTTTGAATCTGAATTAAACAATGGATTATTACACGCCTTACACACATAAATCCCCCTAGCAGTATTGGCTAGATAATCACCTGACCATGCCCTCTCAGTGCCTTTTTTAACAATAATTTCTCTTTCCTTTGGAGTAAGATCTTCAAAATAATTAGCAGTTTTAATCTCTTTTTCTTGAGCTAATAAAGTAAATGGTAGAAAAATTAATACATTTAATATATTTTTCATCTATCTATTGTTTATTTAGTATTAGTTCATATTCTTTAAACCTATGTTCCCTTATAGGACGAGTACTAGGTTGTGTGTTAAAATATAATAAAAGGCAGGGCGATATTTTCTTATATGATCTAACATATTCATAATCCACTAATTCCTTATTCCTTATTCTCTTTTTAATCTGATTATGGTAAGGGAACATAGATTTATTTTGATTTTATCTTTTTTGCTGCATGATAATCATAGTTATAAAATGAAAATATAAGTATGTCATTCTTAGCTAATCTAATTATTTACGATGCATTATTTTTATCTATAACATCAAGCTTTTCAAGAATATCACTTGCTTCTTTTTCTAACCTATCACTTTCTCTTCGATCTGTTTTAGATAAAATATATGCTTGTTCCTTAAGCTTCTTATACAACTTTGTTAACTTTTCCTTCTCTGATTTTTTTTTAAATAATCCAAACATTTTATAGTAATTTTAGAATGCAAACTTATGAATTCATTTTCTTAAAAGCATACTTTAATACGAACGATTTCATTTCTTATACTCTACTTTTAGAAATATTCTCATATGCTTTTTGAACAAGTAGAAATTTTTCTTCTGCAAGTTTTTTAATATCTTGACTAACGCCCTGCAACTTATCTGGATGATATTTTCTCACCATCTTTCTATGTGCTTTTTTTATCTCATCGTTAGTAGCATCCTTATCTAACTCAAGGATTGCAAACCATTTCTCCAAACTATTTGCATCACCTTCAAAAAGAAACATAGATTGAATAGACTCAAAATCATACTGATTAATATTAAGATAACTAGCAATTTTCTTTATTAACTTAACTTCCGAAGGATGTATTTCATTATCACTTGCTGAAACTCCAAATAAAAAATGAATAATTTGTAATCTTGCAGCATGATTCACATAGGAGTTTAGCTGCTGACAAACAGGTCGTAATTGAGAAGATAATGATTGTTTATTGAGTTTATTAAAAACATCAAAATACTTATTCGCTTTTTGTATACCAAAAGTATTTACAAAGAATTTCTTAACATACTCTAACTCAGCATTTACTATCTTTCCATCAGATTTAATAACTAATGAAGATAATATCAAAAGAGATAATTCATAGGCTTTCTCTTGGTCATTTTTACCATCAAAAAAGCTTTTACTAATGTAATAACCTATTATTGCCCCTATAGGACCTGCTAAAAACCATCCCGCTCCAACACCTACCCATTTACCTAAAGACATATTTATAAATTTAAAGGAACAAAGATAAACAAGAAAAAGTTATATTAAGACTCTTTAGTTAATAGTATTTATGTGCTTCTAACAAAAAAAATAGATATTGATATTAAATCTAATTAAGATGTAAATAATCAATAGAATGAATTAAATAACTAATCAATAATCGAATATCCAAAATAATCAAGTAGCTCCTTATCTTTAATAAAATAAGAATTTATCAGTTTTAATTGATTTTCACTTAGTTGTTTAATTTTTTCATCATTAAGATTCTGAATTTTCATTTTACCATTCGTTTTAAAATTATGTGCAGAAAATTCTAAATCAAAATCTAAATCACCTATTTCGGGGATAAATAATTTTATCTTATCAACTACATTTTTCTTATTATCACATAATTCCTCGTAAGTAATAAATAGAGAATTCATTTCAAACTCTTTATTTTTCTTTTGATACTTTAAACATTTTAATACAAATTGCGCAGCATATTCAGCAGTAGCGTTATTTCTTCTTATAATCCCTTCAGCCTGAGCATAAGGATTTCTTACCATACCTAAAAAAGAAATATTTTTAAAAACTTTATTAATTTCCGTAACCCTCATGATATTAGTAGTAGTCTTATCCATCAATATTAACTTTCTTTGATCCCAATATTTCATCCATACATTTTTTATTTTTTCCCAAGGATAATTAACCTCTGAATGCCAACCTTTATTTTCAAACATTATACCTTTTACTTCAGGAAGTAATTGACCCTCTCTTACTCCTAAATGATTATTACAACTTAAATTGTCTGATGTAGACAGTATCTGGTTTAATAAAGTGGAGCCGCAATAAGGGGGAGAAAGAATAAATAGAAATTTATGATTTTTTTTACCTAGAATGCTATTTGTAAAAAATCTAGTAAATTTTAAAAATTTATAATAAACTAAATACAAGTACCATCTATAAGAGGTGTGCAGTTTCATAAATCAAAAATAGTGTTTTACAGTATCTTTAAATAAAATAATAGATAAAAAAAAAGAAGCCCGAGCATTTGCTCGGGCTTCTTAATATTAAGAATTAACTTACTTCTTATTGTAGAATTAATTTCTTATTAACCACACCATTATTAGTTGTGATTTCTAAGAAGTAAACTCCTTTAGTATAAGTAGCTAAATCAATTGCTTTAGTGTACTCACCAATAAACTGCTCTAAGCTTTCAGTGTATACAACCTCACCAACAACATTAAGCACTCTAACTTCAAGATCTTGTACATCCTCTGACGTAAACGCCACATTAAATACATCTCTTGATGGGTTAGGGTAAACATCTAAGTTAGCAATTGCACTTCCTCCCTCAAGTCTTACAGTAGTTGGTTGTGTCCAGAAAAGTAATGAAGTCCATTGTGGTGACTTATAAGCTCCACCATTTGGATCACACCATGATCTAGATTGTCCTCTATATGATGTACCTGGACTAAGATTATTCTTATCCTTAGTATATACACCATAAGCAACTCCCATACCACCTACATTAAACCAAGTAGAACCAGTAACATCAACTCTTGCTTTAATTCTCATAAAGCTATAAGCTCCATTTGAATCATCCCAAGTAAAGGTAGCTTGTGTAGTAGAACCTGAACTTACTGTCAAGTTACCTACATTTGGACAGTCATCTAATGTAGTGAATGTTTCCATTGTACTCCAATCACTAGAACCGCCACCACAATACCAAGCTTTCATTTGATATTCATAATCTGAAGATGGAAGCAAGTTTAAAATCAACTTCTCAATCTTTTGATTACCAATACCATTTGAATTACATGAATTTACTGGACCACCCATAGTTTTCTGATCGAAAGCACTTGTTCCAATCACTCTATACTTAATACGGTATTGATCTACCATACATGTAGCACTATTCATATTATCCCAGTTGATTGTAGCTCTGTTCTGGATAACATCTGTAGTATTTAAACCAGTAGGTGCATCTTCTACACATACACTAATTACTATAAGATTCACACATGAACCATCATCACTTAGTAGCTGTTGCATCATATTCAACATATAAAGGATCTGTACATCCAAGGACAACACAAGAACCATCATCAGAATTTACATTACTGTTATAGTTAGTTGCAGCAGGATCAGTACAACCATAAGTGAATGGAATACATGAACCGTCATCAGTATTAGCATTTGCATCATAATTAAATTGAGTTACATCAGTACAACCATTCACTACAGCTATACATGAACCATCATCCGTATTAGCTAAAGGATCATAATTAAATGCAGTCATATCTGTACAACCATCAACAGCACAGAATCCTACTTGGAAACTAGCACTAGCACCATCATCATTGATACCATCAAGTGTATAAGATACACCGTCAATTGATAAAGATCCTCCGTTCCATGAGTCACCATAAGTGTCAACAAGATTAACAGAATAATCAGTACCTAAATCAACACATGCATCATAGCCTGTACTACCGTCACCTGAAACTAGAACATTTCCATTACAATCAGTGATTGTAAAAGTGTTCTCATAAGCGTAACTACCAGCAGTATACAATACTACATTATCAGTACAGTAAGTACAAGAACCATCATCAGTATTAGCTGAAGCATCATAGTTATTTGCAGTAGGGTCAGTACATCCATAAACTGGACATCCAGAACCAACAGTTCCACTATTATCCCCTCCTGAAGCAATTAAAGCTCCTGAAGCATCAAATACTTCCCATGAATTCTCAGCTGAATAAGATCCAGCAGTATAAATAATATCAGTACAAACTGTTAAATCAATACAGATGTTTGTATAAGTATCAGAAGCACCACCAGTAGCGATTGTAGGCTGGTCATAAGTAACACCATCAATAGTTAATGTACCACCATTCCAAGTATCACCATAAGAATCAGTAAGAACAAGTGTTACCTCATCTAAAGTACAACCAAATACACATGAACCATCATCAATAGTTGCAGTTGCATCATAGTTAGTAGCTGTAGGGTTAGTACAACCTAAGTAATCACATGATCCATCATCAGTATCAGCAGCAGCATCATAATTAGCAGCAGTTGGATCAGTACATCCATAAACTGGACATCCATTCCCTACTTGACCACTAGCATTAGGACCTGAAGCTAATACAGCACCTGAAGCATCTGTTACATCCCATGAATTCTCAGCTGAATAAGATCCAGCAGTATAGATAAGATCAGTACATGAAGTCAAATCAACACAAATAACGAATGGTTCAGCCGCATTAGCAGCTATACCAGCTGACTGAGTGTAAACTACACCATTAACTGTCATGGTACCACCATTCCATCCATCACCCCATGAATCATAAAGATTTAAAGTAACCTCATCTAATAAACAAGGGTAAGTACAAGTACCGTCATCAGTATCAGCAGCTGCATCAAAATTAGTAGCTGTTGAATCTGTACATCCATAAACTGGAAGAACTACATATTCATCAACACAAACTTCATCAATAGCCATATCACCAGTGAAAGAAGTACCGTAGATACCTACAAAATCAATCGTAATATTCATGTTACCAGCATAAGCAGATAAATCTACTTGAGCAAGGTTCCATTGATTACCTTGATCACCAGACTGAGACCATACAGAAGTACCATTAACAAGAACTTCTAAAGTTCCCATTGAAGCACCATACATATGATTATAGAATGTTAAAGCTGGTGAAGCTAAAGCTGAAACATCTAAACATAATGAAGATAATATAATATTAGGTGTACCTGCAGCAAGTCCTGAAGTTTCATAGTACATGTAGTTTCCACCACCTGTAATATCATCAGAAGGACCTGTTCCACTAGAACCAGTACCAAATGCATCTAAAGTCCATCCATTGTTTGTCCAATCAACTAAAACTCCATCGAAGTTTTCACAGTAAGGAGCAACAGTACATGCTAAGATACAAGAACCATCATCAGTATCAGCAAGTGGGTCAAAGTTCATTGCAGTAGAATCAGTACATCCTAAGATAGGACAAGCACCAACTCCAATATAAACATCATAAGTTCCTACAGTAGCGCCAACTAATCCAGCAAAATCAAATGTGATTTCAGCATCATAAGTTCCACCACCAACAGTAATAGAATAACATCCATCAACTAAACAAAGAGTACCTAATTCAAAAGCACCACTTGCTAAACCACCTGTAGCTACAACCGCTGCATTAGCATCAGTAATAGTCCATGTAGCTCCGTTCCATCCATCACCAAAAGAATCATAAAGGTTCATAGCTACCTCAGTATCTAAACAAGGGTAAGTACATGAACCATCATCATAAGTTGCAGTAGCATCATAGTTAGAAGCTAAAGAATCCGTACATCCTTGTATAGGACATGTAGCATTTCCAACAACAAAAGATGTAACACCAGGAATAGCAGTGTACATAGTACCATTAATATCGAACCATGCATAAGCACCAATCCAACCAGAAGCATCAGTAGCTACGAACTCGTAACAACCATCAGGTAAACAAAGATCAGCATCATCACCAGTAGAAGTACCACCATAAAGTGTAGAACCAACACCTACAAAATTAGTATCTCCAAGTAAGTTAACAGTCCAAGATAATGAATTGAATGACCATTGGTAAGCTGTTCCAAAGTAATCTATACCAGTAGTAATACCAGCAAAACCATCTAAACAACAAGAACCATCATCATCAGTTGCAGTAGCATCATAGTTAGAAGCTAAAGTATCAGTACAACCATAGATTGCACAAGATCCAGTACCAACAGCAAATGTAAATGAACCAGCAGAACCAGAAGTTAAACCTCCTAATGCAATTCCATCAACATCAAATGTTGAACCGTTCCATCCATCACCCCATGAATCAGTCATATCAACTGTATAGCAACCATCAACTAAACATAAGTCTGCAGCATAAGGAGCACCTCCAGACGCAATAACAACTGTATCTAATGAAAGAGTCCATCCAACTTCACTTAGGTAAGAACCTCCACCTACAGCAATTGAAACAGTATTGTCATAACAACAAGAACCATCATCAACATTAGAGTATTGCGTGTAGTTACTTGCAGTAACATCAGTACAACCAATAATTGTATCAGTACAAGAACCGTCATCAATTGCAGCATTTGCATCAAAATTGATAGATACAGAATCCATACAACCTTGAGAACAGTTAGCTGCACCTACAGTGAATATTGGAGATGTAGCATAAGTAGTAGAGGCTCCTAATGTAAAGGAAATTAAACTATTACCAGCAGCATCAACTACATCAAGAGAACTATTAGTTCCCCATCCGTCACCAAATGAATCGTATCCATCTATGTAGTAACATCCATCAGTAGCACAAAGAGTTGTAACATCAATAGCTCCTCCATTAGCATAAGGAACTGAAGATGAAGCAGTATCACCACTAAAAGCATCTATAATGTACCAAGAAGCCTCAGATGAATACCAGTCAGGAGTCATAGTTATAGTTAACTCATCATCCCATCCATAGTATGCACAATTGAATACACATGAACCATCATCATTATTAGCAGTTACATCATAATTAGTTGCAGCAGCATCTGTACAACCGTCAAATAGACATGCAGCAGTAGCACCTGTTGTATCTAAATCCCAAGAAGTATTAGCAGCAGGATCA
Organism: uncultured Flavobacteriales bacterium; assembly: GCA_905181635.1. Lineage (GTDB taxonomy): Bacteria > Bacteroidota > Bacteroidia > Flavobacteriales > BACL11 > UWMA-0277. The sequence goes on from CAJIYM010000004.1 coordinate 60,735, forward strand.
TAATTAGAAGCTAAAGTATCAATACAACCATAAACGTAATTAGTTAAGACAAACCCACTCCATGAACCCGTACAACCATTACAGTCAGTTACAGTTACAGAAATAGGGCCTAAACCTAATCCAGAAGCATCCTCAGTAGTTTGTCCATCTGACCATGCATAAGTATAAGAAGATAATGAATAGTTAAGATTACCTCCAAAGTCATAAGAACCAGCACTAGGATAAGTAGTTCCAGCACCAGGAGCTCCACCAGTAGCAAAACCTCCTATAATAGCAAGATTAGCATCAGAAGAAACAACTGAGTTATATGTTGAGTCAACACCAGCACCAAATACAAGATTTACACCAACACCCTGAACATAGATACAAACTGTTTCACCAGCAGTTAAATTAATAGCAACTGGAATACTAGACAAATCACCCATAACATTAGCTAAAATTGGTGCAGAACCAGCAAGCATCCAACCAGAAGGATCTGCTTCAAATCCACTACCAGAACCTAATCTGTAGTAAACATCTGCAGTACCAATACCTGCCATAGAAGGCTGATCAATTGAAGTAATTTGTAAATCTGATGTTGCAACAACATCAAATACATTAGAAGCCCACTGAGTTGAAGTAGAAGAAGCTCCACCTAAACTCATTGCAGCACCATTATAACATGGAGTTCCTCCATCTATAGTAAGATCAACAGTTCCATTTGAATTACCAGGAGTTGCATCAGCAATAAATCCAACAATATTAATAGTTGGAGTAACGTCAATAACTACAGTAGTAACAGAAGAACAACCATTAGCTGATCCATCAGTAACAGTACAAGTATAAGTACCTGCAGATAAACCTGTAGCAGTAGAAGTCGTTTGTCCGTCAGACCATAAGTAAGAATCAGCACCAAATGTTCCTGAAATATATGCAGTAGCAGAAGCATCAGAAGCACCATTACAAGAAGGTACAGCATCAACAGATCCTGAAGCAACATAAACATCACAAATATAAGCACATGATCCATCATCAGTATCAGCTATAGAATCAAAGTTTAATGCTAAAGTATCAGTACAACCATAAGTAGGACAGAATGTGTTTATACTCATATTGTTAGAGTATGGAGCTCCACCTGAAGCTATAGTAGCACCTGAAGGATCAGTTACAAACCAAGCAACTTCAGAATCCCAAGTTCCACCACCAGCAACAATATCATAACAGTCATCATCCATACAAATCATTTCCATAGCAGAAGCTCCAGAAGCAATAGTGAAAGGACCATAAACAGTACCAGTATTTGAACCAGTTGCAGTCCATGTAGCACCATTCCATCCATCACCAAATGAATCACTCATTTGTAATGACACAAAAGTACCAGTACAGTAAGTACAAGAACCATCATCATTATTAGCAGAAGCATCATAATTTAATGCAGTTGGGTCAGTACAACCAGAAATTACTATTAATTCATCAACACAAACTTCATCAATTGCAATATCTCCAGTGAATGAACCACCATAAGTCGCTTCAATTGTAATAGTAACATTTTGGCCACCATAAGCAGATAAATCTACTTGAACAAAGTTCCATTGGTTACCTTGATCACCAGACATAGTCCATTCAACATTACCATTAACATAAACATTTAAAGTTCCAATAGAACCACCTAACATGTGATTGTAGAATGATAAAGTTGGAGCAGCTAATGAAGATATATCTAAACATTCTGATGTTATAGAAATGGGAGTTGCAGGAGTACCTGAAGTTTCATAGTACATGTAGAATCCACCAACTGTAATATCATCAGTAGGACCTGTTCCAGAAGAACCAGTTCCACCTGCATCATTAACCCATCCATTATTTGTCCAAGTCCCAGTTCCTGCATCAAAGTTTTCACAGTAAGGAGCAGCAGTACAAGCATAAGAACATGAACCATCATCAGCAGTTGCAGCAGCATCATAATTTACAGCAAGAGTATCCATACATCCGTAAACATAACATACAGCACCAAGAGATACTTGAGCAGTAGCATTTGTTCCAGTATTTATAGTACCACTTCCAATAGAAACACCTCCCATAGAAATATCAAAAACGTTACCGTTCCATCCATCACCATAAGAATCAACCATGTCAATTGTATAACAGTCTGAAGGTAAACACACATCAGATGAGTAAGGAGCACCACCTGTAAGTACTACAGTACCTGCAGAATTTAAAAGAGTCCAAGAAACTTCAGAAGCATAAGAACCTCCACCACAAGTAATTGTTACCCAGTTGTCATTACAAGCTGGCACACAAGAACCATCATCAGTAGTAGCAGCAGCATCATAATTAGCAGCAGTTGGGTCAGTACATCCATATACAAGACATGAACCAGTACCTACAACAAATGTACCACCAAGACCTGTTGCATAAACACCATCTATAGTATATGATACAGTATATGCTGGATAATAACCAAATGCATCAATAGCAACAAAATCATAACAACCATCTGGTAAACAAAGATCTGCGGCATCACCAGCATTACCATTTACTATACCTGATCCAACACCTAAAACAGTAGGATCTCCTTGTAAATTAACAGACCATGATAAGCCATTAAAAGACCAAGGATAATCAGTTGTACCAACAGTTAAATTAGTAGTAATAGCAATAAAGTTATCTAAACAACAAGAACCATCATCAGTATCAGCAGCTGGATCAAAGTTAGCAGCAGTAGAATCAGTACAACCGTAAACGGCACACGCACCAATATTTCCTGAAGCATTACCTCCACCAGTAGCAGGGTCACCTGCAAAAGCTAAAACAGCTCCAGAAGCATCCGTTAAAGTCCAAGCGTTTTCAGCAGCATATGAACCTGCAGTATAAGTTAAATCTGTACATACAGTAAGATCAAGACATAAAGCAAAATTAGCAACACCACCTGTAGCTATAGTGTAATCTACACCATTAACAGTCATGAAACCACCATTCCATCCATCACCGTATGAATCATAAAGATTCAAAGTTACAGCATCAGTTCCAGCTAAACAAGCACCTGCACAATCAAATCCAGGAGCATTTCCTACGATTCCACTATTATCTCCACCTGAAGCAACAACAGCACCTGAAGCATCTGATAATGACCAAGAATTTTCAGAAGAATAAGATCCAGCAGTATAAATAATATCTGTACAAACTGAAAGATCCATACAAAATACGTAAGTATCAGAAGCAGGAGCAGAACCCAATGTAGGTTGGTCATAAACCACACCATTAATTGTTAATGTACCTCCATTCCAAGTATCTCCATAAGAGTCAGTAAGCGTTAAAGTAACTTCTTCACCAGATAAACAAGCTCCAGCACAGTCGTAACCAGCTAAAGCATAAGTACATGAACCATCATCAGCAGTTGCATTTACATCATAGTTACAAGCTGTCATATCAACACAACCAGGAACACCATAAGTACATGAACCATCATCAGTGTCAGCATTTGCATCAAAGTTAGCAGCAGTTGGATCAATACATCCAAGAACTGGACAAGCTCCAACTTGGAAGCTAGCAAAAGAACCGTCATCATTTAAACCATCAAGAGTATAAGTTACTCCATCAATTGATAATGAACCACCGTTCCAAGAATCTCCATATGAATCAGAAAGATTAACAGAATAAACAGCTGGCAATACAATACATCCATCATAACCAGTTACACCACTTGCCATATCAGCTAGAAGATTACCATCACAATCAGTGATTGTAAAGCTATTCTCACTAGCATATGAACCTGCAGTATAAACAACTGCATTATCAAGACAAGGATAAACACAAGAACCATCATCAGCAGTTGCAGCAGCATTATAGTTAGTTGCAGTTGCATCAGTACAACCTAAAACAGCACAAGCACCAACATTTCCTGAAGCATCATTACCAGAAGCAATTACATTACCTAAAGCATCAACGACGTCCCATGAATTCTCATAAGACCAAGAGTCAGTAGAAGCATATATAATATCTGTACAAGCTAATAAGTCTATACAAACAACCATAGAGCTAGATGCGCCAGCATTAGTAAGCACATTTCCATCAACAGTAATTTGTCCACCACCATCTGAATATGAATCATATAAAGTTACAGTAACCTCATCTAAATTACAAGAAGGAGCGTAAGTACAAACAGAATAATCCATCACATTTGCAGCAGCATCAAAATTATCAGCAGTTGCATCCATACATCCATAAACATCTGAACATGTTCCACAAGTAGCATAAGTATTAGATATATCACCAGAACCAACTACCCATAATCTATTTGCATAAGACCAGTAGTCAGTTATTGGAGAACATCCCCATAAATCACCATAAGTATCACCATCAAGATCAGGGTGTGGAGCATTAATTAAATTTTCTTGAACCCCATCAACAACTAATAAGTATTCCATATCAGCAGTTGGAGCAGGATCAAAAGTAAAAGTATAAGTACCATTACCGTTATCTACAGCAATTGGTCCACCAGCTGGATCCCAACCCCACCATGGTCCTGTCATTCTAACTTCTAAAGCAGAACTACAAACACTAGTAGTCATCGTAAGAACGTTTGAAGGAGGAGCGTTAGCCATAATAGAGCCTACCATTGCATAATGTGGATCACATTGATAATCATAATTACCAGCTGTAGTACAAACCCAAACATAAGAACCCCAAGAATTACCTACAGCACCACTGTAAAGAGAGTAATCAGGATTATTAGGAAAAGCTGTAGAATCTCCATTTACATTATGACTACCACTAACAAGTGTAAAAGTAACAGAGTCACCAACATCAATAGTCAAAGCAGCAGGACTAAATGAAAAATCAGAAACATCAACATTCCAATTAGTAGCGCTTACAGAGCCAGTAAAAAATACCATAGCAGATGCCATTAAGTAACCTAAGACCTTCTTAGGATTTATTTTGTCAAAATTTGTCTTCATAATACAAGTTTTTGTTAATAAAAGGGTTAATTATATGTAAAAAGCCACTGCATTTTATTGCATTGACTATGTTACCGAGATTTAAATACGCGAAAAAATCACACCTTGAAAGATATGAATTTAGAATCAGTTTAACCTGATAAAAATGGGTTTTCGTCATAATTTTTTGTTGTTTTTGTCGTAAAACAAGATTGTAAAAATAGTAAAAAAAAATTAAATACTTCATTTTAGAACAAAAAGAATTGAGTTATTAACATGTGATCTTTAATAACCTATATTAGTAAACACATTTAATAATAAATACGAAATTTGATCATAATTAGTTTCAGAATCTAATAGTAATGTATAATCAAATATAATTTAATTCAAAATATATTAATCCAACAATAGTTAAAACATAAAACTATAAAATAACGTAAAGTATATAGAAAAACATGCCGTGATAGTTTTTGTATATTTGCAAAATAATGAAATACAGGATGAAAAAAATAATTACATTACTAATAATAATTAGCTTATCTAATATAAGTTATGGTCAGCAGCTGAATAACTTAACAGTCACAAATATCAACGATAACAACGTAACGCTTAATTGGGATAGTGGAAATTGTACCACTAATAGCTACTCTTTAGCTTATAAAGAATCTTCATCTTCTCAATGGCCAACTTCAATAAGTATACCGGACTCAATTGGTTCAATCAGCTACAACCTATTTAACCTATCTCAAACCACAACATATAACTGGAGAGTAAAATGTTCATCAGATTCATCATGGACTAATGGGACAGACTTCACCACCTTAATCAGCAATTGTAATAAAAGTTTAGATCAACATCTTAACGGATTTAATCCTAACCCTGTTTATGGACTTTGGGTGTGGTCAACCGACACATTAAGCATAACCAATACTGGTAATTGTGACTTAAGAATTCGTCCTGAATTTGAAATATTTCATGACAGCTTAACAATTGGTGCCAACGATTTTGATTTAAAATGGTACAACCCCTACATAGGGAACTGGCCGGACATTCCATATTATATTAATACAGATGGAAATGCAGTTGGGTTTTGGGGGTTCGGATCAGACTCTACTGGAACACAAATAACGCAAGGTACGGAGCAACAAATAATAGTAAAAATAAGATTTAGAACAAATGCTAATCTAGGGACATATTCAGCAAACTGGATTACCCAAGAGGTTGATTCTTCTGGAAACTTTCTACAAACATTATCAGATAAAGATTCTAGTTCAATTAGTTTAGCAGATTGTTCTATTTTCAATATTGATAGTTCTTACAGCTCAAACATAACATGTTTCAATAATAATAATGGTTCTGCAGCAATAGTATCAATAAAAAATGGGAGCAACGAATACTTATATAACTGGAGTAATGGAGATACATCAAATACTTCCAATAACCTGCAAGCAGGAAACTATTACTGCATAGTAACTGATAAAAATTGGCAACAATGTAGCGATAGTATAGGGTTTACAATCTCAGAACCAAATGAATTAACTTCATCATATACTCAAACTAATGTAAGCTGTTACGGCACTAATGATGGTGGAGCTATAGTCAGCTTTTTTGGAGGAGCATCAGGATCTTCTACTGGAGATACTAATTATATTCTAGGCTGGGCTGGTACAGCACAACCGGTTTACTTACCATTCCCACAAACTGTTTTTAATACAAGTTTATTACCTTCTCCCTACAATTCAGTTCCTGCAGGCATATATCCTTACACTGTAACTGATCTTAATAGTTGTACAATATACGATACCATTACAATTACTGAACCGGATAGCTTATATGCCAGCTACACATCTTCCAATTACAATGGATATAATCTAGCTTGTTTTGGAGATAATAATGCTACAATAGACATTCAAATCAATGGAGGTACTGCCCCATTTAACAATTACTTAAATAGCACATTACAAATCGGACTTAGCATGAATAATCTATCAGCAGGAAACTATACCGACTCTATTGTGGATTTTAATGGATGTCATTCAATTACTATCATTATTTTAACTGAACCATCTCAATTAATCAATACACTAAACCCAATAGATATAAGTTGTTACGACTTATGTGATGGGGAAATTTACAGCTCAATATCTGGGGGTGTATTTCCATATTACTACTTATGGACAAATACTCAAACTACACCAAATATTTCAAACCTATGCTCTGGAAATTATTCACTTACATTAACAGATGAAAATGGTTGTATTGAAAATACTCCAACGACAACAATTAATATGCCTAATGATATTTCAATCTCATTAGATTCTATTTTAAACATTAGTACTTACGCTGGAAATAATGGATATATTTATATTACAGCTAATGGTGGAAGTGGTACATTTAACACAAACTGGACTAGCGATAATAACTACTCATCTACTAATAATGATATATTAAATCTTTACGCAGATATTTATTACTTAGAAGTAATAGATGCTAACTTATGCTCATATTCAGATACTTTTGAGCTATTACAGCCATCATCATTGTGGCTAAGTATTGATGCTGTTGTTATTCCAAATTGTTATGATTCTTGTAATGGAGCAATTACTATTTCCGCTCAAGGAGGAGATTCTACATATACGTATTTATGGACAGGACCAAATGGTTTTACATCAGTCAATAACAATATAAATAACCTTTGTGATGGTGAGTATATCATTTTTATTGATGATGGAATTACTATTTTGATTGATACGTTAAATATTTATCAACCTCAACCAATAACTACACTTCTTTCTGTGGATTCTATTGTTTGCCACAATGGTACAGTACAAGCACAAATCAATGTCTGGGGAGGAACTCAACCCTTAACATATTCTTGGTCGAATGGAGATGCGAACTATTACACAACAATTAGTTCAGGCAATTACTCAATTGATGTAAGCGATATAAATGGATGTTCCTACTCTGAGTCATTCTCAATTTCAAATCCTGATTCAATTTTCACTCAAACAACTAGTGAAAATATTAGTTGTTTTGGAGGTAATAATGGAAATATCAGCATCAACATAATAAATGGAGGAATCTCTCCTTATAATTTTTCTAATGACAATGGAGTAAATTATCAAGTCTCAAATACTTTTACTAACTTAACTGCTGGGTATTATTCTTTTTTGATTTCTGATAACAATGGGTGTTTAGGCTCTGCTTCTGCAGAGTTAATAGAACCTTACGCCATAACCAGCAATACATCATCCACAGATGTCAGTTGCTACGGTTATTGCGATGGCAGTCTTAATGCAACTGCTTTAGGAGGTACTTCTCCATATTCTTTCTCATGGGACAATGGAACAAGCAACCTATGCGCAGGATTTTACAATGTAATAATAACCGACACAAATGGATGTATAAATTCAAATACTGCAATTATAAATGAACCCAACCCTTTATTAATTAACATCTCTTTAGATGGGAATAATATTATAGCTACTAGCGGATTTACATCTTATCAATGGTATGACGATAATAATATTCTAATAAATGGAGCAACAGATTCAATATTTAGCCCACCAGGGATGTCATCTTATTATGTAACAGTAACAGATATAAATGGATGCTCAAACAGCTCTTACTCTATTGATTATACAATTTCTTCAATTGAAAATTATTCTTCAGGTATAAATATATTTCCCAATCCGAATAATGGTAAATTTACAGTTACCTCAGAATATGGCATAAAAACTATTAGTATATATAATACAATCGGAAATGAACTATATTCAGTTAACAATAAGGCAAATAAGATTACACAAACAAAAGTAGATTTAACTAATTTTGCTAATGGAGTTTATTTTATTAAAATTAACATAAATAACCAGATTATTAATCAAAGAATAATACTTCAATAATTTTTCATAATTTGGCGAACAGAACAGAAAACATTAATACGATGATAAAAAGAACATTATTTTCAGTTGCAATTTTACTTTTTACAGTTACAATTTCAGCTGATACAGCTTTAAATGATACTACAAAAACTAAAGACTTAATAGCCTATACTTGGGAGCCTATTTCAGATGTAGATAAAGTGCTCCAATACGAAAACACCAAAGATATTTCTAAACGCTCTATTGATCAATCAAAGTTAGCAGGCACACACTACGTAGCAGCTGTTGAACTGATGAAAAATAAAGAATACCCTGCGGCTATAAATGAGCTTAAAAGCGCAATGAAAAGATACAAAAGAGCTAAATTAAGTGATAATGCCTTAAATTATCTTAGAGCGAATATGGCATTATCATATTCAAGTACTGGAAATAAGGAAGATCTAGCTGTAAGTAAAAGATTTTTAAACTTAATTACTTCAAAGTTATATTCTGACAAAAAATGGACTTATAATGTTGCTATAGCGCATTACAAAACAGGTAATACTAATGAAGCTGCATCTTTACTAAGTTCAGCAATAAGAAAAGATGAATTTTATTTTCAGGCATATATAACTCTAGAAGATATTTACAGAATTTCTGGAAATGATCAGGATGCTGATAAAGTGATTGAAAGAATGCAAAAAGCTGAAGAAAAATTAATTCAACAAAGCCAAAAAAAATCATCACAAGCTAAAGGAAGCAAAAAAAATAAGAATAACAAAAAAGATATCTTTATTCCAACTGGCAAAAAACCAGATGTAACAAATCTTCAAATTGCAAAAAAAGATGATCACCTTCAATTTAATAAAATTGACAAGATAAATGAAAGAGGTATGATTCAAATTCAGGAGGGAATTGGAGAGTATGATATTGGAGTAGCAGCCTTATCAAGCAAAGAATATAAAACAGCTCAAACTCATCTTAAAAATTCAGAAAAAAGATTAAAAAGAGGAAAGGTAACTGAAGATGGATTAAATTTTACAAGAGGAAATTTAGCAATTGCTTATCTAGCTACTGGAGAAAGGAGAGGAGTTGGACAGGCAAAACGTTATTTAAGATCATTAACTCCAAAACTATATAAATCCATAAAGTGGACATATAATATAGCAGTTGCTCAATATGCTTTCGCTTCCGCATCAAGAGGTACAACAAAAGATGAATACCTAAAAAACTCTATTAAACTTTTCCAAAAAACTATTAAACAGGATAAATTATTTTTACCTGCTTATGAAAATTTAATTTATGTATATAAAGAGTTGAATGAAGATAAAAAAGCCATAAATATTTCTAATTCACTTAAAAAAGCAAGGCTAAAATTAATGCAGTCATTCAGTAGAGAAGATCAATTAGCTCAAGGTGGTGAAGCTTATATATTTAGATTAAATCTAGGAACTTTTGGGGAGTTTGATACTCCAGTAGATTTATTTGAAGAAGAATATTTAATTACTGTACCTATAACAGAACAGAAAACTGCTTATCTTGCTGGAATGTTTTATAGCCTAGATCAAGCAAAATCATATCAAGAAACAATGAAAAAAGAAGGCTATTTAACATCTTTTATTGTAGCATTTAGAGATGGTGAAAAACTAGATTTTTAATAATCCTTAAAAGTTGAGAATGGGAATGTTTTTATTCCAACTGAATACCATAAAGAAGTCTGATCTTGTAGATCAGACTTTTTCTTTTTATAAAATATAGAGGCAAAAATATCAAACCATTTAAACGAATAGGCCATTTCAGTACACAAAGTATTGATTTGGGTTGCAACACCTTGCCCATTAAAATTACCATAGGAATATTCACCCCCAGTACCTTGAGCATCAAAATCAGAAGCAAATATATTTTGCCCATAATGAGTATCAAGAGAATCCAACCCAACTTTAGCATGGGTTAATTTAACACTAAACTTCCATTTTTCTTTACTGTATTTCACAAGTGCAACTAACTCCTTGAAATTTGCACCCAGTGGATGCGCTAAGGCCTGATTAAAATGCGTGTAAGATTGCATTGGCTCTTTATGAGCGTAAGTATAGGGCTGAGCTTGATTGTATTCTAACAATGCATTTACTGTTTTAAAAGAAGATTTAAGACCTAATTGATAAGCAAACTTATTCTGAAAAAAACCTCCGCTATACTCCTCATCTCTATCTTTTTGTCGAGATATATTTAAATCATCTAATAAAAATTGACAATACAAAGTTGTTTTCTTAAAGTTTACATTAAAATTCGCTCCCATCAACACATTATCAGGAGAGTGTTTTGAAAACTCAACTGGCCGATAGAAAATAATCGGATTCAAATATTCAACATCATATCCCCTATTAAAATTCTCATCTTTTGCTTGCCAAATTACACCCTCAAAAATTCCAATATTTATATTTTCTGACAAACTAAAATCTAAAAAATGAATAGACGAATGTTTTTTTCTATTTTGATTTGGATCTTGAATATCTAAAAAGGTAGTATATAAATTATAGTACCTAACTCTTCCAAATTCAGTAGTTAACTTTAAATATGGATAGTGAGAATGTTCAGCCGATAACAGTAGGGAACGATAACCATCTCCAATAAAATGTTTTCCTTTTCCAAAATCAACAATTATGAAATTATTAACAAAATATTTCAAATTATATTGGACTCTATTATTTTTTATCCCGAATTCAGGAAAAACAAGTAATGAATCTTGATATTCGTTTAATAATGAATTATAATTTCCTGATAAATAATCAAAATGAGAAGTGAAAATTATTTTATTCTTAATATTAGTAATTAAGCTTGCGCCAAATAAATATGTACTTGAGTAATCTAATTTATTGACTGAACCTATGCTAAACAATCTGTTTGGGAATATATTAATACTTGAACCTACACTAAAACTTTGGGTTGTATCAGAATAAAAACTTGAAAGCGAATCAGAAAAAGAAGTATAAAAAGGATTATTAACTAGTGATTGAAATGTATTTATCTGTCCATTTACAAAAATAGGAAATAATAATATAATGCTAAATTTATAAAGCTTTTTCATCACCTTTAAAAATATTCCAAACTGTAGAGAAAATTATATTAATATCAAGTGATAAAGACCAATTTTCAATATACCAAACATCCAGACGAACACGTCCCTCCATATCCTTTAATTCTTTTGTTTCACCTCTATAACCTCTTACCTGAGCTGCCCCTGTTATACCTGGCTTTACTAACTGACGAACCATATACTTATTAATCAAAGCAGAATATTCCTCAGTATGCAGCAACATGTGAGGTCTTGGACCCACTATAGACATATCGCCCATAAACACATTAATAAATTGAGGAAATTCATCTAAAGATGATTTTCTAAGGAAAGCACCTATCTTGGTAATACGAGTATCTCCTTTAAAGGATTGCTTGGTGTCTGCTTCAAAACTTTGAGTCATAGAACGAAACTTAAAACACATAAATTCCATGTTACTTACTCCTGAGCGCGCCTGCTTAAATAACACTGGCCCTTTAGATGAAAGCTTAATTAAAATAGCGACAATAGGATATAGCCATGTCAAAATAAAAACAATAACTAAAGCTGAAAATAAAATATCAAAAATTCTTTTAAAAAATCGATTTGTAATATCAGTAAGTGGTTCCGCTCTTAGTGTTACAACAGGAACATCATCATAAAAATCAATATTAACACGTTTAAAAAGAAAGCCCCGAAAATCAGGAACTATTTTAAAACGAATCATATTCTTATCACAAAAATCAACTAAATTTTTAATCTCCTTCGTATAAGTTAATGGCATGGAGTAATAGATTTCATCAATGTCGTTATCTAAAGAAAATGACTCTAACTCATCCAATCGAGCAATACGAATATTATTTTTAACATCAAAAGAAATATTACTGTCAGAAAAGATACCTTTAACTCTTATTCCTAATACATCATCTGACATAAAATAAGTATATAATTGATTTGCAACCTCATTACCTCCAATAATAATTACTCTTCGGTAGTTAAATCCAGATTTTCTATAAACATAAATTAATTTAATTGCAAAATAACGCCACAACATTATTAAAGCAAAAAGTAAAATATAAGTTGCATATAAATGCTCTCTTGAAAAATTAGAAGCTTTGAGCGAGAACAAAATAGCACTAATAATCAAAGCATTCAAAATAAAGGCCTTAAATAAATTCAATAAAACCCTATCTAACCTTCTTAATCGATCCAATTTATATAACGCAAGAAATAAAGCAACTAGCACCCAAATTAAATTAAAAATAATAAATAAAAACTTATACTTATCAGAAAAGATTAAAGTCTCAAACTTCAGATAATAGCTAAGTAAAAAAGAAAAATTTACAATAAATAAATCGCCAATAAAGTGAATTACCCAGAAATATTGTGAATATCCTTTCATCTAATACAAATATATAAATTAAGCTAAGCTATAATAAGTACCAAGCCTACAATTTTTCAACAACTTTGATAAGTAGAACTTGACTGATCTTTTCGAAAATTTAAACATTAAGTATTGCGCCATTATTGATATTAGTGCTTCAAACCTCTATACTTAAATCCAAAAAACATTAAACTCTATTAACTGAATCTATCTCTTATTAGATCGTAAAAAATAATTACAATTGCATATGGATAATCAATAAAGTAACGCCTTATTAATTTAGGTTCATCATACATTCTGAAAAAAGCACGTAATCCTAAGTTATTTACCCAGCCGGGATAATATTGAATTCCAATAGCTGTTTGATGAAGAAAACCACCACAAGTATATCCTATCCCAGCCCAGCCAGATTTTTGCAAATCAATCAAAAATTTCTCTTGCAATGGAGTACCCATTCCACAGATCACATAATCAGCATTAAGAGAATTAATAGTCTCAAAAACTAAAAGTCGTTGCCCTTCATTAATGTATCCATCACAATAGCCACAAATCCTAAGTTCTGGAAATTGCATCTTAATATTCTTAATAGCTAAATCGATTACTTTAGGCTTAGTACCAATAATATATATAGATTTATTATTATTAATAGCATCATTAAAAACTACAGGAGCTAATGAAGTCATGTCAAAACTTTTACGCCTACATTTAAATCCAAATAAATTTAATATCAATACAAGTATTCCACCATCAATCTCAATATTAAAAGATTCTAATTGAGCCTTGTTATTTCTAGATAACAAATAAGAAAAAGGATTTAGAAATGTAGTAATATTTTTATTATTATTCTTATTTATAATCAATTCTATCATTTAGTTTCCTTTTGTGATATAAATTCTTTTAGAAACAATTAATAAGGATAAGATTAACCATAAAAAGAACATAGTTGTAGCATCTAAATCTAAAACATCAGTAAAGCTATTAATGAAATAAACCAGCATTAAAAATTGTCCGTATTTAAAGAAACGAGTAAAGTTATTGTCCAAATTCGTTTTCACTTTTAACTTGTTCCATATTAAAATGAAAATAGAAATAAAAAGGGATAATCCAACTATACCTTGTTTATATAATGTACCTAAATAATAACTATGAGAACCCATTGGATAAGCTAAACCTTTTACATCCCGCTCCGTACCCCATCCAAAAATAGGTCTTTCCAAAAAACTACTAAAAGTTTGAGTGTAAATTTTTATTCTAGAATTCGCACTCCCCTGCCCTCTAGAGTACAATAGTAAATCTATTATTTGATATAAAAAACCTGTTAGCTCGAGATACAATAAAAATATAGAACTCATCATAAAAAATATCCCAAAAATAATGATTTTTTTTGCAAAACTTTTTATCATAAGAAAACGAAATATAACATATCCTATAAAAAAAGCCATAATAGCTACCCTACCAGTTGTAAAGAGCAGAGCTAGCCCCATCATGACAGCAGAAAAAACATAGAATTTTTTTACCCTTCCCTTGTTAATATTAATAAGAAACAATGCTATTGGCAATGTGATTGCTAAAGTTGAGGAAAACATTGTAGAGTATAGAAAAAATGAACTAATCCTAAAATAATTACCTATTCCCATAAACCAATTATAAAATCCAATATTTCTTACTGCTATAACACTACCATATCCTGTTTTAGATATTGCATTAGGAAGAAAATAACCCGTTAAGGATTTAAATTGAATTCTAAAAATCTCAAAAGAAAAGCCTAAAATTCCAACTATTGATGCAATCAACATGACAACTATAACTGCTTTCAACAACTTTTCAACCTGCCACCACTTATCTATAACGTTCCAAGTAATAATTAAAAGCATTAATGCAGTTAGATAAGTACTTAAATTTCTAAAATAAGTAATATACCTAATTTTCTCTACAATACTAAAAAAAGAAATACCATAAGCAACAAGAAAAAAGGCTAATAAAAGAGTAATAGTATTTGTTCTAAACTGCAATTTATTGAAAATCAAAAACTGAATAAAAATAATGCCAATTGCAAAAAACCAAAGAAACTGTTCCATACCTAAAAACCACCACATTGGAAACAACAGAACTAAGTAGTATAATTCAGTAATAATTATATTTTTTAATCCTTGCTTCAAGATTTGTTATAGATTTGAAATAATAAATTTATAAGTACGTTTAGAACTATTACCATCATTGTACTGATTATACATTTTCTTAATTAATTGATAATTAAGATCACTTTCTTTTAAAGCACTAGGTTGCTTAAAGAATAATTCTAATTTTTCAAACAAACTCTCAAAATTGTAAGCCTTATGTCCTGGTGTAACGGCATTATACTCATCATACATAGATCTATCTTTAGTTAAATAATCATCTTGATCGTATGGGTAAAACAACACTGGTTTATCAGTTAATAAAAAGTCAAAGAAAATCGAAGAATAATCCGTAATTAACAAATCAACCTTTGAAAATATCGGATACATATCACTTTCATTATGAAGCACCCTGATATGACTGTAATTCTCTTTCATAGCCATTGAATAATCATGTCTATGTAATTTAATAAGGAAAGTAGTGTCATTCTTCTTTAACAAATCATTCAAGCGATCCCACTCAATAGGAGTTTTTCTATCATAACGATTTGTGTCACGAAAAGTAGGTGCGTATAAAATTGTTTTCTCAGTAGAAATAGATTCAATAATATTTTGTTCAAATACCAAATGCTTAGCATACAAACTAGGATTAGAAATAATGTCATTTCTAGGATAACCCGTAACTTCAATTTTTTTACAACCAAAAGCAGAATTGAAATAGCCTCTTACTTTCTCGGATGTAGCAATCATCAAATCTGCTACCACAAACCATTCCGGCATTATCATTCTTACTAAATATCGTTTTAAGCCCCAAGTATGATTACCTATATAAAATGCATTATGCTTAACTGTTATATCTCTGTCGATAGTTTTTAAAGGAGATCCATGCCATAAATTTACTTTAAAAGCACCTGCAGAGGTCCAATGGTTAATACTACCAGTTCTAGAATCATATACATATACTTTAGAGGAAACACTTAACCATATGCCCATTAAACTATACTTATAATATGCCTTAAGTCCATCACTGCGTAAGCTTTCTGCCAACGCCTTATTTTTTGTTATCCAATAACTATTAATTTCTTTTTCTGATGAACAATATAAAAATAGATATTTAGCATTGTCACTAAAGTTCATCCCAACTCCAGATCCAAAAATCCAATTCTTCTTATTTCTAGGAATAAAATATAATATGCAATAAATAATAAACCATAAAGGACTTACTATCTTTGGAAGGTACTTAATGCTTTTAGAATTTGATATTCCAACTATAAAATTTTTCATATACATTTATTTATTATAATTCTTAAAGTTTTAAACATTTTTAAAAAAACTTATCTTTAATATTAAATTTATCACTAAAATCTATTGATAACATTTCGATAGCATTACCAGTAATTTGTGATTTTCATTAACACTTATAGCTCCTATCTTTCCCATAACTATTTCCTGTGATATGTAGTTAAAAAAAATTAAAAACTTATTATTCATTTTTAAAAGAAATTAATGTCAGTACACCATAATGCCTATATACATAAAATACAGAGTATAAATTCCAAAATATTAAGCTACTCGCACTTGCAATTGCAGCCCCATCTATTCCATAAATTGGAATTAAAAGATAATTAAGTACAATATTAATTAAAAGAGAAACTAAAAGAATATTACCGTAAACCTTTTGCTTTCCTGTCATATTAAGAATAGTCCCTACTGATCCAGAAAAAGCATTTATAGCTTGACTAAATGCAAGAATTAATAAAGAAGATTTTGCCAAAACAAATTCACTTCCAAAAAAAGAAAGCATATGGGTTGGAAATAAAAATATCATTACTAATACAGGAAAAGTAGAAATAGAAATAAGTTTAGTAGAATATGAAATTATCCTTTTAAATTCAACTAGATTATCATTATTAAATGATTCTGACAACTTAGGAGCAGTGATACTATTTACAGATGTAATAGTTATGGATGACAATAAAGCTAACTTAACCGCAACATTATAAATACCTACTTCATGTTCACCAATGAAACTTCCAATCATTAAAGAGTCAGCCCATGTCATTAACAATAGTATGCTTGAAGATAACATCATAGGTATTGATTGGCTAAATATATATGAAATATTTAAAGATCCTACCATATTACTTTTACATAAAAGCTTACACACTTTTATAGAGCTTAAAATAAATATAAGAACTAAGCTTATCAAATACGAGTAAATAACTAATATATTATCAAATAATTCATATTGATAATATAATAATAAAAAAAATAAAACAGAAAATAACATCTTTGATGTTTGCTGAAAAAAAGCAAACTCCTTAATCATCTTGAGTCCTCTCAAAGTATTCTCATTAAGACAAATAATTGAAAAAAATGGTAAAATGAAAGCAACCAATCTAATTACACTACTCATCGAAGCATTATGCAATAAATTAAAAGCAATTAGATCAGAAAGATAAAAGAGTAGTACAGAGAAAAAAACAGAAATAATTAATAGTATTTTTACAGACGAAAAATAGATAAATTTAGCTTCCCCTAAATTTTCATTTGAAGCAGCAACAGATTTAAGTGCTAGTTTATCAATACCTAATCTAGAAAAAATAGATGAGATATTTAATACTGCCAGAAACATTACATATTCTCCCCATGCGTCAGCTCCTAGATTTTTTGTAACTAACCATAATAAAAGATAACCAAATAAAGATCCTGATATTTTTAAGATGAAAGATGAAATACTCTTGCTAATAATCTCTTTATCAGAAAATAGTGAATTTATTTTCAAAATATTAATAATTATTCATCTAAAATAGATTTCAACTTAGTAGTTGAGATTCCCTTAGTTCTAGGAAAGTATACAACTTTACAAAATTTTTCTAATTCATCAAATTTTCCTTCCCAGTCACTCCCCATTACAAAAACATCAACATTATTATCTTTAATATCATTAGCTTTCTGACCCCAACTATCTTCAGGAATCACTTTATCAACATAATCTAACGATTCTAGCAACTCCTTTCTTTTCTGATAAGATAAAACAGAAGTCTTTCCTTTTAATTCATTAAAATCATCAGTTGAAATTCCAACTATTAGTTTGTCACCCAGAAGACTAGCTCTTCTTAATATATCTAAATGACCATAATGTAATAGATCAAAAGTACCATAAGTTAAAATTGTTTTAAATTTAATATCTATAAGCTTATTAAACTCCAAAGAAAATATAGATGATTTACTATCGAAGAATGAATGTAATTTATTTAATAAAGGTAAATTATCTAAAATATGATTTAAAGGTAAACTGTGAACTAAATTTACAGCATTTAAGCCTTCTAGTATTACAGAATTTGACTTATACTCTGAACTAAAAAAGCCTTTACCAATCAATAACCCCAAGGTTCTATTTCTACTCAAATCATTTAATGAAGTCATACATAAATCCCCAAAACCACAGGATAAAAACAAGGTATCATCAGCCCCTCCAAGTGATTTTAATAAAATTCTAGTTTCCGAAAATGCTTTAGTCAAAATCATAAAACGTGTATTTGGTGAGTTATATTTTGCATCAACAACACCTAGAACCAATGCGTAAATATTTTTCAATACACTAAGTACTTCAACGCCTCTAATATCACTAGTACAATCTATGTGTAGAGAGGTGTTTTTAATAATTTTATTAATAACTTCATATTGGAGATTAGTTGAGTATCCTAAAGTCAATAGAGTATCAGCATGTTCCATTACCTCAACAGCAAATGAAGGCCCTTTAAGAGTTACAATATTCGTGATTCCTAACTTTTCTTGAATACACTCAACTACAGTTACTCCTTCGGAAAATAAGCCTTTTGACAAATTCACAAATAATGCCTCTTTATTAAAATAGGATTTAAGAACTAATAAATTTTCAATTATAACATTAGATGGTAAAGCAATAAAAACAACATCCGATTTTTTAATTTCATTTTTATCTGAAGTAGCTGATAAAGATTTGGTTAAACGCTTATTTGGGAAACAGGATTTATTAGAGTGATAAGTGTTAATTTCATCAACTTTTTTCTGGCTTCTAGAAAACAAAACTACATTGTTTTCTGTATTTACTGAAAGCTCATTTGCTATTGCGGTTCCAAAGGCACCCCCTCCAAGTACTAAAATATTCATAAGGCAAATTTAGCAACTATTATATCAATTCGGAAGTATAACCATCAACATATTTCAACAGTAATTCCTTAACAATTACTTCATCTTGTTCTATTCTAGCTAATTTGATTACTTCAACACATGAAATCACATCTTCAAAAAATAATTTAGATTCTCTTGCCTGCATAATTCTAGGATGTTCGGATTGGATAACATTATTCCCAATCAATAGTTCTTCAAATAATTTTTCCCCTGGACGTAAACCTGTAAACTCAATATTTATATCTCCATCAGGATTTTCATTATCAATTGGAGTTAAACCACTTAAATGTATCATTTTATAAGCTAAATCAATAATCTTAATAGGCTCACCCATATCCAAAACAAAAACATCTCCCCCTTTTGCCATTGCACCAGTTTGCAAAACTAATTGCACAGCCTCAGGAATTGTCATAAAATAACGAGAAATATTACGGTGAGTTACAGTTACCGGACCTCCATTCTTAATTTGTTTTCGGAATAGCGGCACAACTGAACCTGCAGAATCCAGCACATTGCCAAACCTTACCATAGAGAAACAAGTACTACTCCTTTCAGAAAAAGCCTGCAAAACAAGTTCAGAAAAACGCTTTGACGCACCCATTACATTAGTTGGACGAACAGCCTTATCAGTAGAAACTAGCACCATACTATCTACATTTAACTCATCAGCAACTCTAGCTAAATTATAAGTTCCTATTATATTATTATATACTCCTGAAATAATATTCATCTCAACCATAGGAACATGCTTATAAGCTGCAGCATGAAAAATTGTATTAATATTATGTTCGCTAATTATTTTCTTAAGCTGATAATAATTAGTTACAGTGCATAAAGATGGTATAACTTCAATATTTCTTAACATTGATGATAATTCCTGATGAATATTATATAAATTAAATTCAGAATTATCAATTAATATAATCTTTTCAGGTGAAAGATTAATAATTTGTCTTGACAATTCAGAACCGATACTTCCACCAGCACCTGTAATTAAAATATTTTTCCCTTTTATATTTCTTTCAAGTAATTTTTGTTTAGGAGCAACTGGACTTCTACCTAAAATATCAGTAACTCCAACATGTCTAATGCTATCAATTGAAACTACACCATCAACTATATTATCTATTGAAGGTAATACTTTAACTGCAATAGGGAATTTTGTAAGCTTCTTAAGTATTTGCCTCCTTTTTTTATGTGTTACTGAAGGCATTGCAAATAACAAAACCTTGGCCGCTTTAATTTTAATTAATTCTTCGATTTTATCAAAAGGGAAAACCTCCAAGGAATTTAAAATAGTGCCTTGCCTTGATTTATCATCATCAATAAATGCAATTGGCGCATAAACAGTGCTTTTCTTTAAATTCTCTAATATTTGTACACCAGCATTACCAGCACCATAAATTATAGTTTGTTTTCTATCAATTACAAAGCTATTCCATGAATATAAATAACCTTTAAATAAAAACCTGGAGCTAATCACAAAAATATTTATAATAAACCAGAAAATGGGTAACACAGACATTGGAAGTGATAGTTCAGTTTTTTCTGACAGTCTAAAAAACCATACGAAAAATCCGACTATTAGCAAAGATATTGTAGTCGCTTGAAAAGTGGTCGTGATTACTTTTATACCAATATATTGTAATACCGACCTGTAAAGACCTAGCCTAACAAATAATGGAATCATGAAGATAGGAATTAGTAAAAACATCCACCATGATTCATAAAAATAACCCACCGGCCATGGATCGCCAATTCTTAAAACAAAGGCTAACCATATTGAAAATAGCAAAGTAATAACATCTACAAACATCATAATAAATTGTTTGTAAATCCTCTCTAGATTTTGTAATCTAAGCTTCATATAATTCCATTATCTTACTTACAACTCTTTTCAAATCTTCAATTGACATGTTAGTATCTGATGGCAAACATAACCCTCTATTAAATAAATCTTCCGAAACACCATTCAAATAAGATTTACATTCTTTAAAAACAGGCTGTAAATGCATTGGTTTCCAAAGTGGTCTGCTTTCAATATTATCTTTTTCCAAATGTAAACGCAACTGTTCTCTATCTATTGCTGAATTTTCAGATAAAAGAATAGTAGTTAACCAAAAATTAGAATAACTACCCTCGCTGTCCTCTAAAAAACTAATTCCTTTAACACAAGATAATTGCTCTTTGTAAAATGAGTTAATTGCTCTCTTTTGGAGTATTCTTTCTTCTAAAACTTCTAATTGCCCAAGACCTATTGCTGCGCAAACATTACTCATTCTATAATTATATCCTATTTCAGAATGCTCATAATGAGGTTTATCTTCTCGGGCCTGGGTAGCTAAAAATTTTGCTTTTTCAATCATAACAGCATCTTCACAAATCAAAGCTCCACCAACTGAAGTTGTGATGATTTTATTACCGTTAAATGAAAAAACGCCAAAGGCCCCAAAGGTACCTAGAGGTTTATTTTTAAAAGTTGATCCAAGAGCCTCAGCAGCATCCTCAATGACAGCAATATCATACTTCTGAGCAATTTTCATTATTTCATCCATTTTAGCAGGCATTCCATAAAGATGGACTAACATAATTGCCTTTGGCTTTTCATTATCCAGAATACAATTCTCAATTGCTTTTTCTAGTAAGACTGGACACATATTCCAACTAACAATATCACTATCAATAAAGACAGGGTTTGCTCCTAAATATAAAATTGGGTTAGCTGATGCTGAAAAAGTAAATGAGGAACATAATACTATATCTCCTTTCTTTACACCTAATAAAATTAATGCTAAATGCAAAGAAGCAGTACCACTACTAAGCGCAGCCACCTCAAAACCAGCAGAAAGATTAGACAGTTTCATCTCAAACTTAGAAATATGAGGGCCAACAGGAGCAATCCAATTTGTATCAAAAGCATTACCTACATGCTTCAGCTCATCACCACCCATGTTAGGAGAAGATAGCCATATTTTTTTCTTATTAGTCAAATCAATAACGAATTTTAAATATTGTGGCAAATATAATTTTAATGTCAATCCAAAGGTTATTATTATAGTAATAATCAAGATTTAATCTAACTTTATCAGGGTAAATTTCTTCATCATTAAATTTAAGTGGATTATCCTGTAGTGCTAAAATATCCTCTTCATTATAATATTTTAAGCTAGCAACTCCAGTAATACCAGGGCGTAACTCAAGTATTTTTCTATCTAAACCTTTTAAATTATCTGCATAACCACAAACATCAGGCCTAGGTCCAACAAAACTCATATCACCCATTAATACGTTCCATAACTCAGGAAGTTCATCTAATTTATACTTTCGTAAAAAAACACCAATTTTTGTAATCCTTATATCATCTTTAACAGAAATAGTACTATTTGAAATTTGATCTACAATCATAGATCTAAATTTTACCATTCGAAATATCTTACCGTTTTTACCTATTCTTTCTTGAATAAAAAAAACTGAACCTTCAGAACATATCTTAACTAAAAGAGATAAGATAATAAAAATAGGAGACAAAATTATTAGTCCAATTAATGATGTAATAAAATCAAATAGTCTTTTCATCATATTCGTTTTGTAACTGCATTAAAAGCATAATTTAAGAAACACCAAATACTATAAAAAAAAGATAGCTTTTCAAATTGACGATATACTCTCCAAACGTCCTTTGCTGCATCCAATTTATCAGAAGTGTTAGAAGTTGAAACAACCCTATAGTTTGCCAAATTTTCATTTAAACCATATGCATCAAACCCTCTTTTCATTATTAACAACCATAAGGCCATATCATGAGATGATCTAATACTTGGCATTTCAAAATCACCAACCTTTTCTTTATCAATAACAACCGTCAAACACCCAATAATGGTATTTTTAAGGTAATTTTTATAAGTCATCTTAAAAGGAGCCTTGATAACACCTATAATATCCAATCCATTTTCTGAAATGGATTGGTATGATGTATATGAAAATGCGATTTCATTTTTAATCATAAACGAGATTTGTTTATCTAATTTTTGAGAATCCCAAGAATCATCCGAGTCTAAAAATGCTATATACTTTCCTTTAGCATTTAGAATCGCAACATTTCTAGCATTTGCAGCTCCAATGTTATGATCCAAGAATATTACTTTGATTCGCTCATCCTTTTTATCAATTTTAAGAAGAAATTCTTTAGAATTATCACCTGAACAATCATCAACTATTAATAACTCCCAATTACAATAAGATTGTAATAAAACAGAATTCACACACTCATCAATAAATTTTGAAGAATTAAAATAAGGAGTTATTATAGAAACCAAATCACTCATTAAAAACCAAATTTTCTTCTTAGAGTAAAAATGAAAAAATATCCAATTACAACATACAGTGGTGGGTCTAACTGAATAACTCTATTTATTAACTTTAAGTCACTGTCAATAAAATACTGTTTCCAATCTCCAATATTTCCCTTTCTAAATAATTTATGACTCTCAACACCCAACTCGGGATAATACTTATTACCTCCCTCTAATGCTACAGTCTTCATTTTACTTAATGAAGTATTTTCTTTAATCTTCAAAATTTCAGAAGTAGAAATTTTAGAAACACCTAGAATCAAACATAATTTATTTACTGAATCAATGAAATCAGATTTTAACATCTCAAAAGAAAAAAATAAATTTGAATCAAAATTATTTTTGTACCTAGAATTGCATAAGCATATCTCATAAGCTTTAAATACACCAATAAATTTGAAATAACTATTAAAGCCTAACCCTTTATTCCTGTAATTATTGAAATGATGAAAATGTGATACTATTGCATCTTTGACATTTCTAGTGATAAATATAAATCTAACATCAGTTGAATATTTTTCAATCATTACTTTATTACTAAAATAGTGAGCTTTAGTAATATAATTAAACTTTTTAAAATCTTCATTCTTCAAAAAATTAGGTAGGTTATTTTCTAAAATTCTAGTTGGAGACTTAATATCCGGATTATAATTAATGGGAATTACATCAATTTTAATGTCTTTAATTCTAAATATTTCTAATACAATCGCATGAATCCATGAAGAGCCAGACTTAAAAGTACCATTACAGATTACTAACATAATAATTCGTTTTTACAATTTTTTCTAATTTTCTCTTGCAATAGAATTGAATTTATGTTTCTAAAAAAAGAAAAATTAAAAACTGACAAGAGATTTCGAAAAGGAAACAGACAACTTACTAGTAAACCAAAAAAAGGTTGATATCTAACATGTAAATAGCAATATGCTTTGCGAAATTTAAATTTATGCATTAAGAAATTCTGAACATTTGTTTGATGAGAAATGCATCTTGTGCCATCAGTAACGTATTTTAATTCTTTATCATTTAAATAATAATTATTCATAGTATAAAATAACGCATAAAACGGATATTTCTTAGCATAAATTGGTAAAATCTTGATCGTTGAATAATCGCAACAATCATCAAAAACTCTATTTTGAGCAAAACCAATAAGAGAATTATTGTTGTAGACTCCCCAATAATCAAAAGAAGGGAGCAAATCAGCATTAAATTGCTTTAAACTTTTAATTTTATTTTTAGAGTTATAAAGCAAAGATGCTGTTTTATAGATAACATATGAATTATTTAACATTTCATCAACACTAATCCTTCTAATTTCAAAATTCTTCAGACCTTTAAAAATTTGATTTCTAGTATTAGAACTATAGTCACTAAGATCCATCTTTCTGTCCAGAATCAAATACCAAAAATCCAATTTTTTATTGCAATCAAAATTTGTTACCCAGCGTGCAAGAAAAGCATTTCTTTTTTTTAGCTCCACACTTAGATTTTGAGTGAGAACTTCATCATGAGGTGCTTTTGCAGAAACTAATACTCCTTGATATTTTCTCCACTGACTAATCATTATTATTTCTATTTAATGTTAAAGGTAATTCAATTAGACTCATCGCCATAATTACAAAAAGCAATCTAGAATCATTTAAACTTCCACTAAAAAATGAATTAATAACTAAATATAATTGCAAATAAAATAACAAAGGATAATAAGAATATACATGATCCTTGTATAAAAACATTTTTTTATAGTTATAAAATAAAATATAGATAATTAAAAATAAAAATAGAATTCCAGAAAAAATACCTAATTCAGTAAAAACCTCTAAAACTAAATTATGCGGATATTCATGTTTTAATAAATGAGTAGGTTTAACTTTATTTATATAAGTCTGCCAATTACCTAATCCGACACCAAAAGGATAATGTATCACTAAATCTAAAGAACGAAGTGCAAATAAAGCACGCGCATTTTTTGATCTATTATCTTTAGTTACTAATCTATCAATTTTACCAAAATCAATATGGGATGAACTTATACCTGAAAAAAAAGCAATTGAAAAAACGAGAGAAGAATACAGAAAAAATCGAAAAAATATGTTCTGAAAGTTAAGAACAAAATAAGCTAAAAAGGTGATTAATAAAGAAAAAATAGGCCCTCTACTTCCTGCAGCTAAAGATAGAAATAAGAAAAACAGCATTAGTAATAAACTTTTCTTATTAATCGCACCTTTATTTATAAAAAATAAGATGATAAAACCAACATTCATCCATCTAGCAAATA
Source organism: uncultured Flavobacteriales bacterium (assembly GCA_905181635.1). Classification (GTDB taxonomy): domain Bacteria; phylum Bacteroidota; class Bacteroidia; order Flavobacteriales; family BACL11; genus UWMA-0277. Next base: position 86,876 of record CAJIYM010000004.1, read on the forward strand.
CAATTGGTCCACCTCCAAGAGCACTAATTCTGCCAGTAATAGTGACATCACCTGCAAATAAACCAATTAGGGAAAGCACAAAAATAAAAGCTAAAAGAATTTTAAAAAAAATTCTCACATCATGATATTTGAAAGTTTCAACAACAATAACAACCAAAGGAACAACAATTAAAATAAAATTAATATATTTTAATAAGCCTAAATGTTCGTAATCAAAATATAAAAATAAAATTGGCGTTAAGATTATCACTATTAATAAGAAAGAATAAAGAAAACGTTTAGTAGAATAAAATTTAATCTTTTTTATTGAAAAAAGTAGAGGAATAGAGAGAAGTAAAAAAGAGATACTTAAAATGAGTGAAAAATTTATTCCAAAAAACTCAAGTCGTTCATCGTATAATCTTCCTATAGCCAACATTGCACATGCTAATAATAAATATAGCCAAGAAAAAATATTTTTATATTTCATATCTATAATATTTCACAAAAGCAATAACTGACAAAACAAAAGAAATAAAAGATAATGTGTAAATCATTACTAAAGAATTAAACCTTACTCCATGACTATTTAAATAGAAATAAATCAATAATAGAAAAACAGAAAAAATAAATGGTCTAGCTAAATATTTACTTTCTTTATTAAGATATGATTGAGGTAAAGTAAAGTAAGGCTGAAATAATGCAGAAGCAATAAACATAAATATAAAACTCCAACACATATCGTTTATATAACTAGATGTCAATAATGTATCACTAGTTGAGAAAGCACCTCTTTCGAAAACAAAAGATACAATTTCAAAACTAAATAAAGAAATAAAGAAGATGAAGAATCCACCTATTATAGCTGAAAGTAATGTTGAAAGTAAAATTATTTTATAATCTCTTCTAACAGAAATTATTTTTAAAACTAACGTGTTAACATTCATTATAACAGCAGTTAAAAAAATGTTCAAAAATATTATTGCATAAGTATAGAATGCAATATTATTACTCCCATCTGCTCCAGAAACGAATCTACCAGAAAACATTATAATATTTGCAAAATTACCCAATATCAATATTGAAAAATTTAAATCTTTCGTAGACAAATTTGCCTTAACACCACCTTTATCTGCAATTAATGGTTTAATATAAACTAAAGCTAAAGTAATTGCTCCACTTAATCTACTAATAACAACACCTACTAAACCAAATAATAGAGTAAGAGGATACAACAAAAGAGTTGACAAAGAAATATTTAAAGATGTAGCTACAGAATGTCTTTTAAAATTTCCCTTAGCCTGAATAATAGTGAGAAAAATAGAATTAAAGAAATTTACACTCATAACGATACCTAAGAAAAATGATAACACAATATATATAACTATTCTATCAGGTTGAATATAAAAAATCAAGGGTAGCTGAATAAATTGACTAAATAGAAATAATTTAAAAGAAAAATATTTTGAAAAATCATATACATTAGAAATATCTAGTGTAGAATGACTTGCATACAATTTTGTAAATTTTGGCATAATATTAGCTTGCAAAGCATTACCAAGAGTAAATTGCGAGAAAAAGTCAGTAATAGTTTTAAGAAGCAAATAATTCGCATACATAATATCTGATCCAAAGAAGAATGCTAATATAACTTCTCTTAAAAAACCAAAAGCCTTCTTTAATAGATTAGAAGAAAACATATAAATAAAGTCGGAAGTGGTTTTTAATAAAAGTATACTTTTAATAGACATTTGATCTATTCTTTAACTATTACTTGCAAATATTTAAAACTCTTGATTTCAAAAAAATCAAAATTAAATTGATTTACTCCATCAATAAATAAATTTTCGATCATTTTAGATTGACAAACATCATCACAAAACAAATATTGGCCCATTTCTGCAAAATAAGCAGTAGCGACTAAGCCTACATAGCCTAAACCTATAACACCAAATTTCATATTAAGTAGTTTTTACTTCCTTCACTAATGCTACAAACAAACCAAAAATAAAACTTAAAACAACACCTAAAATCCCTAAAACTAAAACATCATTTTCCTTCTGATTAACATTAGCAAAATTCTGCACAAAAGATAGGGGTTTAAGTAATTCTGAATTTGTTTTAATTTCTTCCCTCATGTGCGATAAAGTAATTATCTCATTGCTTAACTTTCTATTTTCTCCACTAATAGTATTTTGAGATCCTAGAGCAAAACTATTCATATTAGTTTCAACTCTTATTTGATTTAGAACACTTATTTCATCATTAATATCACTAATTAATGATCCACTAGAAAGTATATATGATTTATAATAGCTAGAAATGTATGGATTATTTTCAAAATAATATATTAAACCAGATTCAATATTTTTATTTTGCTTATTGCCATATGTAGTTAAAGAAATTTCAAATTTATTAAGTGCATAAAACTTCTCATTCATGTCTTGTTGATATAATTGTTCTGCAACAATTTTTTTAATAGTTGAAGCAACCTCTAAATTTAATCCCAAGGAAAAAGCTAATGATGAATAATCCTTATTATCAATATTAATTTGCAAATGATTGATTAAATCAATAGCTGTTCTTTGACTTAAATCTTCTACTTGATCTTGCCTTTCATATTCCGAAATACCAGACATACAAATAGCTTTTGTCTCATAATAAGGAGGTTTCAACTTTTGATAACCCACCACACTAATTAAACCAATCAACATAAAGATCAGTAATAAACTAACATTTCGCGAAATAAATTTCACAAAATTTGAAAACATCTCACTTAAATTTAATTCTTCTATCATTTTATATTTATTTAAAGTTTACAACTGAAGCTATTATAAATTACTTTAACACCAAATTTACCTACACTATAGCTTATAAATTTATCATGTAAAACCTAAAACATCAAAAAAGAGCTATCTAAACTAACCGAAAATTGATATTATCAATCTACATACAAATTAAAAAAGCCCCAATGGGGCCTTTAATTATAAGTTATCTATTAATATTAGTATTCCCATAAGTCATGTTCAATATTAAAAATTTCTGTTTTAATTCTTTCTGCTTCTAACAAAGCATCAAGCCCAACCATATATTCGTTTACCTTTCTATCCATAACACTTGACTCCTTTGTAATAGTGCTACCGAACATTCTTTTCCAGAAAATATCATCATAGGTTCTTCTTTCAGCATTATTTTTAACTAAATTAAAAACTTCCGCATTAATTAAAACCTTTCTAGCTTCTGGAAAATACACCCAAAATAATGGAGAAAAACTACCCGTAAGTCTTCCAGTAATTTCATCTTTATTTTCTTGTAGAGGGGCTAATCCAATAATTCTAACATCCATTACCGATCTCTGCTTATCAAAAAACCATTCTTCCTTAACTCTCCATTTTTTTACAGAATTCCTATCAAATGGAATATTGATAAAAGTATCCTTTTGTGCAAATTCAATATCAACACCCTGTAATATCAGTTTTGAATCAGTTGTTTTACCCATCCTTTGTTCTGCTCCTCCTATTCCTTTTATCTCATCTTGAGACATTTCTTGTCTAAACTCATCATCATAAACAGCATTACCATAAGCCGTAATACTTCCCTCATTAATTGCAGCGTATATCACGTCAATTAAACTTTGTCTATCACCTGTTACAGCTGCTTCTGCTGACCCATTATTTTCTGGGTAATAGAAAGGATGATTAATTTTCTGACGTAAATCAATTTCCCTCCATATCTTACGTGACCACATCACATCAGCTTCTCGTAAAGGAGTATACTGCTTTATAATCTTCTTCTGGTGCTTTACTTTTTTATAAACAGAGTTATCTTCTGGAGTTAAAACTTGTGCATTTGATGATATAGCACAAAAAACAATTGTTAATAGTGTTAAAATATATTTTTTCATAATTTCTATTTATTTAATTTCGATAACCAAATCATTAATATTAATTGGGGGTTCGTTAGAACCAATTAATTTTGCTTTAATCTTTGTAATTTGAATTTCATCTCCGGACTTAGAATTACTAATAACTCCTCTCATTTGTTTTGTGAAATTCATCCCTTTATTATTAGTTCTATCAACTTTTTCTCCTTGGTACTGTCCAGAAAGCTTAAATGATGTAACATAGTACTTCAATCCATCAAACACAAAATTATCCAAACTAGCAAGAATACCTCCTGAGGCCAATAAGGTAGCTCTGTCAATCCTTCCGTTTTTTATTCCAAGAACAAAGGGAGAGGGAGGTGGAGTTCTCATAACTCTAAAATCTATAGTACCCATCTTTGTTCTTTTTCCACTAACATTCACAAAAAGAGAAACTTTGGCCTTACCCACTTTAGTAGGATAGGCAGCCCACTGTCCTTTTACTTTGCTTGTAGCCCTAACTTTACCTCCACCAGTAAGCACTGCTGAAATCTCACCTGCACTATATCCTGGAACAGAAACCTGTAATGGATTTCCTCCATAAGAATCTAAACCTATGTACAAAACATTCATTTTTGTTGGAGAAACAACAGCTGTTTTCGCAGCAACTAAGTACTCTCCCGAAAAAGGATAGTTTTTAGTTCCTCTGTCTGTTTTCATAGCAATTAAACCTCCCCACTTTTGGCTACCTAACGAATTAGCTCTTCTAGCAAAAACACCTTTACCGTTAACTATTTTAACAGTTTCATAATCATCACCAATCATCTCAAAATTACCTCCGCCTAGCGAATCATATTCTCCGACATAAATGACAGGCGCTTGAGTAGTATCCTTTGCTGCAATAAATATTTGTGCTCTAAAAGAATCTCCTTTTAAGACAAAATTAGTGTTTGGAATTTGAATACCTTCAGCAGTAGTAAATTTCAATGAACCCGCATCAATATTTTCCCTTAACATATTAATTATGTCAGACTCAGTGTTTCTAACATCAGATTGCATTTTAGATAAAAGCGTTAATGCTCCAACAGAAGGCATATCATAAAAATTATACTCTTCCCATAACTGTTTTTTACCTTTTACATTTTTATCATCATAATTACAGGTTTCACTTATTGATGTTATTAAAGATTCATTTCCTTCAGCAATATTGAGAAGTAAAATTTTATAAGCATTTAAATCATTTTTTAATGATGTAGCAATATTATCTTTTCTTTTAGAGCTGTAAAATAAATCACCAGCAGCATGCCTATCATCCTTATTTACTAAAGCCCCAATACTCAATAACCTTTGCTTATCACTTAATAAATCCCAACCTAACACAATTGATTTTTCCTCAATTAAATCACCTTCATCATCTTTAATTTCACTTTCAGTTCCTAAATAAACTTTCTTATCTGCAGTTAAAACAAGATTATACTTCATTTCCTGCAAAAAAGCTACTAACTTATCTGCCTCATCTTTAACACTATAAGCTTGCTCTCTAAAAGGACCTGCCTTAACTGGATTCAACTCAGCAGCAGCATCAAAAGCAGAGTAAGTATCTCCATTTTTTGCATTAAAGTTTATAGTTGATCTAGTAATACCTTTATTAACTTCAAAAAATGAATTTAATACTTCCTTAGACACATTTAATGCAAGTAGAGCAGTAAGCACTAAATACATCATGTTAATCATCTTTTGTCTTGGCGATATGTTACCTCCAGCCATATTATTTTATATTTTTTGAGAAATTAATAATAATTATTTATTTGGATTCATTGCTGTTAGCATGTTTCCGTATACTTTATTTAATTGCTCTAAATTATCAGCCAAACTACTTACTTGCTCTTGGAATCTCTTAGAATCATCTACTGAAGATTGTAAGTTTTGTAAAAATAAAGTTGTCGCCTCCATCTGATGATTAGAAGTTTGCAATTGTAATTCATACAAGGAATTTAAAGCATTCATGTTCTTTACTCCTTCTTGAATTTGCGAGTTATATTCTGAAATCCCAGCAGCAGCGGTAACTGTTTCATTCAATTGTCTTGCAGAGTCCCCAAATGATCTTAAGCCCTCATTTAAGCTTTCTATCAATTCATTGTCAATTTTAGCTTTCGCTAAAGCATCATCTAATTGTTGAGCTGGACGCTTTGCAGCATTAGGATCTTCCATGTGAGCAAGCTCTGGATAAACTAATGACCAATCTGTTTCCACATGAGGTTTCTCGAAAGCGGAGAAAAAGAAAATAATAGCCTCAGTACTTAAGCCAAGAATTAACATAGTAGAGGCTCCTGGCAGATGCTCAATTTTAAACAATGCACCAATAATAACTAGAGCTGCACCCCAACCGTATAACTTTGGCATCAATGCTTTGTACCATTTTGCCTCTGTAATATTGCCTATTGATTCTGTAATATTCCCTAAACCCATTTTTTAATTATTTAATTATTTAATATATATTTTTAAATTCTATTCAAAATCTTTTTTATCTCTCCCAAGGAAATCAACTGCACATCTGAACCCAATATAACTTTTTGCAGTATCTTGATACTCAAAAGTTCTTGTACTTGTTTGTATAAAATAAGCTATATCTTTCCAAGAACCACCTCTTATAGATTTTCTTTTAAGTACAGAATTATCATCTTCACTTGCATTATAATGGTAATCCATATTCATATCATGAGAATATGATAAAGCAGATTCATCGTAAGCATTTGACGTCCATTCAGCAACATTACCAGCCATATCATATAGGCCAAAACCATTAGGGTTATATGAAGCTGTTTTAATTGTTTTAAGACCCCCATCAGCAACATAATTACCTCTTAATGGTTTAAAGTTAGCTAAAAAACATCCTTTAATATTACGAGTGTAAGGACCACCCCAGGGATAAGGGGAAAAGTCTAAGCCCCCTCTAGAAGCATATTCCCATTCAGATTCTGTAGGTAACCTAAATTCTGGCAATGCTGGCTGCTTAATCTTTCTTAAAAAAGAATTCATCATTTGAGATCTCCATTTAGTAAACGCTGTAGCTTGTTTCCAATTAATTCCCACTACTGGATAGTCATCAAAAGCAGGGTGAAAGAAATAATTCTTAGTAAACGGATCATTAAAAGAATAGGCATAATCGTGAATCCAAGTTAATGTATCAGGAAAGATAGAAACTTCAACATCAGATAAAAACTCACTTCTATCTCTCTTTCCTGTAGCATCACCTTCTCTTTTTGACTTACTTGAAGCTGCCTGCACATCTAAAACTTGATATTTATACACATATTTTCTTGTATCAAACTCTCGTGAACCATTCAATCTCTCGTGCTCTGGCAAATACATCTCTTCTTCTAGAATTTCTCTAACCTCTTGATCATTCCATCTAATTTTAGTCTCCCAGTTAATTTTTGCTGGATCTAAAAAATTACCAAACCTATCCACCTCAATTAAATGACCTTCAATTCCAGCTTCACCTAAAATTATGTGTGCTAAAGAATCTCTAACCCAAGTTACAAACTGACGATATTCATTGTTTGTAATTTCAGTTTCATCCATATAAAATGCTCCTACAGAAATAGTTTTTGAAGCTGTCACATTTGCAAAAGGGACATCTTGATCAGAGGGACCCATATTAAAACTTCCCTGTGGAATAAAGACCATTCCGTAAGGATCAGTAGGATTCCAGATTTGTCTATTTTGCGTACCAATCAACTCACCGCTTCCTGAACTACCACAAGCACTTAGTAGTGCTACAATTGAACTTAATAATATTATTCTTTTCATATTCATATTTATTTATCACTCTCGTGAGTTAAATCTATTTTTAGAGGAATCTTGGATTTTTATATTTTGAAACCGCTTCGTTTGTTTTAATCTTAAAGTTATAACCCAACATAAATTCTATAGAATTTGTCATGGGATTAATTATTGTAACATCATATCCTAATCCAAATCTTAAATCTTCATTCACATTCATACCAGCTAATAAAATGATTCCTTCATCTAACCTATAGCTAACGCCACCCCACAACTTGTTATTGTATATTACGTTTGTGTTAATATCCAATTGTGAAGTTGCTCCATCTGATTTTAGATATATTGATGGGTTTAATGAAAGAGTCGAATTAATCTCATAGTAATAGCCAGAAATTAAGAAATAGTGTCTTTTCAAATCTATAGTATTAATAGAACTACCCTCACTCCATTCTATAGTTGGCTCTGTCATGTGTGAAGAAGAAATTCCTATATAAACATCTTGAGTATTATAATAAACACCTGCTCCAATATCTAAACTCGATCCTTTAACATTAACTGTAGGTACTGCAGGATCATTATCAGTAGCTGGCTTTAATCGAGCACCATCTACCCCACTTTGATAAACCCCAACTGACATTCCCATACCAATTTGCCCAACGCCCAATTCAGTACGAAAAGCATAAGAAGCCTGCAATCCTAAATTGTTAAATTCAGCAATATTGTCATTAACAATATTTAAACCAACCCCCCCAAACAATGATGGTAATTCCGCATCAACACTAAAATTTTGAGTAGAAGCAGCTGAACCTCCATTTTCACCAAAACCCATCCATTGAGATCTATGCAAAACAGAAGTAGAAATATCCCCTCTACTTCCAGCAAAACCAGGGTTATTCGCCAACTTATTAAACATGTTTTGACTAAACTGCGGATCTATCTGTGCAGAAACAGTAATTACTGAAACAACACCTAAGATTAGTGTAAATATTTTCTTCATATTCATTTTCCTATTGAAAATTTTTGCGCTAAAATAAACAAATTTTAATAAAGCATAACAATTACTAATGACTATCTTATGTATTCAAGATAAAATAAAATCAGATTTAGACTCTAGTAATCTATTAATCAAGGTCTTTAATTAAATAAACTTATTGTACGTTTTTAGCCATCGCTCAGGCACTTCACCCTGATTAGCAACCTCATAATCCCTGTAAGAACAAGCAACAAAATAATTTTGAAGCTGTTTTTCTCCTTCCTTGCTAAAAGGCACTCCCATCCACCATCTACCACTAGTTTGGCTTTTGTAAAATACAATTTCATTTTTTCCATCTTCAAAAGCAACTGTATATTTAATACAGTTTTTTAAATTAGGATTCAATTCTTGCCTTCTAATCTTGTATCCATCAATAAAATACCAAAGCATTTGAGCCATTAGCTGAGCAGTCTGATTACTCTCGTCTAATTGCTGATTATACTCAAATAAACCAACCGCTGTTAGTTTGTCACTCACTCCAGCATAACGCATGATTTTACATGCTTCTTCCCCATTTAACCCATTAGGACAACTATAGACATTAGCCTTAGCATAAGCATATTGAACTGACGAAATATCAAAACTTAAAAAATCTGTATTTCTCATTACTGGCTCTACTTCTTGAAAATTAGCCTTTAAATCACCCAATCTAACGACGTCAAAATTCATACTTAGAAGCATTTCGGTAGCTGCGTTAGAAACAAAGTAAGATTGATATCCTAAATTAACGTAATGAAAAAGATGACTTGGCTTATGACTCAGCATCTTTCCTAAATGAGAATATGAAGCTAAATTATCTTTTTCCATACCAATATCAAAACTATTATCAACTGAGGTAAGGGTAATATATTTTTCTAAAGAAGCATAAGCTTTATAAACAGCATAACTAACATCTTGTCCGCCACCAATAATAAAAGGAATAACACCATCAGTCAATAGAGCACTACAAACATCCTGAATTAATTTAAATGATTCTTTACGAGTTGATAATAATTTCATTGTACCTAAATCAACTACTCTAGGTATTTTATGCTGATGCAACTGATAAAAATAAGATCTTATTTTACAATCATCTGAAATCGATTTATTTTTGGAACCTTCATATTCAGGGACATTAAAGATTGCAATCTCTGCAAATTTTACTTCAGGGAATCGGCCTTCTGTATGAAAATCAATTAAACACCCCATTTGTGTAACACCCCAACTATCCTTTGAAGCATATACTTCAGTACTTAATGGTTTAAAATAGGAGTTCAACTCAATCATTATTTCTTTTTACCTCTCGATTTTTTCTCTGGTTGACTTTCCCAAAGAGCAATACATTCTTCTCTTTTCAAATCCTTAGGTTCAGTACCCTTAGGTATTTTAACATTTATCTTTTTACCTTTAGCAGGAGAAACTTGAATAAAAGGACCATACCTTCCATTCAGCACCTGGATTAAAGGATCTCCTTCAAAATTAGCAATTAACCTATCGTTATCAGCTTGAATTTTAATTTTAATCAATTCTATTGATCTTTCCAAGTCAATAGTTAAAGGATCTTCTTCATCATCTTTTTTAATAGAAGTAAATTTACCATCATATCGTAAATACGGACCAAACCTTCCGACAGAAGCTACAATTTCTTTTCCGTCCCACTCACCAACTGTTCTTGGCAATTTAAATAAGTCCATTGCTTGGTCTAAAGTTATTGTCTGTATTGTTTGCCCTTTGATTAAAGATGCAAACTTAGGTTTTGGAGCATTTTCATCCTCTTGCTTTTCACCCATCTGAACCATAGGGCCAAATGGACCAATGCGAGCAAATACTTTTTCACCATTTACCGGATCATTACCTAGCTCCCTTTCACCAGAAGCCTTTCCTACATTACCTATTACATCTTCTACTTTAGCATGAAATTCCCCGTAAAAAGATGCTATCATTTCATTCCAAACTTTTCTACCTTCAGCTATCTCATCAAACTCAGTCTCAACTGAAGCTGTAAAGCTGTACTCCATTACTTCCGAGAAATGTTCAACTAAAAAATCAGTAACTACAATTCCCACATCAGTTGGGAATAATTTTTTATTCTCAGCACCAGTAATTGAAGTGTTTTCAGATTTCGCAAGAATACCATCTTTTAATTCTATTATCTGAGATATTCGCTCGAATCCATCTCTATTTTCTTTTTCAATATACCCTCTTTTTTGTATAGTAGTAATTGTAGCTGCATATGTTGAAGGCCTTCCTATGCCTAACTCTTCCATCTTTTTTACTAAACTTGCCTCTGCATATCTTGCTGGTGGACGAGAGAATTGTTGAGAAGCAATTGCTTCAGATAAACCTAAAGCTTCTCCTACCTGAAGTTTAGGTAACATTCCTTTTTGCTCTTCATTTTCATCATCTTTTCCCTCCAAATAAACCTTCATAAAACCTTCAAAAGTCATTACTTCTCCTTTTGCAACAAACTGCTCTGTTGTATTTGAAATACTGATTTTTACTATAGTTCTGTCAAACTGAGCATCAGCCATTTGAGAAGATATTGTTCTTTTCCAAATCAAATCATACAACCTTTGATGCGAACTATCACCATCTACTGTTTTACTATTCATATAGGATGGGCGGATTGCCTCATGAGCTTCTTGCGCTCCCTTTGCCTTACTTGTATAAACTCTTCTTTGAGCAAAATCCTGACCATAAAGATTAGTGATTTCTAATTCGGCTGCAGCTAAAGCATCCTGAGATAAATTAACACTATCTGTTCTCATGTAAGTTATTTTACCTGCTTCATATAATTTTTGAGCAACCATCATAGTTTGATTTACAGAAAACCCTAGTTTCCTAGAAGCCTCTTGCTGTAACGTAGAAGTAGTAAATGGTGCGGTAGGTGACTTTTTTGCAGGTTTTTGCTCTAATGATTCTACTGAGAAAGTAGCATCCTTACATTTTTCCATAAATGAATATGCATCTTCATTAATCTTAAATCTCTGCGGTAATTCCGATCTAACTATTTTACCATCATTATTGACAAAAAAAGCAACTACTTTGTAAGATGAAACAGGCGTAAAATTAGTAATCTCGCTTTCACGCTCAACAATTAAACGCACAGCTACTGACTGCACCCTACCTGCAGACAATCCCTGCTTTACCTTTCTCCAAAGCACAGGAGAAAGCTCAAATCCTACTAACCTATCTAATACACGTCTAGCTTGTTGCGCATTCACTAAATTAACATCTAAGACTCTAGGGTTTTCAACTGCCTTAGTGATTGCTTTCTTTGTAATCTCATGAAAAACAATTCTTTTAGTAGAAGAAGCATCTAAATTTAACGCTTCAGTTAAGTGCCAAGCAATTGCCTCTCCTTCACGATCCTCATCCGTAGCTAGCCACACTGTCTCTGCTTTCTTAGCCACACTCTTGAGATGACTAACTACTTTAGTTTTATCCTCTGATATCACATAATTGGGCTGAAAACCATTTTCAATATCAATAGCCATCCCTCCCTTTTTAGGCAAGTCTCTTATGTGACCAATACTTGACTCAACAACAAAGTCTTTACCCAAAAAACCTTGTATTATCTTTTTCTTAGCAGGTGATTCTACAATCACTAAATTTTTAGCCATAAATTGTTTTTATATATTGTTTGCAAATTAAAGAAACTTTTTTTGAATAAAACAAATCGAAAAAACTTGGCAGTTTCCATTATATTATTTATAATATAAGTAAAATAAAGTACTGCCACATTGTCAGTTTTTTAGTATTTTTGCATTTCAAAACACAATAATGAACATAGAAAAGTTGTTAGAAAAAAAGGTAGATGAAAAAAAGCAGGGGCAAGTTTTACAGCTATCTGGAAGTGAAAAAAAAAGTCGTAAAATGTATATTGAAAGCTACGGTTGTCAAATGAATTTTTCAGATAGCGAAATTGTAGCCTCTATACTTGCTAATGAAGGATTCACAACAACAAAGGAAATAATAGAAGCTGATTTAGTATTTGTAAATACTTGTTCAATTAGAGAAAAAGCTGAACTCACTGTTCGTAAACGATTAGAGTTCTATAATTCAATAAAAAGAGATAAAAACCCAGGAATGTTAGTCGGAGTGCTAGGTTGTATGGCAGAACGCTTGAAAGAACAATTCTTAGAGGAAGAGAAATTAGTTGATATAGTGGTTGGCCCTGATTCTTACAGAGATTTACCTAACCTCATTGCCAAAGTAGAAAACGGAAAAAAAGCAATAAATGTCTTTTTATCACTAGAAGAAACATATGCTGATATCAGCCCAGTAAGGCTAGGGGGAAATGGCGTTACTGCATTTGTATCGATAACTAGAGGTTGTGATAACATGTGTACCTTTTGTGTGGTTCCTTACACTAGAGGAAGAGAAAGAAGTAGGGACCCAAAAAGCATAATAAAAGAGTGTCAAGATTTGTTTAATAATGGCTACAGAGAAGTAACCTTACTAGGTCAAAATGTTGATTCTTACTTATGGTTTGGAGGTGGTGCTAAAAAAGATTTTAAGAACGCAAGTAAACAAGAAAAAGAAAATAGTTTAAATTTTGCAGATTTACTTAATGAGGTAGCCCAAATAAATCCTAGATTAAGAATTCGTTTTTCTACTTCTAACCCACAAGATATGGGAGTAGAAGTAATTGATACTATGTCAAAACATACTAATATTTGTGATCACATACATCTGCCTGTTCAATCTGGAAGTTCACGTATATTAAAACTAATGAATAGAGGGTATGATAGAAAAAAATATTTTGAATTAATCGATGAGATAAAGCGAAGGATACCTGATTGTGCAATATCAATGGATATGATAATTGGATTCTGTTCAGAAACAGAGGAAGATCATAAGAAAACACTTTCTTTAATGGATTATGTATGCTATGATTTTGGATATATGTATAAATATTCTGTGAGGCCAAATACTCCTGCTTCAAGAATGGAAGACAATGTTCCTCAAGAATTAAAACAAAAAAGATTAGCTGAAATAATTCAACATCAACAATCACATTCATTATTTCACATGCAAAAGAAATTAGGAAAAACTTTTGAAGTTTTAATAGAGGGAGATTCAAAAAAATCAAAAAAACATTTTTACGGAAGAACAACTCATAATTCATCAGTAATATTTGAAAAAGGAAATCATAAACTAGGGGATTATGTAATGGTAAAAATTGAAGATTGTACATCAGCAACTCTAAAAGGTAAAGTTATTTAAATATGAATAATCAACAAGCAAAACAAAGATTTGGGATTATTGGGAACTGCTCAAAACTAGCAAGAGCAATTGATATAGCATTGCAAGTTGCTCCTACTGACATTTCAGTTTTGGTGGTAGGAGAAAGCGGAACTGGAAAAGAAAATATTCCAAAAATAATTCATCAGAATAGCAAAAGAAAGCATGCTCCATATATTGCTGTAAATTGTGGAGCTATTCCTGAAGGAACAATTGATAGTGAATTATTTGGACACGAGAAAGGTTCTTTTACAGGAGCACACGATAGTCGTAAAGGATATTTTGAAGCCGCAAATGGAGGGACTATATTCTTAGATGAGGTGGGAGAACTGCCTATGGCGTCACAAGCAAGATTATTAAGAGTGCTGGAGAATGGAGAAATTATTAAAGTTGGATCTTCTAAAGCTCATCAAACTGATGTCAGAATTATTGCAGCAACTAATGTAAATATATCGGAAGCCGTTAAGCAAGGGAAATTTAGAGAGGATTTATATTACAGACTTAACACCATTAGCATACAATTACCTCCATTACGAAAAAGAGGTGGAGATATTTACTTATTATTTAGAAAATTTGCTGCTGATTTTGCTGACCAATACAATACGCCTCCAATACGACTTACTGATGATGCTGTAGAAATACTCAATGATTATAATTGGCCTGGGAACATTAGACAATTACGTAATTTTGTAGCTCAACTTTCAGTAATTGAAAAAGAAAGAATGATAACAGCTTATAAATTGAAAGAACAATTACCTAAGATTTCCACTAATGGTTTAGTTAAGTTTGAGGATAAAAACAAAGCCGATTTATCAGAAAGAGAAATCCTTTACAAAGTGCTTTTTGATATGAAAAGGGATTTAACAGAACTAAAAAAGATTACTTTTGACTTGATTCAGAAACAAGGAAACAATGAAGTAATACAAACAGCAAACTCATCCTTATTTAAGGAAAAAGATGACACTAGCATACTGATAAATCAGAACAATAGAGCAGGTTTGATTGAAGTTGAAGAATCTTTATCATTGTTTGAACAAGAAAAAAGATTGATTGAGAAGTCCTTATTAAAATACAAAGGAAAACGAAAAGATGCTGCTGCTGAACTTGGAATTTCAGAAAGAACTTTATACAGAAAACTGAAAGAATTCGGATTATAATGAAATTAATTTTTACCATTCTACTTAGCATATCTTTAAGTTCATGTGGAATCTATTCATTTACGGGCGCATCAATACCAACTGAAGCTAAAACAATATCGGTAAACTATTTTAAGAACAAAGCAGCTACAGTGCAACCTGCATTAAGTCAAGTTTTTACCGAAAAGTTAAAAGATATGTTTCTAGAGCAAACTAATTTAAGCATAAGTGAAAATGAAGGTGACTTAATTTTTAGCGGATTCATAAGTAAATATCAGATAAAACCAATGGCAATAAAGGCCAATGAAACAGCTGATAAAAATAGATTAATTATTGCTGTAAGAGTAACTTATAATAATAGTTTAGACTCCGAAAATAACTTTGAACACACCTTTAGTAGATATCGTGATTATGTTAGTACACAAAATATTTCGGATATTGAAAACACTCTAATTGAAGAGATAACCAATGAAATAGTAGAGGATGTTTTCAACAAAGCATTTGTAAATTGGTAATGGATAATTTAACAAAACATATTCAAAATCTACAACAAATATCTAGTAAGGACGTGATTGAACTAGATTGCCTATTACAAGAATTTCCATACTATCAAACTGCCCAATTACTAATAACCAAAGGACTTTTAAATACGGATAGCATACGATATAACCGACAATTAAAAAAAGCTGCTGCTTATGCTATTGATAGAAAACAGCTTTTTAAACTCATCATCTTAAAAAAAGCTGAGAAGACAACTATTTCGGAAATAAGCAAAAATACAGAAGATAGTTTAGCAATGGGTCAACCTTTAGCATTTAATAATAAAGAAGAGTATTCCTTTTCGGAATGGTTAGCCGTATCTAAAGTTGAGAAAATAGATAGAACACCTAAACCAAACACAAAACAACTAATTGATAATTTTATTGGTAAAAAAATAAGCATTAGCAAACCTAAAAAGACTGATTTCTTTAAACCCATTAATGTAGCAAAGGAAAGTTTAATTGAAAATGAGAGCATAGTGACTCCCACTTTAGCTAAAGTTTACTTGGAACAAGGCTATTATGATAAGGCAATTTCAGCTTACACAAAATTATGTTTGAAATATCCAGAAAAAAATAGTTTATTTGCAAACCAAATTAAATTGATCAATAAATTAAAAGAAAAATAAAATGTACACGATTTTCGCAATCCTTATCATCATAACATCTATCTTATTAGTATTAGTTGTATTAGTTCAAAACCCTAAAGGTGGAGGATTATCCTCATCATTTGGTGGAGGTGGTGGAAATCAAATTATGGGCGCTAAAAAAACAACTGATTTTTTAGAAAAAGCAACTTGGACTTTAGCAGTCGCATTAATTTCTTTAAGCTTATTATCTAACTTTGCTATCCCAAGAGAAAGCTCTGAAGATAATGTTGAAATAAAAGCACAAGAGCAAATTGACAATGCTGTAATCCCAAATTTACCTACCAACCCTACACAAGCAAAGTAAATTAGCACTAAATATTTAGATTTAATAAGGTATTCAATATTCTATCCAAATGAGGTGTTTAAATAAAACTAAACACTTATCATATAGTCTGCCAAAATTTTATTTATTTTGGCACATTATACTTTGGCACACTTTGTGCAATTGGTATTACTATAAACAACTAATAAAACTATAAATATGTCAAAAATAAATATCATCCCTCTTGCTGACAGAGTAATTGTGAAGCAAGCATCAGCAGAAACCACTACTGTTTCAGGAATTATAATACCAGACACTGCACAAGAAAAACCACAAAAAGGAAGGGTGATCTCTTGTGGAAAAGGAACTAAAGACAATCCTATTACTGTGAAATCTGGCGACACTGTAATGTATGGAAAATATGCAGGAACTGAATTAAAACATGAAGGAGAGGATTATCTTATTATGAGAGAATCAGACATTTTAGCAATCATAAAATAAAACAACATGGCAAAGAATATAATATTTAATACAGAATCAAGAGACGCATTAAAAAGAGGGGTAGACGCCTTAGCTAATGCTGTAAAGGTAACTTTAGGTCCAAAAGGAAGAAATGTAGTAATCGGAAAAAGTTTTGGAGGACCTATCATCACAAAAGATGGAGTTACTGTAGCAAAAGAAATTGAATTAGAAGATATAGTAGAAAATATGGGAGCTCAGATGGTTAAAGAAGTAGCTTCAAACACCAATGACTTAGCAGGAGATGGAACAACAACTGCAACAGTGCTTGCACAAGCAATAATTACTTCAGGTTTAAAGAATGTAGCTGCTGGCGCCAATCCTATGGATGTCAAAAGAGGGATAGATAAGGCTGTAAAAGTGTTGATTACGGATATTAAAAATCAATCACAAGCAGTAGGAAATTCCTATGATAAAATAGAACAAATAGCAAGTATCTCAGCTAATAATGACAATGTAATTGGCTCTTTAATTACTGAAGCAATGAAGAAAGTAAAGACAGAAGGAGTTATTACCGTTGAAGAGGCAAAGGGAACTGAAACTCATGTTGAAGTTGTAGAAGGAATGCAATTTGATAGAGGATATTTATCACCTTATTTCATTACAGATGCCGAAAAGATGGAGGCAAATATGGAGAATCCATTTGTACTTATCTATGATAAAAAGATATCAGCAATGAAAGACTTATTACCTATACTTGAACAAACTGCAAAAGCAGGAAGGCCATTGGTAATTATTGCTGAAGATGTAGATGGAGAAGCACTATCAACATTGGTAGTAAATAAAATAAGAGGCGCCTTGAAAGTGTCTGCTGTTAAAGCACCAGGGTTTGGTGACAGAAGAAAAGCAATGCTTGAGGATATTGCCATACTTACTAATGGAACAGTAGTTTCAGAAGAAAGAGGATTTAAATTAGAAAGTACTAATTTAGAAATGCTTGGTACTGCTGAGAAAATTACGATTAATAAAGACAATACTACTCTAGTAAATGGCGCTGGAGACTCTAATTCTATTAAAGCAAGAATCAACCAGATAAAAGCACAGATAGAAAGTAGCACATCAGACTATGATAAAGAAAAACTACAAGAAAGATTAGCTAAATTAGCAGGTGGAGTTGCTGTCTTATATGTTGGCGCACCTACCGAAGTAGAAATGAAGGAAAAGAAAGATAGAGTAGACGATGCATTAGCTGCTACTAGAGCAGCAGTGGAGGAAGGAATAGTTCCTGGAGGAGGTGTTGCTATTGTAAGAGCAACTGATAAATTGACTAAACTAAAAGGAGATAACGATGATGAGCAAACAGGAATAAACATTATTACCCGAGCTGCTGAAGAACCACTTAGACAAATAGTTGAAAATGCAGGACTAGAAGGAAGTGTAATTGTTGCAAAGGTGCGTGAGGGAAAAGAAGATTTTGGTTTTAATGCCAAAACTGAAGTATATGAAAAACTCTACAAAGCAGGAGTTATTGACCCAGCAAAAGTAGTTAGAGTGGCACTAGAAAATGCAGCCTCAGTTGCAGGAATGTTACTTACTACAGAATGTGTCATTGCTGAAATAAAAGAAGATGTCCCTGCTATTCCTCCAATGGGAGGTGGAATGCCTGGAATGATGTAATATTAATTGTAAAAAAGAATCCCCACCAATATGGTAGGGATTCTTATTCATCCTTAATAACAAAATCATTATAGACCAGCAATAAAAGATTAAAAATTAGACAGATAATAATGTTATATCTTTATGTTAGTTAGATATTTTCCTTAACAAGAAGATAAGCGTAATTAAAGATTGTAAATATTGAAAGTGTAATTAAAAAAATAATCTTTAGCATTATCGATTTATTTTCAACCAAAAGTCTAATTACATTTCTTTAATCTACATTATCATGCAAAAAAGAATTATTTTGTTTCAACTCGGTAGAATTATTTTTCCCATCGCTTAAAGTATAGGTTGATATCTCATTTTCAGCTGAATGAGAATTTTCCTCTAACTCTATCTGATTGCGTTTATAAGCCGGAATATCTTCCAAATTTGTTAAGCCAGAAGGTGTACGCAACTGCTGAGAAATAGCCCTTAATCTACTTTCACGCTCTCTTGCTTCAACTTTCATATTATCTGTGTTAACCTTAGGAATGCTTTCCATAGTTTTTAATGTCTCTAAATCAGCATCTTCCTCGTCACCCATTTCTAAAACAATGGTTTTCATTTCTACCTTGGTTTCTTGATTCAAAATAGAACTAATTACTTGCTCAGGATTTTCTTCTTCAACATCAATATTCAATTCAAAAACTATCTTATTTTCTTCCGCAATTTCAGCTGTATTTTCAATAGATTCAGGTGTTTCAAAATTCATTAATTCATCAGTTGGAGCAATATATTCTTCTTCTTCCAAATCTAAAATGTGCTGAGGACTGTTATTTAAAGATAAATCTAGATTAGGATCAATAGTTAATGACGACTCAATCTTATCATTGATTTGAACACCCACTTTTTCTTGATCTTCATCCAAACCAACAATAGTTGTTACTTTCGGCTTTCTTTTTTCCTCAAAACCTGTAGCCACAACAGTTACACTTACAGCAGAACCTAATTCAGGATCAATACCAATTCCCTCAATAATATTCACATTGCGACCAGCTGCCTCTTGTATTTTATTTTTAATTTTAAATAGCTCTGACATTTTAATTTCGTCATCCCCATTTCCAGTTACTATTTTCAATAATACTTGCTGTGCACCAGTAATATCGTTATCATTTAAAAGAGGTGAATCTAAAGCTCCAATTACAGCTTCAATAGCTCTGTTTTCTCCTTCAGCAATAGCTTGTCCCATTACAGCTGTACCGCTATTTTCTAGCACTTTACGAGCATCATTTAAGTCAATATTAACTAATAAATGTTGAGAAATCACCTCAGCAATTCCTTTTGTAGCTGTATTTAACACCTCATTTGCTTTTCCAAAAGCTTGAGTAAAAGTTAGATCGCCATATACTTCAATCAATTTATCATTATTAATGATTAATAAAGTATCAACATACTTTTTTAATTCTGCTAAACCATCTTCAGCATATTGCTTACGATAACCTCCTTCTGTAGAAAATGGATTCGTAACAACACCAACAGTCAGGATTCCTTTTTCACGTGCAATTTCAGCAATTACAGGTGCAGCACCAGTACCAGTACCACCACCCATACCTGCAGTCAAAAATAACATTTTAGTATTGGAATCTAATAGTTCAGTAATTCTATCAGCACTTTCTTCAGCTGCTTCTCTCCCTACTTGAGGATTAGAACCCGCCCCTAAACCTTCCGTTAAGCTAGCTCCTAACTGAATTTTAATTGGCACCGGACTTGCTTCAAGAGCTT
This sequence comes from uncultured Flavobacteriales bacterium, assembly GCA_905181635.1. Taxonomy (GTDB): domain Bacteria; phylum Bacteroidota; class Bacteroidia; order Flavobacteriales; family BACL11; genus UWMA-0277. The sequence goes on from CAJIYM010000004.1 coordinate 107,231, forward strand.
GTGCGTCTGTGTTGCAAATTACAAAATCTACACCTTTAATCCCATGTTCAAACATGTAATTCACAGCGTTACTCCCTCCTCCTCCAATACCCATCACTTTAATTTGTGAAGATTGGTTTTTTGGCATTTGGAAATCCATTCCTAAGTCAATTGCACTCATAATTTTTTTTTAAATTTATTAATTTATTAATCTATATTTTCTTCAGTAAACCATCCTGTAAACTTATCCATCAATGTCGGCTCAACATTTCTATCTCCATCTGATAGCACCTCATCTATCTCTTTATTTTCATCATGATTAATATTGGTTGATCTTTTCGATGGAACTTTAGTGTATTCCGCATGCTCAAAGCCCTTCATCACTAAGCCTACTCCAGTAGCATACATTGGACTAACAACAGTATCCTTTGACTCGCTCCCTAAATGTTCATTAGGATAACCAATGCGAGTTTCCTTTCCGGTAACAAAAGCAACTAACTGCTTTAAGTTTCTTATTTGTGCACCACCTCCAGTAATTACTATTCCTGTCATTAATTTATTTTCATAACCAGAAACTTTAATCTGATGGTATACCAAATCAATAATCTCCTTGTAACGAGCACCTATAATCTCTGATAAGTTCTTTACCGCTATTTCCTTTGGCTCTCTTCCTCTTAAACCCGGAATGGAAACCATTACATTTTCCTGATCCTCTGTGTACATTGCTGAACCAAATTTTACTTTCAGCAACTCAGCCTGCTTTTCTAAAATAGACAATCCCGTTTTAATATCCTTAGTAATTACATTTCCACCAAAAGGAATGACGGCAGTATGACGAATAATATTATCTAAAAAAATAGCAACATCTGTTGTTCCTCCTCCAATATCTACCAAAGCAACTCCTTCTCTTAACTCATCATCATCCAAAGTAGCAACTGCCGAAGCAAAAGGTTCTAGCACTAATTCTTTAGGGGTTAATCCAGCTTTTTCCACACACCTTATTATGTTACGCACAGCACCAACTTGAGCTGTAATCACATGAAAATTAGCCTCTAATTTTACACCAGCCATACCTTTAGGATCTTGTATTCCATCTTCTCCGTCCACAGTGTATTCTTGAGGAATAACATGAATGACCTCCTCACCTGGAATGGTAATTAGCTTAAACATATTAGATTTTAACTTATCAATATCAGCTTTATCAATCTCGATCTCTATATTATCTCTAACCAATTCCCCTCTATGCTGTAAGCTTTTTATATGCTGTCCAGCAATACCAACAAAAACCTCATCAATATCTATACCTGATTTTTTCTTTGCCTCACTAATTGCCTCCTTTATTGAATCAACAGTTTTATCAATATTAGCTACAATTCCTCTAGCTACTCCGTTAGAAACAGCTCTACCAGTGCCTAATATTTCTAATTTTTCATATTTATTTTTCCTACCAATCATCACAGATATTTTGGTGGTACCAATATCAAGACCAACCATGTATTCCCCTGTACTTATATGTTGATTACTTTCTTCCATTTCTTATTTTTTTGTACAAACAATTTGGTTATTATATGCTAAACTAATCTCACTATAGGTTTGCCAACCTTTAACAGGCATTGCTTGTTTGTAAAACTGATATAATTTTTCTAATTTTTTATTTACATCTGTAAGTTTTCCAAAATGTATTCTCTGATTTCCTACCCTAGGTATAATAATTACTTCCTTGTTGCTAAAATGTACCTGAGTGAATTGTGATTTCCAGAATTTATCCTTATTTATTCTTTCTACAAAATTGAAAATACTAGAATGATACGACTCATTTACATCTCCAGTCACAACCAAAACTCTCGGCGTATACTCACTTGATAAAGGCATTTTTATTCCATGCTCATCTAAGTAATAATCATTAATATCTGTTTTAATACGAAGTACCGCCTTTCTTTGCTGTAAGATGATGTTTACCATACCCTCTTGATTACTAAATACTTCTGAGCTTTTAACGGCAGGATGTTGCAAAAAAGCTATCTCTAATTCGTTCAAATAAAAATCTGAAAGAGCAACACTGTCAAAATAGAAATCATGTTGTTCAATATATTTTAATGCAATCTGCTCAGTCATAAATTTATCTTCTGAGAATTCAATATCTATTTGATTTAAGAAAACCATTTGCTTATTTTGCTTTTGATTCGTAAACACCAAAACAATAACCATCAAAGACAATAGCATTCCCCATTTTAATATTTGCCATACCTTTTTCATTAATTAAGCAAATGTTTTATAGGTTGCGCCAAAGTTCCAATGTCACCAGCTCCTAGTGTAATCAAAACATCTAAATTCTTCTCTTCCAATATTTTTAATAACATCCTGTTTACTACATGTTTCTTTTTTTGGACTAGTACACAAACCCAACAACATTCTAGAATTTACCCCCTCAATTGGCAATTCTCTTGCAGGGTATATATCTAACACAATAAGCTGATCGGCTAGTGACAAAGAAACTGCAAACTCTTGTGCAAAGTCCTTGGTGCGTGAAAATAAATGTGGTTGGAATACTACAGTAATCTCTCGATCAGGAAATAAAAGTTTTGCTGCATTTATTGTGGCACTTACTTCTTGAGGATGATGTGCGTAATCATCAACATAAGCTAATTCCTCTGCGTATTGATATGAACATCAAATCTTCTATTTACTGCCTTTAAAAGTGTCTAATCCCCTTTCAATATCTTCACAAGAAAGTCCTAAATAACAGGCAACTGCTGAAGCAGCAACTGCATTACTAACATTGTGTATTCCTGGTAAAATAAATGATAATCCTTCTTGCTTTTTTTCATATGTCATTCCTGGCATAATATCCATAGCTGTCAAATCAAAAACCATTTTACCTTCTTTCACTTTTATATTTTCAGCTGAATAATCCGCTTTATTTACTGCTGAATAAGTAAGCTTCATACCCTTGATCAGGAGTCGGAAAATCAATCGTTATAGAATCCTCCAACAATAATAATCCATTAGGTTTTATTTGAGATGCAAACTGCTTAAATGCATTATGTAAATCTTGTTTATCCTTATAAACATCCAAATGATCAGCATCCACAGAAGTGATAATCGCTACATCAGGTTGTAATTGCAAAAAAGACTTATCGTATTCATCTGCTTCCACAATAAGGATATTTCCTTTTTCAGCTAACAACAAATTTGTATTATAATTTTTACTTATACCTCCTAAAAAGGCAGTAGATTGCTTGCCTGCATGATTCAAAACATGAGCCAAAATTGCTGAAGTTGTTGTTTTACCATGTGTCCCCGCGACAGCAATAGTAAAAGATTCTTTGCTTATCATTCCTAAAACCTCAGCTCTTTTGTGTAACTTAAATCCTTTATCCTTAAAATAATTTAACACTACATTTTCCTCAGAAATTGCAGGAGTATAAATAACTAAAATTTCATTAAAAGTAGCTTCTTGTATGTATTGGGGTATATTTTCTATTGCGTCATTGTAATGAATTTTAATTCCTTCACTTTCCAGTTCATTACATAAATTTGATTGCACTTTGTCATAACCACAAACCTGTTTTCCCTTAGCATTAAAATAGCGTGCTAAAGCACTCATTCCAATACCTCCAACACCAATTAGGTAAATATGTTTGTATAAATCTATGTTCATTTTATTAAACCCAATGCAATTTCTGCTATCCTATCTGCTGCATCTTTCACAGCTAATTTTTTAATATTATTACTTAACTTTTCTTGCTTACTACTATCTGATAATAATTCCAGTAGCATTAGTACAAGTTTACGGCTTGCATCCCTATCCTTAACAAGTAAAGCCGCATTCTTATTAACCAATGATTGTGCATTTTTATACTGATGATTTTCGGACACATTAGGAGAAGGAATTAAGATAATTGGCTTACCTACACAACACAATTCTGAAATAGCAATTGCTCCTGCACGCGAAACAATAACATCAGCAGCAGCATAAGCTAAATCCATATCTTTTATAAAAGTATACGCCTGAATTCCAGGTCACACCAACCTTATTAGTAATTTCTTTAGCTTGATCCTGAAAAGAATTTCCTGTTTGCCAAATTAAATTTACGTTAGCAGTTTTGAAATCAGCATATTTTGCTAGCAATAGCATTGTTTATTGCTACGTGCACCCAAACTACCACCTACAACCAAAACAGTTGGCTTTGAAACATCTATATTAAATAGCTTTCTACCTTCCTCAACTTTCGTATCAAAACTTAAAATATCTATCACGGATAGGGTTACCTGTAATAATCAATTTTTCATTTCCAAAAAATCTCTCCATATTATCGTAAGCTACACAGACTTTTTGAACATATTTTGCTAAAATTTTATTGGTAATTCCTGGATAAGAATTTTGTTCTTGAATAAGTGAAGGCACCCCATTATTAGCAGCTGCAAAAAGTAAAGGACCACTAGCATAACCACCAGTTCCAATTGCTAAATCAGGTTTAAATTGTTTAATAATTTTTCTTGCTTTTAGCAAACTACTTACAACCTTAAAAGGAAATAATAAATTACGCTCTACTCAAGTTTCTTTGCAAGCCCACTAATCCAAAGTCCAACAATTTTATATCCTGCTGCTGGAATTTTTTCCATTTCCATTCTATCCTCAGCACCAACAAATAGAAACTCTACTTTATCTACTTTTTTTTCTATTGCTTTAGCAATTGCTATTGCAGGGAAGATATGTCCTCCTGTACCACCTCCACTAATGATTACTTTAAACTTTTTCATACTTTCTATCTGTTGCATCTCTGCTTACACTCAATACTATCCCAATTGCAATACACGAAAATACAATTGAGGTTCCTCCCATACTTATCAGCGGTAGGGTTTGCCCAGTAACTGGCAATACTTCTACCGAAACTAACATATTTATTAAGGCTTGAAAAACTAAAGAAAACATTAAACCTGTAGTTAACAAACTACCAAATACACTCTCCACTCTTAATGCAATCCTTATAGCTCTAAACATTAAAATCAAATAAAACAACAACGCTAACACACCTCCAAATAAGCCATATTCCTCTATAATAATTGCATAAATAAAATCGGAAGATGAATAAGGTAAAATATTTCTTTGTGTACTTTTTCCTGGGCCCAAGCCTGTCATCCCTCCATTTTGTATAGCTACCAATGCTTGTGTTTGCTGAAAATCTTTGCTTTGCTCATCTCCCTCAGCATCAACAAAAAAACTATCAATACGACTTACCCAAGTAGCGGACCTTGGCATAATTTTTGTCCCTAAAGGAGTAAATTTAGCAGTCGCATAAATAGTAAGTGCTCCTACAAAAGCAAAACCTATAATCGCCGCAATAAATTTAATACGAATTTTTCCAACAAACATCAGTACCAACCCATTAATAAACACCAATGCTGCTGTAGAAAAATTATTTGGTAAAATTAAAATACAAACCAAAAGTAAAGGCCCTAGAACATACCAAAATAATTCCTTAAAATCATGTAGATAATCCCTTTGCTTACTAATCTGTCTTGCCATATAAACCAGTATTGCCAACTTAGCTATATCTGAAGGCTGAAATTGTTGACCAGCAATTTGCAACCACCTTGACGCTCCGTTAACACTTACTCCTATAAGTAAAACTAACACCAGTAAAAACAAGCTAAATAGAAATCCTAACTGTCCTAATTTTGAAAAATACTTAAACTTGATTTTATGCACAACATACATAGCAAATAATCCAAGTAATAATTTAGAAATATGACTAAATAAAAAATGCCAACCAGCAGTACTGTATACTACTAATATAGAAGACAAAGACAAAGCAAGAACCACCCCCCAAATTGTTCTATCTCCCTCTAAATTGATATTTTTAATCCAAGAGCTCATTTACAGATTACGAACTTGTTTTTTAAACTGCAAACCTCTATCTTCATAATTAGTAAATAAATCGAAACTAGCACATGCTGGCGACAACAAAACAACATCCTGCTTATCAGCTAATGCATAAGATTGATTTACAGCCTCCTGCATGCTTGAAGCCTGAACAATGATTTCTACTTTGCCTTTGAAAGCTTCAATAATATTTTCATTACTTTCTCCTAAACAAATAATTGCCTTAACCTTTTTATCAACCATTTCAGTTAACTCAGCATAGTCATTACCTTTATCTACTCCACCAACGATCCAAACAACTTTTTTAGTCATACTTTCAAGAGCATACCAACAGGCATTTACATTAGTTGCTTTAGAATCATTAATAAAATCAATACCATGTACAGTAAGGACATACTCTAATCTGTGTTCAATATTTTGGAAATCAATCATTGCTTGACGGATAACCGTATCCTTTACTTCAAAAACTCTTGCCGCCATTGCAGCTGCCATTGAGTTAAAAATATTGTGCTGGCCTTTTAGGGCTAGTTCTTGCATGGTCATAGTATTATTATTTAAATTAATTGTTATTTGATTGTTGTTGTAAAATCCACCTTCTATTTGTTTGTTTTTTAATGAAATTGGAACTTTTTTTGCTTTAGATGTAAGAGACTCCATCATTGCATCATCTGCATTATAAATTAGTACATCTTGCTTAGTTTGATTTTTGGTAATCCTGAATTTTGATTCTGCATAATTTTCCAGTTTATAATTATATCTATCCAAATGATCAGCAGTAATATTTAGTAATACAGCAACTTCACTTCTGAATTCCTTAATGCCATCCAACTGGAAACTACTCAATTCCAAAATGATATAATCATAATCACGTTCAGCTAAAGAAAATGCAAACCCAACACCTATATTTCCTGCTACTAGCACATCATAGCCTGCACTTTTCAGCACATGCCCTAGAAGTAAAGAAGTTGTAGTTTTTCCGTTACTTCCAGTAATAGCCGCGATTTTTGCTTTAGTATATCTAAAAGCAAATTCAATTTCAGATATTACTGAAATCTCTTTTGCAATTAATTGCTGAATCAATTCTACATTATCAGGAATTCCAGGACTTTTAATAACCTCATCCGCACTTAAAATCCTTGCTGGTGTATGCTTTTTTTCCTCCCACTCAATCTCATTATATAAAAGAACTGCTTTATTTTCATCTGTGATTATTCCCTTATCCGAAACAAAAACATTAAATCCTTTCTTCTTTGCTAAAACAGCCGTACCAACTCCACTAATTCCTGCGCCTAGTACGACTATTCTTCTTACCATTACCTTAGTTTTAAAGTAACTATTGTTATAACCGCCAACATGATTCCAATAATCCAAAACCTTGTAACAATTTTACTCTCATGCATTCCTAATTTCTGATAATGATGATGCAATGGTGCCATCTTAAAGACACGCTTTCCAACACCATATTTCTTTTTTGTGTATTTGAAATAACCTACTTGTAGCATTACTGATACATTTTCAATCAAAAATATCCCACACAAAATAGGGATTAGTAATTCTTTACGAATTAGGATAGCAACAACCGCAATGATACCTCCTAAAGCCAAAGAACCCGTATCACCCATAAATACTTGTGCTGGATAAGAATTATACCACATAAATCCAACACAAGCTCCTACAAAAGCAGACATATAAATCACCAATTCTCCTGTATTGGGAATATACATTATATTAAGATAATCGGCAGCAATTATATTACCAGACACATAGGAAAATAAGGCAAGTGTAGCACCAATAATTGCTGAAGTCCCTGTCGCTAAGCCATCTAAGCCATCCGTCATGTTTGCTCCATTGGAAACTGCAGTTACAATAATTACCACTATCAGAATAAAGAATATCCAAGCAGAATCTTTTGCAGAATCTCCTATCCAAGAAGTTAGGTCTTGATAGTCAAATTCATTATTCTTAAAGAAAGGAGTTGTTGTTTTTGAAGATTTCTGAGCTAAATCAACCGAACCAATCATTTCAGTTTCTGTGAATAATTTAACATCCTCTTTCACCACAATATCAGTATGAAAAACCATTACCAAACCAACAATTAAACCAATACCTACTTGTCCTAAAACCTTAAACCTACCAGCAAGACCTTCTTTGTCTTTTTTATACACCTTGATATAGTCATCAATAAAACCAATTGCCCCTAGCCAAAGTGTAGAAATAATCATAATAATGATATAAATATTATCCAATTTTGTAAATAAAAGGGTAGGAATAAGAATAGCTGCCAATATGATTAGACCACCCATAGTTGGCGTTCCTTTTTTGCTTTCCTCACCTGCTAAACCCAATTCTCTTACTTGTTCTCCAATCTGTTTATTACGGATTATATTGATAATCTTACCCCCAAAAACTAAAGAAACTATAAGGGAGGTGATAATTGCCATTGCTGCACGAAATGAAATATACTGAAACAGTCCTGCTCCAGGAAAATCATAAGTATTTTGTAAGTATTCGAATAAATAGTATAGCATTATTGTTTAATTATATTTAATGATTGTTTAAGTTCCTCTAAATCGTCAAATGGAAATTTTTCACCATTAATTTCTTGATATTTTTCGTGTCCTTTTCCTGCCACCAATACAATATCATTTGCATTAGCTAGACGGCAAGCTGTTTTTATGGCTTGTTTCCTATCAATAATTACCAATACTTTTTTCTTTTGTACAGGATCAAGTTCTTGCATCATATCTTCAATAATTGCATCAGGATTCTCACTTCTTGGATTATCGGAAGTAAGGATAACTTGGTTGCTTAAATTACAAGCGACAGCCGCCATTAATAGACGTTTAGTTTTATCTCTATCGCCACCACAACCTACTACCGTTATCAACTGCTCAGCGTTTGCTCTAATATTATTAACACTAGTAAGTACATTTTTAAGCGCGTCATCTGTATGCGCATAATCAACTATTGCCGTAATTTTTTCTTCTGATTGTAAGTATTGAAATCTTCCTTCAGGTGATGTAAGCATACTCAAGCCTGTAAGTACTTCATGGTCTTCAAAAGCAAACTGATTAGCAACTGCATAAACTGAAAGCAAATTGTAGGCATTAAAATCTCCTATCAATTTCACCCAAATATCCACCTTATTTATATTTAACAACATTCCCTCAAACTGATTTTCGAGCACCCTACATTTATAGTCCGAAACCGATTTTAATGAATAAGTACATTTTTGAGCTTTAGTCCCTTCTAGCATTTTCATACCATTTTTATCATCTTTATTTGTAAGTACAAAAGCTGATTTTGGCAAAAGGTCAAAAAATGATTTTTTCACATCTCTGTATTCAGAAAAGCTATTGTGATAGTCCAAATGATCCTGAGTAAGATTGGTAAAAACACCACCAGTAAAGCTTATTCCTGAAATTCTACCTTGGGAAATAGCATGAGAACTTACTTCCATAAAACAATACTCACAGCCTTGAGCAATCATCTCATTTAATAAAAAATTAATTTGCAAAGCATCAGGAGTAGTATGAGTAGATGGAATAATTTTATCTATAATTTTATTATGAATAGTGGAGAGCATTCCAACCTTTACATTCATTATAGAAAAAAGTTGTGTTAACAAACTCACAATAGTTGTTTTCCCATTTGTACCTGTTACCCCTACTAGTTTTATTTTTTCAGAAGGGTTATCGTAAAAATTAGCAGCTATAATTCCCAAAGCAATATTGGAGTCCTCCACCTTAACATAGGTAATATTATCATCCAATTTTAGAGGCATATCCTCCAACACAATAACTTTAGCACCTGCATTTATAGTTTGTGAGATATAAGTATGTCCATCTGACTGAGTTCCTTTTAAGGCAACAAACAAAGAAGTTGCTTTCACTTTTCTTGAATCAAAAGCAATATCTACCAACTCAACATTAGTAGTCCCAATAATTTTTACAAAACTTACTTTATATAATAGTTCCTGTAAATTCATTAGGCCAATTCTAATTTAATAACACTTCCTTTAAAAAACTTTTTTCCTTTTGAAATTGATTGAGATTTAACTGCACCACTTCCCTTTATTTTAACAATTAGTCCATACGATTCCAGCAAGTAAATAGCATCTTGAAGTCCCATTCCTCTTAAATCAGGCATATTGCCATTTCTCAAATCTCTTTCTACTTTTCTAACCTCCAATGACACCTCTTTTTTTGTAGTACTAGCAACCATCCATAGATCATCCGTCACTATTCTATTTATATCAAAATTTGCTAAAACATTATTTGCATCCTGAGTATGCCCTTGCTTCACTTTAGGTAAATTTACTAGTATATCTGATTGCTGCAGAGCCTTATGAATACTCATATCAGAAGCATATACCTTGTCAGCCAACTTCTTAAATATTGGAGCCGCAACAGAGCCACCATAATGTCCATTTTCTCTTGGATTATTTATCACAACTATACAAGAGTACCTTGGATTGTCAGCAGGAAAGAAGCCAGCAAAAGAAGCTTGATATTCCTTTTCTTCCCCCTTACCTCTATTATTAAAATTAATTACTGTAGTACCCGTTTTACCAGCAATTAGGTAATTACTTGTTCTGATATTTTTAGCTGTTCCTTCTTCTACAACACCAATTAGTAAAGGTATTACTGTTTTAATTGTAGATCTTGAACAGATTGCAGGATTTATTACTTGAGTATTATGCTTTTTAATTATTTTTCCGTCACGACTAATAGCTGATGTAAAAATTGGCTTCACCATTTTCCCTTGATTCGCAATGGCATTGTAAAAAGTAAGCATATGTATTGGAGTCAACTGCATTTCATATCCTATCGACATCCAGGGCAGTGTTACACCTGACCATCCTCCCTTGTTTGCAATAGGAGATTTTAAATTATTAGGAAAAGGTAGTTCCAATTCCAAAGCAGTACTTAAACCCATCTTATAAATCCTATCAGTAAATGCGTTAGGATTACTTTTATAGTTATCAAAAATGATACGAGAAATACCAACATTGGAGGAGTTTATAAATGCATTTTTAATTGTAATATTATCATATAAACCTAATTTAGAATCCATCATCACTCTATCATAGAAAGAAAACTTTCCACCATGAGTTCTAACAGAATCTTCAACTTTAAAAAATCCATCTTCTAATCCTGCAATTACAGAAGCTAACTTAAATGTTGAACCTGGAGAAACATGCTTTGCCATAGCGTAATTAAAGCTTTCTCTCACGCTACCATCTGCTTGTTTTTTAAGATTAGCTATCACTTTCACTTTACCAGTTTTAACCTCCATCAACACTACACAACCCCAGTCTGCATTATTATTAATCAGTGTGTTTTCCAATGCTTTTTCTGCTACATCTTGCATATCCGTATTAATAGTTGTGACCACATCATTACCTGCTCTAGGTAATCTATTACCTTCTGCATCTTGTGGTACCCAAATTCCTTTTGCAATTTTTCTTTTAAGATGTACTCCATCAATACCTGAAAGAGTTTGATTAAACGCCCTTTCTATTCCCACAGGGTTAACACCTCTTAACACTCCAACAGTCCTTTGGGCTAGCAAACCAAATGGTTTTTCTCTATTAGGCCTTTGCTCAGCAATTAATCCTCCTTTATTTTGTCCCAAATATAGAATTGGCATTTTCTTTAAGGCATTTAGCTCATTATGAGTTACCTTATTTTGTAATAAAATATATTTATTTTTTTTAGTGTCTTTTGAACTTCTTAAAAACAATTCATATTCTTCATTAGTTTTGTCTTTAAATAAATCAGCTAACAAAACAGAAAGCTCAACAACATTCGTATTAAATAACTCCTTATTCATTACACTCATATCCAAATGCACATCATAAAGCGGCATAGAAATTGCCAGCAAAGCACCATCATCAGCAATAATATTTCCTCTAGGGGCTTCAACTTTAAAATATCTTGGCTGACTAGCTGTATTAATTGCTTCACTAAACTGCTGAACTTTTACTATTTGAGCAACTACACCAATTGCAATAAACACTATAACAATATACAGTACCGTTATTCTATTATTAGTATTTTTTACTTTCTTAATCATTTATTACTTTAATAATAACTGGCGGAGTTAAAGATGTTACTAGGCCCTTATCTGCAACAATATGCTCTATAGCAGTCCTTCTATACATACTCATCAAGTCTGACTTTGTAGTAATATAGACTAACCGCAAATCAGCGACCTCTCTTTCTAAAGAGATAGATTCTTTTAGTAAGTGCTCTGCACGAAAAGAAATTCTAATATTTAACAATACTAACAACACAATAAACAACAAAAACGGAATGTATTTTTGGTTTCCCTGATCGGCAATAAACTCTCCTCTCAATATAGACAGTAATGAACTTGTATTTTCTTTGACAACACTCATTTATTCTTTTTCGGCTATTCTTAATTTCGCACTTCTAGCTCTATTATTTTCAGTTATCTGTTCTTTACTTGCTACTATTACTTTTCGAGTAATTTCTTTTAAATCTTTAATCGGATTTCCGAAAAAATCTTTTTCTAAAACTCCTTCAATATTCCCTTTTTTCATTAAGTTTTTAACCATTCTATCTTCTAATGAGTGATATGATATTACAACTAAACGACCGCCCACATTCAGCATATCTACAGCATCTAAAAGCATCTCCTGTAAAGCCTTCATCTCATCATTCACTTCAATACGGATAGCTTGAAAAATACGCGCCAAAAACTGATTTCTATTTTTCTCAGGAACCATATGCCCTACCACATCAATTAATTGTTTGGTAGTAACAATAATTTCAATTTCTCTTGCGATTACAATAGCTTTTGCAATAGCTCTTGAATTTCTGAGTTCACCATATTTAAATAAGATGTTAGCTAAATCCTGCTGAACATATTCATTCACCACCTGTTTTGCTGACAAAGGAGAACTTGTATTCATTCTCATATCCAATTCTCCATCAAAGCGAATAGAGAAACCTCTTTCCGAAATATCAAACTGATGAGAAGAAACACCTAAATCAGCCAATAAACCATCAATTTTTCGCACTCCCTCCATTCTTAAAAAATTTTTTAAATGTCTGAAATTGGCATTTATTAGCTTAAAATCATCTTCAAATAAAGCGTTTTCTTGAGCATTTTTATCTTGATCAAAAGCATACAGCCTTCCTCCAACAAGTTTTTTTAGAATCAATTTAGAATGTCCACCGCCGCCAAAAGTAACATCAACATAAATTCCTGCAGGCTTAATGTTTAACCCTTCAATACATTCGTTTAATAATACTGGATTATGATATTCCATCTGTCTCATTTTGAGGCTGATTACCCATCACATCCTCAGCAAGATCACCAAAATCCACCAAGGTCTCGGCTACAGAATCCTCATACTTATCTTTATCCCAAATCTCAATCATATTTACAGAAGATGACAATACCAATTCCTTATGCAAATCAGCAAAACCAAACAAATCTTTAGGAATTAAAAATCGACCAGCGCCATCAACTTCCACAACCTTCAAACCCGACATATACGATCTTATAAAATCATTATTCTTTTTAACAAATCGATTTAACTTATTTACCTGAGCAACCATTTTTTCCCATTCTGACATGGGGTGTATTTCCAGACATTTATTGAATACTGATCTTTTAATCACAAACCCATCTCCTAATACATTTTTCAATTGCTTTTTCAGGGCAGCAGGAAACATAACACGCCCTTTGGCGTCCGCTTTACATTCGTATGTCCCTATAACATTTATCAATTTAATTTACTTTGAATCTGGGTGCTAATATAGCCATAAATCCCACTTTATCCCACTATATACCACTTTGTTGATAACTTAACCCACTAAATACAATTTCTAGTGTATTTCACTCCTGTTATTGTGATTAAGAAATATTTTCGTTTCTTTGTAAATTAAAATCAGAACTTATATGGTTAAGAAGGAAGGTAAATTCAAATGGCTTGAAGAAGGAGAAGGAGGAAGGCCTATCATACTATTACATGGTTTAATGGGTGGAGTTGAAAACTTTGGCGAAATGGTTGATTTCATCTCTGAAGAATATAAAGTTTATGGCTTGGACTTGAAACTTTTTGAAGGAAGTATACTTAAGGTTTCTGTAAAATCATTAAGCGATTACCTATACGAATTTATGAATCATCTTGAACTTTCATCAGCAATATTGCTTGGAAATTCAATGGGAGGGCATATTGCCCTTATCTTTTCCAAAGAACACCCTGATATGGTAGACGGGATGGTACTAACAGGTAGTTCAGGGTTATACGAAAGTGCAATGGGAGATTCATTTCCAAGAAGAGGAGATAAAGACTATATAAGAACAAAAACGGAAGAAGTATTTTACAATCCCACAGTAGCAACTGATGAATTAGTTGACAGAGTATTTGAAATTGCAAATAATCGAGTCTCTATACTAAGACTATTAGGATATGCCAAATCAGCAATAAGACATAATATGGCAGAGGACTTACCAAAATTTAAGATGCCTGTTTGTTTAATTTGGGGAGAGCACGATAAAGTAACCCCTCCTAATGTTGCTAATGAGTTTCATAAATTATTACCAAATTCCGAACTACATTGGATACCACTATGTGGACATGCCGCTATGTGGGAGCACCCTGAAGAATTCAGTAAAATTGTACTGAAATTCTTAAGCAATAAATTTTAAACAATCATGAAAATCAAAACTGCTAAGTTTGTAATTAGTAATACTGATTACAAAACATGTCCTGCGCCCAAAATGGCAGAATACGCTTTTATTGGAAGATCTAATGTTGGAAAATCTTCTTTAATAAATGCTTTAGTAAACCATAAAAATCTAGCTAAAACTTCCGGAAGACCAGGAAAAACTCAGCTAATCAATCATTTTATTATCAATAATGAATGGTATTTAGTGGATTTACCAGGATTTGGGTACGCAAAAGTTCCAAAAGCAATACGAGCAGAATTTCATGATATGATAAGCGAATATTTACTTAATAGAACTAATCTAATGTGTCTATTTGTATTAATTGACTCTAGACATAAACCTCAAACGATTGACCAGGAATTTATGCATTGGCTAGCTGAAAAAAGCATTCCTTTTATAATGATATTTACAAAATCTGATAAATTAGGAAAAGTAGAGCTTGCTAAAAATATTGAATCTTATAAAGTTGAAATGAAAAAGACCTGGCAGGAATTACCGAAGATGTTCGTTACCTCAGCTGAAAAGAGAACAGGAACAACTGAAATTGCTAATTTGATTGAAAGCCTGAACCCTCAGTTTAAGGAGATTATTTAGCTCCTTTTATTTTTGTTTCTTCCGCAAAAAACTCACAATAATCACGCAGAGCACCTGCCAATTTATCATGTCCTGTTGCACGTTCCAAAGTAGAAGCCATACCAATCATAGTCTGATGATACATAATAAACATTTCATTAACAGGCATATCCTGAGTCCAAAGATCAATACGCAAAGTTTCTTTAGTTTTAGCCGCCCAAGCAGACACCATTATAGCCTTTATGTCTTTCTCACTTGCAGCAGCATCACTTGCGTGCATTTCAATATTTTTAGGTAAATTATTATCGTCTAACTCGATTTCAAATTTTAAAGTCTGTTTCATTTCTCTATTTTGTAGGTTTATATTTTGATTGCTGCAAAAACTTTCGTGAGTCTGTCAAATACATCAGCTCCTCAACATCAATTCTATTATTCTCCATATACTCATTTACCATTTTATAACCAATATAGTAAGCAACCCTTCCAGGTGCTTCAGCAGGCATTCCTTTAGCGAAAGGAGCATAATCAATAAAAGTTCTGTATTTCTGCTCATCCTTAGAAAACAATAAATCCTCATTTACAATATACTGCCAAATACTTGCCTCATTTTCTACTACCCAATTCATTTGCTCAATTGTAAAACGAAATTTATTCTCAATAAGTAGTTCAGGCAACATTTTATCGATACAATACATAATCTTACCTTTATAGATCAGCTGAGAAAGCAAATCCCTACCATCTAAATATTGTTGAAAATACTCATTTAACCAAACCTCCATTACGTTGGAGGAAATAAACTTCTTTTGTTTTTGAAAACGCAAATACTGAGGACTACCTAGCAACTGATAATACTTACTATTTTCACCTAAAAAATTTTCCAGACCGATAGCAATATTATCATCATAAGTAACTACACCATAGTTAAATCCACCAAAAAAAGTAGTTATTTCAGGAATAGGATAAGATGGGAAATAATCAGAAAACTGCCAAAAAGCAAATTCCAATTCTTTTTCGAAAGCTGTAAAATCAGCAAATAAAATAGTAACACTATCATAAGCCTCCCTCATATCTTTATGGTGAGTAAAATCAAGTAGTTCTTGTAAATACTGCTTATTAGTTAAATTGCCTTTTTGCATTATTTGAGAAGAAAATACTTCATTAAATGTTCCAAAATTCTTTTCTAATTCTACAGAAATATTATCAATATTTTCCTCATTAATTAAAAACAAAGCTCGGTCAAATCTATTTATTTTAAGATCCAGCTTTTCCCTGTTAGTTGTACAAGAAAGTAATACTAAAATTACCAGAAAGAAGACTATTCGATTCATCTGGCAAATTAAGAAGTTTTCTTTTACATTTGCAAACATTATGCAAACTACAGCAATAATAAATTATATTAGACACTGGCTAAAAGCTTATGTTAAGAGTTCAGCAGTAAAAGGTTTTGTAATTGGGATATCAGGTGGTATTGACTCAGCAGTTACATCAACAATTGCAGCCAAAACAGGATTGCCTTTGCTTTGTTTAGAAATGCCTATACATCAAAATAAAATACAAGCAGAAAGAGGTTTAAAGCATATCGCTTGGTTAAAAGAAAGTTTTGACAATGTTAGCACTATAGAATTACAATTATCTTCAGTTTTTGATAGTTTCTGTAGTGAACTACCTAAAAATGAAATTCAAAATGAACTAGCTTTAGTAAACACCCGAGCAAGATTAAGAATGACTACTCTTTATTATTTCGCGCAAAGCAACCACTCGCTTGTATTAGGAACAGGCAATAAAGTAGAGGATTTTGGCATTGGCTTCTTTACAAAATATGGTGATGGAGGAGTTGATATTAGTCCTATTGCTGATTTATTAAAAACAGAAATATTTGCAATTGGGAAAGTTTTAGGCATAAATAATGAAATCTTAACAGCAGCCCCAACAGACGGACTTTGGGGAGATAATAAAACTGATGAAGAACAAATAGGCGCAAGCTACCCTGAATTAGAATGGGCAATGGCATTTAATGAGGATACTGATTCCCTATCGAAAAGAGAGAAACAAGTACTCCAAATTTACACCAAACTCAACAGAGAAAACAAGCACAAAATGAACGCTATACCCATTTGCAAAATTCCAAAAAATCTTAAGTAATTAATTTTATTAACTTAGCAAATTACTAATCAAAAAAATAAAATTATGGGAAATATTGAAAAACCATTAACTTGGGTACTTGTTGTTGTTTCATTAGGTTTATTGTTTATAGCAAATTATAAAAATTTAGATTTAGGATTTGAAAACGGTATTTATGACATCTCTATAAACGAGAGCGAAGTAGGCATAAAAACTGGTAATCCGCCAGAAGATATTAACCTAAATATAGATAGCATAGTAGATGCAGTACTTGAAAATATTGACATGGAATTAGGAACAGATACTCTAATTAAAATTAACTCAGCAGACTAAGTGAAAGCAAGATAAATCCTTATTTATAAAACAAATAAAAACCCATTCCTTTAGATTGGGTTTTTTATTTTCTCAATCTCCCTTTCACAAACGCAATTATGAGTAGCATAGCGGATACAAAAACAGATAATCTACCAATATAATCACCAAAAATACTGTAAAAAGTAATTTCATTATTAAGTAAAACCTTAGTATTAATACAGACAGCTTCATCCCATTTTGTACTTTCAATCACATTACCATAAGGAGCAATAACACCTGATATTCCTGTATTAGCTGAACGAACAACCATCTTCCTTTGCTCAATAGCCCTAAGCCTTGCATAATCAAAATGCTGCTTATAGCCTGCAGTATTTTTCCACCATCCATCATTAGTAATAATCACAATTAAGTTAGTATTTGCTTTTTGCAAATCACCATAAATACTTTCATAACAAATAAGTGGCTGTATGCTTATTTCATTAACTTCAAGTTGACTAACTTTATTTTCAGTTCCTAAAGAGCCAGAAGTACCACCTAAATCCAACATTAAACCAGCCAATTTATCCAAAATCTTTGGGAAAGGAGTTTTTTCAGCTCCAGGAACTAACTTTGTTTTATGATACACTTGCACCTGTCCAGAATCAGGAATAAAAACAGCAGAGTTATAGGCGTCATAAAAGATCTGCTCATTTCTAAGTTGGCGAGCAGTTACGGTTTTTTGCTCTCCATAAACAAACATTTTATAGCTTGAAGCTCCTACTAAAATATTCAAATTAGGAAATTGTTCTTGCAATTTCCTAAACGCTCTTACACTATAAGCTGCTTCCAATTTATTTTCCCAAATCCCCTCTTGCAATGCTGTTTCAGGACCAATTAAAAGCTGCGTATTCTGAGTTAATCTTGTTTTTGCTAAAACAATAAAATCAGTCAATTGCTGTTCGTAACCCATATTGAATTTATCAATATAAGGATCAATATTAGGCTGTACAATTACAATTTCATGTGTACCCTTTTCAGTTGTCAAAACCTTATTTTTTTCCAAATAAAAAGAAAATAATATAGGAAGTGTTACCGCAAGAAAAGTAAAAATCCATTTTCGTTTTCCTGACTTAACAGCCCAAGCTAACTTATCAAAGAAACCAGAATAGACGCATTTTCTCCAAGCTTTAAATATTAAAACATTAACTAACAACACCCAAAGCGAACCACCCAAAACACCAGTATATTCATACCACTGAACAATACCAGGTACATTAGCGAAAACATTTCCAAGCGTTAGCCATGGCCATGACAAATCCCAATTAAGGTGTAGGTATTCAAAAGACAACCAGCAAACTATAAACGCCACATAACCCAATCTTGGCTTTGTTGCCTTTTTAATTATATGAAAAATATAAAAAGTAAAAGCCATTAATAAAGAATTAAGCAAGAAAGCAAAAACAGAACCAATAGCTGTAGCATGCCATACCCAATAAGTTGTAAATAGATTAAAAATAAGGAAAGAAAGATATCCATACCAAAAAACAGATTTTCCTTTTTCTGACCTCTCTTCTAACATTAATAAGGGAACAAAAGCAAAAAAGATAAGTGGAAAAACTCCGATTGAAGGCCAAGAAAATGCCAATAGTAATCCGCTGGATAATGCTGCAAGTAGTTTTTTCATAATGGTTACAAATATTATCATATTTTTGCTGATATGAATGCAATCAAAAGAAATATCCCAAATATAATTACCCTTACTAATTTAAGCTGTGGGCTATTGTCCATTGTTTTTGCTTTTCAAGGAAATTTAAAACTAGCTGCACTTTGTATTTTTTCCGGTGCTTTTTTTGATTTTTTTGATGGATTAGTAGCCCGACTTTTAAAAGTAAACGGAGAGCTAGGAAAACAATTGGATTCAATGGCTGACATGGTTACTTTTGGGGTAGCACCTGCTTTTATTCTTTTTCATTTCATGTACGAATTAAGCCACGGAATAACTTTCAGAAATGCAACTAATGAAAGCCTATTTTTTCCAGAATTATTTGCCTTATTGATTCCCATATTTTCAGCCTACCGTTTAGCCAACTTTAATATCGATACTAAACAAACCACTTCCTTTATTGGCTTACCTACTCCAGCACTCGCTATTTTTGTTGCATCATTTCCACTTATTGATTTCAATCAATTTCCAATTTTTATAAACCTACAATTACTAACAATTATTTCAGTGATTTTACCATTACTACTTGTTGTTAAAATCCCTTTATTTTCTCTTAAATACAGTAAAAATGAAGGTCTCAATACTAGGTTAAATATATTTAGAATAGTATTAATTTTAAGTTCAGCAGTATTATTCTTTGTTTTTCAGTTTGCTGCTATCCCTTTTATTGTAATTTTGTATCTGATTTTATCAATATTAAATAATATACTATAATTATGAAGTTCAGAGCCGAAATAGATGTAATGCCACTTAAATCATTGTTAGATCCACAAGGAAAAGCAGTTAGTGCTAGCATGGGAAATGTTGGTTTAGCAGAAATCAAAAATGTAAGAATTGGCAAACACATTACATTAGAAATAGAGGCTGCAAGCAAAGAAGTTGCTTCTGAAAAAGCAGAACAAGCTTGCAAAAAAATGCTTTGCAATCAAATCATGGAATCATTTGAATTCACACTAATTCAGCTTTAGTTATTTGCAGATCAAAACTCTATTGTCTTAAATCTTATAGAGTAGCGAATTAGCCTTATCTTCTAAGCTCAAAGTTTTTACCCAAGTATACTTTTCTTACCTGCTCATCTTCTGCTAATTCTTCAGCAGTACCTTGTTTTAGGATATTACCCTCAAACAATAAGTAAGCTCTATCAGTAATTTTCAAAGTTTCATGTACATTATGATCTGTAATTAATATCCCTATATTTTTATCTTTAAGCTTCGCAACAATTTGCTGAATATCCTCAACCGCAATAGGATCAACTCCTGCAAAAGGCTCGTCCAACAAAATAAAATTTGGGTTAGTAGCCAAGGCTCTTGCAATTTCAGTTCTTCTTCTCTCACCTCCAGAAAGCAAATCACCCATATTCTTACGTACATTCTGTAAACTAAATTCATCTAACAAAGATTCACATTTTTCGATCTGTTCTTTTTTGGATAATTTTGTCATTTCAAGCACAGAAAGGATATTATCCTCAACTGACATTTTTCTAAATACTGATGCCTCCTGAGCTAAATATCCCACCCCCAACTGAGCACGCTTGTACATTGGTAATTTGGTGATATCAGAATCATCTAAATAAACAGCTCCTTCATTAGGCTTAATCAATCCGACCATCATATAAAAAGAAGTAGTTTTTCCTGCGCCATTAGGCCCTAAAAGCCCAACAATTTCACCCTGTTTTACCTCTACAGAAACACCCTTAACTACAGCTCTTTTCCCATAATACTTTATAATGTTTTCTGCTCTTAAAATCATGCTTTTTTATTTTCTTGATTTCTAATTACTCTAGCTGAAATTTTAATACTTAGCTCATACAATATGATTAGCGGAAATGACACTAAAATTTGTGATGTAATATCAGGAGGGGTGATTACTGCTGATAGAACAAGAGTAACAACCATAGCATGTTTACGATAAATTCGCATAAAATCAGGGGTTAAAAAACCTATTTTTGTTAAAAAATACACCAAAATTGGTAATTCAAAAATAATGCCGTTCGCTAAGCTAACTGTAGTAACTGTAGAAATAAATGATGTTAAACTAATCTGATTAGCAACTGTGCTACTTACCTGATATGAACCTAAAAAATTAACTGAAAGTGGCGCAATTACGTAATAGCCAAATAACACTCCAAAAGCGAACAATATTGAACTAAAAAATACTACTCCTCTTGCTAGTTTTGTTTCCGAATTGTACAGTGCTGGACTTATAAAGCGCCATAATTCCCAAAAAACATATGGGAAAGCAACAATAAATCCTGCAAAAATAGAAGTGGTTATATGAGTTGAAAACTGACCACTCATACTAATATTCATTAAAGTAAAGGGGGAGTCTTCCATACAAAGAGTATCCTTAAATCCCAAAAAGTTGGAGATAGTACATAAAGCTCTATAAGTAGGGAAGTCAGGCCTTTTAGGTCCTAAAAGAATTATATCAAAAACAATCTCTTTATAAATAAAAGCAATAACAGCAAAAAAAAGAACTGCTCCTGCCGAACGAATAAGGTGCCACCTAAAAATTTCCAGATGATCTAAGAATGACATTTCCTTTTCTTGCTCTTCCATTAAACTACTCCTTCTTTTATAATTTCATGAATATGTACGATACCAACATAATTAGCTTTATCCATTACTATCATTTGACTAATATTATTTTGCTCCATAAGCTGTAAGACATCATAAGCCAGAGTGTTTATATCAACTGTTTTAGGCTTAAGACACATAATATCATTAGCTTTAAAAGTAGAAAAAGAATCTCCATTTCCCAACATTCTTCTCAAATCACCATCTGTAATAATACCTTTTAACATGTTATTTTCAAATACTGCTGTAGCTCCTAGTCGTTTTTTAGAAATCTCAATTATTACCTCATTAATAGTTGCATCTACATTAACAGATGGTTTACTATTTTCATTTAGTATATCTGCTAATTTCAAAAACAATCTTTTCCCTAATGTTCCTCCAGGATGAAAACGAGCAAAATCTTTATCGGTAAAATTATTACAAGCTAGTAAAGTAACCGCTAAAGCATCTCCCATAACTAATTGTGCCGTAGTTGATGTAGTTGGAGCTAAATTATTAGGGCAAGCTTCTTTTTCCACGCTAGCATTTAAAGCAAAGTCTGATTCTCTAGCTAGAAAAGAATTCATATTGCCCGTAAGCCCAACTATGGGGTTACCCATATTTTTAATAATAGGTAAAATAGTTTTTATTTCAGCTGTATTTCCACTTTTAGAGATACACAATACAATATCTCCTTTTTGGACATTCCCTAAATCGCCATGAACAGCATCTGCAGCATGTAAAAATATAGCTGGTTGTCCAGTCGAATTAAAAGTAGCCACCATTTTGTTTGCAATATTTGCACTCTTACCAATTCCCGCAACAATTAAACGACCTTTGGATTTCATAATCAGCTCAATAACAGCAACAAAATCATCGTTGATGCTGTTTTCTAAATTCTTAATTGAATTTGCTTCTAAAGCAACTGTATCTTTTGCAATTCTTTTTATTTCAGTTGAAGATTTCATAAAAATAAAGTAGTATATTCGTTCTCAAAAACAAGAACAAAAGTATTACTTTTATATTAAGAATGAGCATTTCTAAAGAAACACTAAACAAAAACCTAAAAAGCATATTCGGCTTCAATAGCTTTAGAGCAGACCAAGCGGATATAATACTCAATCTACTAGAAGGAAAAGACAGTATGGTAATAATGCCAACAGGTGGAGGGAAGTCCATGTGTTATCAATTACCAGCATTAATATCGGACGGTTGTGCAATTGTGGTATCACCACTTATTGCGTTAATGAAAAATCAAGTAGATGTGTTAAGAGGGCACTATCAGAATGATAGTATTGCTCATGTACTCAATTCATCATTAACAAAAACACAAACCAACCAGGTCAAGGAAGATATAAAGTCTGGAAAAACAAAATTATTATATGTTGCTCCTGAATCCTTAGTTAAAACTGAAAATACAGAATTTTTTAGATCAGTTAAAATTTCATTTTATGCTATTGATGAAGCACATTGCATTTCAGAGTGGGGACATGATTTTAGACCAGAATACCGTAAACTAAAAAAAATCATCGACAATATAGGAACAGCTCCTGTAATTGCACTTACAGCTACTGCAACACCTAAAGTAAGGCAAGATATAATGAAGAACCTCAAGATAAATGACGGAAAACTATATCTTGATTCATTCAATAGAAGTAATCTTTTTTATGAAATACGTCCTAAAAAAGATGTTGCAAAACAAATCATACAATATATAAGTACGCGAAAAGGAGAGTCGGGAATCGTATACTGCCTTAGCAGAAAAAAAGTGGAAGAAATAGCAGAAACTCTTCAGATAAATGGAATAAAAGCATTGCCTTATCATGCAGGATTAGAAGCCAAAAAGAGAGTAGCACATCAAGAGGCCTTTTTAATGGATGATTGTGATGTTATAGTGGCAACTATTGCTTTTGGGATGGGAATTGATAAACCAGACATCAGATATGTAGTACACCATGATATACCTAAAAGCTTAGAAGGATATTACCAAGAAACTGGGCGTGCAGGCAGAGATGGCGGGAAAGGAGATTTAATTACTTTCTATGATTACAAGGATATTGAAAAATTAGAAAAATTTCTTCAAGGAAAACCAGTTGCTGAACAAGAGGTTGGTAGATTACTAATAATGGAAACCATTGCTTTTTCCGAAACCTCCATGTGTAGAAGAAAGTACTTACTTCACTATTTTGGTGAAGAATTTGATGCAGTTAAATGCGATAATATGTGCGACAACTGTAAGGATCCTAAAGAAAAAACAGAAGGAAAAAAATATGTAAAACTCTTACTTGAAGGGGTATTTGCCTGCCGCGAACGCTTCAAGCCAAAAGAAATGGCCAGTATTATGATAGGCGATAGCAATTCGCTTATCAAACAACATATGTCGCAGATTGAACATGTATTTGGTTCAGGAAAAGATAAATCAATAGGGTTTTGGCATTCAATAATAAGGCAGGTATATGTAAAACAACTACTTACTAAAGAAATTGAAAGCTATGGTACACTTAAAATTACTAAAGCAGGCAAAGATTATATCAAAAATCCATATAGTTTTGAAATAACTGAAGATCATGACTATGATAACATGAATGTTTCTGATAGCAGCCAACAAAAAGGAATAGCAATAGACCAGGTACTTTTCAATATACTTAAAGATTTAAGAAAAAAAGTAGGTAAAGAAATAGGCCTCCCTCCTGCTATATTATTTATGGAACCTTCTTTAATTGATATGGCTAATCAATACCCAATAACAATCGAAGAAATGGCCCAAGTACAAGGTGTGGGACAAGGTAAGGCAAAAAAATATGGTCAAGATTTCATTAATGCAATCAAGGAATATGTAGATGAGAACGAAATTGATCGCCCACAAGATATTGTTGTTAGAACAGTAGCCAATACAAAATCAAACAAAATATACATCATACAATCGCTAGATAAAAAACTATGGATTGATGACATTGCAAAAGGAAAAGGACTTAACCGTGTTGAACTCCTTAACGAGATGGAAGAGATAGTTGAGAAAGGAACTCGCCTTAACTTAGATCACATCATACTAGATATGATGGAATCAGATGAGCGTGAGGATATTCATGATTTTTTTAAAGACACAAAGGAATTCTCTTTTGATGAGGCTAGAATTGAGTTTGATGAAGATGAATTTAATGATGACGAGATTCGCCTATTAAGGATTGACTTCATTTCAAAAGTAGCAAATTAATGAATACACTTATTTTATCCAGCTCATTATCCGAAAACTCACGCTCCTATTTATTATGCAAAGCAGTAGAACAAGAGTTAATCTCAAAAGGAAACAAAATCACTTTTTTTGATGCAAAAGAAATTCCTATGCAACCCTTCCATAGAGAAATAAGTAAGGAGATGAAGGCACTTACCGAGAAAATTGCAAAAGTGGACAACATTATAATAGGAATGGGTGTACATTGCTATAGCATTAATGATTCTTTGAAAATTTTACTAGAAGGTTGTTTTGGAAAAGCAACAGGAAAATTTTTCGGCATACTATGTGCTGCAGGAGGTGAAAGAAGCTACCTTGTAACGCAACACCTTACTCAAATCTGTATGAATGAATGGCGTATGATGCAGTTGCCGAGAATTGTTTATGCTACAGGTAAAGATTTTACAGAAAACACCATTACATCCAAAGAAGTATTTGAAAGAATTGAGCTCTTTTCAGAAGAATTCCATACAATAGGAAATAAATTACTAGCCTAATTATTAATAGCTAGATAAGCCATTAGTCCCATACCCACTTTCAAGGAAGATCTCATCAATATTGAAACGAGAAGTGTGCAAACCATGAATAATACCTTTACTCTTATTAGCCGTACCTAAACGGTAAAAACAAGAAGGAACCTGGTGAGAATAATACGAAAAATCCTCTGCTGTCATTCTTACAGGTAAATTAATTACATTTTCTGCTCCCATATATTCTTTTGCAAAAAGAATAGACTTTTTAGTTACTTCATCATCATTCACTAAACACGGATAACCCTTTCGAATATCAAAATCAATTATCAAATTATAAGTCTCCGCAATAGAGTTAGCTATTACCAGCATTTTCTCATGAGTATTAACTCTAAAATATTCATCCATTGCTCGCAAAGTCCCTTTGAGCTTTACCTGCTCAGGAATAATATTAGTTGAGCCTAAACCTTCAATAAATCCGATTGCCAAAACACAAGGTCTATCTTTCTCTTTCTTAGAAAATTCATCTAGTTCAGTGATTAACTTTGCAGCTGCAAGTAAGGGACTATTATAATTTTCGGGTAATGCAGCATGCCCTCCTTTTCCTTTAATTGTAATATGCAACTCATCAGTTGATGCCATATATTTTCCTGGTCGGAAACCAACTTTTCCCACTTCTAAATCAGGAAATACATGTTGCCCAAGCATTTTTTCTATCTTAGGGTTTTCAAGTACGCCCTCTTTTATCATTTGTTGTGCTCCACCAGGAAGCATCTCCTCTGCAGGCTGAAAAATATATTTTATACTCCCCTCCCATTCTGTTTTTAAAGTATTTAAAATATTGACAGCACCCAACAAAGATGCCGTATGTGCGTCATGACCGCAGGCGTGCATTACCCCATTATTTACTGAACAATAATCAACTTCATTTTCTTCAATAATAGGTAAAGCATCAAAATCGGCACGCAAAGCAATTGTTTTCGAATTAGGATTATTTCCTTTAAGCAATACTATAATTCCAGTATCGGCTATATCCTCAGTAAAAGGGATATTCCAACCACTAAGTACAGACTTAATATAAGATGAAGTTTTATGCTCCTTAAAAGATAGTTCAGGGTTTTTGTGAAGATGTCTCCTAATAGATACCACTTCATCAAAAATACTTTCAGCTAGTTGTTTTATTTTAGTTATCATTTTAAAGAAATAAGTTTAATAGCCCCAATTAACATGATAACACCAAAAATACGCCTTACCACTTGAGGAGGTAAACTAAGAGAAAGCTTAGACCCTAAATACCCTCCAATAACAAAAGTAAAGGCAATGATAATAGCATATTCCCACTTTACAAATCCTTCCTTGTAATAGTTAATAGCAGCCAAAATACCAATAGGTGGCAACATAGCAAAAAGAGCTGTTCCCTGCGCTTGATGCTGAGTTAAACCCAAAAAGATAATCAATAGAGGTATCATTAAAATACCGCCACCAACTCCTACTAAACCGCTAAGAATTCCGGCTAGCAAACCAATAAGAATCAGAATTATAAAAGTAGAAACACTCATACTACAAATTTAAAAAGGAAAAATAGGTACAGACAAAAGAAGACGTATAGTTTTAACACACTAATTAACATATCTTTGTCAAAATAAAGATAATAAAAAATAAAAAAAGAGCAATGAAAGTTAAATCCTTCACATTCAATCCTTTTCAAGAAAATACTTATGTGGTATATGATGATACTAAGGAGTGTCTCATTATAGACCCAGGATGTTATAGCGAAAAAGAGAGAACAGAATTAAGGAGATTTATATACAATGAAGACTTAAGGCCAGTAAAACTGATTAATACTCATTGTCATATTGATCACATTCTTGGTAATAAATTCGCAAGTGAGCTTTGGAATTTAGAACTCTTTATTCATAAAGAAGACTTACCATTACTTGAAAATGCAGGCAACATTAGTAAAATGTATGGACTGGAGGATTATGAAGGATCACCTTCACCAAAACATTTTTTAATTCAAGGTGATACACTAAGTTTTGGTGAGAGTAGTTTCAATATACTCTTTACTCCTGGACATGCTCCTGGACATATTTGTCTGCATAGCCAAGAAAATAACTTATTGATCGCTGGAGATGTTATTTTTAAAAGAAGTATTGGACGTACTGATTTACCAGGAGGAGATCATAATAAGCTTATTAACAGCATCACAACACAGATTTTTCCCCTACCAAATAAAACACAAGTATTTTGCGGACACGGACCAAGCACAACAATAGGGTACGAAAAGGAATTTAATCCTTTTTTGCAGTAAATTGAAAAAAGACTAGGATTCGCTAATAATCTCAACATCAGTAACAAATTGTTTTATTTGCTGTTCATCTTCTTTTTTACAAACAAGTAAGACCCCTTTACTTTCAACAATAATATAGCCATTTAATCCTTGTAGCACTACTTGCTTTTCTTTTGGCACATTCACAATATTATCTGAAGAATCATATAACATCACATTATCTCCAAGTACAGCATTCTTATTTTTATCTAAATCTAGATGCGTATACAGCGAACCCCAAGTACCTAAATCACTCCAACCAAAGCTAGCTGGATAAACATATACTTTATCTGATTTTTCCATAATTCCATAATCAATAGAAATGTTTTTACAGCCAGGAAAAACTCTATCAATATATCCTTCTTCTTTTTCAGTATTATATATAGTCTTACCGTCTTCAAAAACAGTGTAAATATCATTTAAATGCTTCCGGTACGCCAATGTAATTGACTTAGCACTCCAGACAAACATACCAGAATTCCATAGAAAATCACCGCTATCTAAAAAATTAAGTGCTAATTCTTGATCTGGTTTTTCCGTAAAAGTTTTCACTTTTCTCACTTTTTTATGACTAACCAAACCCTCTTCAGTAAACTGAATATACCCATAACCTGTATCTGGTCTGCTTGGCTTAATTCCAATAGTTAACAAAATATCATTATTCGCACTTAGATCCAAGCAATCATTCACAACACGTACGAATTCATCTTCCTTTGTAATGATGTGGTCAGAAGCTGCAATAATCATATTTGCATTAGAATTTTCACTCTGAATTTTGAATGCTGCATAAGCTACACAAGGCGCGGTATTACGCATTGCTGGTTCACATAAAATATTTTTTTCAACTAAATCAGATAATTGTTCCTTACATAGGGTTTTGTAATTCTTGTTAGTAACAATAATAATATTTTCTATGGGACATATTTTTTTTAATCGTCTAAATGTTTGCTGAATTAAAGTTTCTCCTGTTCCTAATATATCCAAAAATTGTTTTGGTAAACTTGCCCTACTCATTGGCCAAAAACGAGAACCAATCCCGCCAGCCATAATTACTGCATAATTGTTCTTATTCATTTTCATATTTTTTTTCAATTATTTAATGCTAAAATACAACAAAATAAATTTGTTTAATTAAACCTTACTAACTTCTGCTAGAGGATGAAATAAGTAAATTTTATTTGTGACTTTCTGAGTGCAAATAAATCTTTTTCTTAATTTTTTTCCCTTTTTAAATTCCTTACCATTACTAGCAATAAAGTTATCTCCCTCCAAAATATCAGTAATTGTTATCCCTTTTACTTTGTTATATTTTCTTAACACTGTAGAAAGTCTAACATCCGTTAAAGTTGAAGCTTTAGGGTTTAGTAAATATAAGCTCAAAACTTTATTGATATCTTCAGGAAAGATGTGAAGAAAATTGAATAACATAGCCTTAAAAGTTATTTTCCATTCTAGCCCATGAGGCAATACTTTATTACTATGTTTTGCATAAACAAAAGCATGAGCCAGTTCATGAGTTAATGTAATTAGAAAAGAATAAGGATTTAAGTTATTATTAACACTAATATATAACCTACCCTTGCGTGCACTAAAGTCTCCTAATTTTGTTCTCCTTGGACTCACAATCATTAAATCAATGCATAATTCATCAATCCAAGCCTGTAAAGTTAATCTGCTTTCTGAAGGGACAAATGAGTGAAAAGTATTCATTAACTTAATAATTCTCTAGATATTTTAATGAACATACACATGACTTAAATTCCTAATGCTAAAGCTAAGTAACCTACAACTAAAGCAACTACTAATCCAAATCCAGAAACAATAAATCCATCTTTTCTATTTTCTGCAAGTAAGGGAAAGATTCCATCTCCACTCGTTGCTATAGCTGCTGCAATTAATGCTGATATAGGGAAATTAGGAATTGTAATAAAGGCTACAACTACAGCGATTACTCCCCCGCATCCAGGTGTTACTCCTATTAAAGCTGCTAATAATATAACAACGTATGCTGATGATGTCATCCATATATCAAATGTCTCTGCACCCACAAGTATATCAATAATATAGTTAGCAATAAATAAACCAATAAAAACGTATGTAACTACCATAGCAACATCTAATATCGCATGTAGTATACTCGATTTGATAGTGTTATTGAAGGAATAGCAATCATGGTTTTTGTAAATAAAAATACTTACACAATAATAAACTACACATGTAGAAGTAAGTAATACTGAAACCCAAAAAGTTAGAATTGAAATGGAATCAATACTTCCACCCCATAAGGCCATAATAGAGCCTGGAGCTAAAAATATAGCCATTACTATAATAGCATAAAAACCCAGATTTTCAATAAACATGGCTGATAAGGTATTTTGCTTTATTTGAAGTTTTTGATCACCTATATGTTTTACCTGACTATTTTCAGAAACGGCTCTAAATCCTAAAATATCAAATAAATAGCCAAAAACTATTCCTGCAATGAATCCAAAGATTGTAATTATTACATATGCTTTTAAGTTACCTGCAACATCAGCCTCATTGGAAGCGCCTAATAAGACAAATGACCCTTCACCCAAGGTGCTAATGAAAGTAGCAAATAAACCCCCAAAGGATATTTTTTTATTTTTATATAATGACGCTACAACAATTGTTGCACCGCACCCAGGGATTGCTCCTAAAAAAGAGCCAATAATAGGGTGTGCCCACTTAGGACCAATCTGACTATCTACATTATCATGCCTTTTTTTAGTTGCAAAACTAATTAGGGAGAAACCAATGATTGATAATGACACATACCCTCCTATTGCACCTGCTGATTCAAGATTATCTAAAATAAATGAGTAAAAATTAAATTCCATATTTATATATACATTCTAGCTAAAGCGCGCAAATATAAATTATTTGAACTCAATCTTAAAAAATTAATTGCAAATATTATTTCTGATAAGTTTGTATTGACGAGAAATTTGGACAAGTATTACAACCATTTTTTTTAGAAATACCACAAGCGGTAAAAACAAGTAATGTGAAAATGAAAAAAAGATGATATTTTTGTATTTTTATAATCATATGCAAATCTAAATAAATTACTTAATTTTAGCCGATATGATAAAACTACTTCATCATCTAGGACTATACTTCATTATGATGAAGAAAGTCATAAACAAGCCAGAAAATTGGGGTGTTTTCAGAAGACAGTTGGCATTAGAAATGGAGAAAGTTGGACTTAACTCAGTAGTTATAGTAATAATTCTTTCATTTTTTGTCGGTGCTGTTGTAAGCATACAAACCTCTATTAACATGGATAATCCTTTGCTACCTTCTTATTTAGTAGGATTAGCGAGTAGAGATTCTTTGATTTTAGAATTTTCTCCAACCATGATCTCGTTAATATTGGCAGGCAAAGTGGGGTCAAGTATTGCCTCTGAGTTAGGAAGTATGAGGGTAACTGAACAAATTGATGCACTAGAAATAATGGGAATTAATTCTGCTAACTTTCTAATCTTACCAAAAGTTATTGCAGCGGTATTCTTTTTTCCATTCCTTATAATCATCAGTATGGGGGTTGGTATGCTTGGTGCTTGGGTAGGCGGACTTTCAGCTAATATAACAACAGCTGATTTCATGTTTGGACTAAAATATGAATTTACTCCTTTCTACATTAAATATGCAATTATAAAAACTATATTCTTTGCATTTATAATATCTACAGTATCTGCATATTTTGGCTACCACACTAAAGGTGGCGCAATAGCTGTTGGGAAAGCAAGTACTGCTGCTGTTGTAGCTAGTAGTATACTCATACTACTATTCAATTACATATTAACCGATATTATTTTATCATGATAGAAATAAAAAAAATTGAAAAATATTTTGGAAATAATCATGTATTAAAAAATGTATCCTTTCTTTTTGAAAGAGGTAAAACAAACCTAATAATAGGAGAGAGTGGATCTGGAAAAACAACTCTAATAAAAATATTAATTGGATTACACAAAATAGATAGTGGAAATATCCTATTTGATGGGGTAGATTTTAATGCTATAAAAATAAAAAATCAAAGAAAGTTAAGACAAGAAATTGGCATGCTATTTCAAGGAGGTGCTCTTTACGATTACATGAGTGTTGAAGAAAATATTATGTTTCCGCTAAATATGTTTACAAAAAAAACAGAGATAGAAAAAATAGAACGTGTAAACTTCTGTCTTAAGAAAGTTAAATTAGAAGGGAAAAATGAGTTAATGCCCTCTGAACTAAGCGGGGGGATGACAAAAAGAGTTGCTATTGCTAGAGCAATAGTAATGCAACCCAGATACTTGTTGTGCGACGAACCGAACTCAGGTCTTGATCCAAAAACAGCTATTATAATTGACAAACTTATACAAGAAATTACTAAGGAATATAACATCACAACTATTGTTAATACTCATGACATGAACTCTGTAATGGAAATTGGCGAAAATATCACTTTTATCAACAAAGGTGAGATATGGTGGAAAGGAAATAAAGATGAGCTACTTAATTCAAACAATACAGAATTAAATGATTTTGTTTTTGCTTCAGAACTTTTTAAAAGATTAAAAAAATCGTAATGAAGAATGTGAGAGCTAAAAAACACTTAGGACAGCATTTCTTAAATGATAAACAAATAGCTTATAATATAACTGATTTATTAAGTGAAGGAACAAAAAATGTAGTAGAAATAGGTCCAGGTATGGGGGTACTTACTCAGTTTTTAGTAAAAAGAGATTTTACTACAGAAGTAGTAGAAATTGATACAGAAAGTGTTTTCTATCTAAGACTGAATTACCCTACACTAAGTGTATATGAAGGAGATTTTTTACAAATTCAGTTAATAGAAAAATACCCATATCAATTTTCCTTGATTGGGAATTTCCCTTATAATATTTCTTCACAAATATTGTTTAAAGCTTTTGAAAACAGAGACCAAATTCCAGAGTTAATTGGCATGTTTCAAAAGGAAGTAGCAGAAAGAATTGTTTGTAAAAGAGGAAAGAAAAGAGGAATCCTATCTGTTTTCTTGCAAGCATTTTATGACATTGAATATTGCTTCACAGTGAATGAAGATGTATTTACTCCACCGCCAAAAGTAAAATCAGGAGTTATAAAATTAGTTAGAAATAACAGAAAAGATCTCTCTGTTGACGAACAAAAATTTAAAAGAGTAGTAAAGACAGGTTTTAATCAAAGAAGAAAAACATTAAGAAATGCACTAAAACCTTTTAATTTAATAAATGAAGGTGAAATAGAACATTTACTTCAATTACGAGCTGAACAATTATCAGTTGACGATTTTATAAAACTAACCAATCATGTCGGATAGAATAGCAATAAATAGTTTCTATATTGAGCAAATAGCTAGTCTTATTGAAGTAAATAATTTTACTGAATTAAATTTAATTATTGCTGACTTACACATTGCTGACATAGCAGAAAT
The DNA here is from genome assembly GCA_905181635.1 of uncultured Flavobacteriales bacterium. GTDB lineage: Bacteria > Bacteroidota > Bacteroidia > Flavobacteriales > BACL11 > UWMA-0277. The sequence goes on from CAJIYM010000004.1 coordinate 140,564, forward strand.
CATTGAAGATCTATCCATAGAGAATGCGCATTTTTTATTCAACCTAATTGAAGAAGGAAAATCAGCCTCCGTACTAGTTGAACTTGAAGACGATACTAGAGAAGAAATTCTATCTGATTTAACGGCAAAAGAAATTGCAGATAGAGTAATTGATAATTTAGAGTCAGATGATGCAGCAGATGTAATTGGGGAATTATCAGAAAACAAAAAAGAAGAAGTACTAGCGCTGATTGAGGATACTGAACGTGCAAGTGATATTAGTGACTTGTTAACTTATGCTGATGATACTGCTGGTGGATTAATGGCTAAAGAATTGATTAAAGTAAATGAAAACTGGACTACAATACAATGTCTTAAAGAAATGCGTAAACAGGCTGAGGAAGTAAAAGACGTTTACACAATATATGTTGTTGATGATAAAGATAAATTACTCGGAATTTTATCATTAAGAAAATTATTACTAATTGAAAGAGATACAGCAATAAAAAATATTATTTTTAAAGAAATTATATCCATAAGAGTAACTGAGAATAATGAATATGTTGCAAATATAATGAATAAATATAACCTTATTACGATACCAGTAGTAGATGATTTTAACCGATTGATTGGCAGAATTACTATTGATGATGTAATGGATGTAGTTAAAGATGAAGCTGAAAAAGATTACCAAATGGCATCTGGTATTTCGGAAGATGTAGAAAGTAGCGATACGGCTTGGGAGCTCACAAGAGCACGATTACCATGGCTACTTATTGGAATGATTGGAGGATTATTAGGAGCAAAAGTAATTGGAATTTTTGATTTAAGTGGCGATAATTTTGAATTAGCTTTTTTTATTCCACTCATTGCAGCAATGGGAGGAAATGTTGGCGTTCAATCAGCTGCAATAGTAGTGCAAGGTTTAGCAAATGATTCCTTAAAAATGGAAAATATATTTCAAAAATTAGTTAAAGAATTAGGTGTTGGACTTCTAAATGGAATTATCTGCTCAATCATTATTCTTGTTGCTGCCTTTAGCTTAGGCTATAGCTTAGCATTGAGCCTTACGGTAAGCATCTCATTATTTGCAGTAATTGTTTTTGCAGCTGTTTTCGGAACATTTATACCCTTAACTTTGGAAAAGTACAATATTGACCCAGCCTTAGCAACCGGTCCTTTTATCACAACAGTAAATGATGTTTTGGGTTTATTCATCTATTTTATGATTGGACAAGCCATCCTATAATATGAAGATTCTTTTTATTGATACTGTCCATCCTTTACTAAAACAAGAATTAGAAAAAGAAAATCATATTTGCGATTCAGCTTACAATAAAAGCAAAACTGAAATTCAGCAAATTATCAGTAATTATCAAGGGATAATTATCAGAAGTAGATTCAAAATTGACAAGCAATTTATTGATTGTGGTAGCAACTTAAAATTCATAGCCCGAGCTGGTAGTGGGTTGGAAAATATTGATGTAGAATATGCTGAAAATAAAAATATCCATTGTTATAATGCAGCTGAAGGCAATCGACAAGCAGTAGCCGAACACGCATTAGGCATGTTACTTTCCTTATTTAATAATTTAAATAATGCTGACCAAGAAGTTAGAGAAGGAAAATGGGAGCGAGAAAGAAATAGAGGCATAGAACTTGCTGGAAAAACAGTTGGAATAATTGGTTATGGAAATAATGGATCAGCCTTTGCAGAAGTACTAAAAGGCTTTAATGTGAAAATATTGGCTTACGACAAATACCTAACCAATTACCCTCAAGAAAGTAGCATGGAAAACATAAATAAAGAAGCAGATATTATAAGTTTACATGTACCACTAACAGATGAAACTACATATTTAGTTGATGATAATTTTATAAATAAGTTTGCAAAAAACTTTTACCTCATAAATACTGCAAGAGGGAAATGTCTAAACACAAAAAACTTAGTTAAAGCCTTAGAAAACAATAAAATAAAAGGGGCTTGCCTGGATGTATTAGAATATGAAAAAACTTCATTTGAAAACTTAAGCAAAGACGGCCTTACAAGTGATATGCAATACCTAATGAATGCACAAAATACAATCCTATCCCCTCATGTTGCAGGTTGGACAGTAGAAAGTAATGTAAAAATTGCTGAAGTTTTGCTCAATAAATTTACTTCTGATTTTCCTCAATAAGAACATCTATTTCAGTTCCCATTTTTTTCATGCTTTCAACCGCATCATTTAAAGATTGATATGCAGCATCCTTTACGCCATTAAAAGTAGCGCCAACTGAATTAAACATTCCTTGGTAGTAAGTAATCCCTTCATTCATATTAGAAGTAAAAGCAATCAAATACCTCCCTGATTTTTTTCCCCAATCATTTTTATGTTCCTCAATTTTTTCAGACAAATAGGTAAGGTACATTCCTAATTCATTAACAAACATATTAGGTCGGTCATTACGGACAATACCCTCATCACCGTTATAAATATGATGTGACATATCTTGCAAAGTTAGTTCCTGATCGAAATATGCCATATTAGGTCCTGGGCAAATAGAAACACCTTTACTCTCACGCGTTTCAACTCCATAATTAATAACTGCAGTTGCAGCTAAACCCATACATAAACATGCTTTATCTGTAATCTGATCAGAAATACCTTGTTCATCAATTTTATTTTTTTGAAATAAACGAGAAGCGGTACAAACCCCTTCAGTACCATATTCATTACTCAATGCCAAAAACTTTCTAGGGCAAGGGCTTCCTGGCTTTCCTTCTTCAATTTTATTAAACTTCTCAACATCTTTAGTTGAGTTTCTCAAGTTATTAAACGGAACTCCTAAAGGAGAAACATTACTCAAATACAAATCTTTTTCTTTTGCATCTTGCAATTGTTTACGTGTTGCAGGATCAACAGTAGTTGCTTCAGGAACCAACAAAAAAGGTGTCCCCCAACCTACTGTATCTAATTTATAATGATCAATTAAAAAATTATGTTCTTCAGCAGTAGCAACTCCACCCTGTGCAGTAATTGTAATTGCTAAAGTATCATTAGGCACAATCCTTCCATTCGCTTCTAATGCTGGGCTACATACAGCATAAAGCTCATCAACTAGCTCCTGTCTTCTATCTCTAAACTCCGCTAGGATTGGTCCCATTAAATATCCATCAGTTGCAAAAGCATGACCTCCACAATTTAATCCTGACTCTATCCGATATTCCGAAATCCAAAGTCCTTTTTTAGCTAAAAACTTACCCTGTATAATTGCTGATCTGTAATCTGAAACTTTAAGAATTATCTTCTTTTTAATGTACCCATTTTCATCTGGGAAAAAATCATCAAACTGAGCAATATACCCATATAATCTTGGATTCATACCAGCAGAGAAAATTACAGATGATGATAAATCAGAATTAGCATACCCCCTTAAACCCGCATGAGCATCATTATATTCTGATGGTAATTCTTCTTTTTTAAAGTAATTTGTTTTATCAACTTTCGTCATGATGTTTACATCAATACTTCCTATTGATAAATTATCTTTCAACCATAGTGATAAATCCTCAAAACTAAAAGCGTTTTCAATTAATTTATTGAACTCTTTTTTCACCTCACTAGTGTCAGGTAGCATTGCAAAGTACTTTTTTACTTCTTCGAATTTATCTTTTGTTGTTGTAGTGAATTCCTCAAACTTTGATGAAGTAATTTTATTTACCATATTCAGATAAGAAGTAATTCTATCTGCACGATAATCTTTGGTATTATTCTTTATTTCTTCATAAAATAAATTATTTAATCCACTATAATATTTTCTAAGGCGTTCCAACAAAACATCATCCGCTAAAGCAATTACAGTATTAATGCCATAATGAGCTACTTTTAAAGCAGAATCAGCTGTAAAAGCTGTTCCCATTACTGGGATATGAAAAGTATGAGATGCTGTCATAATTTATGTGTTTTAACGTTACAAAGGTAGTAAATAAAAAGACTTTAAAACAAAATTAAACTTAGCGAGCAATAAGCTGTATAGTATTGCGCGATTTCTGCTCTAAAACAACATCCTTATCCTGCAAAAAGGAATCAAAAGAATTATCAGTATAATGCCTTATTGTAAACAGACTTAAATCAATATTGTACAGGACTTCATAAAACTGCTGAAAATCCTTTATTAATTGAGGAATTTTATTCTTATCATTATCCACACAAATTGAAAAAGAAACAGCTGAATTTTGCATCAAGTTTACCTCAACATTATTTTTTGCTAAAAGGGAAAAAATTTGATTTATATGATTCCCTACAATAAATGATAAATCCACATCAGAAATTGAAATTAATATCTGATTTTCTTTAATAATAAATGAAGGCATATTACTCATTTTATCTATCTTTCTTTTGACAATAGAGCCCTCAGCTTCTGGCTTAATAAAAGACTTAATCCTTAATGGTATATTTTTTTGTTTTAAGGGCTGTATTGTCTTGGGGTGTATCACTTTAGCACCATAAAAAGCCAACTCAATAGCCTCATCAAAAGAAATTTGACTTAATAATTTTGCGTCCGGAAAATACTTAGGATCCGCATTCATCATCCCAGGCACATCTTTCCAAATTACTACTTCAGATGCGTCTAAACAAAATGCTAAAATAGCAGCCGAAAAATCACTTCCTTCCCTACCTAATGTTGAAGTAAAATTCTCGGAAGTACAACCTAAAAAACCTTGTGTTATAGAATGTTTTGTTTTTACATTACGCTTTATCGAATCGTAAGTAGTTTCCCAATCTACTTTTGCATTTCGGTGAGTATTATCTGTACGAATTAAATCCCTAACATCTAACCAAGTGTTCTCAAAACCAATTTGTTTCAAATAAGCACTCATAATTTGAGTAGATAAAAACTCCCCAACAGAAACAATTTGATCATAGTCATAGGCATAATCCTGGTTAGGCTCATCTTCCAACACCCAATCTATTTCAACAAACAGATTATTTACAATATCAAAAATTGGATGACTTTCTTTAAAAATACCATTCAAAATAGTTGTATGAAAATCCTTTACTTTCTGCAAGGCAACATTTGTATTTACTGATTTTTGGATATAAAAATTCACAACATCTTCAAGCATATTAGTAACTTTTCCCATTGCTGAAAAAACAATTACTAATTCCTGATTAGCATATTCTTGTAAGATATTCGCTACATTTTTAATGTTTTGAACATCCATGATTGACGCACCACCAAATTTAAATACTTTTATCATTTTCTATTTAAAATCAGTTACAAAGTAAAGATTATTTTTTAATCAAATACTTTAAAATTTTAGATATTTGCAGTGTATAAAAACCATAAAATGAAAATAGCATTCCTAACTTCAGGAGGTATTGCACCTTGTTTATCAGCCTCTATTGGTCGCTTAACCGAAAATTATTTAAGCAAATATCCTAAAGCTGAAATTATAGGATACTTAAACGGATACAAAGGATTGCTTTTAGGAAATTCTATTTCATTCCCAAAAACACTTTTAGGAAATACCGATAAATTTTATAAATTTGGAGGCTCGCCAATAGGAAATAGTCGAGTAAAACTTGCCAATATTGATGATTGTCTAAAAAAGGGATATGTGAAAGAAGGAGAAATTCCATTAGAAGTAGCTGCCAATCAATTATTAAAAGATGGCATTACAATTTTACATACAATTGGTGGTGACGACACCAACATAACAGCTGCTGATTTATCCAACTATTTAAAAGCAAATAACTATAATTTAACGGTAGTAGGTTTGCCAAAAACAGTAGACAATGATGTTTACCCAATAGCACAAACTTTAGGCGCTTGGACAGCTGCCGAGCAAGGCGCTATCTTCTTTGAAAATGTAGCTAATGAAAATACTACTTCTGACAGGCAACTTATTATTCATGAAGTAATGGGCAGGGATTGCGGATGGCTAACAGCTGCTACAGCCTTAGAATATCGCAAAAGATTAAACAACTTATATTTTATCCCTGAGATAGGACTTAGCAAAGAAAAATGGGAAGTACACTCTGTTTTATTACCTGAAGAAGAAATTGATTTTGATAAAGAATGTGAACGTCTAAAAAAAGTAATGGACAAGCACGATTGTGTAAATATTTTTTTAAGTGAAGGTGCGGGCACGGATGTTATTATTAGGGAAACAGAAAAAAATGGAGAAACTGTATTGCGTGATGCTTTCGGACATGTTCGTTTGGATGACTTAAATCCTGGACAATGGTTTGCAAAGCAGTTAGGAAAACGCCTGAAAGCCAATAAAGTATTAGTACAAAAAAGCGGCTATTTTGGGCGCTCATCAAAAGCAAACCAAGCTGATTTGGATTTAATATTTGAAGTGGCTGACCATGCTGTACAAAGTGCATTAAGCGGTAAAAATGGTGTTGTAGGTTGGGATGAGGACAATAACAATACCTTAAGCTGCATTGATTTTAGCAGAATAAAAGGAGGGAAACCTTTTGATACCACCCTAGATTGGTATAAAAAAATGATTGACGAAATCAGATCCATTTAATTGGCAGTACAAGCCCCATTACTAACTTATTTTGGTGAACCCAAACAGACTAACGCTATACAATTAGCGTTAGAAAAAGAACATGCCAAAATACAGCTTACAGGTATAATTGGCTCATCATTTGCCATCACGGCAAGTGCTGTGGTTAGAGAAAGCAACAAACCTCATCTGTTTATTTTTAGAGATAAAGAGGCGGCTTCTTATTTTGTAAATGACATTGAAAACTTGCTTAAGAATGAAGTTTTCTTTTTTCCTGCATCCTACAGAAGAGCATACCAAATAGAGGAAACCGACAATGCTAACATCCTATTAAGAGCTGAAGTTCTTAATAAATTAAACAATAAGCGCAATCCTATTATTGTAACCTATTCTGAAGCTTTATCAGAAAAAGTAGTTAGCAGAAAAGAGCTAAAAAAACACACCATTACTCTAAAAATCAAGGATGATATTGCTATTGATTTTTTGGAGGAAATGCTAGAACACCTCAACTTTGAAAAAGTTGATTTTGTAATTAAATCAGGACAATATTCTATAAGGGGTGGGATTTTAGATGTTTATTCCTTTGCAGATGAAAACCCATTTAGAATAGAGTTTTTTGATACTGAAATTGAAAGCATACGAACCTTTGATATCAATACCCAACTTTCAGTTAGCGCTGAAAGTAAGATTACAATCATCCCAAATACGGAAGCAAAAAAGAGCATAGAATCGCAAGTAAGTTTTTTAGAATATTTACCCAAAAATTCAGTAATCTGGACTAAGGACATCAAGTACAGCAAAGGAATTCTAGATGATTATTTTGACAGAGCAAACGAGCAATACAATAAAGTATCGGATAGTGCAATTCAGCATTTAAGCCCTGAATATTTATTCACGAATGCCTATCATTTCAGCAAGGAACTTCAGCAATTTTCAGTAATTGAAAATAGCAATCATCCTAACTTTGAAATAGAGAAAACGATAACGATAAATACAGATCCGCTTACCAAAATAAATAAGCAATTTGATTTATTAAAAGAGGATTTACTAAAAAACAAAGAAGCAGGACTTGACAATATTATTCTTTGCTCTTCAGACGAGCAGGAAGAACGATTCAATGCTATATTTGAACATACAGAAGAAGAACTTAATTATAAATGCATACTGTTTTCATTGCATGAAGGCTATATTGATTACACGAACAAACAAGCAATATATACTGATCATCAGATTTTTGACCGATACCATAAATTCAAGTCAAAAACAAAATTTACAAACAATCAGGCCATAACCATTAAGCAACTTACCTCATTGGATATTGGGGATTTTGTAACGCATATTGACCATGGTGTTGGTAGATTTGAAGGTCTGCATAAAATAGAAAATAATGGAAAATATCAAGAGGTAATAAAACTGACTTACAAGCAAGGTGATATTCTTTACATTAGCATACACTCCTTGCATAAAATTGCGAAATTTTCAGGCAAAGAAGGTATAGAGCCAAAAATTAATCAATTAGGTTCACCCGTTTGGCAAAAAACAAAACAGAAAGCAAAAGCAAAAGTTAAACAAATTGCTTTTAACTTAATACAACTATACGCAAAAAGGAAATCACAAAAAGGGGTTCAGTTTACCCCAGACACTTATTTGCAACATGAACTAGAAGCCTCTTTTATGTATGAGGACACCCCTGACCAAATAAAAGCGACCATTGACATAAAACAGGATATGGAAAAACAAATGCCAATGGACAGATTAATATGTGGTGATGTAGGATTTGGAAAAACTGAAATTGCAATAAGAGCCGCATTTAAAGCAGTAGCCGACAGTAAGCAAGTTGCCGTATTAGTACCTACAACTATACTAGCCTTACAGCACTACAAAACTTTTAAAAAAAGACTGAAACACTTACCGTGTACTGTGGACTATATAAGTCGATTTAAAACTCCAAAAGAACAAAGAGAAACTTTGGAAAGAGTAGCCAGAGCAGAAGTAGATATTCTAATTGGAACTCACAGAATAGTAGGGAAAGATGTAAAATTCTTAGACTTAGGCTTGCTTATTATTGATGAGGAGCAGAAGTTTGGCGTAAACATAAAGGACAAACTCAAACTGCTCAAAGAAAATATTGACACCCTTACACTAAGTGCAACGCCTATCCCCCGTACTTTACAATTTTCGCTTTTAGGCGCTAGAGATTTGTCAGTAATAAACACCCCGCCCCCAAACAGACAGTCAGTTGAAACAACAATAATTGGGATGAGCCAAGAAACTATTAGAGATGCTATTAGCTATGAAATGGCTAGAAACGGACAAGTATTTTTTGTACACAACAGAATTGAAAATATAAATGAAGTAGCGGACTTACTACAAAGGTTATGTCCTGATGCAAAAATAAGAGTTGGGCACGGACAAATGGATGGCAAGAAGTTAGAAGAATTAATGATTGACTTTATGGAGGGCGATTTTGATGTTTTAGTATCCACCACAATAATTGAAAATGGAGTAGATGTTGCAAATGCTAACACCATCATAATTAACAATTCCCAAAACTTTGGCCTAAGTGACTTGCACCAAATGAGAGGAAGAGTTGGGCGTTCCAATAAAAAAGCATTTTGTTACTTAATTAGCCCTGCCATACACACCCTATCGGAAGAAAGCAGGAAACGATTAATTGCCCTTGAGCAATTCTCTACTTTAGGCAGTGGATTTAAAATTGCTATGCGTGACTTAGACATTAGAGGAGCGGGGGATTTATTAGGTGCCGACCAGTCAGGCTTTATTAATGATATTGGTTTTGAAACTTATCAGAAAATACTAAATGAAGCTGTAGAGGAATTGAAACAAGAAAAATTCCAAGATTTATTTACGGACGAGAAAAAAATATTTTATGTCAAAGATTGTCAATTGGATACGGACTTAGAAATTTTAATTCCTGACACTTATGTAAGCAATATAAGTGAACGATTGAACCTTTATAAGGAACTAAACAACTTTACTGAAGAAAAAGAAATAGTTGCTTTTATTGACAGGCTAAATGACCGATTCGGGGCAGCACCTAAAGCCATTTATAATGTTTGTGATGCATTAAGACTAAGATGGGTGGCCAAAAAAATTGGCTTTGAAAGGATTATACTTAAGAATGACAGCATGCGTGCTTACTTCCCCTCTCAAGCCGATTCGCCTTACTATAACTCAGAAATGTTCAAACAAGCATTGGATTATTTAAAACCTAATTTTGGGACTTGTGAGATGATTGAAAAAAAGGGGAAACTTTCCATGCGTATTAAAAACATCAACTCAATTGAGGGAGCTTTAGGGGTTTGCAATGAAATTACTCTTTAAAAAGAGGAAAAGCAAAATAAAAACCAGCACAATTGAGAGCTATTTTCATGCTATCAACAATAAAAACAACTTATTAACAATCTTTTTTTTTACTAGCCAATCACTTTTAAATCATCTAGGATTTAAGTAAAATTGCAAGGAGTATTAAAAAATAAAAATGTCTGAGAAAAGAACCATCAAAAACGCACTAATTTCCGTATTCCATAAGAACGGACTAGCACCCATTGTAAAGAAATTAAATGAGCTAGGAGTAAACATCTATTCAACAGGTGGAACTCAAAGCTTTATTGAAAAGCAAGGGATTGCTGTAAATCGTGTAGAGGACCTAACAACTTACCCTTCAATATTGGGTGGAAGAGTTAAGACTTTACACCCAAATGTATTTGGCGGAATACTCTCCAGAAGAGAATTAGCAAGCGATAAAGAGCAATTGGAACAGTATAAAATTCCTGAATTTGATTTAGTAATTGTTGACCTCTACCCCTTTGAAAAAACAGTTTCATTAGGGGCTAGCGAAGAAGATATTATTGAAAAAATTGATATCGGTGGTATTTCATTAATCCGTGCAGCTGCAAAAAACTTCAAAGATGTATTAATCGTTTCCGAGATGAAGCAGTATACTGAAATGTTGGAAATATTAAACAATAATGGAGCCCGCACAAGCATGGCAGAAAGAAAGAAATTTGCAGGCACTGCATTCGATGTTTCTTCTCATTATGATACGGCTATTTTCAATTACTTTAATACTGAAAACACACCAGCATTCAAGGAAAGTATCCGTGAGGGAAAAACTTTGCGTTATGGAGAGAATCCTCATCAATCAGGAACTTTTTATGGTAACTTAGATGATATGTTTACTAAGCTAAACGGAAAAGAACTTTCCTACAACAACCTACTGGATGTTGATGCAGCCGTACACTTAATTGCTGAATTTAACGAAACTACTTTTGTGGTTTTAAAACACAACAATGCTTGTGGTTTAGCTAGCCGTCCAAACTTACTTGACGCTTGGACAGCCGCTTTAGCTGGTGATCCTACTTCTGCTTTTGGTGGAGTGCTTATTACCAATAATGAAGTAGATTTAGCGACTGCTGAAGAAATAAATAAATTATTTTATGAAGTATTAATTGCTCCTTCATTTGCTGCTGATGCCCTTGAATTATTGAAAGGGAAAAAGAATAGAGTACTTTTACAGCAAAATCAAGTTAACTTACCAAAAGCACAATTCCGCACTGCACTTAATGGCGTATTATACCAAGATAAAGACTTGAAAAGTGATGCAATTACTGACATGGTAACTGCGACACATCTTGCACCAACACAAGAGCAATTATCGGATTTAATATTTGCTTCTAAAGTATGTAAACACACAAAATCCAACACCATTGTATTTGCAAAAGGAAAACAATTATTTGCAAGTGGAGTTGGACAAACATCAAGAGTAGACGCACTAAAACAAGCTGTAAATAAAGCAAAAAAATTTGGTTTTGATTTGAATGGATGCGTAATGGCTTCTGATGCATTTTTTCCTTTCCCTGACTGTATAGAATTAGCAGATAATGCAGGAATAAAAGCAGTGATACAGCCAGGAGGATCAATAAAAGATGAATTATCAATTGAATATTGCAACAACAACAACATGACAATGGTATTAACTGGAACAAGACATTTTAAACACTAAAAATAAATATTATGGGATGGTTTGACTTTATGCAAGAAGCAATTGCGATTGATTTAGGAACTGCAAATACACTAATTATTTATAACGATAAAGTAGTTGTAGACGAGCCTTCTATTGTTGCTAAAAACATCAGAACGGGTGATGTGGTAGCTATTGGAACAAAGGCTCAACAGATGCACGGAAAGACACATAAAGAAATTGAAACTTTGCGACCACTAAAAGATGGAGTAATTGCTGACTTCCAATCCTCGGAGCAAATGATAAGGGGATTTATTGGTATGATTCCTAGAAAAAGATCCATATTTTCACCAGCACTGAAGATGGTAATATGTATCCCATCAGGTGTAACCGAGGTTGAAAAAAGAGCAGTAATTGATTCAGCAGAACATGCTGGAGCAAAAGATGTTTGGCTAATACACGAACCTATGGCAGCTGCAATTGGGATTGGAATTGATGTATTGGAACCAAAAGGAAATATGGTAATTGATATTGGCGGTGGTACAACTGAGATTGCAGTTATTTCATTAGGCGGAATTGTTTGTGATAAATCAATTAGAGTTGCAGGAGATGAATTTACTGATAATATAAAAAACTATATGAAAACCAGGCACAATATAGCAGTTGGTGATATTATGGCTGAACAAATAAAAATAAATGTTGGCTCGGCACTCACTGAGCTAGAAGAACCACCAGCAAACTATGCTGTTCACGGAAGAGATTTAATGAGTGGAATTCCAAAAGAGGTAATTGTAACTTATAAAGAAATTGCAGGATCACTTAACAATTCTATTGAACAAATTGAAGAAGCTGTAATGAGCGCTCTATTCAACACTCCACCAGCACTTTCGGCTGATATTTATAATGAAGGATTATATTTAACCGGTGGAGGGTCAATGTTAAGAGGGTTAGATAAACGAATTTCAAGAAAAACAAAGCTACCTGTATATGTTGCTGAAGATCCATTAAGAGCTGTAGCAAGAGGAACCGGAATTGCACTTAAAAATATAGAAAGCTATACATTCTTAATTCAATAGCCCTTAAGCGAAAATGTATAACCTATTACGATTTATTAAGATAAATCATTTTCTATTATTGTTTCTATTAATAGAAGGGTTTTCTGTCTTTTTATTGCTAAAAAATAATAGTTATCAAGCAAATAAAGCTATTAATTTTAGCACACAATATACAGGCCTTGTTTACAAATACACAACCTCATTTTCTAACTATGTAGCACTGAAAGAAACTAATGAGTTTCTTGTAAGTGAAAATGCTAAGCTCCATTCTTTACTGAAAAATGAATCTGAATTTACTGATTCAACTTTAATAAAAAGCAAGCATTTCAACTACTATCCTGCTAAAGTGATAAATAGTTCAGTAAGTAAACGAAATAACTTTATCACATTAAACAAAGGATTAAAACATGGTATTACGACAGGAATGGGTGTAATAACAAATCAGGGAGTTGTTGGGGTTATCCATTCTGTAAGCAAAAATTATGCAATTGCCATTTCCTTACTTCACCGAAAATCAGCTATAGGTATTCAGCTAAATAAAAATAATCACAATGGAATTTTGAAATGGAAGGGGTTTGATTATAAAACCGTTAACATCAATGATTTTCCAAATCATATCCCTATTAAAATTAGCGATACCATAAGTACAAACAGCCATAGTATTATTTTTCCTGAAGGAGTAAATATTGGGGCAGTAAAAAGTATTCAGAAAAATAAAGATGATGGGTTTTATGATGTTAGCGTTAAACTTTTTGAAGATTTCAATCAGTTAAACTATGTCTATATCATCCATTCTCAAGCTGCAGAAGAACAATTGATGTTAGAAAAAACAATTAAAGAGAATGAATAAATATTTTGCAAAATACCTATTTCTACTACCTTTATATGTTGCACTACAGGTACTAGTACTTAACCAGATTCTATTTTCAGCCTATATTAATCCGTTTTTATATGTAATTCTAATTATAGGTTTACCAATAAAGACACCCAAGTGGTTTTTACTTATTTATGCTTTCTTACTTGGTTTTTTTATTGACATTTTTTCAGGAAGTTTAGGGTTTCATTCAACAGCAACAATACTTATTGCTTTTTTAAAACCCTTCATTAGTAAGATAACTATACCTCATAATATACTAGGAGATACAGATGAGATTACACTAAAAAAGATAGGAAATAAAGCTTTTATTACGTTTTCATTATTTTTAATCATTGTCCATAATAGCTGTTTATTTATTATGGAACACATTAATTTTAATCTGGCTATTGTAGGTAAAATATTGTCTAGCTCATTTGTTACCTTAATCATTGTGCTTATTTCACAATTATTTATAAAAAAAAATAATGAAAGGTTATAAAAATAGACATAAAATTGTTGTTGCTATATTTACGTTAATTGCCATTACTTTCATCACTAAATTATTTTACATTCAAATATTGAATGATAATTATAAATTCTCTGCTAACAATAATGTATTGCGCTATGAAGTACAGCAGTCGGTAAGAGGATTAATCTACGATAGAGACAGTAACCTTATTGTTGCTAATGTCCCTGCTTACGACTTAATGATTATCCCCAGAGAATTAAAAGAACAAGTGATTGATACTTTAGCTTTTTGTAATTTGATTAGTATAAGCAAAGAAGAATACCTAGTAAAATACAAAAAAGCTTCTAACTATTCTAGTTATAAAGAAAGTGTATTCATAAAACACATCAATCTAGAAAACTCTAGCACACTATCCGAAAAGCTTTTTCAATTTCCTGGTTTCTATTTAAGAAAGATTACAATGCGAGATTACCCAAGTAATGTAGCTACTCATTTAATAGGTTACCTAGGAGAAGTAAATTTAAAAAAAACTAAGGAAGATCCTTACTATACTAAGGGAGATTTGACAGGAGTTAGTGGAGTGGAAGCAGCATATGAAAAGCACCTTAGAGGGCAGAAAGGAATGGCTATAAAATTAGTTGATGTACATAACCGTGATCAAGGTAAATTCCAAGCAGGAAAGTTTGACACCATACCAATTGCTGGAAGTAATTTAATTTCAACCATTGATATTGAGTTACAACAATATGGCGAACAACTAATGAGAAATAAGATTGGAGCAATTGTAGCTATTGAACCCTCAACAGGAGAAATTCTTGCTTTAGTTTCCGCACCTACTTACAATCCAAATTTGTTAATTGGACGAAAACGATCAGTCAATTATAGTATCCTATCTAAGGATAAAAAAAAACCTTTATTCAATAGAGCATTACAAGGAACCTACCCGCCTGGGTCAACTTTCAAATTAGTAACCGGACTTATTGCTTTACAAGAAGGAACAATATCTAAAAACACTCAATTTTCCTGTGATGATGGTTACAACTATGGAAATGATAAAAAAGTAGGTTGTCACCCTCATAAATCACCTGTTAGGTTAATAAACGGAATTGAAATTTCATGTAATACTTATTTTTGTAATATATACGAAAAGTATTTTAATCAATTTGGCTCCACTAAAGAGGCTTATGATAATTGGTACAGTCATGTATCCAGTTTTGGCGTAGGAAACTTTATGAATAATGACTTTATAACAGGAAGCCCAGGAAAACTACCAAAATCAACTTATTTTAACACTTTATACCGAGGAAGCTGGAATGCCAACACCATTATATCAATGGCAATTGGGCAAGGAGAATTATTACTTACCCCCATACAAATGGCAAACATGACCGCTATACTTGCCAACAAAGGATACTACTATACACCACATATCATCAAAAGCATTTCAGGTGAATTAAGTATTGATAGTAACTATACAACTAAGAAATATTGTAGCATTGACAAACAACATTTCACACCAATAATCAACGGTATGGAGCAAGTCGTTTATGGTAAAGAAGGAACCGCAAAATATTGTAAAATTCCGAACTACGAAATATGTGGAAAAACAGGGACAGCACAAAATCCTCATGGGGAAGATCATTCTATATTTATTGCTTTTGCACCAAAAAAAAAACCAGCAATAGCCATAGCAGTTTATGTTGAAAATGGAGGATGGGGATCAACTTGGGCTGCCCCTATTGCATCATTAATGATAGAAAAATACCTAAACAGAGAAACAACAAATAAAGCCCAAGAAACTTTTATCCTAAATGGAAATTTAATAGATAAATAATGAGAGCTGCAAAAAATATATTCGCAAATATTGACAAAGTAAGTATTGGGCTTTATGTATTACTTATGCTTTTTGGGTTGATAAACATTTATGCTTCACAGTTCAATGATGACTCGGCAATGGTAATTGACTTTAGTAGCCGATATGGAAAACAACTTTTTTTTATTTGCATTTCTTCTTTTGTTGCTTTTTTAATACTTATAATCGACTGGAAATTCTTCTATTCCCTTTCTTACATCTTTTATGTCGCTATTATTCTACTGCTAATTGGAGTGCTTTTTAAAGGAGGGATTACCGGTGGAGCTACATCCTGGTTCGAATTTGGAAGTTTTAAATTTCAACCTTCAGAATTCGCAAAGTTTACCACCGCACTTGCACTTGCAAAATACTATAACAACCTTAACACTAAACGCAAGTCATTACACGAGAAGCTCAGTACCTATGCAATAATTATACTTCCGTTTTTATTGATTATACTGCAAAATGACCTTGGCACTGCCTTAGTTTATGCAGGATTTGTACTCGTATTATATCGCGAAGGCCTTTCGGGAAACATCCTGATATTTGGATTAATTATTGCCATTCTATTTGTGGTTACCTTACTAGTTGAAAAGACAATTATAGTTACTTTTATATCAGGGATTGCATTAATTATATTTTTGCTTTCAAGAAGAAAAAAGAAAGAACTATTACTTATAATGGGTATACTAATAACAAGTATATCTTTTATTTTTAGTGTTGATTATATATTCAATGATGTAATGGCCCCACATCAAAAAAAAAGAATAGATATTTTATTAGGAAAAGAGTTTGACCCTCACGGAGCAGGATACAACCTTATCCAATCAAAAATTGCGATTGGCTCTGGAGGGTTTAGTGGAAAAGGTTTTTTAAACGGAACACAAACTCGATTTGATTTTGTACCCGAGCAAAGTACAGACTTTATCTTTTGTACTATCGGAGAGGAATGGGGATTCCTAGGTAGTTTTTTCTTTATCTCATTATTCCTAGGTCTGCTCTTTAGGGTACTTTTCCTTGCCGAAAGACAAAGATCAAACTTCAGCAGGATTTATGGCTATAGTGTGGCCACTATCCTTTTTATGCACTTTACTATAAATATAGGAATGACTATTGGCTTGTTGCCTGTAATTGGAATACCATTGCCTTTTATTAGTTATGGCGGTTCTTCTTTACTTGGCTTTACTATCCTACTCTTTATTTTCCTAAATCTTGATTCTTACCGCTTACAGATTTTGAGATAAAAAAAAGCCCAACCTTTCGGCTGAGCATTTTTTATTTATTTTAAAAGAACTGATTAATTAAAATCTGAACGATTATCTTTTACATCAGCCTCAGTGTTTAATACTTTATAAGCAGCACCATTAGCATAAGCAGCAGCTCCTTTTTGTGCTTCTTGTTTTTGCTTAGTAAAATCACCAGTATTTTTTGCATCATCCTTAGCGGTAACCTGTACTACATAAACAGCATTAGCTCCTGCAATTGGACTAGAAACAGAACCAACAGCAGTACCAAAAATAGAACCTACTAACTCAGGTTCGTAACCAATACCTTGCAAGCTTAAGTTTGCTAAATTAGCTCTTTGTGCATTCACAACGGATTGTCCATTGTTAGCTGCAATGGCAACTAAATCATCTCCTGTTATAGACGCAGTAATATAGTCCGCTTTCTTATCCTTCACTACTAAAGCAGAAATTTGCTCTTTAATATCTTCTAAAGGGATATTCCCCTTAATATGTTCTTTTGTTAAGTAAGCGACAACATAAGAGTTTTCAAACTGGAAGACTTCAGAAACAGTTCCTTCAACTGTAGTATTCATCCATCTTACCATTTCTCTTGAGTTTGGCAAACCAACAATGCTTTGCTTGTCAGCAGTTACTTTACTATCGCTTCTTTTTACTAAATTTTGCTGTGCAACTAAAGAATCAAAAGCAATTCCTTCATTTAATATTTTTCCTGCAAACTGAGCTGCTTCAGAGTAATAAGTATTATACGTTTCAGTGCTTGGCTCAACATTTCTGTCGATAAAAGCAATTTTTACTTTACGTACAGCTCTACTTGTTTTTGTTACCTCAATAAGATGAACGCCAAATTGAGAAGTAACGACACTAAAGTCCCCTCTTTTAGAAGTAAAACAAGCTTCATTAAATTCATCAACCATTGCTCCTTCCAAGAACCAACCTAGGTCACCTCCTTTAATAGCAGAACTTTTATCCTCAGAATTTTTTTCTGCTAAAGCACCAAAGTCAGCACCCGCTTGAACTTGTGCTTTTATAGCTTCAATTCTTATATTTACAGAATCCAAACTCATAGTTTGAGTAGGAGATATTAAGATATGACGCGCCTCAACTGAATCAGGACGATCTTGAGCGATTGCTAACTTAGCAATACGATAAACACCTTGACTCACTTGATAAGGACCTATAACAGCACCTTGTTCAGCATTAAATAATTCCTCCCAATTCTTATCTGCTAAATCTTCTTTAGTAGTAAAAGTAAAACGTGCTGAAGTATTATCAGAATTTCTTCTAGCCATTAAATCATAATCTTCAAAAATAGTAAAGTCAGCTTTTAAATCGGTAATAGCTGATTTAGTAGTTGCATCATCTTCTTGTGAAGGAATAACTGTAAATACTACAAAGTCAACATTCTTTGATGCTGTTTGCTCATAGTTTGATTTATTGTCATCATAATAATTTGCTAATTCGCTTTCAGTTGGCTCAACCATGCTATCAGCAACTGAAGAAAAAGGAATAGCTACATAGTTAAAAGTAATATTTTGTGAATTTTCGTTAAAGTTCAATTTCGCTTCTTCACCCGTTACATACATAGCATTCGAAACTAGTGAATTGTACTTTGAAGTTTTAATTAAGCCAATTAAGTATTTTTGGAAACCTACCCATCTTGTTCTTGCTTCTCCTGTTGGATCTTGGTCAATTTGTTTTAAATAGCCTAATACCTTTGTTCTATCAAACTGACCCGTTAATTGATCTTGAAAAGCAGGAACTTTTGAAATTTCAGGATGTACATTTAATCCCTGTAATAACTCAAAAAACTCATCATCAGAAACATCAATTCCTAATTTACCGAATTCATTGTTCATAATTAAATCTCTCACATACTGATCCCATATTTGAGATCGAATCTGAGATGTTGTTGTTTGATTAAGTACGCCTTGCTGATTCTGAGACTTCCAGTTTTGAATTCCTTCCTCAACTTTTAATTCATAAGCTTGACGTGTTACATCTTCACCCAATACTTCTCCTACATAAATACTACCCCCACCACTTGATCCAAGAGATGACATAAAGTCGCCTAAAATGAAAGCTAGCATTGCTACGCCAATTACCGTTAATAATAATCCTGATCTATTTCTAATTTTTCCTAGTGTTGCCATTCTCGTTTTATTTTAATGAAGTTGGCGAATATACAATTGTTATTTAAGAAATAAAAATAGAAAAGCCCCCTATTTTTTATCTAGTAGACACCTTCAATTGCACTTCTTGTATTGCAGTCTCATTTACTTTTATGATAGTAAATTGAAATTCTTCCAGTTTTATTACATCATCTTTTTGAGGAATTTCTTCCAAATGATGCAAGATTAATCCTGCTATAGTTTCGTATTCATCTGACTCAGGTAGAGTAAGTTTATATTTTTTATTAACCAGCTCAATGTCTAAAAGTGCAAAAAGATGATATTTATTTTTAGCTAATTTTTTATCGGTAATTTCTTCCACATCATGCTCATCAACTATCTCACCAACAATTTCTTCAGTAACATCCTCAATAGTAAGCATTCCAGAAGTACCACCAAACTCATCAACAACCAAAGCAACTCCTTTATTACCATCAATAAACTGATTTAGTAATTGCATAACTGACATACTTTCTGGCACAAAAGGAATAGGTAATAAAATAGAACGTACGTTATGTGGATTTCTAAACAAATCAGAAGAATGAATATAGCCAATCACTTTATCAATATTTCCTTTAAAAATTAAGATTTTGGACAACTTGGTAGCTATAAATCTATTTTTAACTTCATTAATTGGTGACGAAATATCCATAGCTACTAGCTTAGTTCTTGGAATCATACATTCACGCAATTTTTTATCAGTTAGATCTAAGACATTTTGCAGCATTTCTACCTCCACCCGACTATCCTCCACTCCATCAGTTGATTTTACATTACTAAGATATTCATCCAAATCTGTTTTACCAAATACCTGCTTACCATCTTCCATTTTTTGCCCTAACAAATATTTTAATACTAATTTAGAAAGAAATAGCATAAGCAAAGCTACAGGCCTAAAAAAAACAAAAAACAACCAAATAGGGATAGAAAATATTCTTAAGATCTGATTAGGATAAATTCTAAAAATTGCTTTAGGTAAAAACTCAGCTGTTACTAAGACTATTAAAGTAGTAATAATAGTTTGCACAAATAAAAGCGCTAAATCAGAACTGAAATAATACGTAATTTCTGGTGTTAGAATTTGAGTCATTACTATGCCATAAATCACCAAGGCTATATTATTCCCCACCAACATAGTAGTTATAAAATCAGATTCGTTCTTGGAAAAAAAAGTTATTATATTTGAAGGGAATTTTCCTGTATTTTTATCTAGTTCTAACTTTAACTTGTTAGCCGAAATAAATGCAATTTCTACTCCCGAGAAAAAAGCAGAAAAAAACAAGGTAGAAATAGCGACAGATACAAGCATGTGCGTAAAAATACTAAAACTTAATCTGTTTGAGTTGTGAAATCAAAAGTTCCGTGAACTTTAGTAATTGAATACTCTTTAAAGTCAGTAGTAGAAGTAAAACCTTCACCAAAGACAACTTCTTTACCAGTTGTAATTTTCACTTTCTTATCAGTATATATTTTATTTTTATTTTCATCCCAAACCAACTCATCCGTCTCAAGTTTTTTATCATCAGTACTAATTAGTATTACATTATTTTTTGCTAACATAATTTTTTTCTCCTCATCTATTGAAGCGTAATCAGCAATAAGTGTTGATTGCAAATGTGAAGAGTCATTATAAAAATAAACCTCCAATTTATTAGGGAAAATTAATGCAGGTTGAAAGTCTTGAAAACGCTCAATACTATTAGCTAGCACTTTAACTTTCACCTTACCATTTTCCGTATGGAGAAGTTGCGCTCCTTTAATCTGCTCAATAGGTTGGCGCCTAACGCTAACAAACTCCTGCACAAGTTTAGGATCATTAGTGCATGAAGTCATTACAATTAAAAAGATAATAAATAAACGCATAATTTTCGCTTAGTCACTTGTACGAGCTGTGGTGGCTTTATTGATCCAGCAACCAATAGTATGTGATTTTCCAGATTCTACTCCATTAAAAAAACAAGTTTCTTTTGTTGGGAAATATTTTGAATAGGTATTAATACTCTTACTTGCTCTCGATTTAGTATCCTTATCAGCAAGTGCTCTACTAAATGAATCAACTGCAACCCAATATACTGTTGATTTTTCAAAATCACCATCACAAATTTTAGCACCTGAAACATAAATATTCCCTAAGTTTAAATATGCTTCACCCCAGCCATTTCTAAGTTCTAATGCACTATAAACAGCATTCCTTGCCAATAGAAAAGAACCTGCATTACGATAAGCATCTGCTAAACCTAAATAGTATATAGCTCTTTGATTTTTAACCTCCTCCATTTCAGTTGCTTTTTTAGCAAACTCAATAGCATCAGAATATTTACCTTTTGCAATACTCATTTTTGCCATTTTATCAGCAGAAGATGCAGAGGGATCTAACTGATATAATCTGCTAGAAGCATCAAAGAATAATTTTTCAGATGTACAATTCTTATTTTCTAATACTTTTGTAACTCTTTTTAAAAAAGAAATATCATTTGTTGTAGGATCAAATTTTGCAGAAAAAAGAAATACTAAATCCTCACAATTAGCATAGGGAGTAAAAAGATTTTCAATCTTTTCAGCATACTGAATAAAATATTTAGTTACTTTAGATTCATTAACGATATTGTAATCAATAATGTCAGAAATTCGAGCGTAAGCCTCCAAAACATCTTTCTTTGATTTTTCTCCAAGTTTCTCCAAGTTTACCATTGCTTTAACATAACCATAGACTGCTCTAAAATCTGAATTATTACCATCTAAATTTATTGACTTATCTAAAATAGATAAAGCTTCAGAGCTTCTTCTTTTATCTGAAATTACTAGTTCGTAACCTTTTAAACCCAAAACATATCCCTCTTTTCCAAAATACTTGATTCTTTGGTCGAAAATCATCATTATGGTATCAAGATATGCTGACTTATTTTCTTTATCAATTTTCATTCTCTCCTTAAAAATCTTAGGCCCATTTTTATAAATATTGCCACTTGACTTAGGACAATTATTAAAAGTCCAACGCCAAGGAATTAAAGCATCTACATAGTTCTTTTGCTTATAATACTCTCTAAATAACGAAAGGTTTTCAATACACGCAACACTATCCATTCCAAATTTGGACTGAGCATTAGAACTAAAACTAGTTAAAAAAATTGCTACTAAAAAAAAATTTATTTTCATCATCTTATTAATCATATTTTCTTTTTACGAACCAAATTCCGTCATAAGAAACGCTTAGACCAAAATTTATAAATTGTTCTTTTATTAAATTATTATCAGTTGTCCCTCTTTGTCCCAAAGTGAGAGAAATATCATATTTTGTTCTTGATTTTTTCACAGGAATACCAAAACCAAAACTTACGCTCATTTCTTTTAATTGTGTATCGTTTAAAGTTAGGGGGGTATTACTATAATTAGCTCCTAAACGATACTGCATTCTTTTGTAATATTTAGTAACTGAATTAAATTCTGGAGTATATTGTAATCCAGCAGAAAGACGCATACTATTACTTAAGTCATCACTCTCACCTAATAATGTATAGTCAGCCCAATTTTGAATACTATAATCTGCTATTAAAAGCCATTTTTCACCATCACGATACATTAAACCAGTACTAATATAACTTGGGAGATTAACTTCCCCCCATTCCACTAAATTACTAGTAGTGTCCTTTACTATTTCATTTGTTCCCGAAATAGTTTCCACAATATTTGTTCGCTTTGCTCGCAGGCTTGAATTATTATTAGCCGTTAAACCAAAGGACAATACCTTCTCATTCGCTAATGCCATTTTATACATTAACCCCAACTCATAGTAATATCCTTTTAAGTTTATGCTAGAATTTGAACGAGAATCAAAAAAAGATTCATCATCATAATCAAGTTTCTTCCTTCTATTTAAGCCCCCAAACAAATAAGACGCATTCATTCCTAAAGAAAACCCTTTAAAAGGTTCGTATGCTCCTCCAAAATACACTTTACTCAAACCTCCATCTCCTGTATAAATCATGTTAGCATTTACTAATGTATCTCTTGCATTTAATGTGTAACCAATATTACTAAAAGGTAACATTCCAATACTTGCTCCCAACTTACTACTAATAGGAAAAGCGATCGTCATGTGACTAAAAGCAGAATTATTAGCAACCTGCTTATCAGTTGAATTCTGAAGTTGAGTTGTTTTATGCATTCCTCCTGTTGAAAACAAGAATGAGTTTGCTCTAAAAGAGGTGTAACTTGCAGGATTTGATGGATTTACACTATTAGAACTACTAAGTGCTGTAACCCCACCCCCTAACGCATTATATACTGGCAATACATTTCCTTGTAAATCTCCTAATCCAAAACGAGAGTATGGTGAGCTTGTTCCTAATTGCGCTAATGCACTTAATCCACAAAAAATAAAGACTACTACTACTAATTTTTTTAATTTATTCATTATAATCTAAAATTTCATTTAATCCTTCCATTACTAAAAAAGGATTTGCAAATATGCTACTTTTTAATTCAGTTTCAAAGAAAAAACAATCCCCACCTGTAACGATAATTATAGTGTCTTTATTTTCCATTTTATAAACATTAATTATTTCCCGGACTTCAGCTAATATTCCTTGTTGTACACCACTCATGATTGATGAGTTCGTATCATAACCCATAGTCATGCTAATATCAGAAAATTCACACAGGGGCAAATTACTTGTGAACAGATTAAGTGCCTTGTATCTCATTCTTATACCTGGAGAAATCCTACCCCCCTTATATATTTTTCTTTTATTAATAAAATCAATAGTAAGACAAGTACCTGCGTCAAATACCAAAATATCTTGATTTGGAAATAAAAAAGATGCTCCAATAATAGCAGCAATTCTATCTTTACCTAAAGTACTAGGTGTTTTATAATCAATTGTGATTGGCAAAGGAGTGCTTTCATTTAAAAGATGAGCGTTAAAATATTGAATTATTTGTTTAAGATCAGAATCTACTAACTTAACAGAAGAGACAATAGTATCTGAAATAGTTTGCTTTCCTATAAAAACAAGTATGTTTTGCAAAGTAAAATCTTTAAAAACAGTAGAGGTAATCAGCTGTTTAGCTTCAAATAAGGCAGCTTTAACTGCTGTATTTCCTATGTCAATTATAAGTTTCAACGAATGTAAAATTTTGTCAAAAATATAAAATTACAATTCACTATGATGATTTGCTCAAAATATTTCTCTAAATTAAAAAAACAATTAAATTTGCATCCCTAAATAGTTGGCGCTATAGCTCAGTTGGTAGAGCAATGGACTGAAAATCCATGTGTCCCTAGTTCGAATCTTGGTAGCGCCACTTAAACAAAAAGCCCCATTCAAACGAGTGGGGCTTTTTTATTTTTGTAAGAAAGGAATTTATTCTACGATTACCTTCTCAGTATAAACTTCTTTTTCATTTTTCAATTCAATAGTATAAATTCCTTTATCAAAACTTAGTAAATCAATATTAGTATTCATTCCATTTATAGTCGTAGAAAAAACTATTTGGCCTAACGCGTTATTTACTGTTACATCATATTTAGCAATTTCTCCTAATTCAATAATAAATAATCCATTTGTTGGGTTAGGGTAAGTAGTAAAAATAGATTGCTTAAGATCAGAAACAGAACTAACACTTGATGGATCAAAATTCATTCGAACCATTGGAGTTCTAGTTAAATAATACCAAGTTGGAATTCCTTGATTGACCACATCATTAGGATTAAGACCAAATTCATCAAATAAACTGTGTTCTCCATTGTACATTGATTGACCAGAAGTTCCAATAAAAGCACTGTCAGTAGGATGAACAAAACCAGCTATACCTACTTCATAAGCATAACCATTATATAAATCTACTGGATCAGCAAAAACAATATCTACCCAAGCACCTAAATCTTGAGTTGTTATTGTATAGTTATCTGATTCGTTCAGTAGTATTACACCCCCATCTGCATTAGAAATAGTTGTATCTAATTCATAAACTACAGCTTTAATCTCAGCTCCAGCAACTGACTCATCTGAAATATAAGTTCTTAAACTCGTAAGTTGCTCATCAGCATACATTTCGAATCTAGTAGTGAAATGCCATTGATCATCAGGGCCTCCTACGATCCAATTACCATCAGGATCTCCATTAATGTCAGTACCATTATCTTTTGCATAAATATAATCACTGATTTCTATTCCTTTAATTACGGTATCGGAAGTAGCAATAATTACACCTGAAGAATCAGATTCTGCCCATATTGATACTCCATAATTACCAACAACAGGAGATAATGAAGGATTTGCCGCAACAACCATTGAATCAATATTATTTATTGCTGAATTAGCAGCTACATTAGTTGGATTAGATGTACCTGAATAAGATCCTGCTGCTCCATAAACCTCATACTTTAATGTAGACACCTGATCATTAGCACCAGAATTTCTTAATACGCCCTCTATAACATAAGGATGATTTGCTAACTGTGAAAGCGGAGTAACTGTATAATCTAAACCAATGATTGTATTTAAGCCTGTGCCAGTATAATTTGCATAATCAATCCAAAAACCACCAACAACAACATCTTCAATTTCAATCATATTTAATGGAGTCTCTATAAGCTCTAAATCATCCATTTGCCAGAAATAGTAACCTGAAAAATTATTATTAGAATTTGTTGACCCTTCAAAAACAAAACTCATTTGTACATCAGCATTACCCACAACTGAAAAAGGAATTCTAGACAATATCACTTCATCAACAAATGAAGATTCGTTAACAGCAAGATTGGTATGAACTTGTACTCTTTCTTGAAATACGCCACTGACATAAAAATCAATAAAGGCTTGCCCAGCATATGTTCTAAAATATGAATTCATCTTTAAAGTAACATCAGAATATGAAGAAAGATCAATCATCTCCGTCAATAATTCGCCATTATGAGGCGTAGGGTAGTTACCTGTACCAAAAGCACCAGCAACACCATTATTATCATAATAATCAGAGTCAAAAATAAGAAAACCGTTATTTGCAGTTGGTGAAGAAATTGGGTTATTAGTAGAGGGATTATTATTAATTCCAGAGTAAGCTCCTTGACCACCTACTTGATTACTTGGAGATGTAGAAGTTCCTCTATACACCCAAGGTACAATTGAATTTTCCCATGTTGTTGGAAGTCCATTAGCAAAATCTTCTGACCATATAGGAATGCTAGAAGGAACAGTAAACTTATTAGAATTTAATGCTAGATTTTTTTTAGCTTTTTCCCCATCTTCAATTGTTAGGGCATGTGAGTCAATTTGAGAAAAAGCACTTATTGTTATGCTTAATGCAAAAATTGAAATGTAGATTTTTTTCATTTTTGTAAATTTAAATTATTTAGTTTGTAAAGGTATATAAAAATAAAGCATAAAAAAAGCCCGGCTATACCGGGCTTTTACTTTATTTTATAGATTACAAACTATTCAACTATTACTTTTTCAGTATAAATTGCATTTTCATCTTTCAATTTAATAGTATAAATTCCTTTATCAAAACTTGATAAATCAATATTAGTATTCATTCCATTTGTTGTTGTAGTGAAAACTGTTTGGCCTAATACATTGTTTACAGAGACATCATATTTTTCATTAACATCTAATTCAATAGTAAACAACCCATTTGTAGGATTAGGAAAAACATTAAATTGTGAATTTTTAACATCATTAATTGCAGTACCTATAACCCAAGCTGCAGGTCCAAAATTCATTCTAATTAAATAACCTGAACCTGTATACCAATATGCAAATCCTCCAGTTCCAATATCACAACCATTATCTTGAATATAAGCTACAGCATTATCATTACTACTCGTACTTATCCCAACTGTATCCGTTGGATGTACCTCACCCTTAACAGCTGCTAAATATGATGTTCCAGCTAATAAATCTGCACTTAAGGGAAGTGTAACCCAACTTCCAATATCTGAAGACTGTAGATTGTATGAATCAGATCCATCTAAAAGTATTGGATCAGATGCGGCGTCATCTTCATATAGTTCAACTGAAACACTTGCTCCAGGAATAGAATTTTCACTAACATGAAAAGAGATAGATGTCATCGATACATCTGCAAATATATCAAATACATTTGCAAGTACTTGACCACAGAGTGTTCTTGATAAATAAGCATAACCTGAAGCATTTGCCCCATCACTATCCCAGTCATAATCAATACCATAAATGGTATCGGTAACTATCATTGATTTAGTTATTACAGGAGTTGTAGGAAAAGAATCTGAAGATGCCCACCAACTAATATTATGCAACCCCATATTAGCAGGAGTAAATGGAGAACTTGTTGATACAGTATCGCTAGAGCCGGATGGATATGACATAGAATTAGAAGATAGTGATGTAATTGTTCCATTCTCATCAATTTCAACATTCATAGTGGCATTTTCTTGAGTCTGAATACCTGTACTACTAACAACTCCCTCAATTCTTAATGGCTGTGTAGCTGCCTGAAGCATTGGGTAAAAAGTATAATCAGTACCAGCTCCAAAAACACCTAAAGCAGATGCAGGGTCATTATAGCCAATCCACCATCCACCAAATGTCTCAGAACTAAATCTTAATTCATGTTCTGGAGTTTCAATAATTGCAACATCATCAACAAACCATGCATACCCCCATGTACCTGTCCAATGGAAACGAATATATATATTCTCTAATTCTGTTGATGTTAATCCAACTAAAGCAGGACTAATATTAACTGAAACTAATTGAGGATTAGTTGATTGATATCCACCAGAAGCAAGACCAGGGAAAGGCATAAATACACTCTGACCTATGAGGCCTGAAGCATTAGCAGACGACGTTGGATCTAACTCTGGCCACTCTACGATACCATTAGCATCTGCAACTCCAACAACAACATAACATACCTCACTGTTATAACTTCTATAGTTTGTTTCAAATTCTATATTTACATCTGTATATCCATTTAAATCAACTGGGTTCGCCATTGTAAGCCAGCTATCTTCAATCTCAGTCCCACCAGTAGCACCACCATAGGCATCGGAATCTATCATTGCCCATCCATTAGCAGCACTAGTAGATTCAATATCAGCAGACGGATATGAACCAGTACAAGAGTTTTGGCCAATCTGCCAGTCTAAAGAACATGCATTTTGATCGTGATCTATCACCCAATTTGCTGGATTAGAAAAATCATCTGACCAAATTGGTGATGGAGACGTAGCGAAATTTGATAGTGTAACTAAAGGTAATGTTACACCATTATTTGCTACCATTTTCTTAATATTTGCTTCAGGAACATAAGCCGTTTTCGATTGCGAAAAAGCTATGAATGAGACTATTAAGAAACAAGATAGTAGTAAAATTTTTTTCATTTTTTTTATTTTAAATTATTAATTTGGATGCAAATATAATATAACTTAGGTAAATAACTCTGCTCTTATTTTATAAATATTGTTTATTAAATATAATCTGAAATTGGCGAACATGAACAATTAAAATTTCTATCCCCAAATGCATCATTCACTCTTCTAACTGAGGGCCAGAATTTTCTATCCCTTACCCATTCTAACGGATACACAGCTTTTTGCCTTGTATAATTAAAATTCCACTCATCATTTACAGCCAGCCCTAAAGTATGTGGCGCATTTTTCAACACACTTTCTTCTAAAATAACTTCTCCAGTGAGTACTTCATTAATTTCATTTTTAATACTAATCATTGCCTCACAAAAACGATCTAATTCTTCCTTACTTTCGCTTTCAGTAGGTTCAATCATTAAGGTTCCTACTACAGGAAAAGAAACAGTTGGTGCATGAAAACCATAGTCCATTAAACGCTTAGCTACATCAACAACCTCAATTCCATCTTTTTTAAACATTCTAAAGTCTATAATCATTTCATGAGCAACCCTATTATTCTTACCTGAGTATAAAACATCAAAATGCTTCACTAATTTCTCTTTAATATAGTTTGCATTTAATATAGCTATCTCAGTTGAATATTTTAACCCCCCTGTACCTAACATTTTAATATAGGCATAAGAGATAGACAAAACTAAAGCACTACCCCAAGGAGCAGAAGAAATAGACATTCCATTTTCTCCACCCATTTTCACTAAAGGATTATTGGGTAAAAATGGTTTTAAATGTTCTACCACTCCAATTGGACCCATTCCAGGACCGCCACCACCATGAGGAATAGCAAATGTTTTGTGCAGGTTTAAATGACAAACATCCGCACCAATAAGTGCAGGATTTGTTATTCCCACTTGCGCATTCATATTTGCACCATCCATATATACTTGTCCTCCATTATCATGAATAATCTGAGTTATTTCCATAATTGCTTCTTCGTACACACCATGAGTCGAAGGATAAGTTATCATTAAAGCAGAAAGATTCTCCTTATATTCTTCAGCTTTTTCTCTTAACACATTAACATCAATATTACCGTATTCATCACATGGTGTAACCACAACCTTCATTCCTGCCATAACTGCTGAAGCAGGATTAGTACCATGTGCAGAAGAAGGTATTAAACATATATTTCTATTATCATCACCCCTACTTTCATGATAAGCTCTAATGACCATTAATCCAGCAAACTCTCCTTGAGCACCAGAATTTGGTTGCAAACTCATAGCGTCAAATCCAGTAATCTCACACAACATTTCTTCTAATTCATGAAACATTATATGATAACCCCTTGCTTGATGAGCAGGAGCAAATGGATGTAAATTTCCAAATTCCAACCAACTCAATGGGAATAATTCAGAAGCTGCATTCAATTTCATAGTACATGAGCCTAACGGAATCATGGAATGTGTTAATGATAAATCTTTATTTTCTAAGCGCTTAATGTAACGCATCATTTCCGTTTCCGAATGATATTTGTTAAAAATATCATGCTGCATAAATAAGGAAGTACGAAAAAGTGCATCTGGAATTCTTGCCGTTGCCAGTGTATAATCACCACTCAACACCTCTTTTATTAAATCTTGTGAGTCAGAATGATTACAGCTTTTCGCAAATACTTCTAAAATATCATTGATATTACTTAGGTCATCTTTCTCATCAATACTTATTGAAAGAGCATCATCATTAATATAATTAAAATTTATTTTCGCATCTTCTGCATAGGTCTTTATATTTTCCATAGAAACATTTCCAACTGAAATATGTAGCGTATCAAAATAAATAGGATTCAACTGATGATAACCTAATTGTGTTAATCCTTCTGCCAAAGTAGCAGTTAAGGAATGAATATTTTTACTCATTCTCCTTAAGCCTTCAGCTCCATGATACACTCCATACATACTTGCCATAACAGCTAACAATACTTGTGCAGTACAAATATTTGATGTTGCTTTTTCTCTTTTAATATGCTGCTCTCTTGTTTGCAAAGCCATTCTTAGCGCTCTGTTTCCAGTCACATCCTCGCTAACACCAATAATCCTTCCGGGAATACTTCTTTTATATTTTTCGAAAGTAGCAAAATAGGCAGCATGAGGACCACCATATCCCATAGGGATTCCAAATCTCTGGGTAGTTCCTACTACAATATCAGCTCCCCATTCTGCAGGTGGAGTAAGTAAACTTAAACTCAATAAATCAGCCGCTACAACTACACCTGATTCTATTGCTTTTAGTTGACTAACAAAATCAGTATAATCAATTACCTCTCCATATTTCGCGGGATATTGTAAAATAGCACCAAAAAACTGATCATCAATTTCTACCTCATCATGATTGTCTATTATAAGATTAACACCTAGAGGGATGGCACGAGTTTTTAAAATTTCAATAGTTTGCGGAAAACATAATTCTGAAACAAAGAAGTTAGTTATTTTTTCTGACTTCTGCTTTCTACTTCTATTGTTATACAATAGGATCATAGCTTCAGCAGCAGCAGTTCCTTCATCAAGTAATGAAGCATTAGCAATTTCCATTCCTGTAAGCTCACTTACCATAGTTTGATAATTCAATAATGCCTCCATTCTGCCTTGTGCAATTTCAGCCTGATAAGGACTATAAGCTGTGTACCAACCCGGATTTTCTAAAATGTTTCTTTGAATAACACCAGGAAGAATTGTATTAAAATAGCCCATTCCAATATATGAACGGTAATTTTTATTCTTTTGAGCTACTCCTTTCATATGCTCAATAAAACGACTTTCTGATAATGCATCAGGCAAATTCATCTCTCTTCCTAAATGAATTTTAGCAGGAATTGTTTCGTTAATTAATTGTTTAATAGAGGATGCTTTCACTAGAGATAGCATTTCCTTAACATCATTCCTTCTAGGCCCAATATGTCTGTCTGCAAACTTATCTATACTCATTCTTTAAATTTTAGTTCGCAAAAATAGATAATGAATTTTTAAAAACTACTATGTGTTAATAAAAAAGGATAAGTTCATCATTATAGTAGTTAAGGAAAATAATAGAGTATTTTTGCAAAAAATTTATAATATGACATTTTCTGAATTAGGGCTAAATAAAAACATCCAAAAAGCAATAACAGATTTAGGTTTTGAGAACCCAACACCAATCCAACAGGAATCAATTCCTTATTTGTTGGAAAATAAAAATGATCTAATTGCATTAGCTCAAACTGGTACTGGAAAAACTGCTGCATTTGGATTACCTGTATTGAATAAAATTGATATTGAGAGAAAATTACCTCAAGCTATAATTTTGTGTCCTACAAGAGAGCTTTGCCTTCAGATTGCAAAAGACATGGATACATATGCAAAATACACAAAAGGATTAAAAATTACCGCTGTTTATGGTGGAGCTAGTATAATGCCACAAATAAAATCATTAAAATCTGGCACTCAAATTGTTGTTGGTACTCCAGGAAGGGTTATAGATTTAATAAATAGAAAGTCATTAAAATTACAAGATATTGAATTTGTAGTTTTAGATGAAGCAGACGAAATGTTAAATATGGGATTCAAAGATGACTTGGATACTATATTAGCGGAAACGCCTTCAGAAAAACAAACTTTACTTTTTTCAGCAACAATGCCAAAAGAAGTAATGCGAATTAGTAAAAACTATATGCAGAATCCTAAGACAATTGAGGTTGCAAGCAGAAATGAAGGTGCTGCAAATATAGAGCATCATTATTACATGGTAAATGCTCGTGACAGATACAAAGCTTTAAGAAGAATCTGTGATGTAAATCCTGATATATACGGAATAGTATTTTGCCGAACTAGAAGAGAGACGGCTGAAGTAGCAGACAAACTAATGCAAGATGGCTATAGCGCTGATGCTATACATGGTGAATTATCTCAAGCACAAAGAGACCATGTTATGGGGCGTTTCAGAAAAAGAAAACTACAACTATTGGTAGCAACAGATGTTGCCGCTAGAGGAATTGATATTAATGAATTATCTCATGTTATCAACTATAACCTTCCTGATGATGATGAAATATATGTACATAGATCAGGGAGAACAGGTAGGGCTGGAAACAAAGGAACATCAATTATTATTGCACATAGTCGAGAGGGAAGAAAGCTAAAGTCAATTGAAAGAATGATTAAGCGTGACTTAACCCTAATGAAAGTTCCTAATGGAGATGAAATTTGTCAAATCCAGTTGATGAAATTAGTTGATAAAGTAGTTACTACTGAAGTAAACCATCAAATTGACAAGTACTTACCATCTATTGAAGAAAAATTAGCTCATTTAGATAAAGAAGCGCTTATTAAGCATTTTGTTTCTGCT
This sequence comes from uncultured Flavobacteriales bacterium, assembly GCA_905181635.1. Classification (GTDB taxonomy): domain Bacteria; phylum Bacteroidota; class Bacteroidia; order Flavobacteriales; family BACL11; genus UWMA-0277. The sequence goes on from CAJIYM010000004.1 coordinate 173,411, forward strand.
GAATTTAACCGTTTCTTATCTTTCTACAAAAATGCTCCTGACCTAAATGTAACGGGAAGTAATAATAGAGATAGAAATGAAAGAAGTGGTGGAAGAAATGAGAGAAGTGGAGGAAGAAATGAGAGAAGTGGAGGAAGAAATGAGAGAAGTGGAGGAAGAAATGAGAGAAGTGGAGGAGAAAGAACCGGTCATGCTGAAGCTGGATATACCAGATTTTTTATCAATTTGGGAGCTGAAAAAGATTTGCAAGCTCACAATCTAATTGGGTTAATAAATGAGTACACAAGAAATAGAAATATTCCAGTAGGAAAGATTGATATCATGAGAAAGTTCTCATTTTTTGAGGCTCCAAATGATTTTGAAACTGACGTATTAAGCGGTCTTTCTGACGCAGTTTGGAATGGAAATAGAGTTAATGTTGAAGTATCTCAAGCTCCAGGAGTAAAGTCATCTAGAGGAGGTGGGAACAGAGGGGGAAGCGGACGTTCATACTCTGGAGGAGGTGGAGAAAAAAGAAGTAATTCAGGTGGCGGAAGAGACAGACATGGAGGCAGATCTTCTTCAAGAAGAGAGTCGTCAGGTGGAGGGAAAACTAGTGGAGGAAGTTCAAGCTCTTTTAGAGGTCGATTTAATGCTGCTGCAAAAAAAACTAAAAAAGACTAAGGACTTTTTCTTCCAGCAACAAAATCCTTTAAATAATAAGGCTCAAAATAAGCAACATCTTCAAAATCCTTGTTTTCAAATTTCTCTTTGGCTAAAATTCCTAAATTCTTTGCTGAAGGACAAATTCCTTCAACAAATTTAGCATTTTTATGACTTACTATTTCTTGACATTTTAAGGATCCATCTCCAAAGAATAATATTTCATTTCTTAAAAATTCTGCATAAGTATTTTCATCTACAACATCTGCTTGCACACCTCTAATTTGTTTAATATTCACATCATATAAGCCAGAAAAAACCTCCATTCTCCTTGCGTCAATCATAGGACAATAAATAGTTGAATTCATATTTTTAGCCATAGCAAAGGCCATAGCCTTTAAAGTAGAAATAGCGATTAATGGAATATCTAAAGCATAACACAGTCCTTTGGCTGTTGAAGTTCCAATACGTAATCCAGTATAAGAGCCAGGACCCATACTTAAGGCGACTGCATCAACATTATTTAAAGTAATATTAGCTAAATCAATAACATCTTTAATAAACAAGGTAAGCTGCTCAGCATGAGTGTAATCATCTGAAATATGCTCCTTTTCAGCTATAACTATTCCATCACTAAATAATGCAATAGAGCAGTTTTTAGTAGCTGTTTCTATTCCTAAAATCAGGGCCATTAAATGTCGTAATAATGATTAAATAAATCGCTCTTAATTCCAAAATTAATAAATTGAGTTTGTAATTCTTCATCCTCATTTTTAAAATCGCGTAAAGTAACACCTAGATTTATTTTGAGATTCGTTTTTTGATTAACAATATAAGAAATATTGAAAATTTTAATATTAACTGTTGTTAAATTACCTTGATACATCTCAACACCAAAGTCATAAGGTCTATCTCTATAATTATCATAAACATCATTTCCATATGAGGCAGGATCACCATCAATATTATCTCCATATTTTAAAGAAATTATTTTACCATCAATTACAAACTTTTTCCATTTGTAATTTAAAATAACTAAGAATTCAGAAAAGTTAGCTCCTAAGGGGTGAGCAAGAGGTTGATTATAATGAGCATAATTCTGTTGAGGATTAAAATGAGAATAAGTATATGGCCTAGCCAGATTGCACTCAGTTTGCAGAGTTAAATTATCTATACTAAATGCATTAAATATTTTAAAGCCTAATTGATAAGCAAACTTATTAGCCCAATAACCATTATTAGATTTTATTTGCTCTAAAGTAAATTCATCTAGCAATAACTGCCCATACAAATAAGATGAAAAAGGTAATTTATATTTTAAATTTACACCAACTAAAACGTTACCAGAAGACCCTACAGAATATTCTACTGGCCTAAGCATTACTATTGGATTCAAATAATTAACATCAAATCCACTGCTTCCTGGAGCATGATTCATTCTCCAAATAACAGATTCGAATAATGAAATATTTAATTTTTTAGTAGCATTAATACTTAAGTAATGAGATGACATATATTTCTTAGCATAACCCATCACATCATAATTAACTATACCATTATCTGTAAAATAATTAATATCCTGTAACTCAGTATACAGATTAGTGTATTGCACTTTCCAGAAACTAGTCTGCAATCTTAAATATGGATAATTGAAAGTGTTATCTGAAAGTAATAATGAACGATACCCGTCTCCTATAAAATGTTTTCCATGACCAAACTGTACTGCAAACATTTTACTAGGCCTGTACGATACATAGCCTGATGACATTGCATAATCAAATCCTGTTTCTTTAAAAGATCTTGCATATCCCTGTCCAGGGACAACTAGATTTTCCCGAATTTGAGCGTCTAGATAATCAGGAAATATAGATTGATTTTCAGCAAAAGAACTGAAAAAAGATATTTTTTTACCTAAATCACCTTCTATAACAAAACCCCTAGTATTTGTAAATGTATTTTTTTCCTGAATAAATTCTTTTCCAGATGTTAAATTTATAATTGGTGAAGCAGTTACCCTGTAATCCTTTCCGCTTAAGATGATTAGATGCTCTGAAAGTATTTTTCTTAAATAACAATTAGAATAATTTGTTTGCACTTGTGATTCAATAATAGAATCGACATCAAAATTAAAATCTGATTTTACAATGGGTTTAAAGGAAGTATGCAAATCTGACTCTTCAGCATATATTATCTCATTAAAATTTGAGGAATAACTATTTCCTAACATTAAATTAGCATGCTGAGCATTCAAATTGAAAATACTAAACGAAAAGAAAAAGAAAAAAGGAAAAAACCTCATTATTTTAATTTATATTTAATCATGTAGAAGATAATAAGCCACAATAAAAAACTAAACAAAGTTAATATCGCAATACTGAAATTTACGTTGATATTAAATATTATAAGAACATATGTAAATAAAATAACAATTACTGAAACCACATACAATATTAAACTAGTATATCTATGTCCAGCACCTAAATCAATTAAAGCATGATGAACATGATCTCTTGATGCAGTTAAAGTTCCATTACCATTTAATGCTCTAGCAATAAAAACTCTCAAAGAATCAAAAAGTGGAACTGCTAATATTGAGATTGCTAATAAAGGACCTATATTAGGCAGTGAATAGTTATCATTTACTAGCCCGTATTTAATACAATTAATTGCTAAAACAGATAAAATCATCCCAACAACTAAAGAACCTGTATCTCCCATAAATATTCTGGCAGGAAAAACATTGAACTTTAAAAATCCAACTAAAGCACCTGATAAAGTAAAAGCAATTAAGGCTATATTATTTTGCTCCATTATTAAGGCAATAGCTCCAAATGAAAGAGATGAAATCAAACCTATCCCACCGGCTAAACCATCAATGCCATCTATTAAGTTAAACGCGTTTGTAATAACAATTACTACAAAAATAGTAAAAGATACACTTGCCCAAATTGGCAAATCATGCACCCCTAAAACTCCATGCATACTATCAATTTGAAGATCGCCAAGAAAAATTAAAATTAGAGTAGCTAAGATCTGGCCAATTAACTTTTTGAAAGCTGTAATAACTCGTAAATCATCAATAAGACCAACTATAAAAACAATTAAAATACTCACTAAAATGAACTGAATATTTTCGAAATTATCTGTCCAAAATAATAATGAGCAAATAAAACCAGTAAAAATAGCAATACCGCCAAAAAAAGGTGTGCTAACTTTATGAGATGATCTGTCTCCTGCAGTATCTAATAAATTTAATTTTTTTGCGAAATGTATAAGCTTAGGAATAGCAATATAGCTAATCAACAATGCAGAAATGAAAGAATATAAAATATTTAAATATGGCGTAAACATTATAATAATTTTCTCAAAAATAATATTATTATTTAATAACACATACTAATTTAGTAAAATGAAAGTTATTTTTATTAAAATAAATTGTCATTTTAATTTACAAATTATCTTTACAAACATATAGTACTACACCATTTGGATAATGTATATTCATTATCCACTTTTACACTAGTCAAACCCATCTTATTTCCTGCTTGTATATCCGTATACGAGTCTCCAATCAAATATGATTGAGATAATTTTATTTCTGGAAAATCAATCATTGCTTGCTCTATCATACCAGGATTTGGTTTACGACAGTTGCAATTTTCAGAAGATAAATGAGGGCAATAATATATCTTATCTATTACTCCACCATTTTTTTTTAATTCACACAACATATATTCGTGTAAAACACATAAGTCCTTATCTGACATTATTCCTTTTGCAATTCCCTGCTGATTAGTTACAATAAGAATACGTTTAAATATTTTTGAAAGTTTTGATATAGAATCTTTTACACCTGAAATAAACTTAAACTGGTCAATATTTTTAATATACTCACCATCTAATTTTAAATTTATTACGCCATCTCTATCTAAGAAAAGAGTATCTAGATTATGCATCTGGAAACATTTCTTGCTCAATCAATTGACAAACAATATGTCCAACTAGAATATGTGCTTCTTGTACTCTTGGCGTGTCGTCAGAAGGAACGCAAATCATAATATCACAAATATCCCGCATAGCACCACCATTTTTTCCTGTAAAACCAACAGTTTTCATTCCTAATTCATTAGCTTTTTCAATTGCCTTAACCACATTAGGAGAATTACCTGAAGTTGATATTCCTATAAGAATATCTCCATTTTTACCAGCAGCCTCAACCATTCTTGAATAAGTGGCTTCATAACCATAATCATTTGCTACGGCAGTCATAAAAGATGGATTTACATGTAGTGCCTCAGCATACAAAGGAGGACGGTCAGCATAAAACTTTCCGCTTAACTCAGCTGCAATGTGCTGGGCATCAGAAGCACTACCTCCATTTCCACAAAAAAGCATTTTTTTATCTGATTGGAAAGCAATTACACTTTCAGCAACAATTTGCTGAATATTAGCTTTTAAATGATCATTCTGAAAAATGCTAGTGTAATTTTTAATAGCACTTTTCATACATTTTTCTATTCTACTTTTCATCTTTATTGTTTTTACAAAAATACAACTTTTTATAATGATAGATACGCTTGCAATGTCTGTCTTCCAATATCAACCCAATCATATTTCTTTTTTATTAACTCAACTCCCTTAACTCTTACTTTCTCCATCAACACCTCATTAATCAATATACTATTTAACTTATTAGTTAAGTCACTCACATTTTCAGTCTTAAATACGAAGCCATTTTCATTATTAGAAATTATTTCTGTCAAAGGGGGTAAATCAGAGACTAAAGCAGGACGCTCAAAACTTAAAGTCATCATAAGTACGCCACTCTGATAAATTTTTTTGTACGGAAGAACAACTAAATCTGAAGCGCAGTAATAATGCTCCACATTTTCTTGCTGAATAAATTTAGTATGTAGTAGCACATAGTCTGATAAATTATTTTCATCAATAATATTTTGATATACAGAAAAATCATTCTCCCAAGGTTTCCCCGCAATCACTAATAAAACATCTGGATTTTTCTCTACAACACCTTTCAAGGCAGATAATAAAATCTCTAAACCTTTAACTTTTTTTATCATACCAAAAAATAATAATACTCTTCTATTATTTGGAATAGCTAGTATCTTTCTAGATTTCTCTTTATTAAATTGAATATTAATAAACGGAATATAGTTCCCATGCGGAACAATAGAAATATATGGTTCTAGATTAGTATTAACATTTATAATCTCTGACTTACTAAACTGATTATGAGTTATAATTCTTTCCGACAATTTATAAATCAGATTCGTAATAATTAATGAATTAGATGAATTGGAAAAAGAACTAACATCATGTACGGTTAACACTACTTTTCCAAATAGTATTTTGACAAAGAGTAAGTTAAACAGGACTAAAAAATTAGTATAAAAAATATGAAAATGAAAAACAGAAATTCCTGAAAATCTGGCGTGAAAAACTGAAAAAACTGTACCTAAAATCCAATTAATACCACTAGTAATTCTGAAACCATTTTTAAATATGTTTTTATAAAAAGCAAAAAACTTGACTCCGCTTATTTTAGGGTCAGCAGTTTCGTTATTTGTGTACAGACTTACATCAACACCATTATTAACCAAGCCAATTGCCTGCCCGAAGGCATAAAAATGAAATGACCCTCCATGAGCACCCAATGTATCTATAATCGCTACTTTTCTATTCATTATTATTTAATTAAGCCTTGAAAATAAGATTTATTAATCAACAACCAAGTTGAAATATTTTTTCTAATCTGAGGATTTACAATAAATTTAATATTGTTTTTTAAAAATAACCAAGCAATAAAAGCATAAGAAAACAAACCACCAATTTTCTTCAGAAAATAAATATGATTTTTAATATTTTGTTGTAAAAAGAAATTTCCTCTATAAATTTTTTTTTCATCTTTTTCAAAGGATTTTGTTAAACTCCCAACTTTATGATAGAACTCTACATGAGGATAATAAAGTATTTTATGCCTACCATCTCTCAATACTCTGTATAAAAAATCAGTGTCATCAAAATAAACAAAATACTTTTCATCCATTAATCCAATATCCTGAAATACCTCTTTTTTAACTAGTAAACAACAAGTTGGAGCATATTCCACATTAATAATTTCATTATATTGACCTTCATCCAACTCCTTCATACCTCTGTGTAATGGCACATATCCTTTCTCTTTTATAAACCAACTGCCAGCGTACCAAATTTGATTTGGGTTATCATAGTACATTATTTTTGGACTAACCAAACTAGATTTATCTTTAATCTGAATCTTAATTAATTTTTCAATTAAAGAGCTTTCAAATTCGACATCATTATTTATAATTAAAAGCTGATCACAACCATCCAAAATTGCTTTTCTAATTCCTTGATTATTTGCCACAGCAACTCCTAAATTTTTAGAATTTTTAACAACCTGTAACCTGTTATCCTTTTCGTTTTTTAATATTGAAAGCGTTAAATCAGATGAAGCGTTATCAATAACATATAAAATTAAATTTGAATGTGCCTGTTTCCATACGCAATCCAAAAACGGTCTCAAAACATCAGCCGAATTATAAGTAATAGTAACTAGGGCTATTTTATCCAACCCGTTTGATATTTACTGCAGAAGCCCCAACCATAACAGCTCCTGGCTCAACATCTTTTGTTATTACTACATTTGCCCCAATTACAGCTCCCTTTCCAATAGTAACTGGTTTTGCAATTACGCAGTTCATACCAATAAAAACATCATTCTCAATGATCACTTTACCTACGTAGAATCTAAAATGATAATCAGGGTGATCTGAAAGCTTTTCTGTGTCAATAAAATGAGTAATTATCTTAGTGCCCGTTGTTATGATACATCTATCTCCAATAAAAATATTAGATGGATATATACTATCAATAAGAACATCTTCTCCAATAAAAACTGTGCTAACATTATGAAAATTAACACCTCTCAACTTGTGTATTCTTGCCCTTGCATATCCTGAAAGCAAACTACTTTTTGCTATTACGTGCAAAATCTTATTAAGAAATCTTCTAACTCCATATTTTTTTTGCGATTCTATTTCTTTACTCATTTTAAATATATATTTTTAAATTTAAAATAATCCTTATTTATGTATTGCTCTAATAAAAGTCTATCAACTTCTTTAAGTTGCTTTTTTTCAGCTGTCTTATAAAATAAAAACTTAAGATAATCAACTAACTGTTGTGGGATAATTATTTTAAGTTTTGAAGTTAAGTTTCTATTATGTTGCAATGTTTTTGAAATAATATTTCTTGGTGTTTTATTAGCATTTACTCTCTCTTGATCTTTAGAGTATTCTAAGTTATCAAGTTCTAAAAAGCTACACAATTTATCAATATCATCATTTATATTCTCTAGTTGCGCTATGAAAATCTGATTTTCATCAAAATATTCTAAATAATTGCTTACTTGTTTATAGTATAAACTATTTTCTATATATTGATGAATAAATTTCTTATGCTTATTTTTTTTATTTACTAAATACTCATTCAATGACTCTGTTGCATAACCCATTCTTTTATCCATATTGTAATGAGAAAAAGCCCTGAGAATTGGATCTCTAACGATTATAATTATTTTTGCCTTAGAATTAAACTCATGTAATTTCTTTGGAATAGAAGGATAGGCAAAATATGATACGCTACCATCAACTAAATATTTAAATGATTTCCCCTTTTTAAATGCCTTTAAATAATCATTCTCATTTCTAATTTTATAATCTTTATAATATGAGTTATATGTTAATTCATCATAAGAGAAATGATTAATTTCCTTAAGTTCTTTTGTAGTAAAAACATCTTTATGTTTTTTTAAAATTGACCAAAGAAGAGTAGATCCTGATTTTGGTGCGCCAACTAAAAATAAATTTGGTTTATCTTTCATTATTTATAGTTACTAAGGTTATGCTATATGGCTTTATCGTAAGTTCAGATATGTTTTCTAAATCAGAAATAGTATAATTAATATCTCCCTTCTTTTTATTGTTACAATATAATTCTTTTCCAAAATATTCCTTAAGTGTTATTTGCGATAACACTTGCTTAAAAGATATTTTATGAAATTCACTTGACCAATTAATTATGTATCTATACTTCTCATTATTATTCTCCTCACATGAATAAAGATAGCAAAAATTAGTAACTCTAGTTTTATCAATTGTTAAATTTTTTTGATTAAACATTTCAGAAAGCATCTGAAAAGGATGAAATGTTGTGTGAGTTTCTGTGAGTCCAGACCTATTCATTAATACTGATCCCGAAACATCTCTTCCTGCTAAATTATGATAAGTAGCAAGCTCTATGTTTGAGAAGTTCTTAGAAACAGAAATTTCTAGTAAGTAATTTGCAACATATATAGCTTGAAACAATGTATTTCCAGTAATTTTTGACATTTGAAGATTCCATTCAGTGATCCAAATAGCTTTCTCAGAAAAAATCGAATTATTTAATCCTATCTCTTCTGGATAAATATTATTAAAATAATTTATAATTCTTTCTCTATATAAAAAGAATGCTTCTCTCTGGCTTTTTCCTTCAGGTATTTCAGAAACCATTTTACCATCTTTATCTCTTCCTTTTGTGACTTTAGCATAAGAATGTATAATAATTGCATCGTAAAAATCTTCTTTTGCTAATAATTCATTCCAATAGTTATGTCTTTCTTGACCTCTTGTAACTGGAGCGGCTACAACTCCTAAAAGAATATTCGGAAAAATACTTTTTAATTCAATTGCTAAATTTTTAGTTAGTTGAATATATTTATCACCATCAATTAAATGCATATAACTTCTATTAGAAAGCTCACTTCCTAATTCGATGCCAACTACATTTATATTGTTTTCAACAAGCTTATCTATAATTTTGATTATTTCATCGCTTGATGCTGTAAGAATATTTACATCTACAATTACCTTAGAATTTAAATACTTTGCTAAATAGATAAAGTCATAGATATAATTTTTATTTATTTTTTTCTTTCTTTCATAATTTTGAATACCAGTTACTCGTTTTGGGAGCACTCCTTTGTGGTATTTATTCACTTCATTAATATTTATTCCATAACCAACTCCATCAGGATGATAGAAATTACCAAAACCTCCAGGAAATCTTAGCAAATTAGGAGAAAGTTGAATGACCTGATTCATAAAAATTGAATCATAAACATTATGGAAGGTAAATGTAGTATTTGTACTAAACCCAAACACATTAGGCCTAATAGAATTCTGAGACAGCGAGCACACAGCAATTAGACTTAAACAAACTATTAATGTTAAATTTTTCATATATTTTAAAAAAATAAAAATATAACTTATTTAATCAATCCTTTAACTTTTAATTTTTTAATTGAAGCCTCATATTCATCTTGCACAATATCTTGCGTTTGCACCCATTCAACAAATTTAGCAACTCCAGCTTTAAAAGTAAACTTAGGATTAAAGCCTAAAGTATTTTTGATTTTTGATAAATCGGCATAATTATGACGAATGTCACCTAAACGATATTTACCACTTATCTTAATTTCTACATCTGAATTATATAGACCCTTTAAAGTATTTGCTAATTGCAAAACTGTTACTGCAAATCCAGAACCTACATTAAATATTTGATGGTTAGCTTCTTTCTTTTCTAAAGCTAAAACAGTTGCATCTACAGCATCATCAATGAAAATAAAATCTCTACTTTCAGCTCCATCTTCATAAATATCAATATCATTTCCATTCAATAACCTTGTAGAAAAAATAGATAAAATTCCTGTATAAGGATTACTTAAAGATTGTCCAGGACCATAAACATTCTGATACCTCAATGCAACAGCAGGAATACCTAGAGTTTTTCCCATTAGGAGAATCATCTGTTCTTGCTGTAATTTTGTAATACCATAAATAGAAGACGGAATAGCCTTTGAATCTTCATCTGTAGCTAATAATTGTAAAGGTTCATTACATTTGTTGCAAAATAAATTAAATTTCCCCTGAGACAAATCTATTTCCTTCCTTGGTTCAGGAAAAACTTCTGCATCATTCTTGCATAAATACTTACCTTCTCCGTAAATAGAACGTGAAGAGGCAACAATCATCTTTTTTATGCTGTGACGCTCATTGGCTAAAATATCTAATAAGTGTGTAGTTCCTAAAATATTAACTTCACTGTATCTAGCTATCTCATACATAGATTGCCCAGTACCTGTTTCAGCAGCCAAATGGATTACAATATCTTGCCCATTTAAGGCTTTTTTCCAATCAGATTTATTACTGACATCCCCTAAAATAAAAGTAACTTGATTTTTGATTGAATTATATAAGACAGAATCCTGATTCTCACCATGGATTTGCTTTGACAAATTATCAAGTACAGTAATATTGTATCCTTTAGAGACTAATTTTACCGCTAAGTGTGAGCCAATAAATCCTGCTCCACCTGTAATTAAAATATTCTTCATCCTATTTGCTGTTTGTGTGATGTCATCTTGTAATAAACATATGTAAATCCAGAGATAATGAAAATAAAGAAAAAAGGCTTTAACAATAAGGGTTCTGACATAACTGATACAACCATTATAAACATCCAAAGCCATTTTTTATCTTTAATTATTTGCTGCTTGAAAAACATATAAAGCAATAATATAGCTGTAGGAAATCCCATTGCAGCCATTAAAAATGTAATGGAATTACTACTGCCTTTATCTGTACTACTTACTTTTGATTCCACTCCGGCTTTTTCTTGAAGAGAATTTAATGAAGATGAAAAAACAAAAAACTCTTGCCTCATGCTCTGAAATTGCTCCACATCTGAACCTATACCTGTTAATGGATGCTCAAGGGCAATGAAAAAGGGTTGAACTAAATCAAAATATCTTTTTTGAAAAGACCATTCCTTTTCACCCAGAATTTTCTCCTCAACATTAAAACTAAAGATCATATATATTGGAATACCTAATGTCAACACAAACGGCCTTAGCCATTTGTTTGCATTATACTCATTAAATAAATAAACTGTAAATTGAATCAATAATAATGCTAAACCTGTAGTAGAGTAAGTTGTTAAGATTAGAAAAGCAGTTAAAAACAATAAAAATTTTCTTTTTTTAATAACAAAAGCCTCTAGAAAGAAAAACATATTTAAAAAAACTTGCAAAACACCTGGCTCCCAAAATAAACCTTGATTTCGACAAAATTCTAATCCATACAATGAAGCAGTAGCTCTCTCTGTTGAATAGAAAAAAATATTCATAAATGTTTCACATTCATGATATTCAGAAATAATAACAATCAAATTATCCTTCAAAAAAAAGTATGCAATAAAATTAAATAAAGAGTGAAAAACGATTAAGCCAAGGGATATATACAAACTTCCTGTTAGCTGCTGATGAGTTCGATTATTCTTAAAATGCAACAATAATAAACTCGCCAAAGTAACTGTTAATAAATGAAACAAATACTTATTTACTATTTGCTCTGTAATTGAAAAATAATAATTAATAATACCTATAAAAAATAATGTAGAAAAAGTAATAACTATAGAATTGAAAGTGCTTTTTTTCCATTTATCTTCCATAAAAATAAGTACAAATAAAATGAATAACAAAAAAAATAGTGAAGCAATATTTCTATTAAATACAAATAACAGACCGCCAGTACTTAAAATTAACATTAACATTAAAATAGCATCTACACATTTTTTTCTTAAGCTATACATCATGATTTCCAATGCATTTTTCTATTCAGTAATTGTTCTAATTTATTAATCTCTTCAACAAAGTACAGTTGATATATCTCATCTTTCTGAATATTATTTAGCGGTTTTGGAGTAAAAGAACTAATACTCGCTCTTTGAATCTTGTTTTTTAAAATTTGTCTAAACTTTAAAGATGGAATTAGCAATTTAATTATAGATCTCCACCAGCCAGATCTCTTCAGCAATCTCTTTATCCAAATAAATTTAGCTACGCTAGCAGGGTTACTCTTTATGTTGTAATTAAGTTCAGGGATATAATCAATGCCTAAAAAAGAAAATATCTTTTTAATACTAGCAGTTCTATTGGCAACAAATTCCTGCTCAAAATGAATAAACAAAAACTGCTCTATTGGAAAATATTCAAGATAATTACTTATCATTCTATAATAACAACCCTGACTAACATAAGAGCATCTTAATTCTGCTAAATAGTCATCTTTCAGACGAGCATCATTTATTCTAACCTTTTCCTTAGAAAGTGCTTTTAAAAATCCTTCTAACTCATACTCGTCTCTTTTAGAATGTAAATAATGCGAAAATGCTCTATCCACAGGATTTCTTAATATAACTAAAAATTTAATGTTCTCACCTAAGCTTGTAAAAATACGTTTTGCCGCATTTTTTTCGTATAAATAAGAAGGAGTGAAATCCATAATTACTTTCTGCTGTTTAACACTATTAAAATAGGTTTTATCATACCAATCTATTCCATTACAATAATTAGAAGGGATGTCAAAATAATGAGGCTCTTTAAAAGAAGGAGCATAGACATCTGGGTGTTGCCTTAACAAATCGTACAAAGTAGTCGTCCCTGATTTAGCTGCGCCTATACACATGAAGTTAGGTAAATTCATGAAGTCCAGTGGTTTAAATTTATTGATATGAGTTTAGATAATCTTTTAACATCCTGCCTGTAGTATTTACACAAATAATTTCTAGTACTCTTATTAATTTTTGATGTTTCATTTACAGTATATTTCATTATCTTTTTTCTAATAAAAATACGTAAAGTTTGGGAAGGGAGAACTATTTTAAGCAATGACTTTAATTTATTATTTGACAATAGTAATGCTTTCATCTTTATACTTTTCCATTGCCACCCACCAACCATGTGCCGCTCAGCAGTGTCAATCATACAGTTTTTTACTTCCAAAAAATTAAATACTCTAAGCAACTCCATGTTTACATCATTAACATAATCATCATATATAATAATATGAACATCTTTAAAGTTCTGTAAATATAACTTTACTTGATTATAATAATTACCTAACTCTAAATATCTTGATGCAGGAGTCATTTTAGCATTTTTCAGATATCTACTTTCTGATTTATCAATCGCTTCCTCAAATGACAAAGATTCCATTAAATTATATCTTTTTACATGCTGAAAACCAGAATACGCTCTTTCAACAGGATTTCTAAGCATGATAATTATTTTAGAATCTTCACCAAATTTATCTTTTATTTTTGGTATCACAATTTCTGGATACATTAAATACATAACAGAAGATTCTCCCCGATATTTCTCACCTTCTCCTTCCAAAAACAAATCTGAATACTCAATAAAATTTGTTATCCCAGTTGGGATCCTATTCATTCCTATTTCCTGATTTATTAAATAATGAGGTTCTTTAGGATTACACATAAACACATCGGGATGCTGATGTAAATAATTATGTAATGAAGTTGTTCCACTTTTAGCCGCCCCAACTATAAATAGATTTGGTAGTGCCATTATTTTGTCCAGTGTGTTAAATCGACATTCAATAAGTCAGACAATTTCTTAACATCATCTTCAAAAAATTTATTCAACTTTATTCTTGTATTCTCCTTCATTGGCAAAACTTTATCAGTTGAGATAGAGATCAATGTCTCTCTAACAAATTTTTTAAAAAAATTTGGAGAAACTTTTTTTAAAACCGATTTTAATGAGCTATTTTTCATAATAAAATGTTTCATTTTTTCATTCTTCCATCTTGTTCCGCCAACATTATGATGACTCAAAAAATCAATATTAGTGTCTATTGTTGTACCTAGAAAATCAAATACTTTTTTAATTTCCCCGTGAGTATCATCTCTGAAATCTTCATAAAAGACAATATGTACATCTTTAAAATTTACTTTATACTCTCTTACCATATCATAATACAATCCCATTTCCCTGTACATAACCATAGGAGTTAGACTAAATTCTTCATCCAATCTTCCTTCCTCAATTTCCAAAGCTTCTTCAAAAGAATTCTGCTCTTTAAAACCTCTGGAAACATGCTGGAATGCAGAATAAGCTCTATCTGTAGGATTACGTAGCATGATAATAATTTTCACATTCTCGCCAAGATATTTTTTTATATTACCTATTGCATGCTTATAAAAATATAAATACAAAACCGTAGATTCTCCAATAAATACTTCATCTTTCACATTATTAAAAAGAGATTTATATTCTTCCCAGTCCCAAACTCCATTATGTAATCTATGTTTAACTAAGTCTTTTATTAAGAATCTTGGTTCTTTCACTTTCATACCTTTTTTGTCGTACGAAGGCATAAAGACTTCAGGATGTTGATTTAAATAATTATGCAAAGAAGATGTACCACTTTTTGCAGCTCCTACAATCAAAAAATTTGGTAACTTATCTTTCATGTTTTACAAATGGGATATAAAAGGTGTAAAATCCAAACTTCTTTTTAATCACTAAAACCATACTTAAATTCCAAACTATTAAACTAGACATAGAAGCTATTGCAGCCCCATTAATTCCATATATTGGTATTAACATTAAATTTAATAGTATATTTACAATAGCTCCAAAAAAGAGGATTTTTGCATATACATTTTGATGTCCAGTCATTTGTAAAATATTACCTACTGATCCTGACAAGGAACTAATCAATCTCCCGCAAGATAAAAAGATAAATGCTGTAGCACCTATTTTAAATTTATCACCAAACAAACCTAAAAAGAACTCAGGCAAAATAAAGAAAATCAAAGCAAGCGGAACAGTAGTCCAGAATATCATTTTAGTAGATTGATGAATCACTTTTTCCAATCCTTTAACATCATTTTTAGCAAACATCTCTGCAAATTTTGGAGAAGCAATGCTATTAATAGCCATGAGTGAAACTGCTGCAAACATAGAAAGTTTAAATGCGGTATAATAGACACCAACCTCTTCTATATTAGTTGTTATTCCATTTACAACATTTGGCGTGTCAATTGCTCCCAACATTAATTTATCAGTCCAAGCCATAATAAATTGAACAGATTGAGCAAACATTAGGGGAATAGAAATCTTGAATAAAGTAGAATAACTCATTACCTCCTTTTCTGCACTATCTTTTCCTTTTGATCTTTTATTTAACCAATATCTAAATGAAATAAATGACAATAACGATACAATTAAAACACTGATTAAATAAGCATAAACAGGAACATCTGAAGTAGTAAAAAATTGATATAATATAACAATAGATATTAAGGAAAATAATGCTTGAGCCATCCTATAGAAAAAAGAAAATTCTGCAATTCTCTTTAATCCCCTTAAACTCTGATAATGCAACATGAAAAAAATCATTGGAAGTACAAAAAATGCATTTATCTGAATATATAATGGATTTGCATTTATCAATTCTGAGATTGGAACCGATAAAAAATACATTAGCACAGAAGCAACAATTGAACTGATTGAGAGAACAGAGATAACTTGTTTTCGGAATTTGAAAATACTTGTCCATTTATCTTGTGAGGCAAAAGATGCTATAAAACGGATAGAAGTTGTATCCAATCCAAGTTTAGCTATAAGGGTGAATAATCTTAGAACTGCTATTGCCAGCACATAATCTCCCAGTCCTTTTGCTCCAAATAAATTTGCAATTACTAAAGTCAGTAGGTATCCAACTGTTAAACCTCCAAATCTTAAAATAAAAGATATTCCTCCACCTTTTAAGAGTTCAGAAAAATCTCTATCTTCTAATACCTTTTGAAATATTTTTTTCATAAAACTAATTCACTAAAAACCATGGATTAAGTAAGTTTTCTTTATTATAAATTACATCTTCAGTTGAATTATATTGTTTAACAGAAAAACCTGCATATTTAGCAATTGCATGTCCTGCCCCTGTATCCCATTCCATTGTTGGCGAATACCTAGGATATGCATCTGCCTTTCCCTCTGCAACCATACAAATCTTTAATGATGAGCCAACTGCCATTATTTCTATATTACCATACTTCTGTTTCATTTGATCAAAAAACACTTCTGTTTCATCTGACATATGAGAACGGGAACCAACAATCACATGATTTAATCTTTTATGATCAATTGGCAATGAATCGGAAAGCTCAATTAATGTCTCTAGACTTTTAATTACTGAATTGGTGCTTACCTTGTAAGAGCCTAACCCCTCCATAGCAAAATACAATTCTTCTTTTACAGGAACATAAATTACCCCCATAATTGGGTCTCCATTATGAATCAATGCTATATTAACAGTAAACTCGCCATTTCTTCTTACAAATTCTTTAGTTCCATCTAATGGGTCAACCAGCCAAAAATACTCCCAATCCTTTCTTTGTGAATAAGTAATTTCAGCACCCTCTTCACTTAAAATAGGAATTTCTGTGCCTGACAAATAATCTTCTATTACGTCATTACAATTTTTATCTGCCATAGTTAGAGGAGATTTATCATCCTTGTGTTCAACGATAAAATTAGAAGCATATACATCCATAATAGAATGACCTCCTTCAATAGAAGCGTTAATAGATTTTATCAATAGTTCCTTAAAATTCATTTTCTTGCTTTTCTTTGTTTATAAGTACCGCCTTAGACGTGCCAATCCTTGTTGCTCCTGCTTTTATCATTGACATACAATCTTTAAGGCTTGAGATACCCCCAGAAGCTTTTATTTGTAAATTTCCAGCAACGTATTTAATAATTTTAACATCTTCAACTGTAGCCCCATAACTTCCATAATATCCTGTAGATGTTTTAATAAAAACCTTATTTGTATTTTGAGGAAAATTAGAATGCACGAGTCTTGAAATTCTTTTAGAAATACTTCTTATTTCATCTTTTGATAGAGCACCTGTTTCAATTATCCACTTTATTATTTTTTTATGCCCCAATACAAACTTAGTTACTTCAATAATATCATTATCAAACTTCTCAAAACTACCTCTTTTAAATGCATTATAATCACAAACATAATCAATATCATACACCCCTCTTTCAATAGCTAATTTCCCCTCAGATATTTTTTGTTTAGTAGAGCTTGTTCCAAAAGGAAAGTCAACAACAGTACCTACTTTTAACTTTGATTTAGATATCTCGATTAATTCTTTAGCTAATGTTATAAATTCTGAACGAATCATAATACATGCAAAATTTGCATCAATCGCTTCCATTATATAATTTATAACAATTTCTTTTGTTTCAATTGCTGAAACACCTGTTTCATCAGTAGTTTTAAGATAAGTTGAATCTAGGTAACTTGCTATATTTACTTTTTTTTTCAATGTCATATTTAACAAAGCCAAATCTAAATAAAAAATCACACAACTAGTGCATTTAAAAATTGATAAAATTTCCTAAATTTGTAAGCTCAAATTATGAAAGAATCTAAAGATAATTTATTTCCAATTTTTAACGAAATTCTAAAAAAAGAGGAGAAAGAAATATTGTTAAAACAAAATGCAAAAGTAATCTGGATGACTGGACTTTCTGGTTCTGGGAAAACTACTATTGCCAAAGGAGTAGAAAGACATCTACATTCAATAGGTATTCTCAATCAACTTTTGGATGGAGATAATATCCGAGTAGGAATCAGTAACAATCTTACTTTTTCTTCAGAAGACAGAGCTGAAAACATAAGAAGGATTTCAGAAGTAAGCAAGCTTTTTCTAAATTGCGGAGTAATAACTTTAAATTGTTTTGTAAGTCCAACAATTGAGATTAGAAATATTGCAAAAGAAATAATTGGAGTAGATAATTTTATTGAAGTATATATAAACGCTTCTGTTAATACCTGTGAAGAAAGAGATGTAAAAGGTCTCTATAGGAAAGCTAGAAATGGAGAAATCCAAGATTTTACAGGAATTAGCGCACCATTTGAAGCTCCTAAATCACCAAAAATAGAAATAAATACAAACCAGCTCTCCATTGATGAATCGGTACAGAAAGTTTTGGATTACATCTTGCCGATTATAAAAACAAGTAAAATATGAGTTCATACAACTTAACACACTTAATGGAATTAGAATCGGAAGCAATTTTTATTATAAGAGAAGTGGCTGCACAGTTTGAAAAACCTGTGATGTTATTTTCTGGTGGAAAAGATTCTATCATTATGTTCCATCTTGCCAGAAAGGCATTTCATCCAGGAAAAGTTCCTTTTCCACTAATGCATATTGATACTGGTCATAACTTCCCAGAAACTATTGAATTTAGAGACAGATTAATAAAAGAAACAGGAGAAACATTAATTGTGAAATATGTTCAAGATTCAATTGACAAAGGAACTGCAGTCGAAGAAAGCGGAATAAATGCATCACGAAATGGATTGCAAACAATAACCCTTTTAGAAGGGATAGAGCAAGGAAAATATGATTGCGCATTGGGAGGAGCAAGAAGGGATGAAGAAAAAGCAAGAGCTAAAGAAAGATTCTTTTCCCACAGAGATGAATTTGGGCAATGGGACCCTAAAAATCAAAGGCCAGAACTTTGGAACCTGTTTAATGGAAAAAAGAAAATGGGAGAACATTTTAGAATATTCCCAATTTCTAATTGGACAGAAATGGATGTTTGGCAATATATATTACATGAAAAACTTGAGTTACCTTCATTATATTTTTCTCATAAAAGAGAAGTAGTAATCAGAAATGGAGTCTTACTTGGTAAATGCAACTACATACAATTAAAAGATAGTGAGAAATGGGTAGAAAAAAATATTAGATGTAGAACTATTGGAGATATGACTTGCACAGGAGTTACAGAATCAAATGCAGTAACTTTAGAAGAAATTATTGAAGAAGTAGCAACAACAAAAGTGACAGAGAGAGGAGGAAGAACTGACGACAAAAGATCTGAAGCAGCTATGGAAGATAGAAAAAAAGAAGGGTACTTTTAAAAAAGATTATGAGCGAAACAAAAGGATATTTAGATATGGAGCTTCTACGATTCACAACTGCAGGAAGTGTTGATGATGGCAAAAGTACTTTGATTGGCAGATTACTTTATGATAGTAAAGCAATTTTTGAAGATCAAATGGAATTATTAGAAGAAACTAGTAAACAAAGAGGAGAGAATGGCGTAAACCTTGCACTTTTAACAGATGGATTAAGATCAGAAAGAGAGCAAGGAATTACTATTGATGTAGCTTACAGGTACTTTGCAACTCCAAAGAGAAAATTTATTATCGCAGATACACCAGGACATATCCAATATACCCGTAATATGGTTACAGGAGCCTCTACTGCAAACTTGGCATTACTTTTAGTAGATGCTCGTCATGGTATAGTTGAACAAACTAAAAGACATGCTTTTATTGCTTCTCTTTTACAAATTCCTCACATTGCTGTTTGTATAAATAAAATGGATTTAGTAGATTACAATCAAGGAGAATTTGAGAAAATTAAATCTGATTTTGAGAGTTTTTCTTCTAAACTAGAAATAAAAGATATTCACTTTGTTCCTATTTCGGCTTTGAATGGAGATAATGTTGTTGACCGTTCTAAAAATATGGATTGGTATGAAGGATCTACGTTAATGCACCTTTTAGAAAATATTCACATTGGCTCAGACCAGAATCATATAGATTGTAGATTTCCAATACAATATGTAGTTCGCCCTCAATCCAAAGAATATCCAGACTATAGAGGTTATGCTGGAAGAATTGAAGGCGGAGTTTTTAAACCAGGAGATAATGTAACAGTTCTTCCTTCAGGGTTTACATCTAAAATTAAATCTATTGACACTTTTGACGGTAAAGTAGCTGAAGCTTTTTCTCCTATGTCAGTTTGTATAACCTTAGTAGATAATATTGATATTAGTAGAGGAGATATGCTAGTAAGAGAAAACAATAAGCCCAAAGTTGAGCAAGATATTGATGTTATGATTTGTTGGATGAATGAAAAGAAAATGATTCCTAAAGGGAAGTATACTATCAGACATACTAGCCAAACTGCTAGATGCATTGTTAAAGAAGTGAAGTACAAAATAGATATTAATACTTTACACAGAATGGAGGATGAAAAAGAGATAGGACTAAACGATATAGGCAGAATTACTATACGAACAACTAAACCTTTATTCTTTGATAGTTATATAAGAAATAGAAATACAGGAAGTATTATTTTAATAGATGAAGCAACAAACGAAACAGTTGCTGCTGGAATGGCAATCTAGTTATTATATAGCACAATTCATATCTTCCCCACAACATAAAGGAGATTTTATTTTACCATGTCCATTTGGGCATTTTGAAATCTGCACCTGTATACCATCATCTAACTTGAGAACATCATTAACTAATGGAGCATCACATTTACCGCAAGTTGCATTAACAGACATACCACATTTATCACACTTATAAGTTTCCATAATTTTTTTTAGCAAATATAAAGAAAAAGTTAAAACCATTTCATAAAATAATTCCTCAAGTTTACTTTAGTAAATTTATTAGCGAAGCAAAAGAGCTAAAAATTTTAGTTTTAACGCAATATAATAATATGACAGAGCCTCCGTTATAATCATGCTACTCTGATAAAAATAAAAAACCACTTAATTGAGCGGGTTTATTTTATTTATGACTTTTCTTTTTTCATAATCCAGCACTAATAAATAATACATAAACACACCAAAAGCATACAAAGCAGCTGTTATATAAAATATATAAGCATAAGGTAGACCTTCAGCTTTTAAGTACCTAAATATTTGCGAACTAAAAAACCAACTACCACTCCAAATTGCTGCCATAATAGCGCTAAGCATTTCCTGGTTTTTCTTTCCTACATAATTCATAGTAAGCTCTGATGTCATTGGGGCAGCCATATTCATTAGTGGAGTTCTTATCCAGAAGCATAAAACAGCTATAGGAAATGCCCACCAATAATGAATGAAAAACTCAGTTGTAGCTAAAGCAATTAAAGCAATAACTGCAGTGATTTGGGTGTAAGTAATTCCTTTTTTAAAACCTAACTTATTTTTCACATTAGGAACAAGTAAGGCCAAAATAGCAACTAGTACACTAGCAACTCCACCTATAACAGCAAATCCTGTAGAATCTACCTGAAAGTTATGAAAAAAGAATAAATTAATGAAGGGAATAGTTAAACCCGCTCCAACAGCAATAATAAGCGTAGGAATAATAGCCTTAAGCAACAAATCCCAATCATAGGATTTCCATTGCAAATCTTTTTTGACAGGTACAACCACATCAACCTTCATTTTTAGCAGATAATACACTCCAAAAAATCCTATAAAAGCAATAAATAATAAAATAATTCCCTCGTCAATTTCATGCATAAACTGACCAAATCCAAAAATGATTATTCCACTTAAAATTGTCCCAAAACTATGAGTTGCATAATTTAAGGATATAGCATGTGATTGATTATGGCTAGCTGTATTTCGCATTACATAAGGCAATGAACTTACTTGAAATAAAGTAAAAACAATACCCCATAAAACAAATAACAACGGCAAATACTTATAACAAGCATTTTGCACTGCAAATACTAAAAAAATAGCTACTAATGGCACGCCCAAACTGCCCATCATAAAAAAAGATTTCAATGGCCTGCCCTTTATATAAAATCCTAGAGGAAATGCTAGCAACATAACAGCCAGAAAGCGATAGGAAATGAAATTGGCTATCTCTGGGTCAGAAAATCCTTGCTTTGCTAAATAAATATTTAAAATCAAAAAGAAAGCCGCCCCAATCAACTGAACAAAAAATTCTGCCTTTATCATCAAAAGCACATGCTCCTCTAATTGTAAATATGATTTAATTATTTTTTTCAAAATAGAAGAATACCAATTTTAGAATTCCTGAATAACCTCCATTAGAGTACGAAAAGCAACAGCCTTATCGCCATAACGATTTACGTGTTTTTTTTGCAAATTAGAAGCAAATTTAACTTGATATTGATGCAAATCCTTCATGCTTTCACAGGAATATGCAATAGCAAAAGTATTGTCACTATCCGCCTGTACTATTACCCTATTTATTTGTGATTTAAAAAAAATACCAGTAGCCATTACTTCAGGAATATGCACAGATTTCATCCATATTAACCAATCTACCTTAATACTTTCCTCTACGCTTACAGTTACATTATAAATTATCATTTTTCTCATTTAAATTATCTCCTCTTAAGCTTCTAAAACGCTTTCTAGCTTCTGCTACAAAAATACTACTACTATGTTCCAATAATATTTTCTCGTATAGGTCCATAGCTTTTTCAGGGTTAATTAGAATTCTATCATATAATTTCGCCATGCTATACAGTGCATCATCAGCCAAAATATCAAAATTCCAATCAGTTACAATCTTATCATACATTTTCAATACCATTTCCGTATTATTCAATTGCATGTATATTTCTGCCTTTCGCATATATATTTCATCAGATAAAGTATGACCAGGGAAAATAGTAATCACTGAATCATACTTAGTAATTGCTTTTTCATAATTCTGTTGATAAAACAACAAATCGGCAGCTGCAAACATATGCATAGCAATACTAGAAGTATCTAGATTTAGATTATCAATAATTAATAGAGATAAATCCATAGCATCATTTGCTATAAGTTTTGAGGTAGATGCCTTAAGGGTTCCTAACTGAGCCTGAGCCCAATCAAAATCACCTTGATAATAAGCAATTTTTGCTCGTCTTAATTTCGCTTGATGTCCTATCGGATTTTCTTTAAAGTCCTTTTCCACCTGAGAATAATATAATAAGGATTCCCAAATATTTCCTAAAAGCAATTGCACATCAGCATACTCTAGCTTACATTCTGCTAGGTCATACTCATCAATACCTACAACATCCATAGCGCTTAACAATATAGCTTCGGCAGATAACAAATCATGTAAATAGAAAGCTTTAAAATGCGCATAGTTGGAAAGCAACAATACAGTATTTCTAGTCTCTCCTAATAAAGAAATTAATTTTTTATATTCATCATCCAAAACATTCAAATCTTGATTTGTGCTATTTAAAATTTTAGTTTTAGCATATAATCTATTAATATTTGCTTTAATAAATAAGAAGTTATTTTCGCCCTTTTCAATAACGTATTCATAAGCATCAATCGCTAAATCATAGTATTGTTTATCTAAGAAAGTTTCAGCTAAATCAAAAACTCCTTCACCATCTGAATCTGTACGTTTATCCAGAGATTTAGCTTGAATAAATGCCATTTCATATTGTTCATTTTGCATAAAGAGCCAAATAAGCAAATCTGAAAAATCAGTTCTAGCTTTCTCTTCTCTTACAAAAGGTAATAATTTTTTTTTGACTAACTGATAGTTGAACTCACTTTTAATTCCATCATTATTTAAGAATAACTGTATTTTTGTAAAAACAATTTTCTTTTTCTTTGAATTGCGCTTTAGTTCATCTAAGTATTCTACAATCATCAAATCCATTTTACCTAAATGCGCATATAGTTGTGCTTTTTGCGTGCCAAAATTAGAATTAATGTTTAACTTTTCAGATAATAAATATACTCGTAAAGCATCACTATACATTTCATAACGACTAAAAGTATTAGCTAAATTTATTGCTTGGGATTGCTGCCCTGTTAAATTTTTGAATATTTTTTTGAATGTACGATCTGCCTTTTTAATATATCCACTTTTCTGCTGAACTAAACCAACTTCTAGCTGATAGCTCAAGCTATTAGGATAAATTTTAGACACCTTTTTGGCTAATCCCTCAGCTTGCTTATATTGTTCTGTTTTTAGTAAAGAACCAAAGTAAGGGATATAATAAGCAATTGAAAATCGCTCCTTATTAAGTTCTTCATAAATAGAAATTGCTTTATCATACTCACCATTAATGTAATATTGATATGCTAATTTTTGCTCTGCCTGCTGCTGTCCAGAAGCAAACAAAGAAATTAGCATAAATACAAATAGTAAACGCATTTATTTTATGATATCAAAACCTGTGTAAGGCTGTAACGCTTTCGGAATTTTTATTCCCTGAGCAGTTTGGTTATTTTCAATAAGCGCAGCATAAATTCTTGGCAAGGCCAATGCGCTTCCGTTTAATGTATGACATAATTGTGTTTTACCATTCCCATCCTTATATCTTAATTTTAATCGGTTAGCTTGATAGCTTTCAAAATTAGAAACTGAACTTACCTCTAACCATCTTTCTTGCCCCGCAGAATACACTTCAAAGTCAAAAGTAATTGCTGATGTGAAACTCAAATCACCACCACATAATTGTAAAATTTTATACGGCAATTCTAATTCGTCAAGTATGCTAGCCACATGGCTAACCATTAAATCTAAAGTCTCATATGACTTATTAGGGTGTTGAACCTGAACAATCTCTACCTTATCAAATTGATGTAATCTATTTAACCCTCTCACTTCTTTTCCATAAGAACCGGCCTCACGTCTAAAACAAGGAGTATAGGCAGTACACATAATTGGGAATTTATCCACAATTACATTACGAAAAAAATTAGTTACTGGAACCTCTGCAGTTGGAATTAAATACAAATTATCCTCATTCGCATGATACATTTGCCCTTCTTTATCGGGTAACTGACCAGTACCAAAACCTGACGCCTCATTCACTAAATGAGGCGGGAGATATTCAATATATCCTGCAGCAGTATTTTTATCTAAGAAATAAGAAATTAAGGCTCTTTGTAACCTTGCGCCTTTATCAATATAAACAGGAAAACCTGCTCCTGTTATTTTATTCCCAAGTGCGAAGTCAATCAAATTATAGTCAGTAGTTAATTCCCAGTGAGGCTTAGCACCTTTCATTAAATTTGGTATTTTTCCTACCTCTTTTAATATTCTATTATCTAAATCCGACTTTCCTTTAGGCACAGAAGGATGTGGAATATTTGGTATCTGGACTAGAATACTTTGAATTTCTTTTTCAAGTTCAATTTGCTTAGTTTGTAATGCTTTAGACTCCTCTTTTATTAAAGCTGATTCTTCCTTTAATAAATTTGCCTCAGCAACTTTTCCTGTTTTATACATTTCGCCAATCTGCTTAGCAAACTGATTTCCCTTTGCCAACAACTCATCAGATTGCTGTTGCGTAGCTTTACGCTCATTGTCCTTAGCAATTACGGAATCAAACAAATCAGTAGCATCTATATTCTTCAGCTTAAGTAAAGCAATATAACTATCTTTGTTTTCTCTTATTTTATTAATGTGTAGCATCTTAATTCTTAGGTTTATCTATTAACGAAACAAATGTAAATAAAAAAAACTCCTGATTGCTCAGAAGTTTTTCTTTATTGTAAGTGTAGTACAATCCTTAGTTTACAACTTCATTTTCAACAGAAACATAAGATCTATTATTTCTTTTCTTAGTAAATTTAACTTTACCGTCAGTCAAAGCAAATAAGGTATGGTCTTTACCCATTCCAACATTTTCTCCTGGATTGTGCACTGTACCTCTTTGACGAACAATAATGTTACCAGCAATGATGGCCTGACCACCAAATATTTTTACCCCTAATCGTTTACTTTGCGATTCTCTACCATTTTTTGAACTTCCTGCTCCTTTTTTATGTGCCATTTTCTTAAGTTTTTATTTCTACTTATTATTCAGCTTTTTTAGCTGCTGCTTTCTTAGTTGATGCTTTCTTAACAACAGTTTTCTTTACCGGTGCTTTTTCAGCGACCGGATTAGCCGCTTTTTTTGGTGCCGCTTTTTTGGCAGCCGGAGCCTTAGCATCAATTGAAAGTATTTCTAATTTTGTTAAATACTGTCTGTGACCGTTTTTAACTTTATATCCTTTTCTTCTTTTCTTTTTAAAGACAATTACTTTATCACCTTTCAAATGCTCAAGTACTTTTGCAGTTACTTTAGCTCCTGTTATAACTGGGGCGCCAACATTTACTGAACCAGAATCATCCAACAAAAGAACTTTATCAAAATCAATCTTTGAACCTTCTTCTGAGTCTAACCTGTGTACAAATATCTGCTGATCTTTTTCAACTTTGAATTGTTGCCCTGCTATCTCAACTATTGCGTACATTATTATTTTTTTTAAATATGGGCTGCAAAAATACACAATCTGATAAAATGAACAAAAAATAAACTAACTTTTTTGAACAACTAAGATTAGTAATCGTTTAAGAAACAATTATACTTATAAAAATATAACTTTGTAGCATAAAATACAAACAATGAAAAGAATTTTGATATTACTTTTAGCGAGCATTAGCCTAACAATTAATGCACAAGAAAGATGCGGCACAGAAGCTCATACTAAAAGCATGATAAAAAACAATCCTGAGTACGCAATAGCTAGAAATAAGGTAAATACCCAAACTGAAAAATGGATTAAAAACAACCCTAATCATAGCGAAAAAACCATCATCACTATTCCTGTTGTAGTACATGTTGTATGGAAAACTAATAATCAAAATATCTCAGATGCTCAGATTCAATCACAAATTGACGTGCTGAATGAAGATTACAGAAGAACAAATGTAGATAAAATAAATACTCCAAATGTATGGCAATCTATTGCTGCTGACTGTGAAATAGAATTCTGTTTAGCATCCATTGACCCAAACGGAAACCCCACAACAGGTATTGAAAGAACAGAAACAGCACACGGACAGTTTGGTATGAATAGTGATATTCACACTAGTACAAGTGGAGGTGCAGACGACTGGCCAAATGATGATTACCTTAATATTTGGGTGTGCAACATCCAAAGTGGATTGTTAGGATATGCAAGCCCCCCCAGTAATTGGATTGGTGATGGTGATGGTCTTGTAATTGGTTATCAATATTTTGGAACAGAAGGTGTTCTTCAAGCCCCTTACAATAAAGGGAGAACTGCAACACATGAAATTGGACACTGGCTAAACCTTGATCACGTTTGGGGAGGATGGGGAAACTGCGGAAATGACCAGGTAAACGACACCCCTAAACAAGAGACAGAAAACTATTCTTGCCCTGCCTTCCCTCTACATCCAAATGCCTGTAACACTATAAATGCAAATGGAGATATGTTTATGAATTATATGGATTACACTAATGATGCATGTATGAACTTATTTACAAACGGACAAAAAAATAGAATGCTGGCTGCTATAAACAGCTATCGTTCTAATATGCTTTCACACAATTTATGCGAAGGAAGTCTTGGTATTTCTGAACAGATGAAAAACAACAATAAAAGATTAATTAAAATTGTAGATATTTTGGGCAGAACAATTACAGAAAAACAAAAAAATACACCATTATTTTACATTTATGATAACGGAAGTGTAGAAAAGAAAATAATTATTGAATGATTTTTTTATCACAAAATCATGTAATGCCCATTTATTTAATTGGGCTATTTTTATTCACCAAATACACTCCACTCAGAATAATTAATACTGCCAAAATATGATGCATTGTAATATTCTCACCATCAAACACACCCCATAAAATAGCTACAATAGGTATCAAATAAGTAACAGAGGAAGCAAAAATAGCAGACGATCTACTTATTAGTTTATTAAAAATTACAACCGCCGAAGAAGTACCAACAACTGCCAAAAGAGCAATATACAGCAAAGCTTCTATCCCTTGTTCTGTTTTAGCAAGTGTTAAAAAATCAGCATTAAAAATATAAACAGCAGAAAGTGGACCAATAATCAAGAATGCCAAAGCAGTAACAGAAAGTGCATCTATGCCTTGAAGATATTTCTTAATTACATTAATACTTATCGCGTACATCACTGTAGCGACAACAACTAATAGCACATAATTATTAATCTCAACACCTCCTCCTACACTAAATAGAGTAAGAAAAACTGCCCCAAAAAGACCAAGTAAAACTCCTAAAATATTTGTCTTTGAAGGTCTAGATTTAAAAAAGTAAATACCAAAAACTAGTGTAAATAAAGGTACTAGAGAATTTAAAATTCCAACTAGCGAACTATCTAATTGAGTTTGAGCCTTTGTGAATAAAAAAGCAGGGATACCGTTCCCAAAAAATGCCATTACAAAAATAGGGAGAATGTGCACCTTACTTACTTTTTTAAATGCCTGAAATAAAAATGGAACTAAAGAAAGAAAAGCAATAAACAAGCGTAAAGCAGCTACCTGAACATCACTAAAAACTAACAAACCCTTTTTCATCAAAATAAACGAACTCCCCCAAACAGTTGCAAGAAACAAAAGTGTTAGATAATTTTTAATTGATTTTTTCATAACATTTATTTGGCGGCAAATATATGCTCAAAGCAAATAGATTTTCGATTTTTTAAATGCTATTTTTGCAATCATGAATACTTCACAAAAAAGAATAGTAACTTACTGGCTCTATCTAGGACTTATTTTAGTTGGATTAATGATTATTATTGGAGGAATAACTAGATTGACACATTCAGGACTTTCAATGGTAGAATGGAAATTAATTGGAGGGACAATTCCTCCTTTAAATGAAAATCAATGGCAGGAAACATTTACTAAATATCAGCAATTTCCAGAATATAAAAAGATAAACACTGGAATGAGTTTAAGCGAATTCAAAGCTATCTTTTTTTGGGAGTATTTACATAGGCTATTTGGCAGACTAATTGGACTTATTTTTATCATCCCTTTTATTATTTTTTGGACAAAAAAATGGCTAGACAACTCTCAAAAAAAGAAATTAATAATCCTTCTTGGACTAGGAGCATTTCAAGGGTTTTTAGGCTGGTTTATGGTGGAAAGCGGACTAGTTGATATTCCTGCAGTAAGTCATTATCGCTTAGCTACACATTTATTAACAGCATTTACTCTCATGTGCTATATATATTGGTTAACCCTAAGTTTTAACAATGTAGAAAGATATCCAAACCAAATAATAAACCGACTCAGTAAGTGGTTAATTGGCCTTTTAGTCATTCAGATTGTTTATGGTGCTTTTGTAGCAGGCTTAAAAGCTGGCTATTTAATACCCATAAAGGGTGGATTTTTTGAAATTATATTTGGTTATACTTTACGAAGTTCAGGTGATTTTAGCTTACTCGAAAACGGCCTTGACATTCAGGCTTTTCATAGAATTTTTGCATGGGTTGTACTTGCAATGTCAATCGTAATTTACAATAAGTCTAAAAAAACTAACCTAAGAACTAGTGGAATTCTAGTATTTGGATTAGTAATTACGCAAATTTCATTAGGCATTGCAACCTTGCTATTAAGAGTCCAAATTCATATAGCTACTACTCATCAATTTATTGCAATTCTACTTTTACTTACAGTGATTCATCTAACTTATCTTTCCAGTGAAAAGTCTCAATCAAATGCTTAATATCATATTTTAGAAAATTGTTGATTGGTAATATAGAGTCATTTATTTCAGTATTGAAATAAAGAGCTCCTCTGAAAAAATGATTAACACTATCCGTTAAAAAAAACTGAGCGGCTGTAGCTGACATCCCATCATAATCATACAATACTCCATATACTTTTAAAGAATCATTTATATACAATTGCTCTTTAATTGCATCAGATATTAAATTATGCTTGTATGCTAATTTCTGTGATTGCTCAAAATGCTCATCCAAATTATTTTCTAATGAGAAATAGGAAATATATAACACTCCATTTTGATTAGGAAAAACAATATCTATAAGGCAATTATCATTACTTTTCTTTAAGTGACTATATACAGGCAGCTCAAAACCAAAAGGACAATTAATTGCTATTTTAACATATTCTTTTTGAGGAAAATCTAACTTAATAAGTGCTTTTGGCTTTGGCGTGTAATCATTATCACAAGATACAAATAATACCGATAAAAAAAGTAATAGTCTAATCTTCATCAATGCTAACTTTTAAGCGTTTAATTCGTCTTACATCAGCAGATTCAACCAACAATGTATAAGGAGGAATCCTACAACTTTCTCCTATCTTTAATATTCTTCCTTCTATTTCAAGTACTAATCCTGCCAAAGAGTCTGATTCACCTTTAATTTCCTCAAAATAATCGATTTCTCCTTTCACTACTTTGAGGAAATCATTTAATGAAATTTTTCCCTCAAAAACAAAACTATTATCATCTAGTTTAGAATAGATGTTCTCTTCCTCATCAAATTCATCATTTATTTCCCCAACAATTTCTTCTAAAACATCTTCTAAAGTTACAATTCCTGACGTACCTCCATACTCGTCAACCACAATAGCAATATGATTTTTCTTAAGCTGGAATTCTTTTAGTAAGTCATTAATCATTTTTGTTTCTGGAACATAATAAGGTATCCTACATAATTTCACCCAATCAAAATCATCATTTTCATCTAAGAAAGGAATTAAATCCTTAATATATAGTATTCCTAATACAGCATCAAACTGAACTTTATATACAGGTATACGAGAAAAACCTGAAGATATAACAAGCTGAAGCACTTCTTTGAATTTTGTTTTATGTTCAATTGCTAACACATCAACTCTTGATTTCATTATTTCTTTAACATCCGTGTTTCCAAACTCAACAACAGATCTTAATATTCTTCTTTCATCTTCCTTACTTTCGTGCTCAGTAATATCCAAAGCTTTAGTTATTTCCTCAAAAGAAACCTCAGTTTGTCTTTGAGCTAAGCGCTTATCAATAAAATCAGTGAATGAAACCAGTAAATAACTAAGAGGAGAAAATAATTTTTGCAAAAATAATAATGGCTTTACCATATTTAACGAAAATTCTTTTGCTTTCTGATTCGCATACACCTTAGGTGTAATTTCACCAAAAAGCACTAATAAAGCAGTAATAATTACAACTTGAAAAATAAATTCTAAAGAAGATCCATCAGGGAAAGTAAATGCCAATGAAGTAAGATTTGCTGAGAAGATTACAATTGCAACATTAATAAAATTATTAACTATTAAAATAGTTGCTAAAAGTTTATTTGGTTTTTTTAATAAAGTAATAATCTCACTATTTTCCTTTTCCAAGTCATCCAATTCGCTAGCACTTAAAGAAAAATAAGCAACTTCAGCACCTGAAATGAATGCAGAACAAACAATTAATAATAACACAAAAAATAAGCTACTAAGCACTTCTAGATTAAAAAAATGAAGCTCTACGAGGCTGAAAATTGATAAAAATATAGGGACGGGAATCTCTTCCAAAATAGAATTATTTAATTAAAATGGTAAGTCATCTGATTTATCATTAGAAGATGAAGAAGATAACGAAGGAGAGTCATCTTGAGATTGCCTACCACCAAGCATGGTCATATTATCAGCCAATATTTCAGTATTATATCTTGTTTTACCATCTTTATCTTCCCACTTACTTGTTTTGATTTTTCCTTCAATATAAACACTTGCTCCTTTCTTTAAGTATTTTTCAGCCACTTCAGCCAACCCTCTCCATAAAACTATGTTGTGCCACTCAGTTTGACTCACACGCTCACCTTCCTTATTCTTGTAATTTTCTGTTGTTGCTAAGGAAAAATTTGCAACAGCAACTCCATTATCTAGATATCGTACTTCAGGATCCTTTCCTAAATTCCCCAATAATATAACTTTATTAACTCCTGCCATGACTATAATTTTTTATTTAGAATCTTAAACAAATATATACAATTCTACACTAATTTTATAGTCTCAAAATATTTTTCTGTTAGTCGAGAAACAGGAAGTTCTAATAATCTATTTTTAGAAATAAGTTCATACTCTTCCAATTCAACTCCAGTTGCTTTTATTCGCCAAAACTGAGCATGGATTTTTTGATGAGAAAGAACATGAATGAACTCACAAGAAACGGACTTAATATTAAAAGTTGAATTTAAAAATATCTTTAGCCAATCATTAGATTTCATAACTTGCTTCTCGTCCATTTTTTTCATAAATTCTAAAAAAGGGAATTCATAAAGACCAGTCCAAATCCCTGATTTTCTTTTACCAAAAAAAATATTATCTTTTTGTTCAATTAACAAATAGTATAAAAACCTATCATTAACTTTAACCTTTTTTGATTTTACTGGTAATTGCGCAACGGAATTAGTAGAATAAGCAACACAAGAATCCTGCAAATGACAACTTGAGCAGTGAGGAGATTTTGGTTTACATATTATAGCGCCAAATTCCATAATTGCTTGATTGTAAATGGCTGCTTTTTTTTCAATAAGCAATTCTTGTGCTAATTTCTGAAACTGCTTTTTGCCGGCTGAGATGTCAAAAGGGATACTTACACCAAAGACTCTACTTAAAACACGAATAACATTCCCGTCAACAACAGCATAAGGCATATTGAAAGCAAATGAGGTAATAGCAGCTGCAGTATAGACGCCAACACCTTTTAACTTTAAAACCTCACTATAGTCTTTTGGAAATTCTCCTCCAAAATTATCTACAATATATTTAGCTGTAAAATGAAGATTTCTAGCTCTAGAATAATACCCCAAACCCTGCCACATTTTTAACACCTTATCTTCAGTTGAATTAGCTAAATCCTTAATCGTAGGAAAAGCCTTTAAAAAAGCTAAGTAATAAGGTGTCCCCTGTAAAACCCTTGTCTGCTGTAGAATGATTTCTGACAACCAAATATGATAAGGATTGTTAGTGCTACGCCATGGCAAATCCCTTTTATTGCTTTGATACCAACTTACTAACTTATTTGAAAAATCCATAACTCTCTGAAAAATAAAACAATAAACTAAATAAAAAAGACAAACCCATAACTGCTGAGCTACTTTTTTTTAATATATTTGCAGGCTCAAAATTAGAGAAGAATTTAACATATAATAGAAAAAAAATGACAAAAGCAGAACTTGTTAGTAAAATATCAGAAAGAACAGGAGTAGAAAAGGTAACAACTTTAGCAATTGTTGAATCAATGATGAATGAAATTAAAGGTTCAATCTCAGCTAATGAAGCTGTCTTTTTAAGAGGTTTTGGAACATTTAAAGCCAAGAAAAGAGCTGAAAAAACAGGAAGAAATATCAAAAAAAATACAACTATAATAATCCCTGCGCACCATATACCAGCTTTTAAGCCAGCTAAAATATTTGTAGAGGAAGTAAAAAATAAAGTAAAATAAGCTTTAAAGAGCTAAAAAAATAAATTATGTCAGGAGCTAAGAAAAAGAAAAGATTAAAAATTGCTACTCACAAACGCAAGAAGCGTTCAAGAAAAAATAGACATAAAACTAAATAGATTTTAGTTTTGCACTAGTTTCTTAAACATAAAAGTCATGAAATACGATCTAATTATCGATTCAAGACCTTCTGAAGTAGTGATTGCCCTTTTACGTAATGGACTTCTAATAGAACTTCATAAACAAAAGCACGATAACAATTTTTCAGTTGGAGATATTTATCTAGGAAAAGTCAGAAAGACGGTTCCTGGCCTAAATGCCTCATTTGTAAATATAGGATATGAAAAAGATGGGTTTTTACACTATCTCGATTTAGGACCACAATTTAACTCTTTCAAAAACTTTACTCGAAAAGCAATTGATAAGAAATTAAATACTGCTTCCCTTAAAAACTTTAAGAAAGAAACTAACCTTGAGAAAGATGGAAAGATTAATGATGCTCTAAAAGGAGGCGACTTAATACTTACACAAATCTCAAAAGAACCAATATCTACTAAAGGTCCTAGGCTAACTACTGAGATTTCACTTGCTGGAAGATACATGGTTTTAATGCCTTTTTCTGATCGAGTCTCTATTTCACAAAAGATTGCAGACCCTGAAGAAAAAGCAAGATTAAAAAAATTAATCAGAAGTATAAAACCCCATGGATTTGGAGTAATTATCCGTACAGTTGCTACTGGAAAAAAAGTAGCAGAATTAGATAGAGATTTAAAAAATCTATATAAAAAATGGCAGATTATAAGCAAAAAACTAAAAGATGCACAACCTAACACTAAAATATTAGGAGAGCTTAATAGATCAGAGGCAATACTGAGAGATCTACTAAGTTCAAAATTCAATAATATTCACGTAAACAGTACTGAAGTTCAGGAAGAGTTAAAAGAATATCTTTCTCGAATTTCTCCTGAACAAGAAAAGATTGTCTTATTACATAAAAAAGAAACTCCAATCTTTCAAGAATTTAATGTAACCAAGCAAATAAAAGGTGCATTTGGAAAAAATGTAACTATGAAAAAAGGAGTTTATCTTGTAATAGAACATACAGAAGCACTTCATGTAATTGATGTTAATAGTGGCAAAAAAGTTGACTCTAATAAAGATCAAGAAGCAAATGCTTTATCCGTAAACTTAGAGGCTGCAGAAGAAGTAGCAAGACAATTACGCCTAAGAGATATGGGAGGAATTATTGTTGTTGATTTCATTGATATGAAAAAAGAGAAGAACAGGAATCTCTTGACTGAAAAAATGAAGGAAGCAATGAGCACTGATAAAGCAAAACATAATATCTTACCTCCTACTCGATTTGGTTTAGTACAAATAACAAGACAAAGAGTTCGCCCTGAAATGAATATTGATACTCAAGAAAATTGCCCAATGTGCTCTGGTAATGGAAAAATTGATTCTAGTTTATTGCTAATTGATCAGATTGAAAATAAACTTCACAGTCTAAATGAATCTCATAAAGGGAACATTCACATCTCAACACACCCTTTCGTAGCAAGTTACATAAATAAAAAGGAAGGCTGGTTTTCTACTTCCATTAGTAAGCAATGGAGCAACAAGTTTGGAAGGAAGATAGATATTACTGCTGATGAGCGTTTACACTTACTACAATATAGCGTAATAAAATAATTTAATTTTTTTCCGCTGATATAATTCGCTTATACCAATATAATAACGGAATAAGCGTCAGAAACATTAAAAGCACTCCAATAAAATATCCATACCTAATATTATCATCAGTATTAAAAAAAGGTAAAGCAAAAGCACCTATCATTAACATCCTCACCGTAATATTTAAAGAACTGAAAACAGAATTAGCTCTACCTATTAGGTTATTAGGCACATGATTAAAAAGAAAAGTGGTTCTTAAAATTCTCACTCCTGAATTAGCAATGCCAAGCGTCAAATTTCCTAAAAAGAAAACCCAAAGTACATTGTAAATTGCCATAGCGTAAAAAGCAACAGAAACGATAATCAGTAGAAAAATAATAGAAGCCACAGTAGTTAATTTATTAAATACTCTCAAGACCAATACCCCTGAAAGTATAGCTCCAATAGAATAATAAATTTCTGCGGAAGCATACACATTACCATCCATTTTTAAAAACTGATGCACATAAGAAGGAAGCAAAACATGTACCTCAACTAAAGTAAAAGCGAAAAGCATATATGAAAGGAATCCAAAAATAAAAATGATAGGATTTTCTTTTAAATATACAACCCCCCCCATAAGGCGGGAAAACAAAGCTCCCTTATGTACTAAACCTTTAGCAATTGGCTTGTATTTAATCATCATGAAAATAAAAATTACAAAAATATAAGTAATCGCATCCATAAGAAAAATTTCATAAATATCCCATGCAATAATATCAAATGGAAGAACGAAACTAAGTCCTGCAATTTCTAAAACATTATTTTGAGTTCCTGTAAGCAATAAAGCAGCAAAAGCACCTGCTAAAACTGAGGTAGTCTGTCCCTGTACTTCAATATAGGAATTTAATTTTCCATAATTTTTTGACTCTGTAATCTCCTGCCCAAAAGCATACAAATTAGGATAATGTATGTTGTAATTAAAAATAGTAACACCAAAAACTAGAATAACAAAAAAATCTGCTAAATAAGACATGTGAAAACCATATAAAGCAATACTTCCAATAATTAAACCACATACAGCATTAATAATAATAAAAAGTTTTTTTCTAGAATACCTGTCAATTAAAGTGCCCGCATACAAGCCCCAAAACAAAGTAAGGAAGGTAATTACAACATAGGAAGAGGTGAAAAATTCAGGGCGAGCAACTACCTTAACAAAATACCAAGGAATAGCAACCATACTAATTCCCTGGGCTAAACCAGAAATAATATTTGCCAAGAATAAAAGAGTAATTGCCTGTTTGTTTTGCATGTACACAAAAGTAATATTTATAATCATATTTAATACCTTTGAAAAATGCACAATAAAAAAGTTTATGACGTCAGTATTGCTATTGAGCGCATCAAAAATTATTGTGCCTTACAAGATAGGTGTCAGTGGGAAGTATTACAAAAACTAAGTGAATGGGGATTACAACAAGCAACAAAGGATCACATTTTAGAAATATTAATTACTGATAAGTTTATTGATGAAGAACGGTTTGCCACTTCCTTTTGTAGAGGAAAATTTAGAATAAAAAATTGGGGAAGACGTAAAATAATTAATGAACTAAAGCGAAAACAGATTTCAATCATCTGTATAAATACAGGACTAAAAGTTATTGATGAAAATGAATACAACCTTGTACTTGAGAAATTATTTTTTCAAAAAGAAAGTAGTACAAAAGATAAAAATCAATTTATCAGAAAAACAAAAATTGCAAACTTTTTGATACAGAGAGGGTTTGAAAATAATTTGGTGTGGGACAAAATAAGAGAATTAAGCTATAAATAATTACTTTTGACAAATGGTTGACCAAGAAAAAATAAAATCACTAAGCATAAGAAAAGATGAACTTTATAAGTTCATTAATATAACTGAGAAACAAAAAGAAGCAAATAATCTTACCTCACTTTCTCAAGGAAATAATTTCTGGGATAATCCTAAAAAAGCACAAATCATACTCAAGAAACTAAGTATACTTAAAAACTGGCTGAAATCATATAATTCAGTAGTTACAAATATAGATGAACTTTCTGTTTTAATTGAACTTGAAGCTGATGAAGAAGAACTTGAAATACAACTACAAAAAACAAGATCAATAGTTGAAGAATTAGAGTTTAAAAATATGTTAAGTGCCGAAGAAGATAGTATGTCGGCAGTAATAACTATTAACCCAGGTGCAGGAGGAACCGAAGGACAAGATTGGGCAGAAATGTTAATGAGAATGTATCTAATGTGGGGAGAGAAAAACAAGTACAAATTAAAAACCCTTGACTTACAAAAAGCAGAGCCAGTAGGTATCAAATCAGTTACCATTGAAATAGAAGGCGACTTTGCTTTTGGACACTTAAAAGGAGAAAATGGTGTCCATAGGTTGGTTCGAATTTCACCATTTGATTCTAATGCAAAACGACACACTACCTTTGCATCAGTATTTGTTTATCCACTTGCAGATGATAGTATTGAGGTAATAATTGATCCATCAGAAATAAGCTGGGATACTTTTAGAGCAAGTGGTGCAGGAGGACAAGGGGTTAATAAAACTGAGTCTGCTGTTCGTTTAAAACATAATCCTTCAGGAATTACAATAGAAAATTCAGAGTCTAGATCTCAGTTAGAAAATAAAGCAAAAGCAATACAACTTCTAAAATCTCAACTTTATGAACTAGAGATACGAAAAAAAGAAGAAGAAAAGAGTAAACTGGAGGGGACAAAAAAGAAAATTGAGTGGGGATCTCAAATAAGAAGTTATGTTTTGCATCCCTACAAAATGGTAAAAGATTTACGTACCAGCTATGAGTCTTCTAATCCTGAAAAAGTATTAGATGGCGATTTGAATGCTTTTATAAAAGCATATTTAATGGAATTTGGACAGAAATAATGAATATAAAGATATACCATAATCCAACATGCAGCAAAAGCAGACAAACACTTGCTCTTCTTGAAAAAGAAATAACTGATTTTAAAATAATTGAATATTTAAAAAATCCTTTAAGTTTTGACGAAATAAAAGGGATTGTAAAAAAACTAGCTATTAAACCAATTGACCTAATACGTAAAAATGAAGAAATATGGATAAATGATTATAAAGGAAAAGAAATGAGTGATATTGAAATTATTAAAGTAATGGAAAGAAATCCTAAATTAATTGAACGACCAATTGTTATAAAAAATAAACAAGGTATTATAGGGAGACCACCTAAAAAGGTACTAAGCTTGTTTGATTAAGAAGGTATTTGATCTTCTTCTAGCTTCCCTTCTTTTAACCAAACAAAAATAAAGTAAGGAATAACACTAGCAAGAAAAATAATACACCAAAAAGCCATTAAGAAAATAAATACAAATAATAAAAAGCCTAGAAATTTCATAATCATTAATTTTACAGCAAATTAACAATAACAAAAAAGAATATCAAAATATTTTAAGATGAAATATAGAATAGAAAAAGATACAATGGGAGACGTAAAGGTTCCGTATGACAAATACTGGGGGGCCCAAACAGAAAGAAGCAGAAATAACTTTAAAATTGGTGCTGCCGAAAGCATGCCTTTAGAGGTAGTTTATGGTTTCGCTTACCTTAAAAAAGCAGCCGCACATACAAATTGTGAACTTGGTATTCTTTCTGAAAATAAAAGAGATTTAATCTCAATAGTCTGTGATGAAATATTGAATGGAAAACATGACGACCAATTTCCTTTAGTAATTTGGCAAACAGGAAGTGGTACGCAAAGTAATATGAATACTAATGAGGTAATTGCTAATCGTGCTCATGTTATAAATGGAGGGATTTTGGAGGATGAAAATAAGGTGATTCACCCAAATGATGATGTCAATAAATCACAAAGCTCAAACGATACTTTCCCAACAGGAATGCATATTGCAGCTTATAAAGTTATTATTAAAAATACAATACCTAGTATAAAGCAATTGCGTGATACTTTAGAAGCAAAATCAGTAGCCTTTAACAGAGTAGTTAAAATAGGAAGAACTCATTTAATGGATGCCACTCCACTTACTTTGGGACAAGAATTCTCTGGATATGTTTCACAATTAAATCATGGACTAAAGGCATTGGATAACACTTTAGATCACTTGTCAGAAATCGCTCTAGGGGGGACGGCTGTAGGTACAGGAATTAATACTCCTGAAGGATACTCTGATCTAGTAGCACAATATATAGCTGATTTCACAGAACTACCGTTTATAAGTGCTGAAAATAAATTTGAAGCTTTAGCCGCTCATGATGCAATAGTTGAGAGCCATGGAGCCTTAAAGCAATTAGCAGTTTCAATAAATAAAATAGCTAATGATGTTAGAATGTTAGCTTCAGGACCAAGAAGTGGAATAAGTGAAATTATCATTCCATCTAATGAACCAGGTTCATCTATCATGCCTGGAAAAGTAAACCCTACACAATGTGAGGCTATTACTATGGTATGCGCACAAGTAATGGGAAATGATGTAGCTATAACTATTGGAGGAATGCAAGGACATTATGAATTAAATGTATTCAAACCACTAATGGCAGCCAACTTTTTACAATCAGCTCGTTTAATTGGAGATGCTTGCGTTTCATTTGACAAAAATTGTGCTCAGGGCATTAAACCAAATTACGAAAACCTTAAAAAAAATTTAAATAACTCCCTAATGTTAGTTACCGCATTAAACACTAAGATTGGTTATGAAAAATCAGCTAAGATTGCAAAAACTGCTCATTTAAATGGAACAACTTTAAAAGAAGAAAGCATTAATTTAGGTTACCTCACTTCAGAAGAATTTGATGAATGGGTATGTCCTGAAAATATGTGTGGAGGGTTATAAATTATGTAATAAATATTTATTAAAAAAGCCAAACATTAATGTTTGGCTTTTTAATATTATGAAGTTCTTAATTCAAAGTAAAATTAATAGGAATTGTATGTAGCACATTTACTGATTTACCTCTTTGCTTGCCTGAAGTATACCAAGGAGACATTAACTTTACAACTCTTATAGCTTCAGCATCTAAATTTTTATCAACACCTCTAACCACCTTAACATTAATGACTTTCCCAGACTTGTCTACAACGTAACTAACATAAACTTTTCCTGTTATGTTATATTCTTTAGCAATAGCAGGGTAATTTACTTTCTCATTAATAAATTTAAAAATAGCTGCAGCACCTTTTTTCTTCTTGTATGTAAATTCTGGCATTTTTTCAACAACCATAAATACTTCTTCATCATCTTC
The DNA here is from genome assembly GCA_905181635.1 of uncultured Flavobacteriales bacterium. GTDB lineage: Bacteria > Bacteroidota > Bacteroidia > Flavobacteriales > BACL11 > UWMA-0277. The sequence goes on from CAJIYM010000004.1 coordinate 213,998, forward strand.
TTCAATAATTTCAATCACTTCATCTTCATCAGACTCAGTATCTTCAATCTCAATCTCATCCTCAATTACCACATCATCTTCAACAATTTCAATTATTTCTGGAGGAGGTGGGGGAGGTGGGGGAGGCTTTACTTCCTGCTTAGTAATTGGAATAATTTCTTCTTCCAAATCATCAAGGCTTAAAGCACCTAAATTATAGGCAATTTTCTCGAATGTTTTATACTCAAAAGCACCAAGTACCACTAACAAAGCGATAACTAAACCTATCTGCAAAAACAAGCCTCTTTTCCTTTCTAAATTTACTTCTGGATTCTTTTTTGGTTCCATAATATATATTTTATCCTACTAATTCCTCATATGCTGAAGCGTCAAGTAACTCATCTAATTCGGTAACATCTGAAATAGTAATTTTAACAATCCAACCTTCCCCGTAAGGATCTGTATTAATTAATTCTGGATCATCCTCTAACTTTTCATTAAACGATAAAACCTCTCCATTTATTGGCATAAATAAGTCAGAAACAGTTTTAACAGCCTCTATTGATCCAAAAACCTCCTCTTTTTCGAGCTCTTCTCCTTCAGTATCTACATCAACAAAAACAATATCCCCTAACTCTCCTTGGGCAAATTCTGTAACACCAATATAGGCATTGCTTCCTTCAACTCTTAGCCATTCATGGTCCTTACTATATTTTAATTCTTTTGGAAATTCCATTTATTTTTTTTTTCAAAAATACATTTTTTTGTTGGCAAATAAAATTATCCGGCTAAGGTAAATCGCAAACTAAATCCTGCGTTAGTAATTGCTCCTGGAAAAGTAGTTGAAATAAATGGATTTGTAATCACTCTATCATAAAATAACTTAATATTTAATCTTTGATTCATCACATAATCAGCTGAAAATTTAACACTAATTATCTGTTGCCCCATAGTTAGTTGCTGCTGATCCTCAATCACTTTTCGAATAACTGTTTTATTACTCCTTATATTTAAGTCTAATTTTAAATCTAAATCGCTTGACATCTTCTTCCCTCTACCACCAGACAAGAAATTAAATTCTACATCTTTAAATCTATATCCAATTCCTACAATATACTCTTGCGATCCAGTTTCAGTAATTTGATTATTAGCCAAGGAAAGAGCCAAAACCCTACTTCTTTTAATCTCCACTTTTGTAAGCAAGCTATTTTTCCAAGTCATATTCACCTTAAACAACGGACTAAATTGCTCATTAATTGTTACTTGAGAAATTTCTTTCTGGACATGATAACTCATGTTATTGAAATTAATCTCACTTGTAAATCCATCTTTATTTATATCCTTATAATTCAAATTAGTTTGATAAGAGCTTATCGAATACGTAGAACGATAAGCATGGCTAATACTAAATTGTTTAAAGTTCTTTTTAATGTACGGAATCTTTATAAAACCATCATATGTTATGCGCCAATTTGGGAATGGAATTGCTGGAAAAGCAGTTAACTTTGATTTAGACGGATCTGAGCCACTGTAAGCTGACAAAAATGCTGGAATCATCACTTGTTGTGAGGTCGCGCCATACCCTCCTATTAAAGTAGCTGAAGAATCGCCAGGATAATTAATATATTCAGTAGGATATCCTGTAACAGGGTCTATTCCACCATTAAAATTAGGATTATTATCAGCTAATTGTTTTGCAATATTACTTCTGTAATTCTTAAAATTATTAAAAACTGATGATTCATCATTATCATTATCCCCTCTAAAAGCAGTAAATAATGAGATGAATGAAATACTAAAACTACCTGATTCTGTAGGACTAAACGAATTAAAATTATCAATATCATCATCCCATCTATAATATTCTGTATAATTCTCTGATGTTGTTTTATTTGCGGTTAACTCAATTCTAAATTGCTTAATAGGCTCAACTGTACTTCTTAAAGTTAGATTAGTTGAAGTATTGTTCTTATACATAGTATTTAAATCAGTACTTTTCGTAATCCATCCATTTTCACCCCCTAGTTGCCTTATGTCTGACTGACTACCAAAAACAAAGGGCAAACCTGGAGAAAGGCTGGACCAATCTTGCCCTAACACTTTTGATAGATTAAGATAACCCGGCAAAAAAGTTCCTTGATTCTCAGAATAATTAATTGACACATTTTTAATTCCAAGAGCAAAACGTGTAATATGTTTTACAAATTCAAATTTCCTTTTAGCGTCATCACCCTCTTGATCTTGCCTATTTTTTACAGTATTTCTTCCTCTACCTTTTCTACTTCCTTGATTAAGCTTTTTAAAAAAAGGCACCTTATTATATAAGGTTGTTAGATTAATTTGTCCAGTGTATTGTTTTGAATTGGAGTTTTGAATATTGTTACCAAGATAAGAAATTGCTGGAAGCGATGCTGTCCAATGATAGCTTGCATTATATCTAGTATTTAATGATATAAAGTTTAGAATAGGTATCTTATTCAAAGGTAATTGATAGTTCATACCAAATGTTTGATGATAGTTTTTAGCCCTACCATAGTCCCAAACATTTTTCCAAATGGAATCAATCTTATCCTTGAAAAAAGGATCTGATTTATCCAACTTTCCTGCTGGCTCATCAATGTTTGCTTGTTGATTCACAGAAAAATCTAACTTTAATGATCTGGTCAAATCATATTTTAACTCATAAGACCTATTCCAATGAAAAAATTTATTGTAAGTAGGAAATATAAGCATGTTAGAATTACTTAAGTTCCTCATTTTGGTTTCATTATAATTTCTATCAATATTAGTTCTGAAAGAGAATGATTTAGGCATAGTATTAAAATTAAAATCTTTAATAAGCCTAAAGTAAGCTGATTTTGGAAAATTAATTTTGGAAAAAGGCTTTATATTATTTGGTTGAGCATTAAAGTTATAGGTTAATGCTCCTCTATAATTTACTGTACGATTGTATTCAGTATTTATATTTCTAATTTTAGTTTCATTTTTGGAATAAGAAACTGTAACATTCTCTATATCATACAATCTAGCTTTTTTTGCTTTTTGTCCTTTCTTCTGAATTTTAGTTTTTCTCACATTTGTAAAATTTATGCTTTTTCTTGACACATAATCCTGTACAATGTTTTTTAAATTATTTTTAGCAACTTTATTAGGTAATGATTCTAGTGATTCGGTTAACAAAAGATCAGGGTCAAGAGGATTATATTGAGGGTTTTTTATAGTTTGTGATCTACCTATATACATGGGGATTTTTAATCCGTAATTTTCAGGAAAAACTTCGTCTACATTTAGAGTAGATGAAAAATCATATTGATAAGCATTATACTTCTGTCTTTCATTTACTTTTTTCTCAATACTTCCAAAGCCTATCGTACTCATATTTCCAGACAACGTAACATTCCCAAAGTCAGCTAACCGAGTAGTAATTCTACTATTTGCAGCCCAACCACCTTGCTCATCAAAGTCAGTTAATCTCAATTCATTAACCCATATCTGACCACATTTAGATAAGCCGTCATCGTTATCTTCTATTGATTTTTTCTTTGGATTTCTAACACCAATCATGATTGTTTTTACTTGAGCTAAGTTCGGATTTCCGACTACTGTAACCTTACCTCCACTAGTAAATGTTATGTATGGTGAAGTTACATCAGTATTATTATAGTTTCTTTCCTGCTTTGCCTTTTTAAAGATTTCAAATGCAATATCAATTTCATTTTGTGATGGCCAAATATTATTAGGACTTGTAGTACCATGCTCAGTTGGTTTTAAAGCTATTTCATATTCATAATAGTTTGAAGTAAAATCAGTTCCTAATCTTAAAAAACAGGTTAAATCTTCATCTTTTAAATTATCTTCTTCTCCCTCAGCGTGAACAAACATTTTAATGCGTTTATAAGTTCTTAAGTCAATATCTGATGTTTTATAAGTCGCTCTAGAGTCTCCATCTTTTAGATTACAAACTTTAAGGACTAAAGATTGTTCGTTCTGCTGCCTTAGTGAAGTGGTAGTATTGTCTACTTCCTGCTCTATACCTGGCGGTAACACATAGTTAATTGGCGAACGATTTCCATTCTCTTCAATATTAACAGCAGACACATCAAATGTAGTTTCACCATTATCATCACTAGGTAAATATTCACCTGGCTCAGCTAAAGAAAAATTGTATCTCCTCCACTCACCTCTAACTAGATCAAAAGTTGCAAAACGGCAAATAATCGGTTCATAAAAATCAGTAAGCACTAATCTCATAAAACGAATAGATTTAAAATCTCTAATGCCACCTACGGATTTATCTGGCTGATAAACAGGAACTCTAAATTGATACCATTTAATATTTCTTGTTTGTCCATTTTCAGTTTTAACATTAGTTTCCAATACATCTGAAATATAATTCTGGCCAACATTCATTTCTTGTGGATCTAGCCTAACTTTATATTGAAAATAGCTTTCTGTCTCACTGAGTGTATAATCTCTATTTAAATCTTCTGTATTGGGCTGTGAAGATGCTGCGGTAGGATAACTTTCAGGTGAATTATCAGTGGTAACTGAATTTCCTTCTGTATTATTAAAATTCTTATACCTTTCTAAAATTCCTACAGATTTAGCATCAAAATCACTTCCTCTAAAATAATGAAAGTCATCAGCAGATGGATCCCTAACTGCATTACTATACACTGAAGAGGCTGCACCGTAAGTTGTAAGTAATTGTTGAATATAAACTGAATCAAAGAAAAGTTTCTCATCAGTATTTCTTAGTCCATCCATACCAACATCTTGATATTCTCTAGATGTAGGATCATTATCAAATGCTTCAACAATGGAAAAATTTGTTGGCACCCTCCCCCAAGCAGTAGTATCTACATCCTCAACTATTGCTGAATTTGGCAAGCCATTCTCGAAGCTTTTATAACCATCTTTTAATATATCTTCAGAAACATTTCCTAGATGAATGTACATGTCACCTCCAGAATGATTTGATAAACCATCCTCATCATTAAATGGATCCATCATCCAGAACTCTACAAATTCAATATTTGAAGCTTCAAAATCATTGGTTTCTAATTTACGCATTATCCCTCCCCAACTTTGATTAGGGGTAATTAATTTACCATACTCATCAATACCGTTGATAGTGTAATTATTTGGACCTCTTTCTTCGGGATAATAAGCAAGGTCTAACACTGAAAGGTTTGTTATTTGACTTCCTAAATTAGGATCTTTATTTGGAAACACCTCAGTTTCCAAAACCTCACGGGCATAATGATAAGATTGTTGAGCAATTGTATTTCCATTTTCTAATGTTAAATTTTTATTTACATTTGGAGGTGTAATAGATGTCTTTCTGAAAAATAAAGGATCAATTGTATACCAAGCTAATTTTGCTCTTTTAAAACCTAGTATCAGATTATTATTTTCATTAGAATTTTCAAATAAGTTTTGTTGGCCCTGAGGTATACTAGCCAACTTCCATGCTCCCATGTTTTTTATGTCAATTGAAGTTCTACTTGACTCAAAATCATCAATATACGAGACACCTTCACTACCAACAGCACGATGGTGCCCGGGAATAAGATGTGCAAATTCTGCAGTTGCAATAAATCTTGATTTTGCCTTTGTTTCAATTAAAGGTAACTTATCAATAGCAGTAGTTAACCATGGTAATTCAGTTTGATAATTGGCATCTAAGCCCCAAATCGTGTTAGATATAGGCTCATCTCCAGAATTTATTTTTGTTGTATATGGTCGTTCAGTGAGATTCAACATAGTTGCTCCAATTAAAAAATCCTTATTTATTTCATAATCCGCATGTAAACCAACTAACGTCTTGTTCTGAATACCAAACATAGAATTATTCTCTAAAGAAATTTTGATAGGCACACCTGAGCTTAATATTCCATCATTAATAATGGTAACGCGCCCCAACATATAATCTACAGTATAATCCTGATTTTCAATCAATTTTTGAGAGCCTGCAGTTACCGTTACTGAACCTTCTGGAACATTCATAGCATTTAAACGAATTTCAGCTCCAGATGAGGATTGATAAGTACCTTTTAATCGAAATTTATTCTTTTCAGGAAATTGTTGTGCAACTGTTAAAGTAGAGTCATATAAAATCTGATAAGAGTATTTATCTGCAATAGTTGGATCGTTAAATTTAGAAACTAAATGATTCCCAAACGGTTCTCTTACTGGGAAAATTATCCTTCCATTTGATGATCTAACTGTAATACCCTCCATATAATCAAAAACACCATCAGACTGAACATCCATCTGCTTATTCAATCTATCTAAATTTAATAGTTTAATTAATGGTATCCCCTTGACATTTTGTTCTTCTGGCTCACTTAAATAATTTGTTAAAGCTCCTGACTCTTCCGTATTTTCATAAACTACATCTAATATAAAGCCATCCTCACTCATTTGATAAGCTCCAATAGCATAAATATTTTTCATCATTAAATTCCAGTTTGGTAAAGAGGGTGTGAAATTTGTTCCCTTTAACAATTTTAGAATTAGTGTGTTTGGTGCATTAGGCCCTGTTGTGCTTAACTCTCCAACTTGAAAAGTCTCACTCCCTATAGTATATTGAAAAGCAATTGCTAACACCTCATCATTATTCAAAGCTTGATTAAGTGAAACATAACCCAACTGTCTGTGAAAAGAATATTCCGATTCTGACAGTTTTCGTGCTCTTTCTAATTTTTCAAAATCTGTTCCATTTGACAATGAAGTAGATTGCAATGTGCTATTAACATCATTAATATTTCGTATTCCAGCAAATTGCGTAGTTAGGGAGGTAAACATATCATTCGCAGCAATATTATCAGGGAAATTACTATTGCCCGGAAAAGTAAATGCTGTATTATAAATATTTCCATTTGTTTCTCCTAAGTCTAAAAACGAAACAATATTTCTTGTATCGTTTGTAGTTCCTGTTTTATTGGTTACCCATACCTCAATTTTAGTAATATCTATTCCAGAATTTATAAATGGTAAATTCTTTAACGCTTCATCATATTGATCTTTAAAGTAATGGGATAAGAAATAATGTTTATTAGCCTCATATTGATCAGCATACACATCAAATTCAGATGTTTGCGCTCCACCACTAACTTCAATTTCTGATTTTGTACTTTTTTGCTGAGATAAAATTCCGGTAATAGTTGTACGTCCAAATTGCAACTGTGTTTTAAAACCAAAAAGAGATTGACTTCCTGTAATTAATGTTCCATTTAATGGTAAACTTACATTTCCAATCTCTATCTTTTTTATAATTTCATCTTCGTATCCTGTATATTCCAATTTCATTTGATTCTCAAAATCAAAAGTACTTTCGGTATTAAAGTTAGTAGTTAGTTTTAGTTTATCACCAATTTTACCAATCACATTCATTTGTATCTTTTCTTGAAAATCAAATGAAGTAGTTTTTCTTTGTTCTTCAGTTAAGGCAGGGTTATCCAATCTATTAGTTTTTAAACCAAAGATAAGTTCAGCAGAACCTTGAGGACGAATATCAACAGAATTACCACCAAAAATTTTATCAAATGCCTGACCAGGAATAAATAATTTAGGTAAGCCTAAAGCTGAAGTCAGATTACCTGCGCGTTCATTTGACCTATCATTCCAATAATCAGCAATAAAATTTTTCATTTTATATTGCTGATATTCTTTAAAATCCAGTGTAGTCGACCCCCCTAACATTAACCCTCCTATTTTACTCTGAAGAGTATATTGATTATTCAGAATATCATAAGTAACCTGTGACTTAATATTGCTAGGCGTGTTCATAAACATACCTCCGCTTTGATTGCCAGAAAAAGGATACACCAAAGAAGAATCGGAAGATTGCCCAAAAGCATGAGCATTTGCAAAAAACAATGCAAAAACTAATAAAAGTAAACTATGATTTCTAATGATTTTCAATTCCTAATATAGTAGTTACATTTGGCTTAATGCCGTTCTCACTAAATCTTCAACAGTTACAATTTCAGGGTTTGATCTTAATACTTTATCTATTTTAGTTTCAGCCCCCTTTTTAGCAAATCCTAAAGCTAGTAATGCAGATAACGCCTCTGCCTTAATAGTATTGTCTACAGCATCAAACAATAGATCAGAAGTAGGCATTCCTTTGGCGACCTTATCTTTTAAGTCAATAATAATTCTTTGGGCCGTTTTCGCACCTATTCCTTTCACACTTTGTACCGCTTTGACATCAGCACTAGTTATATGATGAATAATTTCCTGGGGAGAATAAGTTGATAGTATTACCTGAGCAGTACTTGGACCAACACCTGAAACAGAAATTAAATTTCGAAATAAATGACGTTCACTTTCTTGAAAGAAACCAAATAAAGTATGTGAATCTTCCTTTACAGAAAGGTGAGTATATAACTTACACAATTCTCCATCAATTGCAGAGAATGTTTGTAAAGATATTTTTATTTTATAACCTACACCATTAACATCAACAACAACATAGGTTGGTGTTTTTTCTAGTAATTTTCCGTGTATATGTGTTATCATCTTTTTATTTGAGCATCGACAACCGACAAGGTTACCATATTAATAATTTCACGCACTGTACACCCTAACTGCAAGATATGTACTGGCTTTTTCATTCCAACTAAAATAGGACCAATTGAGTCAGCTTCTGCAACTTCTTGTATTAATTTATAAGCTAAATTACCTGATTCAAGATTAGGGAAAATTAATGTATTTGCTTGCTTCTCTGCTAATTCCGAAAATGGAAAAATACCTGCCGTTTTCTCACTATTCAAAGCAAAGTCTACCTGTATCTCCCCTTCTACTATCAAATTAGGATTTCTTTCTTTCAAAAGAACTGTTGCTTTTGCCATTTTTGAAGATCCTTCAGTTCTTGTAGAACCAAAATTAGAATATGATAACAAGGCTAACCTTGGTGTTATATTGAATTTTTTAACCGACTTAACAATCATTTCACTCATATCAACTAATTCTTCAGCCGTAGGGCTTGTATTGATTGTTGTATCTGCTAAAAATAGCGTTCCTTTTTTAGTATTCATGATATACATCCCAGCTACCTTTTTCACATCATCCTGCTTACCAATAACTTCAAGTGCAGGCTTAATTGTAGTTCTATAATTTCTTGAAATACCGGAAATTAAGGCGTCTGCCTCTCCATTTTCTACCATCATTGATCCAAAATAGTTACGCTCACGCATTAATTTTCTAGCTTCAAACTGAGTAAGTCCTTTTCTTTTTCTTTTTTCCCAAAGAATATCACCATACTCATCCCTTTTCTTTTCTTGCGAAATAGCTTTAGGATCTATAATGATTAAATCCTCAAGCTCAATAGAAAACTCCTCAATTAAATCAATGATTTTCTGTTTTCTTCCCAATAAAATTGGAGTAGCAATCCCCTCATCACTTACCTGTTGAGCAGCCTTTAATATTTTATAATGCTCAGCCTCAGCAAAAACAACTTTTTTAGGATTTCGTTTTGCTCTAGCAGTTAAATTTCTGATTAACTTATTGTCTAGACCTAATCGTTTTTTTAAACTTTCACGGTACTTGTTCCAGTCTGGAATTTCCAACTTTGCCACCCCACTTCTAATTGCCGACATAGCAACTGCAGGAGCTACAGCAGTAATTAATCTAGGATCTAAAGGTTTAGGAATAATATATTCGGAACCAAAGGTTAAAGTATTATCATCATATGCTAAATTAATTTCATCTAACACTGTTTCCTTAGCCAAATTAGCAATTGCCTTTACAGCTGCTAACTTCATATTTTCATTTATTTCAGTTGCTCTTACATCTAGGGAACCCCTAAAAATATAAGGAAAGCCTAGCACATTATTTACTTGATTAGGATGATCAGATCTTCCTGTGGCCATAATAATGTCATCACGAGAAGCCATAGCATCTTTGTATGAAATCTCAGGATCGGGATTAGCTAAAGCAAATACAATTGGGCGTTTTGACATAGATTGAACCATTTCTGATGTAACAATATTTGCTACTGAAAGTCCTAAGAAAACATCTGCATTTTTCATAGCTTCATCTAGCGAATCACATCTTCTATTAGTTGCAAAAATTTTCTTATTACCTTTTAGCCCTTCCCTGTTTTGCTTAATAACTCCTTTGCTATCCAGCATGACAATATTTTCCTTTTTTACCCCTAAGGATAAGTATAATTTTGAGCAGGACATAGCTGCTGCACCTGCGCCGTTAACTACAATTTTAATTTTTGAAATATCTTTTTTGGCAATTTCTAAAGCATTCAATAAAGCAGCTGAAGAAATAATAGCTGTCCCGTGCTGATCATCATGCATGACTGGAATATTAAGCTCTTCTTTAAGTCTTCTTTCAATTTCAAAACATTCTGGTGCTTTTATATCTTCTAGATTAATCCCCCCAAAAGTAGGAGCAATTGCTTTAACAGTTTGAACAAATGTATCAACGTCACTTGCATCGACTTCTATGTCAAAAACATCAATATCAGCGAAAATCTTAAATAATAATCCCTTCCCTTCCATTACTGGTTTTGATGCTTCAGGGCCTATATCTCCTAAACCTAACACTGCTGTTCCGTTTGAAATAACAGCAACCAAATTTCCCTTGGCTGTGTATTTATAAACATCATCTTTTTTTTTCGAAATCTGCTTGCAAGGTTCGGCGACTCCAGGGGAATAGGCTAAAGAAAGTTCTCTTTGAGAACTATGTTGTTTGGTTGGCACAACCTCAATCTTACCAGGTCTTCCTTCTGCATGATAAGCCAAAGCCTCTTTCTTACTTATTTTTTCTGCCATATTTCTTTAACTATATAAGAAGGCAAATTTAATGATTTGAATATATTTAGCACCATAAAAAAGAAAACCCTGCGCTTTCGAGCAGGGTTTTAATTTATTATTTAAAGAATTAATTATTTTACAATCAATTTTTTAATTGAAACAACTTCATTATTCACTATTAAATTTCCAAAATAAATTCCTTTATTCATATCAGATAAATCAAGTTTTTTAACTCCCTTTTGGCTAAGTAAAATCTCTTTTACATTATTTCCTAGAATATCAATCAATTTTAGAGTTGCTAAACTACCATTAAAATTAAAATAAACTATATCATTAGCAGGATTTGGATAGAAATCACCAATATTTGTATAGTATGGATTATCATTAACTGATGTAGCACTTCCATGGTAAGTAACTGTAAAGCATGTTCTATCAATTGTATCTGCAATAGGATAAAAACAATACTCGACAACTCCAATGCCTTGTTCACAATAGGCATCAAAATATCCTCCAAATGAAACTGCATCTCCTTGACCTGATTGCAGAGTTAAAAATTCACTAGAGACTATAGTGTTAGAACCATAACAAAGTCCTCCCCAACAAAAATAATTTGACATACCAGCCGGCTGAGAGATTACATTTTTCTCGCAGGCAATAACATGTTCCTTGTTAGAAATATTTTTTACTGTCAAATTAGAATGTGTTGTGAGGCAAATATCAGAATTCAAAACAGAATTATCGCCAGTAACAACTAAACTTTGTGCAGCAACAAAGCTAATTTGCGTGATAACGAGTATGTAGAGTATAATTTTTCTCATTGTTTTTTTTTCAAAGGTACAAAATTTTACTTTAATATTTTTATTTTCCTAATACATAAGATTCTAAATTAACATTCACATAAATTACTGTATTTTTTGTATATTTGACAAATTATTTAATCCAAAAAAAAAAAAATGAAAAAAATATTACTGATTGCAGTGGTTGCACTACTATCACTAAACAATGTAAAAGCACAGCTACCTGATGGGTCAGTTGCTCCAAACTTTACTTTAACGGACTTAGATGGTAATAGTCATGACTTGCATGCCTTACTTGATCAAGGATATACTGTTTTTCTTGATTTTTCAGCAATTTGGTGTCCTCCTTGTTGGAGTTATCACACTGGAGGAGCTTTGGAAGATTTATATATGAATCACGGCCCTGCAGGATATCCAAATGTTAACGCTAACACAACTGATGATGTAATGGTGTTTTTCATTGAGGGTGATGGAGGAACCTTAGCAGAACTAAATGGAGGGGCTGGATCACAAGGAGACTGGGTTACTGGAACTCCTTACCCAATACTACCTACATATGCTGGATCTAATAGTGATCAAGTTACCTCAGATTATCAAATTGGATATTGGCCAACTGTATATCAAGTATGTCCTGATAGGATAGTAACTGAATGTGGACAGTCAGCTAATCCTTATTCTTTAGTAGGTGCATGTCCTGCTCCTGCATCAAACGATAATGATGCTAGAACATTTGATTATGCTGGTGAAACTCTAACTTGTGAAGGTGACATAGTACCAGAAATTATGATTCAAAATTATGGTCTTGTAAACCTTACATCTTTATCAATTGACGTGGCGGTTAACGGAACTAGTGTATCTACTACACCTTGGACAGGAAATTTAACAACATACGCAACTGATAACATTATATTACCTGTGTTAACTGGATTAACAAGTAATGATGCGGTTACTATCAATACGAGTTATCCTAATGGAATGATTGATTCAGATCCATCTAACAACCCAACCGCTGCATTCTATGTTTCTTTAGCAACACAAAACACTAACACTTTTATAACTGTTCAAATTGTAACTGACGCATATGGATCAGAAACTACATGGGATATTAAAGATGCAAACGGAATGATAGTTTTATCTGGAGGCCCTTACAGTGATTTAGGTGCTAATGGCACAACTATTGAAACTCCTGTTTCAGGAACTTTAAACACAAATGAATGTCACACATTTACAATTTATGATTCTTATGGAGATGGAATAAATGCTGGATATGGTACTGGTTCTTTTTCAGTAACTGATGGAAGTGGTACAGTTTTAACTTCAGGAGGCGTATTTACAGATATTGATGGTGGTGCATTCAAAACAGGTTCTCAAGGCGGACCACCTGCTTCTTGGGATTGTGATGCTATCAACGGATGTGTAGATCCCGGTACAGGTTCAGGGTTATATACTTCAATAACTGATTGTAATGCAGCATGTAGTGCAACTGATGTAAGTGAAGTGATTTCAAACCTTTCAATGTACCCTAACCCTGCAAAAGATGTATTAACGATTGAAGGCTCTTATACTTCTATTGAAATCGTTGATGTATTTGGTAAAGTAGTTTTATCATCAGAATATGTTAAAACTATTAATGTTAAGTCACTATCTGATGGTGTTTATATGCTAAACATTAAAACAGAAAATGGTATTGCTGTAAAGAAAATTACTGTAGCTAAGTAATTCTATACAACATATAATCCAATAAAAAACCCTGAATTTTTCAGGGTTTTTTATTATATCTTAATTCAGCTATTATTATTAAATTAGCCAAAAATAAAAACAAATAAAATGAGAAAACTATTTTTATCGATTTTAGCAACTACACTCTTTTCGACTATAAGTATTGCTCAAAGCAGATCTTTACCTTCTGTAGATTTAAAAACACTTAATGGCGGTAGTATTAATATTTCAGAAATAGAGAATAATGGCAAGCCAATTGTAATAAGTTTCTGGGCTACATGGTGTAAACCTTGTAAAAAAGAACTTAATACTATTGCAGAGGTCTATGAAGATTGGCAAGATGAAACAGGTGTAAAGCTTGTGGCTATTTCAATTGATAATTCAAGATCAATGGGTAAGGTCGCACCTTATGTTAATGCATCTGACTGGGATTATGAAGTTTATATAGATCAAAATGGTGATTTAAAAAGGGCAATGGGAATTTCAACAGTACCACATACATTTTTATTAAACAGTAAAAAAGAAATAATTTGGCAACACAAAGGATATGTTGATGGCGATGAAGATGAGCTGTTTGAACAAATTAAAAAACTAGCACACTAATGTTAAAAAAAATAACCTATACTTTAATTTTATCCTTTTTAGCACTTAATGGTTTCTCTCAAAATAATAGTAGTGAAATTCACGGAAACTTTGATTTGAACATGCAAAGCTATCAAGAGGATGAACTTATTGGTGCAGAAGCAGCTGATGAAATTATTCTTAATAACGCTTACTTAAACATTAATTACACGAAAGGTGATTTTATTGCTGGCTTGCGTTACGAAAGCTATCTAAATGCACTTCTAGATTTTGATGATAGTTATAAAGGAAATGGGATTCCATTCCGCTATGCCTCATATACTGTTGATGGGCTTGAAGTAACCGCTGGAAACTATTACGAACAAATTGGAAGCGGATTAATTTTCAGAAGCTATGAAAACAAAGGCTTAGGGGTTGATAACGCAATGGATGGAATTCGCTTAAAATACAGTCCATTAAAAGGGGTTTATTTAAAGACATTTATAGGAAAGAGCAGAACTTATTTTACTTATGCTGATGGCATAATCAGAGGAGCTGATGCTGAAGTTAATATTAATGAAGTTTTAAATTTTGAATCAAAAACAAGAATAATTATTGGGCAAGGGTTCATAAGTAGATTTCAAGCAGATATCAATCCTAAATTTAAATTACCTCAGAATGTTGCTGCCTATTCATCTCGTTTAAATATAATAAATGGAGGATGGAACTATTCAGGAGAATATGCAATTAAGCTAAACGACCCTGTAGGATCGCTAACTACTGAAGGAAATAATTATGCAAATGGAAATGCATTAATGAGTAGTCTTACCTACTCAAAAAGAGGATTTGGGATTATAGCGGAAATGCATAGAGTAGATCACATGGAATTCCGCTCAGAAAGAGCTCAAGAAAAACAATATATAATCAATTACATACCTACACTAACCAAGCAACATACTTATACTTTATTAGCCCTTTACCCATCTGCAACTCAGTCAGAAGGTGAGTTTGGTACTCAAATTGATGTATTCTATAAAATTAAAAAGGGTAGTCTTTTAGGGGGGAAATATGGCACAAAAATAATATTTAATTTTTCTAGGATTAATGCTCTAAATGGAGGAAACTCATACTTGAATGACAATGAGGAGCACAATCCAATGTTTGTTAGTATTAAAGGAGAAGAACTATACTACAGAGATATAAACTTAGAGATCTACAAAAAAATTAATAAGAGAATTCAAGTAACTGCTATATTAGCTAAACAATCCTACAATAAAGATGTATTAGAAGGAAAAACGCCTGGAACTTACGGAGTCGTTGAATCCACTATTGCTATTGCAGATATAAGTTATAAAATTAAGAAAGGGCATACTATTCGTATTGAATTGCAAGAATTATTAGCTGACGGTGGGGAAGGAAGTTGGAGTATGGGATTAGCAGAATATACTATATCTCCAAATTGGTTTTTTGCAGTACAAGACATGTACAACTGGGGGAATAATAAAGCAAGTAAGCAACTACATTATGTAAATATAAATTGTGGCTTCTTAAAAGGAGCTAACAGAATTGCTATTGGATATGGGAAAAAAAGAGCAGGAATTTTCTGCGTTGGAGGAGTATGCAAAGAAGTTCCTTCATCAAACGGATTTAGTTTAACAATATCTTCAAGTTTTTAATATGAAAAATATAATCACACTTTTTAGTTTAATTTTAATTATCACATCATGTGATATTATTGAAGGACCTTATGAAATTGACACAGAAAATATTGCACTTACAGACACTACCACTTATGTCAAAAAAATATTAATTGAAGATTTTACAGGCCATACATGTCAAAATTGCCCATCAGCTGCAAGAGAACTAGAAGCAATACATAGTCTTTATGGAGATCGGATTATCGGTATGGCGCTACATGTCAGCAAATCATTTGCAAGACCTTACCCTTTAAGCCAAGCACCAAATTATCAATATGATTTCAGAACAAAGTGGGGAAAAGAATGGGATGAATTATTTGGGATTTCTGAGATGGGACTGCCAGGAGGAATGATTAACAGAACAGGATACCCAAGTGGACATAGACTCGGTAAAGATGAATGGCTGGCTAGAGTAATCACTGAGCTAGAAAAAGAAACTGATTTTGGCATTAGTATTTCTGTAAATGAAGGGATAATAACTGTCCAAACAGAAATATTAAATAATATAAATGGGGATTATAATTTAGTAGTTTGTATAATTGAAAGTAATATTATCAACTGGCAAAAAGATGGATCTGAAGATGTTGAAAATTACGAACACAATCACGCTTTAAGGTCTTTACTTTCTAATGAAAATTTAAGTACTTCAAGTAATTATTCTATCTCTGATAAAATTGAAAAAATAATCAATTATGATTTAATCTCTTTAGAACAATTTAATATTAATTATTCTGAAAATACAGCAGAACTAGGCAATGGAAATTCAGGAGGATGGGATGCTTTAAATATGTCAGTTATTGCTTATATTTATGACAATACTAATAAAGAAATACTACAAGTTGAAGAAGCTCATTTAATGAATAAATAAACTTAACATTATGAAAAAAAATCTATTAACAATCTTGGCAATCTTTTCTGGATTAAGTTCTTTTGGTCAAATCCAAAATATTCTTGCAGATGACATTGCACAAGGAGGAAAACTTATTGAAGCCTATTTCTCTCCAATGGCTGAAAGTTTTGGGACAGGTTTAAATAGTGGGTGGTATAATACTGCAAGACCACACAGTTTAGGTGGCTTTGATCTAACATTTACTATAAATACTGTTATTATCCCAAATTCTGCAGAAACTTTTAATATTGAGGATGCTGGTGGGGGAACTTTTAATTCCACTAAAGATAAAGCATCTACTATATTTGGAAGCTCTGATGTAACTGCAATGACATATAACAATACAGATTTTGATATGCCTGGAGGATTTAAAACTCCTGCAATACCATTACCTATGATTCAAGCAGGTATTGGTTTAATTAAAAATACGGCTATTGACATAAGGTACATGCCAATGTTAAATGTTGGCGATAATATTAATGTAAATCTATTTGGAGTTGGAGTAAAACATGATTTATTACAATGGATACCTGGAATTGGTAATGCTATTCCAATGAGCCTTTCATTTCAAGGAGGTTACACCTCTTTGAATACAGAATTAAAAATAGCTGGACAAAAAGTTTCTCTTCAGACTAAGGCTACTACTGTTAATTTAGTTGCATCAAAAAAAATATTAATGATCACTGGCTATATTGGATTAGGATACAACTCAGCAAGTACAACTTTTATGACAGATGCTAATTTTGATTTAGGTGGAATTCAATTTGAAGAAAAATTAGAAGTAGATTTTATATCTAATAAAAATTTAAGGAAAAATATTGGATTAAGATTAAATCTAACTCTAGTAACAATTCAGGCAGATTATACTTTTGCAGACTACCCAACAGCTACTTTAGGTGTTGGTGTTAGTTTAAGATAATATGAGAAAGACATTTACACTATTGCTTTGTTGTTTATTTTTTTCAATAAGCATTAAAGCACAGAGTTTTGGAGGGGGAATGATTCTAGGGCTTAGTACGTCACAGGTTTCTGGAGACAATTTAGGAGGTTTTAAAAAAGCAGGATTGTTAATTGGAGGCTTTATTGATTTGCAACTTAATAATGTAGTAAAGGGTCAAATGGAAATGACTTTTATTCAGAAAGGCAGTAATAATCCAAATATGAACGAAAATAGCTATTCAGACATTAGTTTATCTTATGTTGAAATCCCGGTACTTATAAAATATCAACAAAGCCGTACAATAGCGATTGAAGGAGGAATTGAAACTGCATTTCTAATTTCTGCTTCTGATAATGATATTTACGGTCAGATTTCCGCCAACAGTTCAAAAAAATTCAATAGAACAGATATTAGTATTTTTATAGGAATTAATTATTTTATTAATAATCGATTAATATTAAATAGTCGAATCAGTAATTCTATTCTGCCAATAAGAGCACATGCTTCAGGTACTACTTTTCAATTTAACAAAGGACAATACAATTCTGTAATGAGTTTCGCATTACACTACTTTCTATTATGAACACAAAACACAAAATAATAATTTCAGTTTCAGGAGCAAGCGGATCAATATACGCAAAGGTCCTATTTGATAAATTAGTACAACTAAAAGAACAAATAGAAGTAGTTGGCGTTTTAATGAGCGAAAACGCAAAATATGTATGGCAAACAGAGTTAGGCAATTCAAATTACAATAATTATCCTTTTACTTTTTATGAGAAGATGGATTTTATGGCTCCCTTTGCAAGTGGCTCGGCAAATTTTGGTACAATGATTATTTGTCCTTGCTCAATGGGAACTATGGGAAGGATTGCTACAGGAATAAGTAATGATTTAACAACTAGAGCTGCTGATGTTATCTTAAAAGAAAGAAGGAAACTCGTAATTGTAGCCAGAGAAACACCACTTAGTTTAATTCATATTAATAATATGAAAATTATCACTGAAGCAGGAGGAATTATATGCCCTGCAACTCCATCATTTTATAGCAATCCGCAAAACTTTGAAGAACTTGCTGCCACTGTAATTGATCGAGTTTTGATGCTAAGTGGTTTAGAGAATAAATCATATAGTTGGGGAGAAAAACAATAAAATATTAAATTTTGGGTTATTGTGTTATAAACTATAAATCCGATGTTAGAATTCAGTAAAAAAATACTTCAGAAGGTAAGCTTTGATAAAGGACTATTTAAAAAAGAATTACAAAAAAGCGCTAGATGGATTAGCAAACATGAAACAGCAGCTTTAAAGATTTGGGCATTAACCTATTTCTCTCATTACAAGGAAACAATTCTAGAAGTTTTTGATAAAGTATACTAAAATAAATTTGCTTGATTAGCTGGCTTAATTCTTCCCAGATGCTTAAAGGCTAATTCTGTAGCTTGACGACCTCTAGAAGTTCGCATTAGATAACCTTCCATAATTAAAAAAGGCTCATACACCTCTTCAATAGTGCCAGCTTGCTCTCCTACAGCAGTAGCTATAGTTGTCAGCCCAACTGGGCCACCATTAAACTTATCAATGATAGTTGTCAAAATTCTATTATCCATTTCATCAAGACCATGCTCATCTACACTTAAAGCTGTTAAAGAAAATTGAGTGATCTTCTTATCAATACTACCGTCTCCTTTAATTTGCGCAAAATCACGTACTCGCCTTAATAAAGCATTTGCAATTCTTGGAGTGCCTCTACTCCTTCCTGCAATTTCAATAGCTGCATCCTTTGCTATACTTACATCCAAAATGGAAGAGGATCTGTTTACAATTTTAGATAATAAATCAATTTTATAATATTCAAGACGAGAGTTAATTCCAAAGCGAGCTCTGAGAGGGGCTGTCAATAAACCTGATCGAGTAGTTGCACCAATTAAAGTAAAAGGATTTATTTTTATTTGAACAGAACGTGCATTCGGGCCTGACTCAATCATAATATCAATTTGATAATCTTCCATAGCTGAATACAAATACTCCTCAACTATAGGGTTTAACCTGTGAATTTCATCAATAAATAAAACATCTCTATCTTCCAAGTTAGTGAGTAAACCAGCTAAATCTCCTGGCTTATCCAAAACAGGCCCAGATGTAGTTTTAATACCTACCTCAAGCTCATTTGCAATAATATTTGCTAAAGTAGTTTTGCCTAGCCCAGGAGGACCATGCAGTAAAACATGGTCTAGCGCTTCTTCTCTCTCTTTAGCGGCTTTAATAAATACTTCCAAATTATCTACAATTTTTTCTTGGCCCTCAAAATCATCAAATAATTTAGGGCGCAATACTTGCTCTACCGCTAACTCCTCTTCAGAATCAACTTTATGCTCAGGATTTAGGTTTTCACTCATTTTGATAGCAAATATAAACAATAATTGACAAAAAAAGAGCCAGTGTAGCTGACCCTTGATTTTTATATTAACAATAAACTATTAAGTGTGTAAGTTCTGACTTTCTTCTAAAAAAGGATGATGCTTTACTTCAATATTTCTTTTAGCTAAATTTGACATGAAAACTCTTAAGAAAAATCCAAGAAAACCAATACCTACACCTATCTCAAGTAATCCTAGATGTCCATGCTCATGTAGTGTTCCTGGGGCAAACAATAGATATGAATTAATCCAATGTCCAATTAAAATGACTAAACAAACAAATACAAGACGATTCCTATTTCTCTTAGCATCTCTACTCATCAGAAAGAGTGTTGGAACAATAAAATTAATTGCAAGACTAAACCAGAAAAGAAATCTATAATTTTCGAGCTCTATTCTTTCAAGATGATAGGTAACTTCCTCAGGTATATTTGCATACCAAATTAGCATAAATTGCGAGAACCACATATAAGTCCATACAATGGAAAAAGCAAAAATTAACTTTCCTAAATCATGAATATGACTATCGTTTAAATGCTTTAAATAACCTTGCTTGTTAAGCAATAATGCTAACAATAAAATTGATGTAAAACCAATTGTGGCCCACTCACTGAAAATATACCAACCAAATAATGTACTAAACCAATGTGCATCAATAGACATAATCCAATCCCAAGAAGCAGTTGAAGAAGTCACAGCAAATAATACAATAAACCATGCAGACACTTTAAGACCCTTCCAATATGACTTTTCACCAATACCACCTTCATTGTCACCATCTAAAGAAATTTGCCTTAATCTTTTTGCGCAATATAGCCAAATACCGACATATAAAAATGACCTAAAAAGAAAAAACATTGAATTTAAATACGGTTCCTTTCCTGCTATTATTTTATCATAATTAGGAGCGCCCTCAGTCATAATACCATCTTCTAGCCAATGATAAATATGGTTACCTCCAAAATGAAAAACAGCAGTCACTACAATAAATAACATAACAAAGCAAGTGTAAGGCAAAAAGGTCATTATAGCTTCAGGCACTCTTTTGATAGCTATAGACCAACCGGCTTCGGCAACATGTTGTAATGCAATAAAAAATACAGCAAATATAGAAATACCAAGAAAGAAATAATTATTAAACAATAGATTTGTCCAAGCAGCATGATTATCAAAAATAAATGCAATTGCAATTGAAAATAGCCCAATTATAATCATAACCAATGAGGCTACACTCAAATTCTTATTTAGAGTATACATATTTATATTATCTAATTTATTCATTACTGTAATTCTGAAGTGCTTGAACATATAAAACAACCTTCCATCTTTCTTCTTCTGTTAGCTGAGAAGAATGAGGTCCCATTGCATTTAAGCCATAAGTAATTGCATGAAATATCTGCCCTGTAGTTAATTCTCGCATAGTGTTGCCTGATCTCCTAAGCAGAACACTGTCGTTATAGTGAGGGATAGCAGAGTATACTGGATGAGTTATTGATCCTCCCCCTGCGCCATTAGGCCCATGGCAATGCTTACAAAACATTGCATAAAGAGCTTTACCTTCACCAGTATTTTTATCATTAGTGTCATATGGGTTAGTAGCTTTTTTCCCTGCAAGTAGATAATCTTCTTGACTAGGCCCAAAACTAAATGTTGTCAAATAGCCTCTTGCAATAGTACCTTTTACGGGATCTCTAGCATTAAGGCTATCACTAAAAACTTTGTTTTTTCCATATGTTTCTAAAGATGGAGAACGATACATATCTGGCATATACTCATACCCTCTACCATCATTACCACAAGAAGCAAGCAACAAACCAATACTGCAAATTATAAAAAATTTAGCTTTCATCTTTCTCATTTATTTCAGTAACATTAGATTTTTCAAGTAATCTTACAACATTATTTTTATCTTCATTATAAAGAATTTCAACTAAGAATTTATCATCAGTCGTCCTTGGATCAGGGCTTGTTGTTTTGCTACCCGGATATAAATTATTTCTAATTAAATACGTAATTGACATTAAATGAGCTGCAAAAAGTACGGTACACTCAAAAATAATTGGAACAAAAGAAGGAAGGTTATGGTAAAATGTAGAATTTGGTTTCCCTCCTATATTCATTGGCCAACTTTTTCCAACGCCCGAAATCATAATGTAATAAATCAAAAGTCCTCCAAAACTTAGTCCAATACAGCCATAAATAAATGCTGTAATAGCCATTCTTGTCTCCTTAAGACCTAAAATAGGGTCAAGACCATGTATTGGAAATGGACTATACACTTCATTAACAACTATATTGCTGTCTTTTAAGTCTTTAACAACTGTCAAGACATCTTGTTCATCATCAAAAATTGCATGTATAATTTTATCTCTCATTTTTACTTTTTATATTCAGAACCTGATGATTTGAGTATACTCTTTATCTCAGCTTGCGCAATAACAGGAAATGCTCTTGCATAAAGTAGAAATAAAACAAAAAAGAATCCAATTGTTCCAACAAAAATTCCAATATCAATAAAGGTAGGTGAAAACATAGTCCATGATGAAGGAAGAAAATCTCTATGAAGAGAAGTAACAATAATTACAAAACGTTCAAACCACATTCCTATATTAACAAATATTGACAATATAAATGTAGCTACAAATGAGGTTCTTATTTTATATATCCAATAAAGTTGAGGAATTACCACATTACAAGTCATCATACTAGCATATGCCCACCAATAAGGTCCTGTTGCACGATTTAGGAATGCATACTGTTCAAATTCCACACCTGAGTACCAAGCCATAAAAAGTTCTGTAATATACGCAACTCCAACTAAAGAACCTGTGAAGAGAATAATGACATTCATATATTCTATATGCTTAATGGTAATGTAAGCCTCCATATTAACAACCTTTCTCATGATAATTAATAATGTTTCAACCATAGCAAATCCCGAAAAAAGTGCTCCAAGAACAAAATAAGGCGGGAATATTGTAGTATGCCATCCTGGGATAATAGAGGTAGCAAAATCCATACTTACAATCGAATGTACAGAAAAAACAAGAGGTGTAGCAAGACCGGCTAACACTAAGCATACCTCCTCAAACCTTTGCCAATGTTTAGCCTTACCACTCCATCCAAACGCCATTAAACCATAAAGATTCTTCTTCATTGGGGATAATTTCTTGTCAATTCTATCCCTAAGCATTGCAAAATCTGGAATTAAACCAATATACCAGAAGACACAAGAAACGGAAAAATAAGTTGAAATAGCAAATACATCCCACAATAAAGGTGAGTTAAAGTTAACCCACAATGAACCAAACTGATTTGGTATTGGGAAAACCCAATAAGCTAACCAGGGCCTACCCATGTGTATAAGTGGGAATAGTGCTGCTTGAGCTACTCCAAAAATAGTCATTGCTTCAGCAGATCTATTAATAGCCATTCTCCATTTCTGTCTAAACAATAATAAAACTGCAGAAATTAATGTACCAGCATGTCCAATACCAATCCACCATACAAAATTAGTGATATCCCAAGCCCAATTAACTGTTCTATTTAAACCCCAAGCACCTATACCAGTCCCAATTGTGTATGCCATACAAGCAAAACCCCACAACATCAAAACTGCAGCTAAAGAAAATAAAATCCACCAATACTTGTTTGCCTTACCTTCAACAGGTCTTGCAATATCTCTTGTTATATCATGATAAGTCTTGTTTCCAAGAATTAAAGGATCTCTTATTTTTGATTCTTTTTGCATTAGGATTTGTTTCGTACTTTAGTTTGATAAAAAACAGAAGGGTCAACATTTAAATGATCCAATAAATCGTAGGCTCTTTCATCATTTTTAAGCTTATAGACTTCGCTTTCTTTGTTGTTTGAATCTCCAAAAACAATAGCATTAGTAGAGCATGAAGATGCGCAAACAGTTTGTGCTTCCTCATCTAGTACCGGTCTTCCTTCTTTCTTTGCATTTAATTTTAGTTCTTGTATTTTCTGAATACACATACTGCACTTTTCAATAACACCTCTTGATCTTACAACAACATCAGGATTTAAAACCATTTTACCATAATCATCATTCATATTAAAGTCAAACTTATCATTATCTGAATATTGGAACCAATTAAACCTTCTTACTTTATAAGGACAATTATTCGCACAATACCTTGTGCCAACACACCTGTTGTAAGTCATCTGATTCAATCCTTCGTTACTATGCGTAGTAGCTGCCACAGGACAAACATTCTCACATGGAGCATTGTTACAGTGCTGACACATAACAGGCTGAAAAACTACCTCTGGATTTTCAGATGGCTCCTCCATTTCCTTATACATATCAATTGTAGAAACATCATTTTTTGATGCCAACTCTTGAGTCATATCAGATGAATAATAACGATCAATACGCATCCAGTGCATGTCACGACTATTTCTAATTTCTTGTTTACCAACTACAGGAATATTGTTTTCTGCCTGACACGCAATAACACATTCTGCACAACCAGTACAAGATGTTAAGTCAATTGATAGATTCCAAAAATGTCCTGTTTTAAGATCTTGTTGATCATAAAAAGTTAATTCGTCAGCTTTAAGATCCCCCTTCCAAGTAGGATAAGTATCAGTGTGATTTCCTGATGATGGATTATTGATATACTCTGCCAATGATGTTTCTTTAACCATATCTCTACCCATCATGGTATGATGTAATTGAGTAGAAGCAAATTCATGTTCACCCTCAATGTTCTCTAAAGCAATAAATTTTGAATTTAATAATGGAAATGCATTTAATCCAATACCATTTGCAGCTTTTCCAGACTTCATTCTTCCATAACCTAAAGATAATCCAACTGTATTATTAGCTTGACCTGGCTGTATCATTACTGGAACTTTTTTTATGACAATATCATCTGATATTACATTAACTAAACTACCATTTAAAGCTCCATTTGCTACATTCCAGTTCTTTAAATTAAGGTTTTTTGCAGTTACTGCAGAAATAGTAATATAATTATCCCAGCATGCTCTGGATATTGGATCTGGCAACTCTTGAAGCCAAGGATTATTTGCTTGAGTACCATCCCCTATTCCAATTTTTTCGTATAAAGCTAACTCAATTTTATTTATATTATTTATTTCGAAAGATAATACATTCTCATTTAATTTTGCAATACTAGTTACTTGAGATTTTCTATCTTTAATATTAAAAAACCCATCATGAACAGCTTTTTCCCAATTAACTCCTCTTTTACGCCAAAAATCAGACAAGAAACTATTATAATCGCTGTCATCTAGCCATTTTAGTAAGGTTTCCTCAAACTGCCTAGTATTGAATAGAGGTGCAATAGTTGGCTGCATCAAACTGTATGTATTGTAAGATGGATGAGCATCTCCCCAGCTTTCTAAATTATGATTATCTGGACAAACATATTCCATTAGCGATGCCGTTTCATCATTATATAGAGAAGTTGAAATTGTTAAAGGTACTTTAGATAAAGCATTAGAAAAATCTTTAGCATTATGGAGATTATATGCTGGATTAACCTTATAGGTTATTAAAGCTCCAATCTCATTATTTCCCATCTCTTCAATAAGGTTATTGACCTTAGCAGTATTACCTTGCCTAATATAAGATGGCATAGCTATAGACATCGTTTGGTCATAATTCCCTAAAATATAATTGATTGCATTAACTATTAGTTGAGTTTTTTTATCATTACTATCACATACAATAATAGAACTACCCTTGTTGGCTTTTAATTTTTTAACTATTTCTGATAACCTATTATCTTTTGGATCTGACCCAGAAGATAACGAACTATATAAATCAGATAATAAAACTTTCTGTTCAGAAGGCTTTATTACAATTCGTTTATCAGCATTAGATCCTGATAGAGATAAATTTGTCTCTATTTGATAATGCTTAGACATCATTCCTTTTTTAGGATTCCTACCAGAAATATAGTCTGTTGAGTAGTCATTATTAAGCCAGTTACCAATAAAATCAGCTCCAAAAGAAACTATAACATTTGCTTTAGAAAAATAGTAACTAGGAATTGCTCGTAAACCAAAAGATTCTTCATTTGCATTTAAAATTCCATCATACGGAACAGCATCATGCATAATGTGCTCTACATTTTTATATTTTTTAGACAAATTTTCTAGCAAACTTATAATAGAAGGACTTAATATAGTAGCTGTTAATAAAATTATTTTTTTGTCCTTAATTTTAGATAATCGATCCTTTATATCTGAGTCTACTTCCAACCATTCCGCCTCAACACCATTTTTTAATGGAGTCTTTAAACGTGCTGAATCATATAATGATAAAACAGAGGCTTGAACTCTAGCGTTTGTACAAGTTTTATTATTTTCAATCTTTATTGGACGACCCTCTCTATTTTTAACTAAAACACTAGCATAATCTCTACCATCATAAATAGTAGTTGCATAATAATTTGCCACTCCTGGAATTATTTCATCCGGTTTAATAAGATAAGGAATAGATTTTACAATAGGAGCTTCGCAAGAAGCTAAAGTTGCAGCAGCAGTAGTAAATCCTAAAAATTTTAGAAAATCTCTCCTTGAAGTATTAGTACTAGATAAGTCATCAGACAAAAAATCATCAAGAGGTAATTTCTCTGCAAACTCATTATGAGCTAACTTCTCAATATCAGGATTATTTTCTAATTGCGCTAAGCCCTTCCAATATTTTTTATTATTTTTCATACTCTGCAATTTATTAATAATGACATTTAGAACATTCTAAACCACCCATCTTAGCAACTGTAATTGCTTCGCCTTTATATTTTTCTTTTAGCTGTTCGTGTAAGTGAGTGTAATAGCCATTACCTTCCATTTTCACTTCCGTTTCTCTATGACAATCAATACACCACCCCATAGTTAGCTCTGAATACTGATATAACACATCCATTTCCTCAACTGGACCATGACATTCCTGACATTCTAATTCACCAACCACAACATGTTGAGAGTGATTGAAGTATGCGTGATCAGGTAAATTATGTATTCTTATCCATTCAATTGGCTTCTTCTCATAACCTGGAATATAAGTTCTAGAATCTGAATCAAAACCAATTGCATCATATATTTTTTGAATTTCTACTTTTCCATTTACTGCACCTTCATTAATATATGTGTGACAATTCATACAAACATTAGCTGAAGGAATTCCTGAATGCTTGCTTTTTCTTGCACTAGTGTGACAGTAATTACAATCAACACCATTTATTCCAGCATGTATTTTGTGAGAAAACTCAATAGGTTGAGTTGGTTGATAATTAGTAGTAACACCTACCCCCATCAAGCTGTCATAAGTAAACTTAAACACAACAATAGCAATAAATAGTACCATAAATAGCTTGAAAGCATTGTTGGAAAGAAATATATTTTTCTGTACAATTATGGCCTCAGAAATACTTTCTGTATTTTGCCCTAAACTCTCCTTTAAACTATTTTTTACTGAAGATAAAACAAAAACTAACACTAATAAAATTAAGGCAATAATCATTATTATTGTTGAATTACTAATTCCACTCTCTTCTGCAGTCACATTAGTTGCTAAGACAGGCTCAACTTCAACAGGAGGTGCAGCTAGATAAGCAAATAAGTCCGAGAATTCATCATCTGAAAAATAAAATGATGACATTGCTGTCTTATTGTACTCTTCATAGATTTTTATTGCTCTCTCATCTCCACTTGCTATTAATTCTTGAGAATTTCTTATCCATTTTACCAACCATTCTTTTTCATACTTATCAGTAACTCCTTTCAATCCCGGGCCAACTAGCCTAGCATCAGTTATCATATGACATGCAGTACAATTCTGTTTAAAAATTTGCTCACCTTTTGCAACATCAGCAGCAGATAGCTGATATGAAAAAATTGTCAGAATTAAAACAAGTAATTTATGGTAATTAAAGCTATGATTTGTAATCATATAATGTTTGGTATGCAGTTTTTTTCGGATGCAAATTTATATTTTTATATGTAATTTAAACATAGAGAAATGTTTAATTTTATAATTTATATTAGTTCTAAATAGCGACTTACAACAATAGTAAAGTTATAATTATAATGAAGAAATTTCAATAACTTCTTTAACTCTTGGAACTGCACGCTTTACAGCAATCTCAACTCCATTTTTTAAAGTCATCATACTAATACTGCAAGTACTACAAGCACCAACTAACTTAACTTTCACTATCCAATCGTCAGTAAGCTCAATAAAATTAATATCCCCTCCATCAGCCTCCAAGAAAGGCCTAATCTCTTGAAGAGAAAATTCAATTTTATCAAGTATCTCTTTGTCTTTTATTATTCCCATATTTATTTTATGAACAACCCTTCCCTTTTGATGTATCAACAACCAGTGTATCTGGCAAATTTACATTTCTTTTTTCAATTGCAGTGACTATTTTCTTACTCATGTTTAAAAGCTTGAGAGCAATTGGAGTAGTCAATTGTAAAATTGCTGGCCTACCAGCATCAGCAGCTTCTCGAATTGATTGTACAATTGGAATTTCCTCTAATAAATCAATATCCATTTGATCAGCTAAGCCTTTTGCACCTTCTTTTCCGAATATATAATATTTATTATCAGGAAGTTCTTTAGGTGTAAAATAAGCCATATTCTCTATCATGCCCAAAACAGGTACATTAATACTATCCATTCGAAACATATTAACCCCCTTTTGTGCATCAGCTAAAGCTATAGTTTGAGGTGTACTTACAATAACTGCTCCCGTTAAGGGAATTGATTGAACTAGGGATAAATGAATATCTCCAGTTCCTGGAGGCAAGTCAACGATTAAATAATCTAATTCGCCCCAATGTGTATCCCACAATAATTGGTTTAAAGCCTTAGAAGCCATAGGACCTCTCCAAACCACAGCTTGCTGACTTTGTGCAAAAAACCCAATTGACAGCAATTTAACGCCGAAACTCTCAAGGGGTTTAATTTTAGATTTACCTTCAACCGAAACAGTTAAAGGTGATTCACCCTCTAAACCAAACATGATATGCATAGAGGGACCATAAATATCAGCATCAATCACCCCAACTTTATAACCTAAATGTGACAGTCCAACTGCGAGATTTGCCGTAATAGTTGATTTTCCAACACCACCCTTACCAGATGATACTGCTATAATATTTTTTACTCCAGGAATAGGTTTTCCCTTTATCAGATTTTCCTTTACTGGAACATTTACAATAAGATTTACTTTAACTTTTGATTTTTCATAAGCATGTTCATGAATAGCTTTCAAGCAATCAACTTCGACCTTCTTTTTGTACTGTAATGTAGGATTCTTAATCTCTATATCTAATTCTACATCTGAACCAAATAGTTGTATATTTTTAATTGCCCCAATCTCTACAATATTTTGCTCTTCATTAGGAAAAGAAACATGCTCTAATGCTGCAATTACAACCTCCTTAGTTAACTTCATTTTCAAATTAATAATTTATTTAATTTGTTTTAGATCCTTTATTATCTCCATCAATCCAATAGTGATCTTTAACTTGGCCAAGGTATTTGAAATTACGATCCTTGTATTGCTTTTCAGCGTCTTTCATTTGCTCATAGGTTTCTCGCATTAATCTAATAGCTTTACTAGTATTGCTTAAGGTAATTGACATGTAATAGCCATCTTTAAGTCTCTTTGGGATTTTAGAAGGTCTTCCGCTTTTTTTCATAAGGGCAAAACTACAGAAAATTTATGAAAAAAATAAAAAAAAAGTCAGGTTATCCGCACTAAGAACTATACTCGACTTACATGATTAAAGTAAAATTTAATATGGGAGTTTTCAACACTAATTCATTATCTATGAGAAAGACTTTTTTTAGACTAGGCTCTAAATATTACTTGGTTTCCACAAAAAAATTTCCAAATCAACAATTTGGTTCTTTTCAATAACAATCCCTTCATTTTCCAAAAGCTGTTGCATAAGGCAAATTCCATGAAAATGTATTTTTCCTGTTAATAGTCCTTTTTGATTTACTACCCTGTATGCTGGCACATCACTTGGGCATTTATTCAAAGCCCAACCTACCATTCTAGCTGACTTGGCACTGCCTAAATATTTGCCTATCGTCGCATAAGTACTTACTTTTCCTTGAGGAATCTGGCGAACAATCTCATATACTTTATGAAAGAAATTATCTTGTTTTATTATCAAACCTTTTAATTATTGTAAAATTAATTTTTCATTACATCTCTCTTTTAATAAGAACTTATAAAAAAACAAAAACAGCCGTAAAATATATTTTTCATAAGTCGCTAAACTACAAAATATAGTTATTATAAATAATCTCTAAATCAATAACTATTTCAACCTAAACCTCAAATAAGTAATTGGCAAACCTTTGTTCAAATAGATTTGTTCGTAATGGGTTTTAATTTCCATGTGTTCTCTTTCTACGGGAGAAGTATATAGATCATGAGTGCTATCCTCCAAAATATGATTTTCACCCGTTATAACCCCTAAGGTAAAACCATGTAAAAATTGGCTGTCTGTTTTCAGGTGAATGATTCCATCTTTCTTTAGAATATTATTATATTTTTTTAAAAAATTAGGATGTGTTAAACGTTTTGCTCCCTTTCTTTTTTTTAATTGTGGATCAGGAAAAGTAATCCAAATTTCATCTACCTCATCTTGTGCAAAACAAGCTTCTATCCAATCAATGCGTATGCGTAAGAAGCCTACGTTACTCAATTCTTTATTCAAAGCATCAGTTGCTCCTTGCCAAATTCTAGCTCCCTTTATATCTACTCCTAAAAAATTCTTCTCAGGAAATTTCTCTGCCAATCCTACACTATATTCTCCCATTCCACAACCCAACTCCAACACCAAAGGATTTTCGTTTTTAAAAAAATCTTGTTTCCACTTTCCTTTTAAATGAAAACCTTCTTTCATTTCCTCCAATGTAGGCTCCTCAACATGAGGATAATCCTTCATCTGCCCGAATTTTCTTAACTTATTTTTTGCCAAATCTAATATTTTGATGCAAAAATACTTTGTTTTAAGTATTTTCGGCTTGTGAAAGTCAAAAAACGAATTTTAGTAGCTCCACTAGATTGGGGTATAGGACACTCAACTAGGTGCATTCCTGTTATTAAGGCTCTAATAAGTAATAATTATGAAGTAATACTGTCAGCTGACTCACGTCCATTGCATTTATTAAGTACTGAATTCCCCAAATTAGAAATGATTCGTTTTGAAGGATACAATATAAAATACTCTAAGTATTTACCTATGATTCTAAGTATGATTTTGCAAATTCCAAAAATATTATGGAACATAAAAAAGGAAAATGCTACTCTTGAGGATATTATTAAGGAGTATACAATTGATGGTGTAATTTCAGACAATCGTTTTGGTCTGTATTCAAAAAAAGTACCTTGCGTTTTCATTACTCATCAGCTAGAAATACAAACACCTTCTTTTAATGAAAGTATACGAAATTTCAATTATAAATACATCAATAAATTTGATGCCTGTTGGGTGATGGATGATGAAAAAATTAATTTAGCAGGCAACTTATCAAAACCAAAATTTCTTCCAAATAACAGTCACTATATAGGAATCCAATCACGTTTTGAAAAACAAGAAATAAAGAAAAAATATGATTTTCTTGCAATCGTTTCAGGGCCAGAACCACAAAGAACTATTTTAGAAAAAGGTCTTATAAAAGCATTAAAAAACAGAAACGAAAAATCCTTAATTGTTTTAGGAAAACCAGAACTCAACACAAGTAATCAAATAGGAAGCCTAACAATAAAATCTCACTTAGATGCAAAGGATTTAAATACTGCCATTAGCAAGTCCGAACTTATTATTTGTAGGTCAGGCTATTCTACCGTTATGGATTTAGCAAAACTGGGGAAAAAGGCAATATTTATTCCCACCCCAGGCCAAACAGAACAAGAATATCTAGCTAATAATTTTAAAGATTTAGGCATTTGTTATACTCAAAAGCAAAGTGACTTCAATTTTGAAATAGCAGTAGAAGAAAGTGAAAATTACACAGGATTTAATACAGAAATAAATTCAAAAACTGATTGGCCTTCTTTATTTCGCCTTTTTGAGGGTAAATGAGAAAGTAGATCCTTCTCCAAACGTACTTCTTATATTCAAAGTCTGTTGATGCGATTCTATGATATGCTTTACAATGGATAAACCTAAACCTGTACCTCCTTTTTCACGAGACCGACTATCATCCACCCTGTAAAATCGTTCGCATAAGCGGGCTAAATGTGGCTCTTGAATTCCTATTCCATCATCAGAAACTTCAATAAGAATCACATCATTCATATCAAAGAAACGCACTTTTGTTAAGCCGTTCTTACTTCCATATTTTATTGAGTTCACAAGAAGATTAGATAAAACCTGACTTATTTTTTGCTCATCAGCCTGCACCAAGATTGATTCATATACTTTATCAAATTCTAAAGTAATATTACTCTTGCCAGCCTTATCTTCTAAAGCATCTAAAACATTACTACAGCATTGAATAATATCAAACTCACTGAATTTTATTTTCTCAACATTGGTTTCTAGGTGGGAAACACTTTCTAAATCTTCTACAATAGAAATCATTCTTTCAACACTTTTCTGAGTACGTAATAAATATTTTCTGTTTATTTCTTCATCCTCCAAAGCACCCTCCAGCAAGGTCAAAATATACCCCTGGATATTAAAAATAGGCGTTTTTAGCTCATGAGAAACATTTCCTAAAAATTCTCTCCTAAATTGCTCAGTGTCTTTTAAATGTTCAAATTCTGCCTGTCGTTCACTTACCCATCTCTTCACATCTACTTCTGATTTTTCTAAATTAAAATCATTTAATGAATCTAATTTTTGATTATGAATAGTGCGGTACAAGAGTTCAATTCTTTTAGTAATATATATTTTTATTAGCCAATAAGAAATGGTAGACGTAACCAAAAAAACGAAAACAATTTTTACTAATAATGATAATTGAGGGACTTCAAAAATTAAAACAATCATTGTAGTGACAATCACTCCTATTAATAAACTTATATTTTTTGATGTATCCAAACGCATTATTCACTTAATCTGTAACCAACTCCTTTTATTGTTTCAATTACATTATCTCCTAATTTCTCACGTAATTTTCTGATATGAACATCAATAGTTCTATCCCCAACAAAAACATCTGTACCCCAAATAGTATTCATTATTTCATCTCGAGTAAAAACTTTTCCTATATCTGAAAATAATAATTGCAAAAGTTTAAACTCCTTTTTAGCAAACTTAATCTCCACCCCACCTTTTAGTACTTTATGCTTATTTGAATCTATAGTTATATCTTTAAATATATGTGCTTTTTGCGTTGATGTATCTTCAAACCTTCTTAAAAGAGATTTTACTTTACTTAATAAAACTCTTGGCCTTACAGGTTTATTTAAATAATCATCTGCACCAGCATTAAGGCCTGAGATTTGCGAATAGTCTTCTGATCGGGCAGATAAAAAAGTAATAATAGTTTTACTAATTTCAGGGGTTTCTCTAATTTTTATACACGCCTCTATTCCATCCATATTGGGCATCATCACATCCATAACAATTAGGTGTGGCTTGTATTTTTTTGCTTGTACTATTGCCTGCAAACCATCTTCAGCGATAAAAACCTCATATCCTTCTTTTTTAAGATTATATCCTAAAATCTCTAAAATATCTGGCTCATCATCAACTAATAATATTCTGTAACTCATAAAGACAAAAATAATAACAAATAGCTAGTAAAATACAACAAGTTAATGATTTAACACAATCTTAACATTTTCTTAATATAGCTATAATTTCATAAAATAATAAATTGCGTTATAATTATTATGTTGGATAAATGATTCTCATCATTTTTATTTACAATTTCTTAACGCTAAGTTAAATTTAACTTTACGCAGATGCTGAATTCTCATTCTATTTTTGCATCATAAATAACTCAACATAATATTAAAATGAAAAAACAAATTAAAACAATTTTATTCGCAATTACAGCTACTTTATTAGTGAGCTGTGGAGGTAGTTCAGAAAAAGCTAAGACAACAAATGAATTAACTGGATCTATCAAGATTGATGGCTCGTCAACAGTTTATCCAATTACTGAAGCAGTTGCTGAGGAATTCAGAACAGTACAGCCTAAAGTAAATGTTACAATTGGGGTTTCAGGCACTGGAGGAGGATTCAAAAAGTTTGGAAGAGGAGAAATTGACATCTCAGACGCTTCAAGACCAATTAAAGATAAAGAAATATTAATTTGTAATGAAAATAACATTACATATGTAGGACTTTCGGTTGCTTATGATGGATTGGCTGTTTTAGTAAATCCTAAAAACACTTGGGTAGACTATTTTACAGTTGAAGAGCTAAATACTATATGGAATCCATCAGCTCAAAATACAATTATGTATTGGGATCAAGTTCGTGAAGGATGGCCACATGAAAAATTAAATTTATACGGTCCAGGAACGGCATCAGGAACATATGATTATTTCTCAGAAGCTATTTGCGGAAAAAAAGTAGGAACAAGAGCTGACTATACCGCATCAGAAGATGATCATATTTTAGTTCAAGGAATTGCAACTGATAAAACTGGATTAGGATTCTTTGGGTTAGCTTACTATGAAGAAAATAAAGATAAACTGAAATTAGTTGGCGTAGATAATGGTAGTGGTGCAATTAAGCCAACAATGGAAACAGTGTCAAATGGAACTTATTCTCCACTTTCTCGCCCAATATTTATCTACGTAAATAGCACTTCTGTTAAACGACCTGGATTAGTTGAATTCGTTAATTTTTACTTAAAGAATGCAGCAACACTTTCAGCTGAAGTTGGCTATATCCCTATGCCAATATCTGAATATGAAGTTCAGCAGGCTAAGTTTAATAATTTTATAAAAAAGTAAATTAGCAGGCAATACTTTTTAATTTTTTGATTAGCAAATCTATACTGCACAAGCAGTATGGATTTGCGCATTAAAAAAGAACTATGAAGAAAGAAAAAATAATAGAAGGATTACTCAAATTATCGGCTCTTGTAACTATACTTACAACTGTTGGAATTTTGTATGTTCTACTTTCTGAAAGTATTGCTTTTTTTAGGGAAGTCTCTATTTGGGAATTCATCACAGATAAAGAATGGACACCTCTTTTTGTAAACAAGCATTTTGGAATAATGCCATTGGTGGCAGGAACTCTACTTACGACTTTTATTGCCATTTCAGTTGCGCTTCCTATTGGAATAACCATTGCGATTTATTTAAGCGAGTACGCCCATAAAAGGTTTAAAAAAATTGTAAAACCTCTTTTAGAAATCTTGGCTGCTGTTCCAACAGTAGTTTATGGCTTTTTTGCTCTAACAGTGGTTACCCCTTTCTTGCAATCTATCATTCCAAGCATGTCTGGTTTTAATGCTCTTTCAGCTGGTATAGTAATGGGAATTATGATTATCCCATATGTAAGCTCACTAAGTGAGGACGCTCTTAGTGCTGTGCCAAAAGAATTAAGAAATGGATCTTATGCCATGGGAAGTACTAGATTGCAAACAGCCTTTAAAGTGATGGTTCCTGCCGCATCTTCCGGAATAATTGTATCTGTTATTTTGGCCTTTTCACGAGCAATTGGCGAAACTATGATTGTAGCAATTGCAGCGGGGCAACAACCAAGACTAACAATGAATCCTTTAGTGCCTATAGAAACGATTACGGCCTATATTGTACAGGTAAGTTTGGGAGATGTTCAGCATAATTCGATAGAATACAGAACTATTTTTGCTGCAGGAATAACATTATTTATTTTTACATTTATTTTAAATAATATAGGTTTTTATATCCGTAAAAAATACAGAGAACAATATGAATAATAGCCAAATAAATAGATTAAAAGATAAGACATTCAACTATTTTGGGATTTTCTGTACACTTATAGGCTTAGTTATTCTTGCCTTTTTTATAGGCAGCATATTTTATGACGGACTTAGGCGAATTGATTGGGATTTCCTCACATCTTTACCCTCAAGAAAAGCAGAAAAAGCAGGTATACTTACCGCATGGGTCGGATCCATTTGGATTGTAATATTTACTTTCATTATAGTTGTACCTTTAGGAATTTCAGCAGGAATTTATTTAGAAGAATATGCTAAGAAAAGCAGATTATCTTCATTAATAGAAGTAAATATTTCAAATCTTGCAGGAGTGCCATCAATAATTTATGGCTTATTAAGTTTAGAAATTTTTGTAAGATTATTTGGAATGGGGAATAGTATTTTAGCCGGAAGTTGCACATTAGCTTTATTAGTTTTGCCTATAGTTATTGTAGCTACTCGTGAAGCTTTAAAAGCAGTTCCTCATTCAATAAGAGCAGCATCATATGCTTTGGGAGCAAGTAAATGGCAGACTGTTTGGGAGCAAGTTTTGCCAGCATCATTTGGGGGAATTCTTACAGGAGTAATACTAGCAATCTCAAGGGCTGTTGGAGAAACAGCACCGCTTATTGTAATTGGAGCATTACTTTACGTACCATTCACTCCATCTTCACCAATGGATGAATTTACAGTATTACCAATACAAATTTTTAACTGGATTTCAAGACCACAACACGAATTTACAATAAATGCAGCAGCAGCAATTATAATATTATTACTCATCACATTTATAATGAA
Organism: uncultured Flavobacteriales bacterium; assembly: GCA_905181635.1. Lineage (GTDB taxonomy): Bacteria > Bacteroidota > Bacteroidia > Flavobacteriales > BACL11 > UWMA-0277. The sequence continues at coordinate 250,480 of CAJIYM010000004.1, forward strand.
TGGTGTGGCGGTATATTTCAGAAACAAATGGCAGAAAAAAATAAATTGGTAATATGGAAAATGTATTAGAAGCAAAAAATGTAAATGTTTTTTATGGCGATTTTCAAGCATTAAAAAATATAAATATGAAGTTCAAAAAAAATGCTGTAACTGCACTTATTGGTCCTTCTGGCTGTGGTAAATCAACTTACTTACGCCTTTTTAATAGAATGAATGATTATATTGATTCATTTAATATGCAAGGAGATATAATGGTAGAAAACAAAAATATCTACAATAAAGAGATTGTAGTTGAAGAGCTTAGAAAAAAGATAGGTATGGTATTTCAGAAACCAAACCCATTTCCAAAATCTATTTTTGAAAATGTCGCTTATGGCTTAAAAATACAAGGAGTAACTAATAAAGCTGTTTTAAAAAATGCAGTCAGAAAAGCGCTACAACAAGCAGCACTTTGGGATGAAGTAAAGTTAGATCTGGATAAGTCAGCATTGGCATTAAGCGGAGGACAACAACAAAGATTATGTATTGCAAGAACTTTGGCAGTAGAGCCGTCAATTATTTTAATGGATGAACCTACTTCAGCACTAGATCCAATTGCAACGGCTAAAGTAGAAGAGCTTATTCGTGAATTAAAACAGAAATATACTATTATAATTGTAACTCATAACATGCAGCAAGCAAGTAGGATATCAGATTATACTGCTTTCTTTTATATGGGAGATATGATAGAATACAACAAAACAGATACTATTTTCAGAAACCCTCAATACGAAAGAACCCAAAATTATATTACTGGGAGATTCGGCTAAAATTATAAAAATATGAATAACTTAGAAGAAGAAATTTCAGCATTAAAACAAGAACTATTGAAAATGTTTTCTTTAGTAGGAAAACAATGGAAGAAAACTGCTACTGCTATTTTAGAGTTTGACCAAGATATAGCTGAGGAGATCTCATCAACTGAAACCAGAGTTAATGCTCTTGAAATTGCTATTGATAGAGATTGTGAGAATATTCTAGCACTACTTTCTCCTGTGGCAATTGATATGCGTTTTGTATTATCCACCTATAAAATAAATCATGAATTAGAAAGAATTGGCGATATAGCTGAAGGCATTGCAAACTATATTTGTGAAAATGAATCAGCTTACCCTAAAGAAGTTTTGGAAGAGGTCGGCCTTAAATCTATGATGGAACAAATACTTTCTATGATTTCTGACATCTCGTATGCATTTGAATATGAAGATACAAAAGTTGCAAGAAAAATCTTCAAAAAAGATAAAATGCTAAACAAATACAATGCTGATTCTGTAACTATAATACTTAACAACATGGATATATTTGATAGGCAGAAGTTGTTATATATACTCTCCACTGTAAGGGAAATTGAACGCGCAGGAGACTCAGTAAAAAGTATTGGTGAGGAAATTATTTTTCATATAGAAGCTAAAGTATTAAAGCATGTAGAAAATAAAGATTAACAATTCCTTAACATTGAATTAACATTTGAAAGTTTACTTTAGCGCCCAAATCAAAAAAATATAAAAATGAAATTTGGAATTTTCGAACTACTCAACTTAATTGGCGCACTTGGTTTCTTCATTTTTGGAATGAAGGTAATGAGTGATGGCATACAAAAAGCAGGAGGCGCTAAAATGCGTCAAATTCTTGGTGGTATGACATCAAATAGATATTTCGGTGTAATGACAGGGTTTTTAATTACCGCAATTGTACAGTCCTCTTCTGCTACCACCGTAATGACGGTAAGTTTTGTAAATGCAGGACTACTTACTTTAGTTGAATCAGCAGGAGTAATGATGGGAGCTAATATTGGCACAACCATTACGGCCTGGATTATCTCAATTTTAGGCTTTAAAGTGAAAATGTCAGTTATAGCATTACCAATAATTGCTTTTGGTATGCCAATGATGTTTGCTAGAAGAACTAAAACAAAAAATTGGGGGGAATTTTTAGTAGGTTTTGCCTTATTATTTATCGGTCTTGCTGAACTAAAGAATGCTGTTCCAGATGTAAAAAATAATCCAGAAATTCTAAACTTTTTAGCAGGCTTCGCTGATATATCATTCTTGTCTCGATTAATGTTTGTAGGAGTAGGAACAATCTTAACGATTGTAGTTCAATCTTCTACTGCGGCAATGGCACTTACTTTAGTATTGTGTAGTACAGGTGTAATTCCTTTTGAAGTTGCAGCTGCTATGGTTTTAGGTGAGAATATTGGAACAACTATTACTGCTGAATTAGCATCATTGGTAGGAAATGTTCACGCTAAGCGTTCAGCAAGAATTCACTCAATGTTTAATGTTATTGGGGTAACTTGGATGCTTATTCTAATGCCTTATGCATTAGATGTAGTAGAGTATGTTTCCATGAATTACTTTGGTTCTATTTCACCATACACAGCTGTAGATGGATGGGGAGACAGTATGTCGCCAGTGCCAATCGCATTATCTATTTTCCATACAGGTTTTAACCTGCTTAATGTTCTTCTTCTTATATGGTTTGTTCCTGCTTTAGTAAGAGTGGCTGAAAGAACAGTGAAATCACAAGGAGATATGGATGAAGAGTTTCACTTGGAACATATTGGAACAGGTCTTATGCAAACTGCTGAACTTTCAGTATTAGAAGCAAGTAAAGAAGTAGTGAAATTTGGAAACATAACTAGTCGATTATTCAATATGATTCCAGAACTATTAAAAGAAGCAGATGATAAACAGTTTGGGAAGCAAATGATTCGTATTCAAAAATATGAAGATATTACAGATAGAATGGAAGTAGAAATAGCTGACTATTTAACGAAAGCAGCACAAGGAGAATTGAGTGATCCAGCTTCAAATAAAGTTAGAAGCATGCTATCAATAATTAATGATATGGAACGAATCGGCGATATTTGTTATCAATTATCAATCACAATTCAAAGAAAGAATGAACAAAAAGCTTATTTCACTCCTGAGTTAAGAAAAACAGTGGAAGAAATGATACTTGAGGTACAAAAAGCATTAACTATCATGAATAAAAACTTAGACTCAGAATACTCTCAAGTATCAATAACTGATGCAAATCAGGCAGAGACTATAATTAACAATATGAGGAATAAGTTAAGAAAAGACTACCTGCAAAAAATTCAAAAAGGAGAATTTAATATTGAAACAGGAATGATTTATATTAATCTTATACATTCTTTTGAGAAAGTTGGCGATCATATTTACAATATAAGTGAAGCAATTGAAGAAAGTAAGTAATAATTTAATTGGTAAAAAACTTAATATTAACTTAACTTACTCTTAACATAACAGCTTTTATATACTATTAATTTTGTGCCATAATAAATATAAAAAATAAACAATGAAAAAAACAATTTTAGCACTTAGTGCTGCACTTTTAACAGTAATCTCTGTTAACGCACAAGTAGGAAAGCCTTCAGTAAAAGTATTCTCAAACTTCAATTATAACTTATCAACTGAAGAAGGGGAAACAGCCTTCAAAGAATTCGAAATTAAAAGAGCATATTTAGGTTACTCATACAAAATAGATGAGCAATTCTCAACAAAGATTACTTTTGACGTAGGAAACAACGAATCTGGAAGTGCGTATACTGCATTCCTAAAAATTGCTAGCTTAAAATGGAAAAATTCTGACAAATTAACTCTTAATTTTGGGATGGTAGGCACAAAGAATTTTAAATTTATGGAAAAATCTTGGGGGCGAAGATATATCGAAAAATCTGCACAAGACAAGTATAAATGGGCAAACTCTGCTGATTTAGGAGTAACTGCTGATTATAAAATTAGTGATAATCTAGCAATTGATGCTCAAATATTAAATGGAGAAGGATACAAAAAAGCACAAGATAATTTAGGCTTATTTAGAGGAGGACTAGGTGTTACCTATAAAATAAGCACTAACTTAGCTTTAAGATTGCATCAGGATATAACACCGAGAAGCACTTATACTGATTCAACTGATTCTCAATATATTTCCACTGCTAGTCTTGCCTATTCTGGAACAAATTTTTCATTAGGTTATGAAGCAAGTTTAAAGCAAAACGCAGATAATATTATAGCAGATGAAGAAAAAAGTTTGATGTCGATTTATGGGTCTTATAAATTAAATGACGATTATACTTTATTTGCTAGATATGACGATGCTACAGAAACCGCTAAGGAGGGTTCATATACAATTTACGGTATAGAAAGACAAATGACGAAAGGAGTAACTGTTGCATTAAACATGCAATCATGGACAGATGCTGCAGATGGATCTGAAGCAGAAAATACTTTATACTTAAATTTAGAATACAAATTCTAGAAATTAAAAATAACTAATAAAAAAGGAGATTCCAAATGGAGTCGCCTTTTTTATTGTTTTAATTGTAAACCTACAAGTTTACTTTTTCGTTAGTTCTTTTTATTATCGAACAGTTACATTAATCGTTTTACTCATTTTTTCACCATAAGACTGATGGAATCCATCTGCAAACTGCAGTGTTAAAGAATAATTTCCTGCTACCAAATCTAATTGGCAATCAGTTTGTCCAGCACCAAAATGAATATGTTTTTCATCAGCAGGTACAACATCTCCATCAATAATAAAATCAGAATTTATAATAATATGATGGTGCCCCATTAAATCATTTTTCATTCCTGCAGACTCTACTGCCATGCCCTCCACTCCCATCTCTACAAGAAAAGGAGAAGTTAGAACATCTCCTGTTTGGATGTTTTTAAAAAATACTGAAGGCTCTGTAACTGTTTTTTCATTAGATTGAGTATTGGATTGACATGCGCTTATTACAATAGCAAAAAGCAAGATAATTAGTTTTGTACTTTTAAATGTTTTCATAAAATTATTTTAATGTAAAAATAGTATTTTTGACTTCTTAATAGTAATATAATTTGGAAGCATTAACAAATAAAATTTTTAGTTGCAATAATGAGGCAACTTTTGAAAAATTAGCATTGGAATTATTCCATTATCAAATGGAAAATAACCCAATATACGCTCCTTATGCTGCACTAATATTAAAAGGGAAAATACCAGCTAATATTTACGAAATTCCATTTTTACCTATAGATTTTTTCAAACGAGAACAAATTATCTGCCAAGGAAAAGCAATAGAGGAAGTATTTTTAAGTAGCGGAACAACAGGAGAGCAAAGCAAACACTTAATTAGTGACCTCACTCTTTACAAGAAATCTTTCAGAAAAACCTTCCAAAAATTTTATGGAGATGTAAATGATTACTGCGTTTTAGCATTACTTCCTTCATATCAGGAAAGAGAAGCTTCATCACTTATTTTTATGGTGGATGATTTAATAAGTAAAAGTAAACATCCAAAAAGTAGTTTTTACCTAAATAACCTTTCTGAACTTTCTGAAACAATAAAAGAACTGGAACATAAAGGCCAAAAAACAATTTTGTTTGGCGTAACATATGCCTTACTTGACTTAGCAGAACAATATCCTCAACAACTAAAAAATACCATCATTATGGAAACAGGTGGTATGAAAGGGAAAAGAAAAGAATTACTAAAAGAAGAAATTCATCAGTTGTTGCAAGAAGCATTTATAACTGAAAAAATACATTCGGAATATGGAATGACAGAACTTCTTTCGCAAGGTTATTCAAAAGGTGAAAATATTTTTAATTTTCCTCGCTTGGATGAAGATACTAATTCGTGATGTAAATGACCCTTTATCTATTATTGGAAACAACAAGACTGGTGGAGTAAATGTAATTGATTTGGCAAATATTTATTCTTGTCCATTTATAGCTACTCAAGATTTAGGCAAAACATTTGACAACGGCTCTTTTACGGTGCTTGGAAGGTTTGATGAATCAGATTTAAGGGGATGCAACCTACTTGTGCAATGATAATCAGAAAAGCAAATAAAGGAGACTTGGGAAGTATCATCAAGATGTATAAGTCGTGTGTAAAAGGGATGGTTAAAAATGGCATAGACCAATGGGATCACACATATCCTAACGAAGAAATAATCTATGAAGATTTGAGTATTGGCACATACTATGTTGCAGAAATGGATGGAACTATTATTGGAGGAATAAATATTGACCAAAACCAAGACGATACTTATCTACCACTTGAATGGAAAGATAAATCTAATTCTTTCTTGGTGGCACACCGTTTAGGCGTTAAAGAAGAGTTCTGGAATAAAAAGATTGGCAAAGATTTGATGCTATTTTCTGAGAGTTTAGTCATCAAAAAAGGATTGAAATCTATTCGATTAGATACATATTCTGGCAATCTAAAAGCTATGCAATTTTACATTAAACTTGGGTATACAGAAATCGGTACGATAGATCTAAAATCCCACAAAGACAAATACCATTGTTTTGAAAAAATTATAAACTAAGAGAATTCATTTGTTTAATTGATCTTAATTTGCCTGAATAACGTATAAATCTAAGCATAAATAATGATTAAAAAATTAATCAGTATTTATTTCTGAAAGACGATAAATTTTCAAAATTATTAGACCAAATAGAACCCCTATTACTAAGAGGATTACACTTGAGAGTCCACTTACGCTAAATGATAATCGCAATAAAATAGTTGAAATAATAAAGCCTGTATTTCTTATTATTTGGTGATATCTATCAGTGTACTGAAAAGAGAGTAAGAGAATAAATACATCTACCAAAATTAAAATAGTAAAAAAGTCAATAAAGAACACTGCATTAATATTTTTTACAATCTCGTTATTTATAAAAATTGAATAAGTCCAATCAAAAAGATTTGAAAGACATAAAAACAGAAGGATAGGCACCAAAACAATACTGAGAATTTTTTTATAAGAAATAAAACGGACTAGATTTTCATTAGTCTTTCTTTTAGGAATACTTGAAATAGTTTTTCTAAATAAAAATATTAAATAGAATATTATAATGATGGCAATCAAATCATATAGCAACAATAAACTTTGTTGATTATAGATTCCAGAAGAAATATCTAATTGAGGAATATCCTCAAAAATTTTCCTAATCAAAACAAGTGAAATAATTTCATACTCTTTTGCAACAGATGTCGTAAAGGATCTCGGAAAATAATAAATAAGTAAAAAAGCTTCATAAACTAAAATGAAAGAAAATGGAGTATAAAGTGCTGAGATAGGGTTGGACAATAAACTATCAAGTCCAACAAAATAATTCACATCATAATTTAAGTTTAAAAAAACTAATGCTAAATGAATTAAAAAACCAGCAATAGCAAAATAAAGAATAAGCTTTTCAAAACTTTTAATATTTTTTTCTGAAAAAACTTTTTTATGTAATGAATCAGCGTGTTTAAGCATTTTTATTTTTTTCAAAATTATTAATTGAAATTGACAAAGACTCATTTTTATGAGAAAATTAAAAACAAAAAATATTTTTTTTCTTTAAAACCATACAATATCAAGTGAAATGACAATTATTTTTGTTAAAATAAATTATCTTTATAAACATATATTGCAGCCATATACAGTGTGCACATTAATACTTAATACTAAAAATTTTAGCTGATTTACATTAAGCAAAAACCCATTACTTCATCATAAAAACGTTCAGGCTTTTCGGCATGCAACCAATGGCCAGCTCCATCAATCGTACAAATACTGAAATCAGTAAAGTGCTTTTTAATTAACAGTTCATCTGATTTGTTAATGTAATCTGAATTACTGCCTCTAATAAAATGTGCTGGAACAGTTAATTTACCTGACACAAAACTGGCGTCCTGTATATTCTGTACTTTATCTAGCAATACATCAATATTAAAGCGCCAAGCAAATTCTTTTTTTTCGTTTCTATATAAGTTTTTCAAAAGAAAAAGACGCATACCTTTATCCGTGTAAGAGAAAGAAAGTACATTGTCAATTTCCTCTCTTTTTTCGAAATCCTGTAAGGGTAGTTTATATAAAGTTGCCAAAAGGTTTTTATAAAAATCACTATTATATTGCCTAGGAGCAATATCTGCGACAATGAGTTTCTCAATCTTATCAGGATATGTAAAAGCAAATTTCATAGCTACCTTACCACCTAAAGAATGCCCTAAAATAATTGGATCCACTATATTATTCTCCTCCATGTACTCTAATATATCCTGGCACATAACTTCATAGTTGAAATCATTTGAGTGTGGTGATCTCCCATGATTTCTCAAGTCAATTAAATGTGCTTTACAATATTTAGAAAATTTCTTCCCCAAAGTATTCCAATTATCACTCATACCAAAAAGCCCATGAATAATAATTAAATCCTGCCCTTTATCACCGTATATTTTTGAATGCAATTTCATTTATAGTAAGCGTTTATACATTTGTATAGTGTTTTCTAATCCTAAATAAATTGAATCACTAATAAGAGCGTGCCCAATTGAAACTTCATCCAGATTAGGAACTTGATTTGCAAAATACTCTAAATTACCTAAGCTTAAATCATGTCCAGCATTTATCCCAATTCCTAATTCAGTTGCTTTTGTAGCTGCTAATATGTAAGGCGCAATTGCTAGCTCTTTATCCTCAAAATATTGTGTCGCATACTCTTCTGTATATAATTCAACTCTATCCGCTCCACACAACTTTGCTCCTTCTATAATTTCTAATTTAGGATCAACGAAAATGGAAGTTCTAATTCCGTACTCTTTAAACTCTGTAATTATTTCTTTCAAATAATCCTGAAATTTGATAGTATCCCAACCTGCACAAGAAGTTATAACATTAGGTCCGTCAGGTACTAGGGTAACCTGTTCAGGCTTTACAGCAATTACCATTTTAATAAAATCAACGGATGGGTAGCCCTCTATATTATACTCAGTAGTAATTATTGGTTTTATAGCAAAAACATCTTTATTAGTAATATGTCTTTCATCTGGCCTAGGGTGGATAGTAATCCCATCAGCACCAAATTTTTGACAATTTATTGCAGCTTCTACAACTGAAGGTGACGCTCCTCCTCTAGCATTTCGAATAGTTGCTATCTTGTTTATATTTACACTTAACTTTGTCATAGGCCACAAAAGTAAAAAATAGTATGTTTGCTCCATGCAAGCAAGCGAATTAATTTCATCTTCCCTAACAACTTTACATCCTGATGATGATGGAAATAGAGCTTTATCACTTATGAATGAGTTAAGGGTAAATCATTTGGCAGTTGTAAGAAACTCTTTTTATTTAGGGATTTTATCAGAAAAAGAGATATTAAGCTGGACAAAAACCAATGAATTTATTGATGAACATCTTTCTGAACTCACTGCGCCTTCAGTAATTAATTCACAACATTTATACGATATTATTCAAACTGTAGAACTTAATAGTCTTAGTATAATTCCTGTTTTAGATGTGAAAAAACATTATTTAGGAGCTATTACAAATCGTAAATTATTGTACACAATTGCAAAAAGTACTAGTGTGCAAAGTATTGGAGGAATGATTGTTTTGCAAATCAAAGAAAATGATTATAGTATGAGTGAAATTGCTAGAATTATTGAGTCTAATGATACAAAAATACTAAGTTCTTATATTACTTCAATTCCCAATGCACAAATGATGGAGCTTACACTAAAACTAAACAAAGTAGATATTACTGCAATAGTGAAAGATTTTGAGCGATTTGACTACACCATAACAGCCTCTTACAACGAAAACAATAAAAAAGATGATTTTTTAGACCGATACGAATCTTTAATTCGATTTCTAAATCCGTAAAATGAAAAAAATAATATTCTTTTTTCTGTTTTTAACTCAATTAACACAAGCACAAATTGTAGTTAGCACTATTACGTTGAGCGGAAATAATAAAACTCAAAATGACATAATAATACGTGAACTTTCTTTTGAAATAAATAAGAGTTATATTGCTGGGGATTTAGAAAAAAGAATTGAGCAAAGTAAAGAAAACCTAGTTAACTTAAAACTTTTCAATTTTGTAACAATTAATAAAACTAAGAATAAAGATTCAATTAAAATAATAATTGAAGTTATTGAAAAGTGGTATATATGGCCTTATCCAGTATTCGAAATTTCAGAACGTAATTTTAATACCTGGTGGGAAGAGTTTTCTGATAATAATTATTCTGATTTTTCTCGTTTAAATTATGGTGTATTTTTTAATTGGGAAAATTTTAGAGGCAGAAATGAACTCTTAAAACTTAAAATAAGAAAAGGATTTAAAGAACATTATTTACTAGCTTATGAAATTCCTTATTTTAACAAAAATAAAACTATAGGAATCAATACAAATCTGCAATTATTCAGAAGAAAGAAAACACATTTTTCAACTGAAGAAAATAAATTAAATTATCTTGAAAGTGACACTTTTAACAGTATTGATTACGATTTAAATACTGAGGTTACATATAGAAAGAATATTCACCAAACACATAGATTAAAACTCACATACTTACATACCAGTATTGATGATTCAATTGCAGCACTTAACCCTAATTATTTAGGCAATAACTTGCCTAAGACTAGTATTTATATTTTAGAGTATATATTTGAATATGAAAATCGAGATTACATCAATTATCCTTTACATGGATTTGCTCTTAGTTTTGCAGCAAAAAAACACCTCTCAGTAACATCTAATGTTAAACACTTAGAGCTTTCCACTAAATTAGAAAAATATACCGAGCCCTACAAGCGTCTCTACATTGGATCGAGCTTTAAAGCAAAGTGCAGTACTCAGGGGAGTCAGCCTTACTTTATTCAAAAAGCTTTGGGATATGAGGACTATGTAAGGGGATATGAATATTATGTAGTAGACGGACAGAGTTATTGGCTTTCCAAAACGGCTGTTAAATATGCACTTATTGAAAAAACAACTTTTGATATTCCTTATGTAAAAATGAAGCAATTCAACAAGTCACACTATTCACTTTATTTAGGAATATTTTCTGATCTAGGGTATGTTATCAATAATCAAAATCAAGAACGAAATTTCATCAATAATTCATTGCTATGGGGGAAAGGAATTGCACTTGATTATGTAACCTATTATGATAAACTATTAAGAATTGAGTATTCAATAAACGCTTTAGGAGAAAAAGGAGTATTTTTACATTTTTCATGTCCATTCTGATAAAACACTAAATTATGACAATTGCAATTTTTGGAAGTCCATATCCCGAGCACTTTAGCAAGTATATTCAGCACTTAATTAAAAAATTAGAAACTGAACATATCAACCTCATTATTGAGGAAGAGTTTAGTATTTTCCTAGATAATAATATCCGCTTTAACAAAAGCATTAGCACTTTTAATAGTTATGAGACTCTTAAAAATAAGGCTGATTTCCTGCTGAGTATTGGTGGAGACGGCACCTTACTGAAAGCTGTAACCTATGTACGTGAATCAGAGATTCCGATTATGGGAATAAATACTGGCAGGCTAGGGTTTATATCAAGTATATCAGCTGACCAAATTGATGATGCAATTACTGATATTCTAAAAGGAAATTATAAAATAAATGAACGAACCTTATTAGAATTAAGCTCTGATAAAAAATTATTTAAGGAAAAAAATTTCGCTCTTAATGAAGTAGCTGTTTCTAAGAAAGATACTTCATCCATGATTAGAATTGATGCCTATGTAGATGATGAGTTTTTAAATACATATTGGGCTGATGGATTAGTTGTTTCTACTCCAACTGGTTCAACAGGATATTCCTTAAGTTGTGGAGGACCGATCATTATGCCAGGAACAAATAATATTATAATAACTCCTAATGCTCCACACAATTTAAATGTTCGACCTATTGTAATTGATGATAATAGTGTGATAAAATTGAAAGTTGAGGATAGAGATCAATTAGCGCTAGTATCTCTAGACTCTAGATCAAGAGCTTTTGATTCAGAAACAGAGTTAATTATTAAAAAATCCGACTTTAAAGTAAGACTGGTCCAACCTCAAAACAATTCCTTAATCAAAACTATACGACATAAACTTATGTGGGGACTGGATAAAAGAAGTTAAGAACACTAAATTAAACACTAAGAATAAGTATATTTGCAAATTATTGACAAATCATGATTATGAAAAGATTTAACCATAGAATAAAATTAATCTTCATTGTTGCTTTTGTATTTAGTTTAAGTACTAAGGCGCAACAATTTAAGCCAAATACAGAAATTGGGATTTTATTAGGATCATCATATTACCTTGGAGATTTAAATACTATTCACTTTAACCAGCCTTCAGCTGCAGCAGGATTAATAATAAGAAAAAATGTTGACAAACGATTTACTTACAAGGCCGAAGTAATGTATTTAAACATAAAATCTGATGAAAGAAATTCAGAAGATACCATTGCTAAAAATAGAGGATTACATTTTAAATCACCAATCTACGAACTTTCAGGTCAAGTGGAATTTAATTTTTTACCTTTTCAACCCGAAAATCCTCTTTACACCTGGACTCCTTATGTGTATACCGGTATTTCAATTTTTCACTTCAACCCAAAAGCTGAAAATAAAAATGGAGAATGGGTAGATTTACAAGAACTTGGTACTGAGGGGCAGGGAACTACTTTATTCCCAGACAGAAAAAAATACTCACTAGTTCAATATGCAATTGCAATGGGAGGTGGTGTTAAAATTGCAGTAAACCCTTCATTTAATATTGTATTAGAGTATGGAATACGTAAAACTTTTACAGATTATTTGGATGATGTCAGCACAACCTACCCTGGAGACCTATTAGATATGTCCAATGAAGCGAACTTTATGTCTGATCCTTCAGAAACTTATCAGCTCGGAGAACAAAGAGGAAATCCTGATAAAAAAGATTGGTATTCTTTTGCTGGAATTACTTTAAGTTTCAGACTTAATAACAACACTGAAGGTTGCGATTACTAAATTCTATTTACGAATAGTCTCATGGAAAAAATAGATATAACTAATTTACCCAGGCACATTGCAATAACTATGGACGGTAATGGTAGATGGGCAAAAAGCAAGGGGAAGCTAAGAGTTTTTGGCCACAAAAATGGAGTGGAAGCAGTGCGTGATACTATTGAAGGAGCGGCTGAAATTGGAATTAAATACATTACTCTTTATGCTTTTTCAAGCGAGAATTGGAATCGACCAGAAAAAGAAGTGAATGCATTAATGACTCTACTAGTTTCAGCAATTAATAAGGAAACAAACACCTTAATGGATAACAATATCCAACTAAAAACTATTGGTGATATTAATAAATTACCATTAATGGCACAAAAAGAATTACAGAAAGCTATTACAAAAACAAAAGACAACACTAGAATGACTTTGGTTTTAGCTTTAAGCTATAGCGGTAGAGAGGAAATACTAAATGCAGTACAGGAAATCATTAAAGATGGGAAAGAGCCAGAGGAAATAAATGAAGCTACATTTCAGCAATATCTCACTACAAAAAGCGTTCCTGACCCTGAATTATTAATCAGAACTAGTGGAGAATATAGAATAAGTAATTTTCTTTTATGGCAAATTGCATACTCCGAACTTTATTTCACTGACACACTTTGGCCTGACTTTAGAAGAGCCGATTTATATAAAGCGATATTGAATTATCAAAGTAGAGAAAGACGATTTGGAAAAACAACTGAACAATATACATAAATAAAATTTTGAAGAAATTTACAATCATCATAATTAGTCTGCTCAGCCTAGCATTGGGCGCTCAAACTAATGAAAAATTAGATTATTCTAACCCTAAAACCTATGAGATAGGTGGAGTTATGGTAATAGGCGCTGACAATTTAAACAACAGTACTTTAATAGCTATATCTGAGTTAACTATAGGGGATAAAATTAAAATTCCTGGAGATAATTTCAGTATCGCAATTACTAAACTTTGGAAAGAAGGTTTATTCTCAGATGTGAATATCACAATTGACAAAATAGATAAAAATATAGTTTTTCTTAACATCAATTTAGTAGAAAATAGTCGCTTATCAAAGTTTAAATTCAAAGGGAAAATCAGCAAATCAGATATCACTTCTCTAAAAGAAGATTTAAAGTTAATGAGAGGGAAAATATTAACAGAAAATATAATTAACAATAGTATTAACTTAATAAAAACCTATTACTTAAATAAAGGATTTCTAAATGCCAGTGTAGGCTACTTAACTACAATTGATACAACAGCAGTAAATTCTGAAAACTTAATTTTTAATATAAATAAAGGGGATAAAGTTAAAATTAAAGAAATAAAAATATACGGAAGAAAAAAAATTGCCAATACCAACAAAACATTTCTAAACAGAAAAGATACTGTTTATGCTGTAAATAACAGAAAAATAAAGAAAAGCATGAAAGAAACTAAAGCCAAAAATTGGTGGCGTATCTTTAAGGTTTCAAAATTTATTGATGAAAATTATATTAGTGATAAAGAAAAACTAATTGCTAAATACAATGAAGTAGGATATAGAGATGCTAGAATAACCAGCGACACGACTTATCTTAACAAAGACAATACCTTAACAATTGAGATGAATATTGATGAAGGGGTAACATACAAGTTTGGTGAAATCAAATTTGTTGGTAATACTGTCTATTCTTCAGAAGAACTAAGTAGGCAATTAGGAATTAAGAAAGGAGAGATATTTGATCAATCTATTTTAGATTCTCGTTTATTTGGGAGCCCTGAGGGAAATGATATTAGCTCACTTTATCTTGATGATGGTTATTTATTCTTTAATGCTACGCCAGTTGAAATTGCTGCTAACAATAAAAATATCGACCTTGAAATAAGAGTTTATGAAGGAAAGCAAGCCCGAGTAAACAAAGTAATGATTCAAGGAAATACAAAAACAAACGACCATGTAATAATGCGTGAAATCCGCACGAATCCAGGGGATCTATTTAAGCGATCAGATATAATGCGCTCACAAAGAGAGTTATCTCAAATGGCGTTCTTTGACCCTGAGGCATTTGATGTAAAGGTGGAGCCAGATCCAGCAAGAAATGAAGTAGATATAACCTATGTTTTAGCTGAGAAATCATCATCCCAAATACAATTACAAGGTGGTTGGGGAGCAAATAGAATAGTAGGTTCATTAAATCTAGTATTTGATAATTTTTCAACGCAAAATACTTTTAATAAAAAAAGCTGGTCACCACTTCCTTCAGGAGATGGACAAAGACTGTCTCTAAGCGCATCTTCTAATGGAGCATATTATCAAAACTATAATATTTCATTTACTGAGCCTTGGTTGGGAGGAAAAAAACCTAATGCACTGACCGTTTCTCTTTACAAATCTGTATCTTCAAATGGACAAGAAGGAGATAATAGAGAGGCAATTGAAATATTAGGATTAACTATAGGGATTGGAAAAAGATTGAAGAATCCTGACGATTATTTTACAATTTATAATGGAATAAATTTTCAACAATATAAACTTATAAACTCTCAATCTTTCTTCTCCTTTAAGGATGGATTTTCTAACAATGTAAATTACAATATCAGACTAGGAAGAAATTCTGTTGATCAACTAATTTTTCCAAGAAGAGGATCAAACTTTTCATTAGGATTAAAGATAACCCCACCTTACTCTATGTTTGATGGAATAGATGACTACAGCTCAGTAAGCGATCAAGAAAAATATAAATACATTGAATACTACAAATGGAAATATAAATCTTCATGGTACTCAGCGTTTACAGATAAGCTTGTTTTAGCAACAAAAATAGAGATAGGATTATTAGGTGCATATAATAACAACTTAGGAATAGCTCCTTTTGAAAGATTTTATGTTGGGGGAGATGGCCTAAGTGGAATGGGTATGGTGTATGATGGCAGAGAGCTAGTCTCTTTAAGAGGATATAGTAATAACTCTGTTTCTCCGCTAACAGGAGCTACTATTTACAACAAATACACTTCCGAACTTAGATATGCATTAAGTCTAAATCCAAGCTCGACTATGTATGCTTTAGGATTTCTAGAAGCTGGTAATGCTTGGGACAATTTTGACAACTTTAATCCTTTTGGAGTAAAACGATCAGCAGGATTTGGGGTAAGAATTATGTTGCCAATGATAGGCATGATGGGGCTAGACTACGGCTGGGGTCTTGATGATATTACTGGAAAATCAGATGCAAACGGCGGTCAATTTCACTTTTCAATAGGTCAACAATTTTAATTATATTTGCATACTAAATTTAAATTATGAAAAAGTTTCTTTTATTATTAGTAATTAGTTTTTTAACACTAAGCATACAGGCTCAAAAGTTTGCATATGTAGATACAGAATATATCTTAAATAAAATTCCTGATTTCAAGCAAGCACAAGACAAGCTAGATGCCCTTTCAACAGACTGGCAAAAAGAAATAGAAAATAAATATGCTGATGTTGAAAAAATGTATCGTGCATATCAGCAAGAACAAGTTCTGTTAACTTCTGACATGAAAGAAAAAAGAGAGGGAGCAATCATTAAGAAAGAAACAGACGCAAAAAATTTACAACAAAAATACTTTGGGCCTGAAGGGAGCTTATACATCAAAAGACAAGAATTTATAAAACCTATTCAGGACAAAATATATGATGCAATTCAACAGTTAGCTGTAGAAAATAAATATGCAATTGTTTTTGACAGTTCAAGCGATTTAATAATGCTTTACAAAAACAATAACTATGACAAAAGCGATAAAGTACTTAATTTAATGGGGTACTAAAAGTATTTAGAGTAGATCGACAATTAAAACACTAATTTAATAATAACAATAAACAACAAAATGAAGAAAATTACCTTTTTAGTACTATTAAGTGCACTAACTATCAGCTCAATAGCTCAAAATAAATTTGGATATATTGATTCACAAGAACTTTTAACATTAATGCCTGAGCGGGTAGCTGCAGCAACTGAGGTAGAAAATTTTGCAAAAAGCTTGGAAGCTCAGTTAGGTTCAATGACTGCTGAATATCAGCAAGGAGTACAAGAATACCAAGCAAATGAAGCAATTTATACTGATTTAGTAAAACAGGATAAAGTTGCTGAAATTACCGGCTTAGAACAAAGAATTCAGGCTTTCCAGCAAAACGCACAAAAATCGTTACAAGCAAAAGAGCAAGAGATGTTAGAGCCAATTCTAGCTAAAGCAAGAAAGGCAATTGAAGATGTAGCTACAGAAGGAAATTACACTTATATCTTTGACAAAAGTATTGGTTCAATACTTTATGCTAAAGATAGTGAAAATGTAATAGCCTTGGTAAAAAAGAAATTAGGTCTTTAATAAAAACTTAAAATCCATTATTTTAAAAAGCATCTTTGTAAGGTGCTTTTTTTATATCTTTAACTCATGAAAAAATCTCCTATTGGTATATTTGACTCTGGAATCGGTGGGTTAACTATTGCTCATGCTTTAAAAGAAAAATTACCTAATGAGAATATTATATATTTTGGAGATACTGAGCATTTACCTTATGGAGAAAAATCCAAAACTGCTATTCAGAATTTCAGTAAAAAAATTACCCAATTTCTATTAGACAAAAATTGTAAAACAATAATTATTGCATGTAATAGCGCTTCATCAGTAGCCTATCAAAGTGTGAAAGAGATAGCCGGAAATACACCTGTATTTAATGTTATTCAACCCGTAATAGATGAAGTAGTAAAGCAATGTTCAGAATACAAAATTGGAGTAATTGGTACAAAAGCAACTATACAATCCAATAGTTATGAAAAAAAAATAAAAGCACTTTGTAGTTCTGCTAAAGTTTTATCGTTAGCGACTCCTCTTCTAGCCCCTATGATAGAAGAAGGGTTTATCAATGAGGATATTAGCCATACAATTATAGCCAACTACCTTTCCAATAAGCAACTGGCTAGTATTGATCACCTAATATTGGCATGTACTCATTACCCATTAATTCATCAAGAAATAAAAGATTATTACAAAGGATCGGTTAAAGTAATTGATTCCGCCAACATAGTTGTTGAGCATATTGCCAATAAGCTTAAAAAAGATAATTTACTAAGCAACAACATTAAAACTGAACATCATTTTTATGTTTCAAATTATACAGAATCCTTTGAAAAAAGTGCTCAATTTTTCTTCAAAGAGGATCTGAAATTGAAAGAAGTAAAAATTTGGGATTAATCCTTAAACCATGAGGAATACATAAGATAATTATTAGAGATACCTTCAATCAAAAGAGCAGACTCTTTCTCATTTAATTTTTTCACCATTTTAGCAGGAATACCTGCATATATTGTCCCTGATTCAATATGAGTTCCCTCTAATACAACAGCTCCTGCTGCGATAATTGAATTACTTTCAATAACGACACCATCCATAACAATTGCTCCCATACCAATAAGAACATTATCACGTACAGTACAGCCATGCAACAAGGCGTTATGACCTACAGACACATTATTTCCCAAAATGGTAGCTGCTTTTTGGTAAGTACAATGAATAATTGCACCATCCTGAATATTAACCTTATTGCCTATTCTAATTGAGTTCACATCACCTCTTAAAACAGCCGAGAACCAGACGCTACAATCACTACCCATTTTAACATCACCCACTACTGTTGCATTTTCTGCCAAATATATATTAGCTCCAAAAATAGGGCTACTGCCTTTTACACTTTTAATCAATGCCATACTATTATTTGTTTGTATTTTTGTACAAAAGTAAACATTATGAATTATAGTATCTACGCAGAGAGCACTCCTAATCCTGGAGTAATGAAATTTGTTGCCAATCGTATGCTTGCAGATAAAAGTATTGAGATAACAGAAGCTGAACAAGCTAAAGATATTTCTGTCGCTAAGGCTTTATTTAACTTTCCCTTTGTAAAAAGTTTATACATAAGTTCTAACTTTATATCAATTGCTAAAACTGATAACGTAGAATGGGATATGATTGCAATGCAGTTGCGTAATTTTATTACTGATTTTTTAAATGAAGAAGGATTAAAAAACTACACAGAAAATATTACTGAAGAAGAAATAATTAAAACAGAAATAAAAGTAGAAACAAATACAGAAAAAATTGAATTTACTGATAAAGAAAAAGCAATTATTGATTTGTTAAATGAGTATATAAAACCAGCTGTAGAAGCAGATGGGGGAGCTATTACTTTTAATTCTTATGTAGGAGATGTCGTTACGGTAAATTTAAAAGGGGCATGCAGTGGTTGCCCTTCAGCAACTAGCACTTTAAAAGGAGGGATTGAAAGCCTGCTAAATCAAAAGGTCGATCCTAATATTGTCGTTAGAGCTAATGAAAGGTAAAATTCTTTTTATCCTATTTTTTATTTTTGCATTTAATACAAAATCTCAAAATAGTAAAACAACCTTTGGCCTACAGTACAAACCAATAATTCCAAGTGCATATTTTAATGCTGCGGAGTTGAGTAAGAGTTCAACATCTTATATTTTCAACTTAAATCCTAAATACAGTAACTCATTTGGGATGGTTATCCGAAATCAGATAAATAAAACTTTCTCACTAGAGTCAGGATTAAATTTTACGCAAAGAAATTTTGAACTTTCAATAACTAATGATGCAATTAACTTAGTTGATTTCACTGGTTTTGGCATGAGATCATATGAATTCCCTATACAATTACTAACTTATGTTCGTGCTTCAGAAAATTGGTATCTGAATATTTCTTTTGGGATTTCGCATAATGTATTAGCTTCTGATGTTAAATCATATGGTGAAGAAAAAGAAAAATTTTTCTTCCAAAACACAATTAGAAGAAGCGGAGGGTATAGTGCTATTTTAGCGAATTTAGGTATGGAATATAGAACAGATAGTAAAGGTTACTATTATTTTGGTACAAGCCTGCATAGACCTTGGAAAGTAATTGGTAGAATTTATCCAGAATATGATGACAAAATAAATATATTCAATGAGGATAGAGAATTCTACTTCGACATGATTGGTAATTTTGTTACAATAGATTTCAGATATTTTTTTAAAGAATAAAAAAAAGGAAGCAAATGCTTCCCTTTTTTATAAATACTGCTCTTATATTAAACGTGTAGAATATCTTTTTTAGCCATTAGTTCAGACTCTGACTCTATATTTTCATCATCAGGAATACAGCAGTCAACTGGACAAACAGCAGCGCATTGAGGCTCATCATGAAAGCCTATACATTCTGTACATTTATCAGTTGCTATGTAGAAGAAATCATCTGATTCAGCTTCATTTTCGGTATGATTATCAACACTTGTTCCGTCTGACATTTTCCATTTTTCCTCAGGAGCATAAATTGCATTATTAGGACATTCTGGCTCGCAAGCCTCACAATTAATACAGTCATCTGTTATTCTAATTGCCATGTTTTTTTATATTCATTAATTATTTGAATACAAAAATATAATTTTTTTCAATAGAAATAACATAACTTATTAATTTATACTTATTATAAATTACTCTTAAAATAATCAAGTAATCCTCTAAAAATTAAAGCTAAGGTTTGTACTTTTGCTTAAGTAATTTTTTTGCTTTAAACTAAAAATGAATAAAACTAATAAGGTTGTTGATTTAGAAAAGGTTGTAATTAAGTTTGCTGGTGATTCAGGTGATGGAATGCAATTAACAGGAACTCAATTTACAGATACATCTGCATTGCTAGGGAATGATTTAGCAACTTTCCCTGATTATCCTGCTGAAATTAGGGCTCCTCAAGGAACAGTTGCTGGAGTTTCAGGTTTTCAAATTCATATTGGAAGGATTGATATTAATACCCCTGGTGATATTGCCGATGTCTTGGTAGCCATGAATCCTGCCGCATTAAAAGCTAATAAAAATTGGATTAAAAAAGGAGGGACTATCATAGTAAATATTGATACGTTTACAAAAAGAGATTTAGATAAAGCGGGATATGAAACTTCACCATTAGAAGATAGTTCTTTTGAAGGATATAACATTATACAGGCTCCAATTACCAAATTAACCCGAGAAGCTTTAAAAGATTCTGGTTTAGATGGTAAGAGTATTGGTAGATCAAAAAATATGTTTGCTTTAGGCGTTGTCTACTGGATGTTTAATCGACCAATGGAACAAACTGAAAAATTTTTACAAAAGAAATTTGCTAATAACCCTGAAGTAGTAGCCGCCAACATTAAGGTTATGCATGCAGGATATAACTTTGCAGACACTATAGAGGCACTTCCTTCATCATACACTGTACTTTCTGCAAACTTAAAGCCTGGTATATACAGGAACGTAATGGGAAACCAAGCAATTGCCTGGGGATTTTTAGCTGCTGCTGAAAGAGCAAGGAAGGGATTATTTCTAGGGTCTTATCCTATTACTCCCGCATCAGATATTTTACATGAACTAGCAAAACATAAAAATTTAGGAGTAAAAACTTTTCAAGCAGAAGATGAAATTGCTGGCATCTGCTCAGCAATAGGGGCAAGTTTTGCTGGAAGCCTTGCTATTACTACAACATCAGGACCTGGACTTGCTCTAAAAGGAGAAGGGTTGGGATTAGCAATTATGGCAGAACTTCCTTTAGTAGTCGTTAATGTGCAAAGAGGAGGCCCATCAACTGGATTACCAACCAAAACAGAACAATCAGATTTAATGCAGGCTCTCTACGGAAGAAATGGGGAGAGCCCATCAGTAGTTTTAGCAAGCTCTACTCCAGGAAATTGCTTTGACTGGGCTTACATGTCATCAAAAATAACATTAGAGCATAATACACCTGTTGTTTTACTCTCTGATGGATATTTAGGTAACGGGGCAGAACCCTGGAAAATAAAATCAACACTTGATATGCCTGAAATTCATCCAAGTATTGCAATTGAAGGAGAAGAATATCAGCCTTACGCTAGAAACGAAAAAACATTAGCTAGAAAATTAGCGCTGCCCGGAACCAAGGGATTAGAGCATAGGCTTGGAGGACTTGAAAAGGAGGATATCACTGGAAATGTCTCTTATGATGCAGAAAATCATGAAAAAATGGTTGGAATAAGAGCTGAAAAAATAAAAAGAATCGCAAATATAATTCCAAACCAAGAAATATTTGGCGAAGAAAAAGGCGATTTATTAGTTGTTGGTTGGGGAGGAACTCATGGATCCTTATATTCTGTGGTAGATAGTCTATTAAAGCAAGGTAAAAAGATCGCTCTCTGTCAATTCAATTATATCAATCCACTTCCAAAAAATACATCAGAAATATTTAAACAATATAAACAGATTATAGTGTGTGAATTAAATTCTGGGCAGTTTGCTAATTACCTTAGAATAAATTTCCAAGGAACTATTTTTCAACAGTACAATAAAATACAAGGTTTTCCTTTTACAACAATTGAATTAGAATCTCATTTTAAAACCTTATTATCAAAATAATATGGAGCACTTAACAAATAAAGATTTTACCAGTGATCAAGAAGTAAAATGGTGTCCTGGCTGTGGAGATTACGCAATATTAAGAGCCATGCAGAAAGCATTACCTGATCTTGAAAGAAAAAAGGAGGAGTTTGTTTTTATTTCAGGAATTGGCTGTTCATCTCGTTTCCCATACTACATGAATACATATGGCTTTCATACTATACACGGAAGAGCTCCAGCATTTGCAACAGGTGTGAAATTGGCAAACCCAAAACTTAGTGTTTGGCAGATCACCGGAGATGGTGACGCACTAGCTATTGGGGGAAATCATTTTATACATGCCTTAAGAAGAAATATTGATATTAATATTTTACTCTTTAATAATGAGATTTACGGTTTAACAAAAGGACAGTTCTCTCCTACTTCCAAAAAAGGGATAAAAACAAAATCAAACCCTCACGGAACTACTGATGAGCCATTTTCTCCTTCTGATTTAGCGATTGGTGCTCAAGGGTCTTTCTTTGCAAGAGTTGTTGATACTAACCCAAAATTAATGCAAAAAATATTTACCGAAGCAGAAGAGCATCGAGGCACTTCACTAATTGAGATTTTACAGAACTGTGTTATTTTTAACGATAAAACCTTTGCTTCAATTACTGGTAAAGAAGTAAAACAAAACGCACAACTTATACTTGAAAATGGAAAGCCAATGCTATTTGGTCCAGATTTGAATAAAGGGATTATTCTAAATGGCTTTAAATTAGAAGTTGCTACTGTTGGAGAAAATAATGTGAAAGAAGAGGATATTTTGATTCATAATGCACATGAGCAAGATCAAAGCTTACACACTATGTTAGCAAGAATGAGACCTCCAGAATTTCCTGCTGCACTAGGAGTAATTAGATCAGTAAAACGACAAACCTTTGATGATGGTGTTCTTAGTCAATTAGAATACGAAAAAGAAAACGCGAAATTCAGAACAGTAGACGAACTTCTTAAATCAGGGGAGACTTGGGAGATTAAAAGTTAAAAAATAGGAAAATAAATACTTTTAAAACAAATATTGAAAATATTAAACTATCAAATTATAATTCCAAATACAACCACTCGTTTTACGAATTAAACAAAAGTTAAATTGAAGGTTTTGGATATTAGAAGATTAAAACTTAAATATTTACTCAATCTAAGATAGTCTATTATAGATCTTGGGCCATCCATTTGTCTTATAAAAGAATAAAAGAGGTAACTATAAAATTACTCTAAGACTATAAACCCAAAGTGTTTTTCACATTACCATCCATAAGATGCTCAGTTGGATTTTCCAAATATTCTTTTACTCTAACCAAGAACCCAACTGATTCTCTTCCGTCAATAACTCTATGGTCATATGAAAGAGCTAGATACATAATAGGTCTAATCTTAACCTCACCATTAACCGCCATTGGTCGTTCGACAATATTGTGCATTCCTAAAATTGCAGATTGTGGAGGGTTAATAATAGGCGTTGAAAGCATAGAACCAAATACCCCACCATTTGTAATAGTAAAAGTCCCTCCTAACATTTCATTAATTGTAATCTTTCCATCTCTAGCTTTTATTGCCAAACGCTTAATCTCGGATTCTATTTCCTGAAAATTCATCAATTCTGCATTCCTTACCACAGGTACCATCAGTCCTTTTGGAGCACTTACTGCAATACCAATATCAGTATAATTATGATGAATCACTTCATTTCCGTCAATCATTGCATTTACATCCTTAAACTCCTGCAAAGCCATGGTAACAGCCTTAGTAAAAAAAGACATGAATCCTAAGCTGACTCCATACTGTTCTTTAAACTGTTCTTTATATTGCTTTCGGATAGCAAAAATTTCCGTCATATCTACTTCATTAAAAGTAGTAAGCATTGCTGTTTCGTTTTTAACAGCAACTAATCTGCTTGCAATTTTTCGTCTTAAGGATGACATCTTTTTACGAGAAGTTCCTCTTGATCCTCCAGTTGAATTTGCCTGTATTAATCCTAATACATCACTCTTAGTGATTTTACCAGCCTCTCCTGTTCCTTTTAGCTCAGTTGCCGATATATCATGCTCGCTAATCATAGCAGATGCCACTGGAGTAGCTTTTGTTACACCCAAAACTACCTTTGATTTTACAGCTGATTTTGTAGTTTTGGCAACTTCTTCGTTATTTACTTTTACTTTCATCTCTCCCTTTACAGAAGTATCAATAACACAAACAATGTCGCCTACTGCAACAGTTTCGCCATCAACTACAATAATTTTTATAGTTCCACTTTCTTCAGCTGGCAATTCTAAAGTTGCTTTATCAGAATCTATTTCTGCAATAGCTTGATCTTTTTCTACATAATCACCATCTTCAACTAACCATTCTGCAATTTCTACTTCTGATATTGACTCTCCCGGACTTGGGACCCTCATTTCTAATAACATGCCTTATTTTTTAAAAACTTTATTAATTAACTCGTTTTGTTCTGCTGTTGATGTTTTGCTAGAACCTGTAGCTGTTGCTGCTGAAGATTCTCTTGAAATAACATCAATATTAAACGTTCTTAACTCAGACAGAATAAAAGTCCAAGCTCCCATATTTTGCGGTTCCTCCTGTACCCAAACAACTTCTTTAGCCTTGTATTTTTCAATCAATTCCTTTATTTTTTGTTTATCTAGCGGAAACAACTGTTCAATTCTAACTAAAGCTATATTTTCTAATTTTTCTTTTTCTCTTCTTTCTAATAACTCATAGAAAATTTTCCCACTACAAAGCACCAATTTATCTATAGATTTTGAATCAATAGAATCATCAATAATTGCCTCAAATTTACCATCCACTAAGTCCAAAATAGAAGAAACACATTTAGGATGCCTAAGTAAACTTTTAGGGGTAAATACTATTAAGGGTTTTCTGTATTCTCTCTTTAATTGTCTCCTTAAAACATGATAAAAGTTTGCTGGAGTAGTGCAATTTACAATCTGCATATTATACTTAGCACACATTTGCAGATAACGCTCTAATCTTGCAGAAGAATGCTCCGCACCTTGCCCTTCATAACCGTGAGGCAATAACATGACCAAACCACTCATCACCTTCCATTTATCCTCAGAACAAGAAATAAACTGATCAAAAATAATTTGAGCCCCATTTGAGAAATCTCCAAATTGGGCTTCCCAAATTGTTAAGGTATTTGGAGTTGATATGGAATATCCATAATCAAAACCAAGAACTCCATATTCTGAAAGTAAGGAATTATATGCTTCAAAATTTGTGCTTGCATTAATGTTATTTAACGGGCACACTTCCTCCTCAGATTGCTCTACTTTAAGAATAGCGTGTCTATGCGAAAACGTACCCCTTTCTACATCTTGTCCGCTAAGTCTGATATCATGTCCTTCATCCAAAAGAGAAGCATAAGCTAATAATTCCCCCATTGCCCAATCTAAAGAATCTGATTCCTCTACCATCTTTTTCCTGTCGGCTAGTAATTTTCTTGTTTTCTTAAATAACTTATCTGCCTGTGGGACGTTATACAAATACTTCGCCAACTCCATTAACTTTTTCTGCCCTAT
The DNA here is from genome assembly GCA_905181635.1 of uncultured Flavobacteriales bacterium. Taxonomy (GTDB): domain Bacteria; phylum Bacteroidota; class Bacteroidia; order Flavobacteriales; family BACL11; genus UWMA-0277. Next base: position 276,359 of record CAJIYM010000004.1, read on the forward strand.
ATTTGTAGCATTTGAGCTATGGAAATCAGGAGAAAATACTCGCTTTACTTCACTCCATTCTTCTTTTAAAAATCGTGTAATTTTTGCTTTCTTAATCTCCTTTGCTTTTGCAAATCTATCCTGCAACAAATCTTGAAAATCTTTTTCTAACTCTGTGGCAATACCTGCTTCTACCACTCCTTCATTCATCAATTTTTCTTTGTAAATCTCTCTTGGATTCTTATGTTTTGAAATTGCTTCATACAGTTTTGGCTGAGTAAACCTTGGCTCATCTCCTTCATTGTGACCGTATTTACGGTAACACAATAAATCAATAAATATATCCTTATGGTATTTTTGCCTATATTCTACTGCCAATTTTAAGGCATGGACTACTGCCTCCACATCATCCCCATTTACATGAAGTACTGGAGATAAAGTTACTTTAGCAACATCCGTACAATAAGTACTTGACCTAGCATCCAAATAATTTGTAGTAAACCCTACCTGATTATTTACAGCAATATGAATTGTCCCTCCAGTTTTATACCCATCTAACTGAGCCATTTGAATAACTTCATAAACAACTCCTTGACCAGCAAGTGCCGCATCACCATGTAATAGAATAGGTAATATTTTTTTAACATCACCTCCGTACTTGCTATCAAGTTTTGCTCTTGTAATTCCCTCAACAACAGGATCAACAGCCTCCAAGTGCGAAGGGTTAGGGGTTAAATTCAACTTGATGTTATTTCCGTTACTACATTTCTGCATAGATGTAAAGCCTAGGTGATATTTTACATCTCCAGAAATATTATTGTCTTCATATAATTTTCCTTCAAATTCTGAAAAAATCTCCTTGTAAGTCTTGTTGAAAATATTAGCTAACACATTTAACCTTCCCCTATGCGACATCCCCATAATAAATTCTTCAACACCCAAATCCGAACTATGTTCTACCAAAGCATCTAACGCTGGAATTAAAGATTCAGCTCCTTCTAATGAAAATCGTTTTTGTCCAACAAATTTCTTGTGCAGGAAGTTTTCAAAAGCAACTGCCTGATTTAGTTTGTGTAGTATATGTTTTTTTTGGCTTGATTCAAATTTCGGTGTATTTGAGTTTCTATGCAATCTATTTTTAATCCATTCTATTTCGTTAGGATCACGAATATACATGTATTCAACTCCAATAGATTGGCAATACACTTTTTCCAAATGTGCAATAATCACCTTTAAAGAAGAAGGACCAATGCCCACTTGCTCCCCAGCTTGAAATATAACTTCTAAATCAGATTCTTCTAAACCAAAATTTTTAAAATTAAGAGTAGGAGTATACTTTCTTCTTTCTCTTACGGGGTTTGTTTTAGTAAATAAGTGTCCGCTTTTCCTGTAAGCATCAATCAAGTTAATTACCTTGAATTCTTTCTGGAAAACTTGAGGAATATCTTCATCAGAATACACTTCTTTTGCAAAGTCAAAGCCTTGGAAAAAACTTCTCCACTCTTCCTCTACACTTAAAGGATCTTTTAAGAATTGATCATACATCTTCTCAATCATTCCAGTATGTAGTGCTCCTAAAAATGAAAACTTATCCATTATTTATCTGTGACATTTGATTGCAAAATTATCTATTTTTATTCATATAGGTTGTAAAATACTACTGATTTTCATGGCCTGAGTAATAATTCTTCATTATCACCTTTTTAAGTCCTTTTTTCACAATCAATTCAGTCAACAATTCTGAAAATAAAGTGATAATATTTGTATTTCTGATTGCACTTCTTCCAATGACAAATCAATACGTATAACAAGTTTACAATTCCTCTAGGATCTTGATCCTTTAATCTGTTAACGAGTTAAATAAAAATAATTGTTTATAATCATGATTAGGTTTTTCAACATCAAAATTCACTCAAATATTCAAAAATATTTTTTTAATTTAAAACTAGTTTCTATTAGAAATTTATTAGACGTAATTATATTACTAACTTTTATTAAATCCACTAAGAAACTCGATCCATCAATAATGATGAGAAAACCAATAAAGGCTCTTTATTTTCAGAATTTATAGCTGCTAAATTATCCATTGCTTTTAAATGGTATTCTTTTATCAAATTAGTAGTTAATTCAGGAATTGCTAATTTATAAAATATGGCTTTTACTGAATCAATCTTCAATTGAGAAGTATCATTAGTTGAAAAATACTGCTTCAAATCAGCTCTCTGTTTTTTATCTGATAACGACAATGCTTTTAAGTATAAATAGGTTTTTTTATTAGCCATAATATCTCCTCCCACTTGTTTGCCAAAAGTTTCAATATTTCCAAAAGCATCAAGCAAATCATCCTTTAACTGAAAGGCGATGCCCAAATCTCTACCAAAAGCATACAAATGATTTTGTTCTTTTGTGGACGCTCCTGCTGTAATTCCACCAATCTGTAAAGCAGCGCCCAACAATACAGCTGTTTTATACTCAATCATTTTTAGGTAATCAGTAATACTAACATCCGATTGAGTTTCAAAATCCATATCCCATTGCTGTCCCTCACATACCTCAATTGCTGCTTTACTAAATACAGCTAATACTTGCTTAACAATAGTATTGTCAACATCAGATATTAGCTGATAAGCTTGAACCAACATCGTATCACCCGATAAAATAGCAACATTATTATTCCATTTTTCGTGTACTGTTTTCTGCCCTCTTCTTAACGGAGCATTATCCATAATATCATCATGTAAAAGTGTGAAGTTATGAAAAATTTCAATTGCCAATGCGGGTGGAATTGCTTTCTCAATATTCTTGCCAAATAATTGATAAGCCATTAAAACCAAAATTGGACGCATACGTTTACCTCCTAAATCAAGAATATATTCTATCGGCTCATATAATGATGAAGGGGTTTTGGGATACTTTATGCTACTTAACTCATCACTAATCAACGAACTTAATTCTTGTATAGATTTCATTATTTCTTTACTAAATTAATCAAATAATCTCCATATCCACTTTTTCTTAGTGGCTCTGCAATTTCTAATAATTTTTGAGAGTCAATATAACCCATTCTATAAGCGGCCTCTTCAATACAGCCTATTTTTCTTCCTTGCCTATCCTCAATAACTTGAACATATTGATTGGCCTGCATTAAAGATTGAAAAGTGCCAGTATCCAACCAAGCTGATCCTCTACCTAGAACTTTTACGTCTAATTTTCCTCTTCTCAAATATTCTTTATTTACATCAGTAATTTCATACTCTCCTCTTTTAGAAGGTTTGATGTTCTTAGCTATCTCCACCACTGAATTATCATAATAATATAAACCTGGAACAGCATAATTTGATTTCGGATTTTCAGGTTTTTCCTCTAGTGATAAGGCTTTAAAATTATCATCAAAATCAACCACTCCATATCGTTCAGGGTCATTAACATGGTAGCCAAATATAATACCGCCTTTAACATCAATACAAGAAGATAAGGTCTTTGTTTTAATTTGGAAAATATTATCACCTAACACTAAACATACATTGTCATCACCAATAAATTCCTCACCCAATACAAAGGCTTGAGCTAGTCCATTTGGTATTTCTTGCACTTTATATTCAAATCTGCAGCCTAAACTACTTCCGTCTCCTAATAACTTTTTAAATAATGGTAAATCGTGGGGAGTGGAAATAATCAGAACTTCCTTTATTCCTGAATACAGCAAAGTAGATAAAGGATAATAAATCATGGGTTTGTCATAAATAGGCATCATTTGTTTGCTGACAGCTAAAGTTAAGGGGTGTAAACGTGTACCTGAACCTCCCGCTAAAATTATTCCTTTCATTTTATTTTTATTTTCGTTTTACAATTAATTCATCTAACTCAACATCCTCTTCTTCATCAAAAATATCCAATAACGGCTCTTGGAAAGCCTCATAGTTGATTATCTTTTCCAAAGATAGTAATAATGCCGGAAGCAACAATAGATTAGATAGCATAGCGAATAATAAAGTAATTGACACTAATAAACCAAGCGCTATTGTCCCTCCGAAATCAGAAGCAACAAATATAAAAAACCCAAAGAACAATACAACAGAAGTATAAAACATACTCACCCCCGTTTCATTTAGGGCAGATAAAACTGATTTTTTTATATTCCAATTATTAACCAATAGCTCCTGTCTATATTTAGCTAGGAAGTGAATAGTATCATCGACCGATATACCAAAAGCTATGGAAAAAACCAAAATAGTTGATGGTTTCAAAGCAATCCCAAAATATCCCATAATGGCACCAGTAAGAAGTAAAGGAATAAGATTAGGAATAATAGAAACAACCACCATTCTAAAAGAATTAAACATCCAAGCCATAAAAATAGAAATCAATACTATAACTAATAGTAAACTCAACATTAAGTTCTTAAGCAAAAATTTTGTTCCGTTCAAGAAAACAACACTAGAACCAGTAATAGTTACATCATATTTATCAGAATCGAATATGTTGTTTACCTTAGGAATTAGAGCATCAAATACGCTATCCATTTTAGAAGTAGAAATATCAGCTACCCTTAAACTAATACGAGCTTCCTGATTTAAAGAATCTATCATTAATGAACTCATGTTAATACTTGCAGCGCTATTCTTAAGATAATCCAAAATCATCCTTTGCTCCTGAGAGTTAGGTAAAGAATAATAAGCTGAATCACCATTGTAAAAAGCTTGTTTACTATACTTTACCATATCAACATATGAGGATGGCTTAGAAAATTCTTTAAAACTAGAAAGCTCCTCACTTAACTCTTCAATCTTTCTTAAATTATAGGATTTTAATAAGCCATTTTTCTTTTTAGTGTTGACAACAACTTCTAGTGGCATTACTCCTCCAAAATTACTCTCAAAGAATTTTAAATCCTTATACAAATCGCCGTTCTTAGGTAACTCGTCAGTAAGATTTCCTGTTGTTTTGATATTTATAATACCAAAAACACCAATTAAAATAAGAATAATCGTAATAATATATATGTATTTTCTTCTAAACTGAACTAAGAATACTAAGCGCTCAACTAGCTTATTAATCCATATCTTATCTAAATGTTTTGTGTGCCTGTTCTGTGGAGGAGAGGCAAAAGAAAAATAAATAGGAATAATAAATAATGAAAGAAGAAATATAAAAATAATATTGATTGACGCAATTAAGCCAAACTCTTGTAATGTCTCACTATTAGTAAGAATAAAAGCAGCAAAACCAGAAGCTGTGGTAAGATTTGTCAAGAGGGTAATGTTTCCAATCTTTTGAATCATTTTTCTTAATGCATAATTCTTGTTTTGTGTTCGCTTAAATTCACTATGAAACTTATTAATAAGGAAGATACAATTTGGGATTCCTATAACAATTAAAACAGGTGGAATAAGTGCCATAAGAACAGACACCTCATAACCCAATAATGAGATGGATCCAAATGAGAAAACTACTCCCAATATCACTACAATCATAGAGGAAATTACTGCCTTAAAAGATCTGAAAAATAAAAATAATATTAACGAAGTAATAAGTAAAGTAAAAATAATAAATAATGATATTTCTTCCTTTACCTTTATAGAATCAATCGTACGTATATAAGGAAGACCTGAGTAATGAGCCTTGGCTTGAAACTCATTAGCATAAATATCTACCAAATCCTTAATAGACAAAATTAACTTTTCTCTACTTGCTGATTTCATCACAATATCATCTAATGTAATTAACATAGTACTTACCTTATTATCACTAGAGTTAATTAGTCCTTTATAGAAGGGCTGCTTGCTATATTGAGACAATGCACTATCTAGTTGTTCTTGTGTTTCTAATTCTTGAGAAAACCAATTTTTCAATACCAATTTCTTATTTTCTGCATCCTTAATAAGAATAGGTAGATTAGTAAATGAAACAACTTGTGATACCCCATTAATAATTTCAATATTCTTAGTTACCTCATCCCACTTTTTTAGATGATCCAATGTTAACATCAAACTATCTTCAATAGCAATAACTAGGACATTTTGATCTCCATATTTTTCTAAAAAATCTTGATAATCTAAACTAATTTGATGATCACTTGGAAGTAATTTAGGCATACTGTAAGACAGGTTAACATCTCTACCATTTTTAACCATAAATACAGTTATAGCTGAAATAAGTAGAATAATAATGAATCTATTTTTTAGTATTAGTCTAGAAATAAATATCCACATAAGGGCAAATAATTTATGCTAAAATACTTCAATTTTAAAGCTTAAAGCTGAAATATAGCAATAAAAAAAGGGGCATTTAGCCCCTTTATTTTTAATATTTAGCAACGATTAAACCGTCATTATTTCAACCTCTTTTGCTGCATAAACAACATCAATTTTAGATGAATATATATTAGTGAGTTCCTGAACAGATGCCTCCGCATTTCTAACTGCATCTTCTGAAAGACCTTCTTTTCCTAATTTTTTCATTTCATCATTTGATTTTTGCCTGATATTTCTAACACTAACCTTTGCGTTTTCAATTTCAACTTTGGCTTGCTTTACCAAATCTTTTCTTCTATCTTCAGTTAAAGGGGGTACATTGATAATTATTCTCTCACCGTTATTTGATGGATTGAACCCTAGATTTGCATCTACAATAGCTTGTTCGATTTCTGAAATTAAACTTTTATCAAAAGGTTGGATAGAAATAGTCTGGGAGTCAGGAGTAGAAACATTAGCAGCCTGTGCAAGAGGAGTGGAAGCACCATAATAATCCACCTTAATTGTTCTTAGCATTTGTGGATTTGCCTTCCCAGCTCTAATTTTACCTAATACATTTTCAAGATGCGCTATAGCTTCTATCATTTGCTCTTTAGTAATGTCCAATTGGAAATTTACATCTTCATTCATAATAATATTTATATTAAGTTATAATTAAAAATTAACAAGAGTCCCTACATTCTCTCCTTTACAAATCTTAGCTAAATTCCCTTTAATATTCATATTGAATACTTTAATAGGTAAATTATTCTCTTGGCACAGTGTAAAGGCAGTCAAATCCATAATACTTAATTTCTTTTGGAATACTTCATCAAAAGTAATGGTCTCATATTTTGTTGCACTTGGATCCTTTTCAGGGTCTGCAGAATAAATCCCATCTACTCTTGTTCCTTTTAAAATAACATCTGCCTCTATTTCAATAGCACGCAAAGTAGCCGCAGTATCTGTGGTGAAATATGGGTTTCCTGTACCTCCTCCGAAAATGACAACTCTTCCTTTTTGCAAGTGACGCATTGCCTTTCTTCTTATGTAGGGCTCAGCAACTTGCTCCATTCTTATTGCAGTAAGCAATCTAGTTTCAATGTCAATAGATTCCAATGCTGATTGGAGTGCCATTCCATTAATAATAGTAGCTAACATACCCATATGATCGCCTTGCACTCTATCAAAACCAGCCCCCTCTGACTGTATTCCTCTGTAAATATTTCCACCACCAATTACTATAGCAAGCTCAATATTTTGCCTTACAATTGCTTGAATTTCATTGGCATAAGCACTCAAAACCTTAGAATCAATACCATACTCTCCATCACCCATTAAAGCCTCACCACTTAATTTTAAAAGAATTCTCCTGTATTGCATAATTGTGTTAAAAATTCCTCAAATATAGGAAAATACATACACTCAAAAGAAACTGAAGAATGGAATTTATACACAAAAAAGCCATCCGAAAAAGGATGGCTATTAATTATCATTCAATAAGCTATGTTATTAACCTAAAGAAACTCTTTTAAAGCTAGTTACTGCTACATCACCAAACGATTCAATATACTCAGAAACAATTTTATTTTCGTCTTTAATGAAATTTTGATCCAATAAACATTGCTCTTGGTCAAGTGATGTGTTGTCAGAAACAAAGCGCTCCATTTTTCCAGGCACAATTCTATCCCATATTTTTTCTGGCTTACCTTCTGCTTTTAATTCTGCTTCAATAACAGCTTTAGCTTCTGCCATTACTGAATCACTTAATTGTGACATAGAAATATATTGAGGAATGTTTTTTAATGTCTTTCCTAATCTTCCTAATTCAATATTATCTTTTTCAATAACCGCTATTCTAGCTTCTGTTTCGTTTGCAACAAAATCAGAATCAAAATCCTTGTAAGAAAGACTAGATGCACCCATTGAAGCAACCTGCATTGCTAAGTCCTTAGATAAAATATCTGCATTATCAACTGAATTATTTAATCCAACTAAAACTGAAATTTTAGAACCATGAGTATAGGTGCCAACATAAGAAGCCTCTACTCTTTCAAAGCCTGATATCTCAATTTTCTCACCAATGACACCTGTCTGTTCAGTTAATTTTTCTGCAACAGTAATCCCTCCAAAATCAGCAGCTAAAAAAGCATCTTTGTTATCATGTTCTAAAGCTATATCTACAAAACTATTTGCTAAAGCTTTAAATGAATCGTTAATTGCAACAAAATCAGTTTCGCAGGCTAAAACAATAGCAACCCCTGAAGTATTATCAGTATTAATTTTAGTAATCGCAATTCCCTCACTTGCATCCCTATCAGCTCGCTTTGCCGCTACTTTTTGACCTTTCTTTCTTAATACATTAATTGCAGCATCAAAATCACCATTAGCCTCGACTAGTGCATTTTTACAATCCATCATCCCCGCACCTGATTGCTTTCTTAATGTTGCTACATCAGCAGCTTTAATTGCTCCCATTTTTCTTTTGTAAAAAGTTAATATTATTTTTCTTCAGTTGTTTTGGTAGCCGATTCAATCTTCTCTTCTGGATTTTTATCTTTTACAGCCTTTTTTTCCAAACTTTCAGCTATTTTTTTAGCCTTTTCCTTCTTCTCTACTGCCTTTTTATCCTGATCAGCATTTCTTTCTTCTAAACCTTCAGCAATTGCTTTGGTCACAATTGATAAGATGCACTCGATTGATTTTGTAGCATCATCATTTCCAGGTATTGGAAAATTAACTTGAGAAGGGTTAGTATTTGTGTCATTTAATGCAAATGAAAGTATACCTAACTTATTTGATTCAGCTAAAGCAATGTGCTCTTTATTAGTATCAATAATAAAAACAGCTTCAGGCATTCTTGTCATTTTAACAATAGAGCCTAAGTTAAGATCTAGCTTAGCTCTTTGTCTATCAATCTGCAATCTTTCTCTTTTAGATAATGAATCGAATGTACCATTCTCTTTCATTTTATCAATTATTTGCATTTTTTTGATTGACTTACGAATAGTAGCAAAGTTGGTTAACAAACCACCAGGCCATCTTTCAGTAATATAAGGCATATTCAAAGCTTCAGCAGCTTCAGCAACTAAACCTTTAGCTTGTTTTTTAGTTGCAACAAATAAAATCTTTTTTCCCGATAAAGCAATTTGCTTCATTGCAGCAGCTGCGTCTTCCACCATTGCTACAGTTTTATTCAAATCAATGATATGAATCCCATTCTTCTCCATAAATACATAAGGAGCCATTGCTGGGTTGTACTTTTTCTTAAGGTGTCCAAAGTGTACACCTGAGTCTAATAATTCTTTGAAATTTGTTCTTGACATGTTTACGTTCTTTTTTTCGTTAAGCAACTGCTCGGTAGAAGTTATTCACTTGTCCCAACAGTTTAGATGCTAAACATTTATTAATAAATTGATTGATTCTATCTTTTAACCCACTGGAATTTCTTCCTTGCTTTTTTCTGACCAGGTTTTTTACGCTCAACAACTCTAGCATCTCTTGTAAGCATTCCTTCTGGCTTTAATGTAATTCTATTTTCAGGATCTAATTTACAAAGCGCTCTTGAAATTGCTAAACGAATAGCTTCAGATTGCCCAGTGGTACCGCCTCCATTTACATTTGCCTTTACATCAAACTTACCTACAAGGTCAGCAATATTAAATGGTTGTTCTAACTTAAATTGCATAGTATCAACAGGAAAATACTCTTTAAAGTCTTTACCGTTTACAGTAATATTTCCTTTTCCTTTTGACATGTAGATTCTAGCAACAGATGCTTTTCTTCTACCAATTGTGTGAATTGTATCCATGATTATTTTAAGTCGTTTAAATTAAGAGTTGTTGGTTTCTGAGCTTCTTGCTCGTGCTCAGTACCAGCGTAAATATAACAGTTTTTTAAGATAGCTGCTCCTAATTTGTTTTTAGGTAACATACCTTTAACTGCATGTTTAACAACTGACGTTTCGTCTTTTGCTAACATTGCACTAGGTGAAATTCTTTTTTGTCCACCAGGATAACCTGTATGTGAAAAGATTCTTCTGTCTTCCATTTTATTCCCTGTCATTACGATTTTTCCTGCGTTAATTACGATAACGTAATCACCACAATCCGCATGAGGAGTAAAATTTGTTTTGTATTTTCCCCTTAGAATTTTAGCAATTTTTGATGCCATTCTTCCAAGAACCTGTCCTTCAGCATCAACAACAAACCATACTTTGTTTGCTGTTTCTTTATTTGCTGATAATGTTTTGTAACTTAATGTATCCACTGTATATATGTTTATTTAGTCCTCTATAAAAAGGGTTGCAAAATTACACTTTTTTACTATTCTGCAAAGTATTATTAACTATTATTGCTTATAACATTTATATAACTCCTAATTCCTTTCCAATTTTAGTAAAAGCTGCTATGGCTTTTTCTAAGTTTTCTTTACTGTGTGCAGCAGAAATTTGAACTCTAATTCTTGCTTGATCTTTAGGGACAACTGGGAAGAAAAATCCAATTACATAAATTCCTTCCGCCAATAGTTTGTCTGACATTACTTGTGAAAGCTTTGCGTCATATAGCATTACTGGTATAATCGCATGCACACCTTCCTTTATATCAAATCCAGCTTTAGTCATTTCTTTTCTAAAATAACTTGTGTTTTCCTCTAACTGATCACGCAAATGAGTAGTCTTACTTAATAAATCAATAACCTTATCAGCCGCTCCGACAATTGATGGCGCCAAAGAATTAGAAAACAAATAAGGGCGTGATCTTTGTCGTAAAATATCAATTACCTCCTTTTTTCCTGAAGTGAAACCACCCATAGCCCCACCTAATGCTTTTCCTAAAGTTGAAGTAATAATATCAACTCTACCCATAACGCCACAGTGTTCGTGAGTACCTCTACCTGTCTTACCCACAAAACCTGTAGAATGACAATCATCCACCATTACTAAAGCATCGTATTTTTCGGCCAAATCACATATTTTATCCAATTGCGCCAAATAACCATCCATAGAAAATACACCATCCGTAACAATTATTCTATTTCTTTGATCTTGTGCTTTAATCAGTTGCACTTCCAAATCAGCCATATCATTATTTGCATATCGGTAACGAGCAGCCTTACATAAACGCACCCCATCAATAATAGAAGCATGATTTAAAGAATCGGAGATAATAGCATCTTCCTTTCCAAATAATGGCTCAAAAAGACCACCATTAGCATCAAAAGCTGCAGCATACAATATAGTGTCCTCCATTCCTAAAAATTCAGAAATCTTTTTCTCTAAATTTTTATGAATATCTTGTGTTCCACAAATAAAACGAACAGATGACATTCCAAAACCATGCGTATCCAAAGCATCCTTGGCTGCTTGAATTACATCAGGATGAGATGACAATCCTAAATAATTGTTTGCGCAAAAATTCAATACTTCTTCACCAGTGCTTACACGAATGCATGCTCCTTGAGGATTGGTAATTATTCTTTCTTTTTTATACAAACCAGCCTCTTTAATATTTGCTAATTCATCTTGTAACTGCTTTTGGAATTTTCCTAACATAATTTTATTTTTGGGAGAGCAAAAGTACACAAAAAAGGAGGCAAAAGCCTCCCTTAATATTCTGTTATTATAATGTAACTATTAAACCAATCCTTGATCTAACATAGCATCTGCCACTTTTACAAAACCTGCAATATTAGCTCCTTTTACATAATCAACATAATTACTCTCTTTACCATACTCCATGCATGAAGTATGAATGTCTTGCATAATCTGTTTCAATTTAGTATCAACTTCTTCTCTTGTCCAGTTCATTCTAAGTGAGTTTTGGCTCATCTCCAAACCTGAAGTAGCTACCCCACCAGCATTAGAGGCTTTACCTGGTGCAAATAAGATTTTTGCATCTTGGAATACTGCAATAGCTTCAGGTGTAGAAGGCATATTTGCTCCCTCCGAAACTAAAATACATCCGTTAGCTACTAATGTTTTTGCTTCAGCCTCATCCAACTCATTTTGAGTAGCGCAAGGTAAGGCAATATCACAATTTACTGACCATGGCCTTGCTCCTGCATGAAATTCACAACCAAACTTGTCTGCATATTCCTTAATTCTTCCTCTTCTTACATTTTTAAGCTCCATTAGAAAAGCTAATTTCTCGGCATCAATTCCCTTCGCATCATATATAAAACCGGAAGAATCAGAAAGCGTTACTACTTTAGCGCCTAGTTCGGTAGCTTTTTGGCAAGCATATTGCGCTACATTCCCAGAACCTGAGATTGAAACAGCTTTTCCATTAAAAGAATCTCCATTTACAGCCAGCATATTCTGTGCAAAGTAAACGTTACCATATCCTGTTGCTTCTGGGCGAATTAAAGAACCACCCCAAGATATTCCTTTGCCTGTAAGTACTCCTGTAAATTCATTTCTTATTCTTTTATACTGCCCGAACATAAATCCGATTTCCCTTCCACCAACACCAATATCACCAGCAGGCACATCAGTATTTGGACCAATATGACGACATAATTCTGTCATAAAGGATTGGCAGAACTTCATTACTTCATTGTCAGATTTTCCTTTAGGATTAAAATCGGCTCCACCCTTACCGCCACCCATTGGTAAGGTAGTTAAAGAGTTTTTGAATACTTGCTCAAAACCTAAAAACTTAAGAATTGATAGATTTACAGAAGGATGAAATCTCAATCCTCCTTTATAAGGCCCTATTGCAGAATTAAATTCTACTCTGTACCCTCTATTAACTTGTGTATTACCTTTATCATCCAACCATGGAACTCTGAACATAAGAACCCGCTCAGGCTCTACCATTCTTTCTAATAACATCTTGTTATTGTATTTCGGATTTACTTCCATAAAAGGAATAACAGCTTCTGCTACTTCCTCAACTGCCTGTAAGAATTCAGTTTCACCAGCATTTTTTGCGGCTACTTCACTCAAAAAGTCATGGATTTTTTGTTCCATTTTAATTTTCTTTTTAATTATTTTTTAAACTTAAATTTTGGCAAATGTAGAATATTTTAATAAAGCGCAAAAAAATTACATACTCTTCTTATAAAATTTCTAGTGGGTGAAATAATTGCTATACTTAAATACCGTCTTCAAAATCACTTTATACATTTTGAAAACTCCAGTTTAAATATTCATTAAATGCATGAATATGAATTTTTTTATCAGAGAAAACCCCCAGTTAATGAGAGTGTAATTGATATTTCTTTTTATTTTTTATTAAACTCATTCGATTTTCTATATTTGTCATGTTAAATATTAATTCAGTAAATACATGAGAAGAATCTTTACGCTAGTTATTATTACTCTTTGTAATTCAACACTCTACAGCCAAATCATAATTGGTACAATAACCGACTTAGCCAACAATGAAAAATTAATTGGCGTCAATATTATCCTTGAAAATGGAGGAGGAACTTCTACTGATATATTTGGAAAATACACCTTAAATACTAATGAAGGGACGCAAAAATTAACTTTCAAATACATAGGCTATCAAGATATTGTTAAAGAAATTTCTTTAGCCAAAGATGAAAATAAAATAATCAATATTGCTTTAGAAAGCTCATCAGAACAATTAAGTACAGTAGTTATTTCTGCTGGAAGGTTTGAGCAGAAAATTGAGGAGATTACGGTTTCCATGGAGGTAATAAAGCCCAGACTTATTGAAAACAAAAATACAACCCAAATAGAAACAGTTATGGATCAAATTCCTGGCGTTAATATTACTGATGGACAAGCAAATATTAGAGGAGGAAGTGGCTGGAGTTTTGGCGCAGGAACAAGAGTATTAGTTATGGTGGATGACATGCCTTTAATTTCTGGTGATGCAGGACAAGTACAATGGAGTTTAATCGCAACCGAAAATATTAATCAAGTAGAAGTTATAAAGGGCGCTTCTTCTGCACTTTATGGTTCATCAGCCTTAAATGGAGTTATCAATGTACGCACAGCATTCCCAAGCCAAAAAGATATTGATAAAAATAAATTACCAGGATTTACAAAAGTAAATATGCATTTTGGATTAATTGACAAGGCAGAACGTGAAATATTGAATTGGAATGGAGAAAAAAGAAGGGCATTTAAAGGAATTGAGTTCTTACAAGCAATGAAGTTTGACAACCTAGATTTATCTCTTGGAGGAAATATTTTTAAAGATGATGGTTATAGGCAAGATGAAATAACAGATAGGAAAAGGTTCAATATTAACTCCACTTACAAAAGTAAAAAAACTGAGGGTCTTTCATATGGCTTAAATGCTAATTTCTTATTTCAAACAACAGGATCTGCAATAGTTTGGGACGGATTAGACAGGGCTTATATCCCACTTGATAATGAAATTACAACTACTAGTGGAGATACTTATAATATTGACCCTTTTATCATATATTTAAATGGAAATAACCGACACTCATTGAAGACAAGATACCTGAAGGTTATAAACGATAATAGTACAAAAGAGGATGATGTAGGGCAAGACAATCAGGCTGAGAGTTATTATTCAGACTACAAATGGCAAAAAAATATAGAAAGATATAATTTACGAATTACTAGCGGAATAACAAATGAAATAGTATATGCTAATTCAGATTTATTTAATGGAAAAAATTACAAAACAAATAATTCCCTTTACACACAATTAGATAAAAAATGGAATCGATTAAATGCTTCATTAGGAGCTAGATACGAAAGCTTTTCTTTACATTCAGATGAAAAGCACTTTATTAATGGAGATTCTATTAATGATTTTTCAGCTGGAAAACCAGTTTTCAGAACAGGCATTAATTACCAAGCAGCTGAAGCTACATATTTAAGAGCATCATGGGGGCAGGGCTATCGCTTTCCATCAATGGCAGAACTATTTATTTCTACAAATACATCTGGATTAGAAATTTATCCTAACCCAGAGTTAAAGCCAGAAAGTGGTTGGAGTAGCGAAATTGCAATTAAGCAAGGAGTTAAATTAGGAAAATGGATTGGGTATATTGATGTTGCTGCATTTATTCAGCAATATGATGACATGATGGAGTTCTCTTTTGGGCAATGGGGAGGTCCTGAAAAACCAGATGGTGGCTTGGGCTTTAAGTCAATAAATGTAGGAAAAACACAAATTAGTGGACTAGAAATAAGTGTAAATGGGCAAGGGAGAATAAAACCTAATTTAAGTATAAACGTAATAGCCGGTTATACCTATATGAATCCTATTGCCTTAGATTTAGATTATGTATATACTGAATCAAGTAACGGTTACGAACTAACTTACAGAAATACTAGCTCAGATTCTACTATGCTAAAATATCGCTATAAACACATTGCCAAAGCTGATATTGAAGTTGTATACAAAGATATTTCAATAGGAGGAAGTATGCGATACAATAGTTTTATGAAAAATATTGATAAGATATTCACTCTAATTGGAGGAGATGGTGAAGGTGCGCAAATCCCAGGAATCAATTCTGCTAGAGAGAAGTTCAAAGATGGCGATTTTATTGTTGACTTAAGGGCTGGATATCAAATAACTAAAGCAGCAAGAATAGGCTTTATCGTAAATAATATGTTCAATCGAGAATATATGACAAGACCAGCTACTATGATGTCACCTAGAACTTTTGCCATGCAATTAGCATTAAAAATATAATGAAAATAATTGGAATCATACCATCTAGATTTGGATCAAGCCGTTTTCCTGGAAAACCCTTATCAGATATTTTAGGTAAAAGTATGATTCAGAGAGTTTATGAACAATGTAAAAAAGCATCTTCTCTTTCCAAGGTGATAGTTGCTACTGATGATGAAAAAATTTTCAATCATGTTGTAGATTTTGGCGGTCAAGTAATGATGACTTCAGAATCTCATCTTTCAGGTACAGACAGGTGTAATGAAGTAATACAATCTTTGGACGAAAAATACGATATCGCCATAAATATACAAGGAGATGAACCATATATTAATCCTGAGCAAATTAACCAAGTAGCTTCATTATTTTCTTCAAAAGAGGTTAGCATTGCTACTTTAGCTAAAAAGATTGAAGATCAAAATATAGTAACTGATATAAATAGCCCAAAAGTAATTTTTGATGAAAAAGGAATAGCTCTCAATTTTTGCAGGATAGTCACCAATCCAAGTGAAGTAAAAACTTATTTCAAACACATAGGAATCTATGCTTACCTAACCGAAACTCTAGCTGAAATTTGCAAATTACCTTCATCAAAAAATGAACTTAAGTATCGTTTAGAGCAGCTTCGTTGGCTTGATAATAAGTACTTGATTAAAGTAGGGATTACTACATGTGAGGGTATATCGGTAGACACACCTGAGGATATTGAAAAAATTAAAGCTCAAATGGGATAAATTCCTTAATTTTGTACTTATGAAAAGAACGATTGAACATTATATTTCAGAACTCTTATTTTTACATGATTGTGTAATTATTCCTAATTTTGGAGGATTTGTAGGTAACGATCAATCTGCAAAACTCAATAAGATAACAGGAGTATTAAGCCCTCCATCAAAACAAATTCTTTTTAATGCTAGCCTAAAAACGAATGATGGTTTACTCATTACTCATATTTCTAATCAAGAAGAAATTACGCAAGAAGTAGCTAAAAATGAGGTAGAAAACTATGCTACAAAAATTATTAAGAAACTAACAGAATCCAAAGTTTTAAGATTAGATAAGATTGGATTACTCTCTCTTGGGAAAGAAGGAAATATCATTTTTTTACAAGATAACATTAATAATTATAGTTTAGATTCTTTCGGAATGAAAGCAACCTACAACAAAGCAATTGTAAGGGAGGCTATTTCTGAAGAAAAGATATCTTCTACCATTAAAAATATTCGTACACAAAGTAATAATCCAAAAGTATTCTTAAGGGCAGCTGCAGTAATTATTCCCCTGATTGCCCTATCTTATGTTAGCATTACTCAACAAGATAAAATCAATAACTTATATACTCAAATGGCCAGCTTAAATCCATTTGAGAATAGTATAATCACTGAACCAATGACAAAAGTGATTCCTGATATTAAAATTGAAGTTCAACTAACGCCAACAGTAGAAGTTATTGAAGAAGAAGTTGTGCCAATTATAACACTACAGAAAACCACATATTATATTATCGCAGGTGCTTTTGCTGAGAAAAAAAATGCAGATAAAATGCTTGAAAAATTAAAGAAGTGGAATTACAATACTAAGCTTGTTCCAGGAGGAAGTTTATTACGTGTAAGTTACAATTCCTTTACAAATAAAACAGAGGCTCTTATCGCATTACACGAGATAAAACAAGAAAATTCAGATGCTTGGCTACTTACTCAATAACATATTATGAAATCTAAAAGAGCACAAGAATCATTATCAATTACTACTGAAATAGTATTACCTAATGATACAAATAACTTGAATAACCTCATGGGTGGTCGATTATTGCATTGGATGGATATTGCTACAGCTATTGCAGCACATAGACATTGTGGAAGAATAGTTGTTACAGCAGCCGTAAATAATGTATCCTTTACTAAGGCAATTCCTGCAGGAAGTATTGTAACATTAGAAGCTAAAGTAACACGTGCATTCACCTCCTCAATGGAAGTAATTGTTGATGTATGGATGGAAAATAATCAGCACAAAGGAAAGGTTAAATGCAATGAAGCCATTTATACTTTTGTAGCTGTTGATCAGCTAGGAAACCCTATTGATGTACCAGGATTAATTGCAGAAACAGAAGAAGAAAAAAGTCGTTTCACAGCTGCACTTAGAAGAAGGCAATTATCTTTAGTTATTTCTGGAAGAATGAAGCCAAATGAAGCAACTGAGCTTAAAGCTCTATTTAATTAGCCTAGTAATTGCTTTATAAATGGTTGTATGATCAATATCTTTAATGCAACCTTTTGATTGAAATCTGCAATATTGACCATGCTTAGAGCATGGTTTTTTAGAAAGTTCTATAATTATATTTTCTGAATTTTTATTTGGCATATATGCTGAAAACCCCAAAGATGGTTTTGTGCAACCCCAAAAAGAAATAATCGGACTATCAAATGCAGATGCAATATGCATCATTCCAGTATCATTAGTTAAAAATAATCTGCTTTTTTTAATTAAAAATGCAGATTCTTCAATAGAAATTTCCCCGCAAAAACTATGAACCTTTTTTGACATAGTATTCTTAATTATTTCAGCAGCCATTTTCTTTTCATCAGATCCACCTATCAATACAACATCTGTACTAAGTTTATTTATAACATTTGAAATTTGCTTGACAGATAATTTCTTTGCTTCATAAGTACCTCCTATACACCAAGAAATATAATCTTTATCTGTTTCTAATTTAATTTTTGACACATTACTTAGCGTATAATCTATTCCTTTATTATCATTATATACTTTCAAACTCTCTACTGTTTTAAAGTATCTGTCAACAATATGATTATTTAACAAATTTACCCCAAAATATATTAGAATATATCTCTTAATATTTTCCTTTGAAACAACAAATGATTTAATTTTTAATCCTAAACGTATTTTAAATGATCGAAAATTATTTTGAAGATCAATAATTATATCATATTCTATATCTTTTAAAAAAGTAATTGTGTCATTAGACTTATCTTTAAGCAAATAAATATCATGAATGTTTGGATTTGATTGAAGAAGGTTTTGATATTTTCTATTTGTTAAAAAGTCAATATCACAATTTAGTTGTGACTTTAGAGACCTAAGTATAGGGGTAGTTAAAATTATATCACCTATAGAGCTAAATCTTATAACTAATATTTTAAGTTTCTTAGACACTCCACAAAATTATATAAATTATCCTAATTTTGCACTCATGAAATTTATTGATACACATAGCCATTTATATAGCAGTGAATTTGACTCAGATAGAATACTAATAATTAAAGAAGCTATTTCGAATGGTGTTTCTACAATTTTACTACCTAATATATCTAGTAAATATACCAAAGGGATGTTAAAAATATGCAATGAATTTCCTAAAAATTGTTTTCCTATGATGGGGTTACATCCGTGTGATGTAAATAAAGATAATATAGATCACGAACTATTTCATGTGGAACAAGAATTGGCAAAAGGAAAATATATCGCTGTGGGTGAAATTGGTTTGGATTTATATTGGGACAAAACAAAATTAGAAATTCAGAAAAAGGCATTTATTCATCAAATTGAAATAGCAAAAAAATACAAGCTGCCTATTGCTATTCATGTGAGAGATTCATTTGCTGAGGCTGTTGAAATCATTGAAAAGTTGAATGATGAAAACTTAAGGGGAGTCTTTCATTGCTTTACCGGTTCCGTTGAAGATGCCCAAAGAGTTATCAATTTAGGAGGTTTTTATTTAGGAGTTGGAGGAGTATTAACTTTTAAAAACTCAGGATTAGATAAAACTATTGCTGCAATTGAACTCCAATATTTAGTTTTAGAAACAGATGCACCATACCTTACTCCAACTCCATTTAGAGGAACAAGGAATGAAAGTAAGTATATTGTAAATATTGCAGAGAAGCTAGCAGAAGTACATCAAATAGAAATAGAAGATGTAGCAAAAATTACGACCATAAATGCAAAAAAATTATTCGGATTATGATAAATAAAAGAACATTACTTGTATATACTGGAGGAACTATAGGAATGGTAAAGGATGATCTGAAAAAAACCTTAGTTCCTTTTAATTTTGATGAGTTACTGAAAGCAATTCCTGAGTTAAAAAGTGAAGATGTAGATTTGGATAACATAAGTATTGCAAAGCCTATTGACTCTAGTAATATGAATCCTGATGTTTGGACAGAAATAGCTACACTTATTAAAGAAAATTATGAAAAATATGATGGCTTCGTAATTCTTCATGGGACAGACACTATGGCCTATACAGCATCAGCATTGAGTTTTATGTTGGAAGGGCTTAACAAAGCAGTTATACTTACGGGTTCACAAATTCCCATTGGAGCTAGAAGAAGTGACGCTAAAGAAAACTTAATTACAGCTGTAGAAATTGCAAATAGCGGAAAAGTAAGTGAGGTATGTATTTTTTTTGAAGACCAATTGTACAAGGGAAATCGTACAGTAAAAGTAAATACCGAACATTTTGAAGCTTTTGAATCACCTAACTACCCTATTTTAGCTGAAGCAGGTGTGAATATCAAATATAAATCATCTATAGCTAATCCAGAAAATAAAAATCTTATTGTTCATCAAAATATTAGTAATGATGTAGCTATCTTAAAGTTATTTCCTGGAATTACTGTCACTACTATTAAAGCTATTATAAATAGTGCTAAGGGAATTGTAATTGAAAGTTTTGGAGCAGGAAATGCACCTACTACAAATGAACTAAGCGCTTTACTTAGTACGGCTAACAGAGATGGCAAAATCTTAATTAACATTACTCAATGCCTACACGGAAGTGCCGTTGATGGACAATACGAAACCAGTGAACCCTTCGGTAAATCAGGAGTTATTTCAGGTAAGGATTTAACAACTGAAGCTGCTATTACAAAACTAATGTTCTTGTTAGGGAAAGGATTAAATGATGAAGAAATCAAGACAGAATTACAAAAAAATATAAGGGGAGAGATTACCAACTAATTTTTTAGATTTGCTCCCCAATTGGTGAGGTGGCCGAGTGGCTTAAGGCGCACGCTTGGAAAGCGTGTAAACGGGAAACTGTTTCGGGGGTTCGAATCCCTTCCTCACCGCATACTAAACCAAAAAACCCTTGTATATCAATCATTTACAAGGGGTTTCTTTTTTCTGTTGTCAGATTCGTTGTCGTTTTAGAACTAATACATAGCTTTACTCAGCTTCAGTAAACCTTTAATTGGTCTTTTTTGCAAATAGAATATGGAAGAGTGATGAATTAACTAATCCCATAAATTAGATGGCATTTTTGAGGCTATTTCATATGTTTTGCGTTGAATAGCTTTCTTTATATCATTTTCAGCTTTTATTGAACTATCCAATTGGATATTCTGTCTTGTACTAAGCACAACTTCTTCAGCAATTTCTCTTGCTCTTTCATCTATCATATCTTCCAAGCTATTGTGCCTTGATATAAAACCATATACTAAATCCATATCTAAAACGCGACCAACTTCTTTTAAGGTATTAATAGTAATAGCACCTTCTTTTTCTCTTTTCTCCAGATCTCTTACTCCTTGTGGGGTGATATGAAGCCTTTCACCTAATTGCCTTAATGACATTTTAATGGAAATACGAATAGCATTAACCCATCCTTTCTCTGGCTTTATTTCAGATTTTAAATCAGAAAAAGGATTTAACTTACCTTGAATTTCATCTAAAAAAAATTGTATTTTTGAACTTTTCATAAGCCTAAAACTTTAAAATAATAATGCAATATTAAAATAATAACTTTAATTACACAATAATTTTTAAAGTTATATACTTAATTAATATTACATATTTAAATAAAAGTCCTTACATAAGTTAATATATTTTTCTGTGTAATTATGTCTTGACCTTTCTATAGTAAGATGCTCTATTAAGACTATAGATTTAATAAATGAAAATTCCATCATCACTCTTTTCACTTCTGATGTTTCATTCCCCTTTACATAACAAACTTTATTTAGATATAATTTGTGAGCGCTAGCAGTTTGACAAAAATATTCTTCAGAATTTTTAGGAATTATTACAGAAAAAATCCCTTTTTCTGAAAGCAGATTAGTAGCATTATCTATCAACTCTTCAAATGAAAGCGTATTAGTGTGCCTTGCAATATCTCTGCTTTTTAGAGATTTATTTTTAGGAAAAAAAGGAGGATTACTTACTATTAAATCAAATTTTAATTGAGTAGTAAACTGCTGCAAGGAAGAATGCTTGATTCCAATTCTTTCCTCCCAATCAGAATTACTAATATTTAGTTGTGCTTCCTGACTAGCTATTTTGTCAATTTCAATTCCAATAACATTACTATTTAAATTTCTCTGTGCAAGCATTAATGTTATTAAGCCTGAACCACAGCCTATGTCTAAAATAGTGTTTGCCGCTTCACAACTTCCCCAGCATCCTATCAGCACTCCATCAGTACCCACTTTCATTGCTGATTTTTCTTGTGTTATGTAAAACTCTTTAAATTTGAAAACTGACACCTCAGCTTTATTTCAACTTACTTTCTAAATTTGACCAACCACCACCATTAACAACATTAGTGTAGCCTTTAGCCGAAAGAATTCTTTTTGCACCTGCACTTCTAATTCCAGAAGCACAACAAGTAATAATTGTTTGGTCTTTATCCTTCAAATGGTTAAGATTAGAAGTTAGAGCTCCTAAAGGAATATTTAATGAGTTTTCAATATGTCCCGAATAAAATTCAGCCTCTGAGCGAACATCAATAATAATTCCCCCATCACTAACCATAGATTTATAATCAGTATTATCAAAAAATATTTTCTTGAGAAAGAAAAATGCAATCAGAAATAATAGAATTAAAGGCAAGTACTTCATTTTAATCTAATAAGTCAAATAAATCATCTAGGTTGGGAGAGAGAATCATTTCAATTCTTCTATTAGAACTCCTACCCTCCTTTGTCTCGTTACTAGAAATAGGCGAGAACTCTGCCCTTCCGGCAGCTGTCAATTGTAAAGGATTTAAGCTTGGATTTTTTGTAAGCACTTTTACAACATTGGTAGCACGCATGACACTCAAATCCCAATTATCTTTCACCAACCCTTTGCCACTCAAAGGAATATCATCTGTATGCCCTTCTACTAAAATTTCTAAATCTGTTTGGACAGATAAAGCCGTTGCTAACTTATTAAGCGCTGTAATGCCTCCATTATTTACTACATATTTACCTGAGGCAAATAATAAATCTTCCTCTAATGAAATATATACTTTTCCATTTCTCTGTTCAATAGTTAACCCTTCTCCTTCAAGACCAATTAGCGCTTTTGAAATTGAGTTTTTCAAGGACGTAACCATAGAATCCTTCCTATTAATTATAGCCTCTAACTCAGTAACTCTTATCGAACGAGCAGATAGCTCATCTTCTGCTAATCTCAATTCTTTTTCCTTGATATCTAGCGAATTAGATAGATTATTCAACTCATCTTCTTTTGCAAAAAGTGCAGTTTGTACTTGCTCCAATTGTTCTAATAATTTTTTAGTTTCCTTTGCTTTATCCGCCATATACCTACTACTCTTGGATGTAAGTAAATCATAAGTATCACTAAGTTCATTATACTTATCTTGTAAAACAGTAAGGGCTTTCCCATTCTGAACAGAATCATTTCTTAATTCTGAAAGTAGGTTTTCAATAATAAGAATTTTACCTTCTTTTTCTTCTAAAGCATCATTTAATTGCAACACCATCTTCTCGTTAGCCGTTAGCTTATTAGATACTCTTTCGTTTTCAGATAATAAAGCATTATGTATTTTAGGTGTCACGCATGAACTCACTAAAAGTATTATGGCAATAAAGTGTAGAATAGAATTTTTCATTTTCAAAATTTTTATATTCTCAAAATTACAAAGGAAGGAAGTGAAAACAGAAATGAATACTAATACTTTTCAACAGTTATAATATAATAAAAAACTAGCGCCCCCAATAACCTTCAACCCAAATAAATCCGTTCAAACTAACTTCCCAAAATCCTGACACCCAATAATATCCGCTTCTTTCACGTATCCACTTTCCTTTAACCCAAATATACTCTCTATAAAAATCATTCCATTTCCAGTGTCCTTCAATCCAAATATAATTTTTTCGGATCTTGACAGGACGTTTTACAGTTACATGCGGCCGAAGTGGCTTTGTAACAACAATCCTTGAAGAATACTTATAGATCGGACGTCTCTTTAACCTAACACCTTTATTACGATTAGTTTTTTTAACTACTACTTTCTTGTTTCTTTTATTTTTTTGTGATTTTATTACTCCTTGAGAAAAACTACTTTGAGGAACAAATAAAACAGCTCCAAAAAGAAGAATAAAACTAAAAACTATTTTTTTCATGACTATATATTTTAAAGATTAGTACCTTTACTTAAACGAAAACTAAAGATTAAAAGTATGAAAAAAATTATTAATTATTTTTTACAAGGATTATTATATACAGTCCCTATAACAGTAACAGGGGCTTTTGTAGTATGGACTTTTAATAAAATAGATACAATCATACCAGGTTTATTTCCAGGATTAGGCCTCGTCATTGTTATTGTTCTAATCACAATAATTGGAATTATTGGGTCGGCAGCAATTGCAAGTCCAATAAACTCCTTTTTCCAAAACCTACTAAAAAGAGCGCCATTACTTCAAACAATTTACTCCTCAGTAAAAGACTTGATGAGCACCTTTGTGGGAAATAAGAAAGGATTTGACCAGCCAGTACTGATAAAACTTTATGAGAACTCATCTATTGAGAGAATTGGTTTTATTACAAATGAAAATTTAAACTCATTAGGAATTAAAGGTGAGAAAATTTTAGTGTATCTTCCTCACTCTTATGCTTTTTCTGGGCAACTTTTTGTAGTAGAAAAATCTTATATTACACCAATTGATAAGCCCTCATCTGAAATTATGAAATTAATCGTTTCGGGTGGCGTTACTAAAATTGAAAATTAAACCTAACTTTGTAAATCAAATACTTCAGATTATGAAAACAAAATTACTATCTTTATTTTCCATACTTTTTTGTATAACATTAATTGCAGGAGACACAACAACTGTTCGCATCCACGACCATACCGACATGACTTGGTACGGAAATTATGATGCCTGGGGAGAACTTCCTGATGCAACAAAAGACTACCAAAAAGTATATTTAAACTATACTATGGGTTGCGCTACTGGTGGTTGTTCTGATTGGGATTATACTTCTCAAATTTTTGTTAGACACAGAACAGGTGAAATTGATTCTTCTCTACAAACAGCACCTTTGTTTACTGTAAATGGAAATACAATAGACTCTATTCATTACAGTGCTGATTCAACATATTTTCATTTCTGGGACACCACAAGTAATACTGTAGATTCAACACTACACACACATTATGAAATAATAGAGTTTAATGACCCAAACAATCCAACAATTTCTACGGACACAATAAATGGTTGGGTAGCTAATTACTATAATATGGATTTTGATAGTTTAGGAAATATCATTGATTCTAATTTTATATCTGCTAACACATCACTCTACCTTACCAACTATACTTGGTATACTGTCTATGATGTAATTGAAAATTATGAGTTGGCACGGGTAATCACACCTTACGGAAGTGGTTTAGCAAACAATTGGGAGTTTACAACAGTCTTTGATATTACCGATTTTATTCAAATTCTTAGAGATTCTGTTGAAATTAGATGTCATTATAGCGGTTGGTCATCAGGCTTTAGTGCTACGCTTGACTTTGAGTTTATTGAAGGAACCCCTGCCAGGAATGTAGTAAAAGTTGAAAACATTTATAGTGGCGGGTATAACTATACTTCTTCAAGTGACTTTGAAGCTAATAAATTAATGCCTCAAACAAAATTTATTGAATCAAATAGCTCTCAGGCAATGGTAAAAATGACAACAACAGGACATGGATTTGATAATAATGCTTCTGCTGCCGAGTTTAAACCTATTGATTATTTTATAAACATTGATGGAACTCTTACTCATACTCAATACAATTGGGATTCGGATTGTGGAGAAAATCCAATTTACCCTCAAGGAGGAACTTGGATTTATGATAGAGCAAATTGGTGTCCAGGAAAAAGAGCTCAAGCTTTTAATCATGAAATAACACCACATATTACAGCGGGAGATTCTATTGAGTTAAACATCGACTTTCAATCTTATTCATGGGGTGGCACTCAAACGCCTTCATATATAGTTGAATGTCAGTTATTTCAATATGAAGATGCTAATTTTTCAAATTCAGCTGAAATTGTAGATATTATAAAACCCTCATTAAAAGATGAGTATAGCCGTAAAAATCCAATTTGTGGAAAACCTTTAATTACAATCAGAAATTACGGAAGCAGTCCATTAACTACTTTAGACATTGAATACAAAGTAGTTGGAGGCAATTCTCATACTTATAACTGGGTAGGAAACCTAGCATTTTTGGAAACTGAAGATGTAGAGCTTCCAAACCTAACTAGCTGGCAAGGAAGCGAAAATACATTTGAAGTAATACTTTCCAGCCCCAATGGACAAGTTGATGACTATTTAGAAAATAACACTTTGAAAAGTGAATTTGAAAATGTACCAGAATATCCAGAAAGTTTTGCACTTTGGATAGGAACAAATAGTGGTGTGATAAACACCTTCACGCAAGAATCAGAAACGACATGGGATTTTTACAATGAAAATGGTAATGTTGAATTCACAAGTGGGAGTCTATACGGGAATATTCAATATCGAGATACTTTAACTTTTACCTCAGGCTGCTATACATTTGTGGTGAATGATACTGATGAGGATGGATTAGACTTTTGGGCAAATAATGACGGGGGAGGTATGGTTCGTTTTCGAGAAATTGGAGCTTCATGGCTTAAATCTTTTAATGCTGATTTTGGAACGAATATTATTCACCAATTTACCATAGGATCTACAGAAACAATAATATCAGTTGGACAAGAAAATAATTGGGAAATATATCCAAACCCAACAAAAAACACCTTAACAATTGAAGGCCTCTCTGATGAAAAAACAAAACTGACACTTCAAGATAATCTTGGAAAAATAATTTTGGAAAGGATAATAACAAAATCAGGGTTCAATTCTGAAACTATAAACTTAGAGCAATTTGAAAATGGAATTTATTTCATTAAAATATCTAACTTAAAAGAAGAAATAACTAAAAAAGTAGTAAAAATATAAATGAACTATTGTAATTCATTAACCAAATATTCACGATTTAAAACACGTGAGGTCAAAGTTGGAAATTTAATTTTTGGAGGAAACAATCCTATTCATGTGCAATCCATGACTACTTCCGACACTATGGATACAGAGGCTACTGTATCTGAATCCATAAGAATGATAGAGGCAGGTTGTAAACTTGTACGCATAACTGCACCAAATAAAAAGGAGGCTCACAACCTGAAAAATATTAAAGAAGAACTCACAAAAAGAGGGTATACTACTCCAATTGTTGCTGACATACATTACACCCCAAATGCTGCAGAAGTAGCGGCTACTATTGTAGAAAAAGTAAGGGTAAATCCAGGTAACTATGCTGATAAAAAAAAGTTTGAAGAAATTGAATACACTGATGAAAGCTATAAAGACGAATTAGAAAGAATTAGAAAAAAGTTTACCCCACTTGTCAAAATTTGTAAAGAGTACGGAACAGCCATGCGTATTGGCACTAATCATGGCTCTTTGTCTGACAGGATATTGAGCAGGTATGGAGATACTCCTAAAGGAATGGTGGAATCAGCAATGGAGTTTTTGCGTATATGTAGAGATGAAGATTATCATGAAATTATCCTTTCCATGAAGGCATCCAACACAAGAGTGATGGTACAAGCCTATAGAATGTTAGTAGCTAAAATGATACAAGAAGAAATGAACTACCCTCTTCATTTAGGAGTGACAGAAGCTGGTGAGGGTGAAGATGGAAGAATAAAATCGGCAGTGGGAATAGGTACCCTTTTGGCTGATGGAATTGGCGATACAATAAGGGTTTCATTAACAGAAGCTCCAGAGTTTGAAATGCCAGTTGCAGAGCAGTTACTTTCTCATTTTAATGAATTAGAAGGGCATGAAAAGATAGAAGAAATTACAAAAAATCCGATTCATTCATTTGATTATATAAAAAGAGAAACTACTGATGTTTTAAATATAGGCAACAATAATGTCCCTGTAGTAATGGCTGACTATTGCTTAAAAGAAAAAATTACACCTGCCAGCTTTTTTGCATTGGGATACAACTACTCTGTACCTTTAGATAAATGGCACCTCACTGATATGGCTGCCGATTATATTTTTGTAGGTAATCATGATGTGGATTTTGAAGTGCCAGGTACTTTAGGGGTTATTTACAATTATCAAAAATGGAAAGAACACAAAAAGGGATATCCTTTTTTAACGATAAATGACTATTTGGATGAATCTGAACTTTCTAAAAAACTAAATCTTGTTTATATTTGTCTTGCAGATTTGAGTGAGGAGCTTTACACAAAGTTAAAAACAGATACTACAGCAGTTTTAGTAATAGATTCTTACAATGATAATGGCTTAGCAGAACAAAGAAAACTATTTGCTGAACTAATGATAAATAAAATAAGGACTCCCGTTATTATTGGAAGAGCTTACAACGATTTATCAGAAGAACAATTGCAACTTTCAGCAAGTGCTGATTTTGGGGCTTTATTGTTAGATGGTTTAGGAGAAGGAATATTTATTGCCGCTGAAAATTGTGGCTCGTACCAGTCAATAAATTCTTTAGCATTTGGAATATTACAAGCTAGTCGTACTCGTATTTCAAAAACAGAATATATTTCATGCCCAAGCTGTGGAAGGACTCTTTTTGATCTACAAGAAACCACAGCAAAAATCCGAAAAGAAACAAGTCATTTGAAAGGTCTTAAAATTGGGATAATGGGTTGTATTGTAAATGGGCCTGGAGAAATGGCTGATGCCGATTATGGATATGTAGGTACTGGTAAAGGCAAAATTACACTTTACAAAGAACAAACAGTGGTGGAGAAAAATATCTCTGAAGAAAAGGCTGTAACTGCCTTAATTAACCTTATCAAAGAGCATGGAGATTGGATCGATAAAAAAATTAATTACCAGCAATAAATTTTAATTAAATTCGTTTTTTGGTTTTAAGTTTGTGTACCTAAGATTCAACTATACTGTTTTCATACAACACTATATTTAAGTACATTTGCAATCAATAAATTAATTATATGATCAACATAACTAATCTTCATAAATCCTATCAAATGGGAGAAAATTCCTTGCATGTTTTAAAAGGAATTGACCTAAAAATTAATGAAGGTGAATTAGTTGCTATTATGGGGTCCTCTGGATCTGGAAAGTCTACACTTTTAAATATTATTGGAATGTTAGATAACTATGATTCAGGATCATACGATTTAGACGGTATTCCTATAAAAGATCTTAACGAAACAAAGGCTGCCAAATACCGAAATAAATTTCTGGGATTTGTTTTTCAATCTTTTAATTTAATAAACTATAAAACTGCTATTGAAAATGTTGCCCTACCTCTTTATTATCAAGGAATAGGGAGTAAAGAACGTCAAGAAATTGCACATGAGTATCTAAAAAAAGTAGGGTTAGCTAAATGGGCAGAACACCTACCTAGTGAATTATCTGGAGGCCAAAAACAAAGAGTTGCTATTGCTCGAGCATTAGCATCACAACCAAAAGTACTGCTTGCAGATGAACCAACTGGAGCATTAGATTCACAAACTTCTGAAGAAGTAATGAGTCTGATAAAAAAAATAAATGATGAAGGAAAAACAATATTAGTTGTTACACATGAACATGAAATAGCTAATATGTGCAACAGGATAATTACATTAAAAGATGGAGTAATCATTACAGATATTAATACACAAGAATGATATTTAGTAAAGATAGTTGGAGAGAAATTTTTGATACAATTAAAAAAAATAAACTCAGAACATTTCTTTCTGGCTTTACTGTTGCTATGGGGATTTTTATTTTCATAATACTATTTGGGTTTGGTAATGGTCTGCAAAATAGTTTTGCAAAATATTTTACTGATGACAAGGTCAATACTATAAGAATATACCCAAGTTCAACTTCTTTACCATATAAAGGCTACACCGCAAATAGAACAATAGAATTTACTAATCAGGATCTTGTTGAAATAAAAGAACATTTTAAAGCTCAAGTCAAAGATATAGTTGTTAGGAATACAAGATACTTTCAAATTAAATATAAAGAAAAATCAAATAATTACCAAGTTAGGGCTGTTTCACCTGGACATAAAGAGGCTGAGATGACTATAATTATGCATGGGAGATATCTTAATGAAGGTGATATTACCAATCGCAAAAAATATGCTGTAATTGGAAGATTGATTGCTCAAGATTTATTTAAGGGAAAAAATCCTATTGGTCAATATATTTTTGGCAGTAATCATAGCTGGAGAGTAGTAGGTGTATTTCAAGATGAAGGGGGAGATAGAGAAGAAAGAACTCTGTATGTGCCATACACTGCAATGCAAGAAATAGAAAAAAATAATGACAAAATTGAACAGATTATTGTTGTATATAATCCAGAAATGGATTACGCAGCATCAGTTCAATTAGAAAAAAAACTAGAAGATTTCATAAAAAAGAAAAAATTTATTTCCCCTGAAGATAATAGAGGTGTTTATATTAGCAATACTGGGGAGCAACTTGAAAATTCAAAAAATTTCGATTGGCTACTACAAATTGTTGTTTCATTTATTGGCATAGGAACTCTTATAGCTGGTATAATAGGAATTAGTAATATAATGGTATTTGTTGTTAAAGAAAGAACCAAAGAAATAGGGATACGAAAGGCAATTGGGGCTACGCCTAAAAGCATTATATCAATGATTTTACATGAATCAATATTTATCACAACAATTTCTGGATATACAGGACTTATCTTTGCTATGATTGTACTAAAATTAATAGGAAATAATTTGGAAGAAAAATATTTTATCTCCAATCCATATATAGACACAGGAGATGCAATATGGGCAACTGTAATATTAATATTTTTTGGAGCCCTAGCTGGCTATCTACCCGCAAGAAAAGCAGCTAAGATTAAACCTATAATTGCTTTAAGAGATAAATAGATGAATTCATTATTTGATAAAGACACTTGGCAAGAAATTTTTGGCTCAATAAGTCAAAATAAAATAAGAACTGTAATAACTATTATTGGAGTTCTATGGGGAATATTTTTATATATTGTACTTTCTGGACTAGCTAAAGGCGTTGATAATGGTTTCGAAAAACAGTTTGAAAGAATTTCTTCTAATAGCTTGTTTATTTGGTCACAGAGCACAAGCATTCCCTATGCCGGATTTAAAACTTCTAGAAATTGGGATTTAAAATTAAGTGATGTAGAAGCACTAAAAAATAATATTCCTGAAATACAATATATTGCTCCTAGAATTCAAAGAGGAAATTTCGGCTCATCTGGGGCTACTGTTGTAAAAGGAACACGTTCAGGAACATTTAATATTTATGGTGACTTCCCTATTTTAACAACAATATCAACAAAAGATATTTATGAAGGGGGGAGGTTTATTAATGAACTAGACATTAAGGAAAGCAGAAAAGTATGTGTAATAGGAGAAAGAACCCAAAAAGAATTATTTAAGGATAATATAAATCCAATTGGAAATTTTATTAAAATAAATAATATTTACTTTAAAGTTATTGGAATCCATAAATATAGAGACGAAGGAGGGGGTAGTTTTGATGATGATGGAGATATTCATGTTCCATTCTCAACATTTAAGAGAATCTATAATACTGGAGATTATGTAGGATTTTTACTAATTGCTGGATTTGATGATGTTGACATTATAGCTGTAGAGAAAAAAATAAGAACACAATTAAAGAAAATCCATAAAATTCATCCTGACGACAAACAAGCTGTAGGGGGTTTTAATCTTGGAGCCCTATTCACAAGAATTACTAGTTTTGCAAAAGGAATGTCATTTCTATCATTAATTATAGGAATTGCAACTATTCTAGCAGGAGTTATTGGAATAGGAAATATATTATTAATTTCTGTTAAAGAAAGAACAAAAGAAATTGGAGTAAGGAGAGCTATTGGCGCTAGCCCAAATCATATAAGAAAACAGATTATTTTAGAATCTGTTTTTTTAACTACCATTGCAGGTGTAATAGGAATAATCCTTGGGGCATTTGTATTATATATAATTAATATAGCAACTGAAGGCTCAGAAATACCATTTACAAATGCAACAGTTCCAATTAGCTTTATATTAGGCGCCCTATTTTTAATGGTAGGGTTAGGCACTTTAATAGGATTTATTCCTGCAGAAAAAGCAATAAGCATTAAACCAATAGAAGCATTAAGAGAAGAATAAAAAACAAAAATTATGAAAAATTACAAGAAAATTGCACTAATATTACTAATCATTGGGATAGTATTTGCTACTTCATTCTTTATAACATCAAATAATAAAGCATTAATTCCTTTCGAAACAACTAAAATGATCAAAGCTACAATTGAAAATAAAATAGTTGCAACTGGAAAGGTAGTGCCTGAAGATGAGGTAGAAATAAAACCTCAAATTGCTGGAATTATTGACAAGATCCTAGTAAAGGAAGGAGATAAGGTTATAGCTGGAGACTTACTAGTAAAAATAAAAGTTGTGCCAAATGAACAAACTCTTAATAGCGCTGAGGGAAGAGTAAAGAGTTCTAGAATTATTTTAACTAATTCAGAAATAGAATTTAAAAGAAATAAATCTTTATTCTTAAAAGAGATTATTTCAGAGCAGGAGTATAATAATATTGAACTTCAATATAATCAATCACTTCAAAACTTTAAGAATGCTGAAAGTGATCTTCAAATTATAAAATTAGGATCTTCTGATGGATCAAGCGTTACAAATACAAATGTTAGAGCTACAATCACAGGAACAATATTAGAAATACCAGTTAAGAAAGGTGATCAGGTCATACAAGCTAATACATTTAATCAAGGAACAACTATTGCAACAATTGCAGATTTAAATATCATGATATTTGAAGGGAAGGTAGATGAAGGAGAGGTTAGTAAACTGAAACAAGAAATGGATATGATAATTAACCTTGCGGCTATTGAAGAAAAAAAATATCCAGCAAAATTAAAATTTATTGCACCAAAGGGAATTGAAGAATCTGGTGCCGTACAATTTAAAATAGAGGCTGATGTATACTTAGATGATGAGTATTTTGTTAGAGCCGGATATAGTGCAAATGCCTCGATAATAACTGCTCAAAGAAAAGAAGTAGATGCCTTAAATGAGGCGGTAATACAATATGATCTGGAAACCAAAAAACCTTATGTAGAAATAGAAATTGGCAACCAAGAATTTGAAAGAAGAGAAATTGTTTTGGGATTAGCAGATGGAATTAATGTAGAAATAATATCAGGACTAAAAAAAGATGAGAAAGTCAAGATATGGAGTATTACGCAACCTAATAAAAAAGGTGATATAAGTGTTACCGTAACAAATTAAGAAATGAAAACGAAAATGAAATCAATAATTTTTACTGTAATAATCATTTTTTATTCAGTTGAATTAAGTGCACAAAAAAAATGGACACTAAATGAATGTATTGAAAGAGCAATCAACAAAAATATATCTATTAAGCAATCTAAGGCAGATTTAAAAAGCGCCAGCCTAACCAAAACAACCGCTATTGCTAATTTTTTACCAAATATAAATTTAGGATCTTCTCATTCTTGGAATATTGGGCTTAACCAAAATATTACAACTGGGCTGTTGGAAAATATGACAACTACCTCAGCTTCATTGAATGCTAATCTGGGGATTGATTTATTCAATGGTCTACAGAATATTCAACAATTATACAGAGCTAACCTGAGTATTTTAGCGAGCCAATATCAATTGGCAGATATGACAGAAAATATTTCCTTACTAGTAGCAAATTCTTATTTACAAATTTTGTTTAATAGAGAAAGTTTGGGAGTACAGTATTCTCAATTAACAATTGCAAATGAAGAACTAATCATTGCACAAGAACGCCTCAAAACTGGAATTATTCCAAAAGGAGAAGTTCTAGAAATTGAAGCAAATGTAGCTACTATTGAACAAAATGTAGTAGTGGCCGAAAATAACTATCAACTTTCAAAAATTTCTCTTGCACAATTACTGCTTATTTCTGAAATTGATAATTTTGAAATAGCACAGGAAACAGTAACTAGTCCTGAATCATCAATACTAAATACAAATGTAAATAACATATATTTAACTGCTGTAGCTAAACGTAATGATGTTAAATTAGCAGAAACAAATTTGAAAATTGCCAAGAAAGACTTAGCTATTTCTAAAGGAAGTATCTTACCAAAAATAACTGGTTACTATTCTTATAGCTCCAGAATA
Source organism: uncultured Flavobacteriales bacterium (assembly GCA_905181635.1). GTDB lineage: Bacteria > Bacteroidota > Bacteroidia > Flavobacteriales > BACL11 > UWMA-0277. The sequence continues at coordinate 310,687 of CAJIYM010000004.1, forward strand.
TTATTTGATAATCCAAATTCTATTTCAAATCAATTGGATGCTAATGGAGGAGAAAACTTTGGGGTACAACTTTCAATTCCTATTTTTAATGGAATGGGAAACAATACAAATATCAAAAGAAATAAAATTAATATACAGAAAACTAACTATGCTTTAGAACAGGTAAAATTGGATTTAAGAAACACCATTAACCAAGCCTATAATGATGCAAAAGGTTCTTTAAAAGCTTACCAAGCAGCTGAAAAAACAGTAGCAGCTCGCAAATTAGCCTACGAATATGCCAAAGAAAGATTTGATAATGGAGGAATGAATACCTTTAATTTTTTACAAGCTGGACAAAGGAATGAGGCAGCTCAATCAGAAATGATAAAAACAAAATACAATTATATTTTCAAATTAAAAGTTTTAGAATTTTACTTTGGAGAAGCTAGTTTGTGAAACTAATCCACCTTTATTTTAGCAGCCACGTGTTTGGCTTTCTCAACTAAAGCTGAAGTATCTTCATTTCCATAAGCTAAAGCAACTGCCATTCTTCTGTAGGGTCGTGTTTTTGGCTTTCCAAAAATCTTAAAATCCGTATTCGGAAATTCTGCTGCTTCATTTAAGCCTGTAAAAATAGGTAAATTATTATTTTCTTTATTGGCCAATACTACTGCTGAAGCGCCATTTCGTACAAGCGGTATGTCTAAAACTGGTATTCCTAAAATCGCGCGAGCGTGCAACTCAAATTCTGTAAAATTTTGTGTTCCAGCCAAAGTTACCATACCGGTATCATGTGGTCTTGGAGAAAGTTCAGAAAAATAAACTCCTTCTTTTCCAATAAAAAATTCTACTCCCCACATTCCACTACCTCCAAGAGCCTTTGTCACTTTATTCGCTATTTCTTCTGCCTCTTTTAAATGCACCTTCTCCATAGCCATTGGCTGCCAACTTTCTTGATAATCTCCTCTTTCTTGCCTGTGCCCTATTGGGGGACAAAAAAGCGTATTTCCATTATTTTGAGTAAGCGTTAAAAGTGTAATTTCATAATCAAAATCAATAAATGCTTCTACAATTACTTCCATTAAATCCCCTCTTGAACCCTCAAGAGCATAATTCCAAGCTTTTTGTATATCAGCCTCAGTTTTAATTACCGATTGTCCTTTTCCTGAACTTGACATTAATGGTTTTACTACACAAGGCATTTCTATAAATTCTACTCCTTTTTTTAGCTGCTCATAAGAACTAGCATATTTATATTTAGCGGTCTTTACTCCTAAATCAATAGCAGCCAAATCACGAATTGCTTTACGGTTCATTGTAAAATTTGCTGCTTTTGCTGATGGAATTACTGTAAAGCCTTGCTTTTCATATTCATAAAAACGCTCTGTTCTAATACTCTCTACTTCAGGGACAATAAAATCAGGAATGTGTTTAGCAACTATTCTATCTAATTCAGTACCATCCAGCATATTAATAACTTCAGACTCATGCGCCACTTGCATAGCGGGAGCGTTTTCATAATTGTCCACTGCAATAACATATTGCCCTAATCTTTGCATAGCAATTACTACTTCCTTACCTAACTCTCCTGAACCTAATAACAGTATCTTATTTCTCATTTCACAAAAGTAAGAAGAATTACTTTCTTGAGTAAATAAGATTCTATTTTTTCATTCAACAAAAGCATAATTATATTTAGTACCTTTGCTTGAAATTTGATCATTATGAAAATTATAAAATTACTAACTTTAGCTTGCCTTACCATATTTTGCTTAACAACATTTGCTCAAAAACCCAAATGGGAGAAAGCAAACTTTCAAGTTTCGGGGAATTGTGACATGTGTAAAACAAAAATTGAGAAAGCAGCAACTGGAATTGAAGGTGTAAAAACAGCAAGATGGAATGTTGTAAACGGAAAGATGAAAGTGAAATTTAAGCCTGCAATTACAAATACTGAAAAGATACAACAGATTATAGCTAGTATAGGCTATGACACTGAAAAAAACAAAGCAACTGATGAGGCGTATAACAACCTACACCACTGTTGCAAATATGAAAGAGAGCAATAAAATTAAACTTATGAAAAAAACCCTAATGATTATTTTAGCAATTCTAACTACTTTAGGATTTGGCTACGCACAAACTACTGCTACTGATTTTACTACTGATGATTGTAATGGAATATCACACAGCTTATTTGATGAGCTTGACAATGGAAATGTAATTGTAATTGCTTGGGTAATGCCTTGTGGCCCTTGTGCAACCTATACAATACCCGCTTATTCCGCAGTACAATCTTTTGGCACTTCAAATCCAGGACAAGTTAGTTTTTACTTAGTAGATGATTTTGCCAATACTAACTGTGCTACATTAACAGGCTGGGGTAATTCAAACAATATGCCTTTAAACACTACTTTTTCTTCAAGTGATATTAGCATGAGTGACTATGGGACAAATGGGATGCCAAAAGTTGTTGTTCTAGGTGGGTCAAACCATACAATTTATTTAAATAAGAATGACAATAAAATCAACTTTGCAGGAGTTCAAGGAGCTATTAATGATGCATTAAATGCACCTTTAGGTATTGAACAAGCAGAAAGTTCTCACTTTCAACTTTTAACATTCCCTAACCCAGTAAACAATATTCTTAATGTTATAAATACTAAAGTTCATTCAGAAAAAATTACTTATAGAATCATAGATGCATTAGGTAAAATAGTTATACAAGACAAAAAATTAACAACATCTGTTGATGTTAGTTCATTAAATAATGGAAATTATTTTCTAAAAGTATCTTCCGAGACAAGTTCAGAGAGTATTCCATTTGTAGTTAATCATTAGGCGTATGCGTATAGCGTTAATGAGCTTCTTAATTCTTGTAGCTAATATTAGTATTTACGCACAAGGCTGTTGCTCTGGAGGCGCCGGCAGTCCTATTGCTGGAGGTGCAGCATCTGGAGTTTTGCAGGAATATCAAATGGAAATTTCGGTAAATCATCAGTTCAATTCATCTAACAAATTTTATACCGGAAGCAAATCTACTGAACCATTATTTAAAAATTTGACAAGTAATTATATGTTTTTTAGGACTGATTATGGGGTAAGCAAAAAACTCACTTTATCACTAGCTACAGGTTACTATTTAAACAAGTCAAAAGAAGCAGATTACGTAATAAATAATAGGACTTCTTCAGGATTTAGTGATTTAATTATTTTTCCTAGATATAGTGTTTATAATAAGAACAATAATTTTAAAAGAACAGAGATTGCATTAGGCTTAGGAATAAAAATGCCAATAGGAACGCATATAGACTCTACATTAACAGGCCCTAATGAATGGGACTTTTATAAAACTAATCCTCCATTAGTACAAACTACAAATGGATCAAATGATTTTATGTTCTATTCATTCATTTTTAGAGAGTATCAAAAAAGAAAATTAAGACTATTTATTAGTGCTCTACATGTTAAGAAGAACTTTAATTCTCTAGGACTTAAGTTTGGGGACTATTCAAGTTTGGGATTATTTATTTCTAAAACATTCTTTAGAAAATGGGGTGTAACTACACAACTAAAACTAGAGCATATTGGAAAAATTCAATCTGCAAAAGAAATTAATCCTGAGTCTTTGTACGACATAGTTCCTATATCAACAGGCAGCAATAAAGCATTTTTTACCCCTCAGATAAGTTATTCCCAAAATGGGTTAACTTTTTTTGTAACTTCTGAAATACCTATATATCAATATTTACATGGGACGCAAATTGGATCACAAAGCCAGTTTACTGCAGGTGTGAATTATCGTTTTCTTACCAAAGAATGTGAACCTGAATTTGAGTTAGAGAAATAGACTTTATAAGTCCCTAATAAATTGCTTAGCAATATATTTTCCTAGAATATCATATTCAATATTCACTACCGAACCCTCTTTAAGCTCATGAAAATTAGTATGCTCATGCGTGTAAGGAATAATAGCTACTGAAAAAGAAGTGTCTTTGGAATTAACAACTGTTAAACTTATGCCATTTACACAAACAGAACCTTTCTCCACCGTCATATTGTCGGATTCCTTGTGCTTAAAAGTATATACATAAGAACCATTTTCTTTTTTAACCTCTACGCACTTTGCCGTTTGATCAACATGACCTTGTACCATGTGCCCATCAAGCCTATCTCCTACTTTAAGGCACCTTTCTATATTTACTTTACTCCCAACTACTAATAAACCAATATTGGATTTATCCAAAGTTTCTTTAATAGCAGTAACAATATATTTATCTCCATTAATTTTAACTACCGTTAAGCAAACTCCATTATGCGCTACACTTTGGTCAATTTTTAATTCTGAAGTAATAGTCGACTTTAAGGAAATATGCACATTACTTCCTTCACTTTCAACTTTAACAACCTCAGCTATTTGCTCAATTATTCCTGTAAACATATTAATAATCTATTAATTGCTCTTCCATTTCTGGCATTTCTCTTTCCGCATACAATTGTGTTCTCAGTTGCGGTTCAAACCCTGCCTCTTTTATGCATTCCTGAATACTATTAGCGGTAAACCTATGAGGTGCTCCTGCAGCTGAAACTACATTTTCCTCAATCATTATTGAACCCATATCATTAGCCCCACCATGAAGAGTGAGCTGAGCTGTATCTGCACCAACAGTAAGCCATGAAGTTTGAATATTCTTAATATTTGGTAACATAATTCTGCAAATAGCAATCATACGCATGTATTCATCAGCTGAAGTATTGTTATTAATACCTTTTACCCTTTGCAATAGCGTTCCATCATCCATAAACGGCCAAGGAATAAAGGCTAAAAATCCATTTTCTCCTTCAGGTTTTTGGGCCTGTACCTCTCTAATTCTCACTAAATGATCAAAGCGTTCTTCTATAGTTTCAATATGTCCAAACATCATAGTTGCTGATGTGGTTAAGCCTACCTTGTGGGCAACTTTCATAACATCCAACCATTCCTGCCCAGTACATTTTCCCTTTGAAATTAAGCGTCTGACTCTATCGCTTAAAATTTCTGCTCCTGCTCCTGGCATACTGTCCATTCCAGCCGCCTTTAGTTCAGTTAACGCATGCTCATGAGTATAACCCCCAATTTTACAAATATGAGCTACTTCTGGGGGTCCAAGCGCATGCAATTTCATCTCAGGATAAAGTCCCTTTAAATCACGGAATAATTTTGTGTAATAATCCAAACCTAAATCTGGATGATGCCCTCCTTGTAAAAGCAATTGATCCCCACCATATTTTATAGTTTCTTCAATTTTAACTTTATAGGTTTGCATATTAGTTATATAAACTTCTTCATGCTTTGGATGACGGAAAAAATTACAGAATTTGCAATTAGCAGTGCAGGCATTAGTCGTATTTACATTTCTGTCAATCTGCCAAGTAACAACATTGCCAGGCACTTGCATTTGTCTTAATTCATTAGCTATCCACATCAAATCAGCAGTAGGTACATTTTCATATAAAAACTGACCCTCATCTGCTGTTAAAAATTCTTTTTTTAATGCCCTTTCAAGCAATAGCTTACTCTCCATAAAATTACTTAGTTTTGTAGCATCAAAATTACACAATATTATGAAGACTATAATCAAAAATAAACAAGCATTTTCTGATAAAGATAATTTAATTCTTTTATGCAATAAAAAAAGTGATTTATCAGCATTTTCAATAAGCAAGGATGAGCTTAATTACATCCAAAAGAAGCAAAAAGAGGGTAAGGAAATTATCACCATAAATCAATACAGCAGATTAGTTTTTGTAGTGAATCCTAAATTAGACAACGAAGTTAATAAACACCTTGAAGATGTTCGCTTATTAGGAGATAAATTACAAGTAAATCTAAAAGATGAAGATTCTGTAATGATTATTGACGTAAAAGGCAATCAAACTGAAGTATTAGCAATTGCTGAAGGAATGGCACTAGCTAATTATACGTTTACCTCTCGTAAAACAGACCCAAAACCAAATAAATTAAGAACCCTTTATTTATGTAAAAACACATCAGAAAATGATACTGAGGAATTACAAAACTTAGTAGATGCTGTTTATTTAACAAGAGACTTAATTAACGAACCTTTCTCTCACATGACAGCTAAGGATTTAGCTGAGGCTGCTGTTAACTCAGGCAATAAAAACGGAGTCAACACTACTGTTTTTAATAAGAAGAAAATTGAAACTCTAAAAATGGGAGGGCTATTAGCAGTAAACAAAGGAAGTATTGACGAACCAACTTTCACTATTATGGAATACAAGCCAAAAAATGCAACAAACAAGCAGCCAATTATTTTAGTTGGAAAAGGCATAGTATATGATACAGGTGGATTAAGTTTAAAGCCTACAGCCAACTCTATGGATTTAATGAAAACTGACATGGGGGGTGCAGGCACAGTAATTGGGGCTATGCAAGCCATATCAGCTAACAAATTAGATAAATATGTTATAGCATTAGTTCCTGCAACTGATAACCGCCCTTCTGGAAATGCTTATGCTCCAGGAGATGTAATTACAATGCACGACGGAACAACTGTAGAGGTTTTAAATACAGATGCAGAAGGAAGATTAGTTTTGGCTGATGCACTCAGTTTTGCAAAAAAATATAATCCTGAGTTAGTAATTGACTTAGCTACGTTAACAGGAGCCGCTGCTGCAGCCATTGGACATTACGGAATCGTTAGTATGCATGATGGATCTGAAAATGAACATTTAGAATTAAAAAAGGCAGGAGATATAACTCACGAGCGATTAGCAGAGATGCCATTTTGGTCGGATTATGATGAACTAATAAAATCAGATGTTGCAGATATCAAAAACTTAGGAGGTCCTGCAGGTGGAGCAATCACAGCAGGAAAATTCCTTGCTCATTTTGTTGATTTCCCTTGGATTCATTTGGATATTGCAGGACCTACTTTTATAAAAGCAAAGTATGGCTACAGAGGAAAGGGAGCTACAGGAATGGGCGTTAGATTATTATATCAATTCATAAAAAACAAAACCTAATGAATAAAATTAAAGTAGGAGTTTCTGTAGGTGATTTAAATGGCATCGGGTTAGAAACTATCATTAAAACTTTTAATGATAGTCGGATGATGGACTTTTGTACTCCAATTATTTTTGGATCTACAAAAGTGGTTTCCATTAACAAAAAAGCACTTGATATCAAGGATTTTAACTTTAATATCATAAATAATACAAAAGACGCCCATCCAAAAAAAGTGAATCTGTTAAATATCTGGAAAGATGAAATTGAAATAAATTTTGGAAAAGCTACAACACGTTCAGGAGAACTTGCTTTTGATTCCTTGAAACAAGCTACACAAGCATTAAAAGATAAAAAAATTGATGTCTTGGTTACCGCTCCGATCAACAAATCATCTATTCAGAAAAAAGTAAGCGGTTTTATTGGGCATACTGAATTTCTACAAGGAAATTTTGAAGGAGAATCATTAATGATAATGCTTAGTGAAATAATGAAAATCGCTTTTGTTACAGGACACGTTCCCTTAACAGATGTAAAGAAAGCAATTACAGCTGAAAATATTTATGCTAAAAGTCTTCAACTAAACACATCATTAACTCAAGACTTCGGCATAAGAAAACCAAAAATAGCAGTACTTGGTCTTAATCCTCATGCAGGAGAAGAAGGCATGCTTGGTAATGAAGAAAATGATATTATTACACCAACAATAAAGAAATTAAAAGAGAATGGTATAATGGCTTTTGGCCCTTACCCAGCTGATAGTTTTTTTATTAATAAAAACTTACAACAATTTGACGGAATTCTATCCATGTATCATGATCAGGGTTTAACAGCTTTTAAAACCTTATCCTTTTCTGAAGGAGTTAACTATACAGCAGGACTAAATATAGTGCGAACTTCGCCTGTGCATGGAACAGCTTATGAAATAGCAGGAAAAGGCATTGCTGATGAAAAATCATTTAGGGAAGCAGTATATTTAGCCTGCGATATTTTTAAAAAAAGGGCTGATTTTAAGGAGTTGAATAAAAATCCTTTAGTTTTTAAAACAAGAAAGTAAACTTAATACGTTCAGAAAGAATAAATTTGTATCTTTGCGGCCCTTTAAAATTCAGCTTAATGAATGATTTTAAAATAAAATTAGGAGCAATTAATGGTGGTGAAAACTACTTTTTATTTGAAATAAAGGACCAGTTCTTTGAAGAATTTATATTGTCTGATGTAGAGCATGCAAACATCAAGGCTATAGCTTTACTAGATAAAGAGGGGGATAGATTAGGGCTAACGCTTTCAATTGATGGTAAGATAAATAAGTTGCTTTGTGATATTTGTACTGATGAAATTTCAGTAGATATTAATGCTGAAACTAAAGTGATTATAAAAACAACTGATGAAGATTTAGTTTCAACTGATGAAATATTTTACGTCAAAACAAGTGAAAATGCAATAGATTTAAAACAATTAATTTTTGAATTAATTGTTTTAAATGTCCCGAAAAAAAGACAACACGCCTTCAATGAAGACGGAAGCAGTAAATGCAACAAAGAAATGATTGATTTAGTAAATAAATATACCGTTACAAAAGAAAAGTCATCTGACCCTAGGTGGGATGCATTAAAAAAGTTAAAAATAAAATAGTAAAAGAAAGAAAATGGCACATCCTAAAAGAAAAATTTCTAAGACTAGAAGAGATAAAAGAAGAACTCATTACAAAGCATCAGCTACAACAATGTATTCTTGCCCTAACTGTAGTACTCCGGTACAATATCACAGAGTTTGTGAGGAGTGTGGAACTTACAGAGGGAAACAGGCAATAGAAAAACAAGTATCTTTATAATTCTTTAATAGAATTTTGTAGTTTTAGGCTTTATAAAACTACAATCTATTTATGAGAATCGGTATAGATATTATGGGAGGAGATTACGCTCCTCAAAAAACAGTTCATGGAGCAATTCTTGCTTTAAATGAACTTCCAAGCGATATCAAAATAGTTTTGTTTGGTAAAGAAAATGAAATTATTTCCGAGTTAAAACAGCATAATATTAATACAAATAATTTTGAAATAGTTAATTGTACTGACATTATCGATATGGGGGAGCATCCTACAAAAGCCTTTAAATCAAAACCAAATTCTTCTATTGCAAGAGGATTTGAATACCTAGCAAAAGGAAAAATTGATGGTTTTTCATCAGCGGGTAATACAGGAGCAATGTTTGTTGGTGGTTATTATTCAGTAAAAGCAATAACCGGGGTTTTACGCCCAGCAATTTCTACCCTAATTCCAAGAGAAGACGGGGGGGTTACTGTCCTTTTAGATGTTGGTGCTAATGCAGATTGCAAACCTGATGTTTTGTATCAGTTTGGTATTTTAGGATCTTTATTTTCCGAACATGTTTGCGGTATAAAAGCACCTAAAGTTAGTTTACTAAACTTAGGTGAAGAAAAAACCAAAGGTAATATGCTTACCCAAGCAAGCTACAGCATGATGGAAAAAAACTGTGACTATAACTTTATTGGTAATATTGAAGGGAGAGATATTTTTGATTCCGAAACAGATGTCATTGTTTGTGATGGATTTACAGGTAACATTGTGCTTAAACAAGCAGAAGGAATCTACTCAATTATGGAGAAAAGAGGATTACTTGACGATTATTTTAAGCGTTTCAACTATGAAAATTATGGAGGAACCCCTATTTTAGGACTGAACAAAACCGTAATAATTGGACATGGGATATCAAATGAGATTGCTATTAAAAATATGATTATACTAACTAAAGATGTTATTGAAGCAGATTTGGTAATTAAAATAAAAAACGAACTTAACTAATGGGGAAAATCAATGCTGCTATAACTGGAATTCAGGGCTATGTACCAGATTATATCTTAACTAATAAAGAATTAGAAACACTTGTTGATACTAATGATGAATGGATTGTTAGTAGAACAGGTGTAAAAGAAAGAAGAATATTAAAAGAAGAAGGTAAGGGAAGTTCTGAACTGGGAACTCAAGCAATAAAAGGGCTTCTATCAAAAACGAACACGTCAGCTGAGGAAATTGATTTGATAATTTGTGCTACTGCAACTCCTGACATGGTATTCCCTTCAACAGCTTGTATTATCGCAAATAATGTAGGGGCAAAAAATGCTTTTGCATATGACCTAATGGCTGCTTGTTCAGGATTCTTATTTGCCTTGAGCACTGCATCAAAATTTATAGAAACAGGAACTTATAAAAAAGTGATAGTTGTTGGTGCAGATAAAATGTCATCTATTGTAGATTATACTGAAAGAGCTACATGTATTATTTTTGGTGATGGAGCTGGAGCAGTTTTACTTGAACCAAATAAAGATGGATTAGGCATTCAAGATGCCATACTAAAAAGTGATGGTGCAGGTATTGAGTTTTTACACATGAAGGCTGGTGGATCAGCAAAGCCAGCTTCACATGATACTATTGATGCTAAGGAACACTTTATTTTTCAAGATGGACAACCTGTATTTAAGGCAGCTGTAAAATCAATGGCTGATGTTTCAGCAGAAATTATGGAGCGGAATAACCTAAGTGCTGATGATGTGGCATGGTTAGTTCCACATCAAGCCAATAAACGAATTATTGATGCTACTGCAAGAAGAATGGGAGTAGGTAATGAAAAGGTAATGTTAAACATTGAAAAATACGGAAACACTACTAACGGGACTATCCCTTTGTGTTTATGGGAATGGGAAAATAAATTGAATAAAGGTGATAATATTATTCTTGCAGCATTTGGAGGGGGGTTTACTTGGGGTTCAATTTTTATAAAATGGGCTTACGATTCAAACAAATAATTACTTTTGTATTATAAATAAAACTTAAACAATGGACTTAAAAGACATTCAAGAATTAATAAAATTTGTTGCAAAATCAGGAGCAACTGAAGTAGATTTAGAAATAGATAATATTAAAATTTCTATCAAATCACCAGAAAAGAAAAAAAGAGGTGAAGCAGATGAGATCACAACTATTATACAGCAACCAACACCATCAGTAATGGCGGTGCCATTAGTTGCTAATACTACTATTCCAAGTATCCCAAAAGCTGACGATAATGCTAACTACATTACAATTAAATCCTCAATGATTGGAACATTTTACCGTTCTTCATCACCAGAAAACCCTTCTTTTGTAAATATTGGGGACACTATTAAAGAAGGTGATACATTATGTATTATTGAAGCAATGAAATTATTCAACGAAATTGAATCAGAAGTATCAGGTAAAATTGTAAAAGTTTTAGTTGATGATACTACTCCTATTGAATTTGATCAACCATTATTTTTGGTTGATCCTTCCTAATTATTCTTAAACAATTAATTATGTTTAATAAAATCCTAATAGCAAATAGAGGAGAAATTGCACTTAGAATTATCCGCACCTGCAAAGAGATGGGGATAAAAACGGTTGCCGTTTATTCCACTGCTGATAAAGATAGCTTACATGTTAGGTTTGCTGATGAAGCTGTTTGTATTGGTCCTGCTGCTAGTTCAGAATCATATTTAAAAATTTCTAATATTATAGCCGCGGCTGAAATCACTAATGCGGATGCAATTCATCCTGGGTATGGTTTCTTGGCTGAAAACTCGAATTTTTCAAAAATATGTGGTGAAAACAACATCAAGTTTATTGGAGCTTCCCCGTCCATGATTGATGGCATGGGAGATAAAGCCGCAGCAAAAGAAACAATGAAAGAAGCTGGAGTACCTACTATTCCCGGTTCTGTTGGTATTATTCCTGATTTTGAAACTTGTAAAAAACTAGCTATTGAAGTTGGATACCCAGTAATGCTAAAAGCAACTGCTGGTGGTGGTGGTAAGGGAATGCGGTTAGTTTGGGAAGCTGAAAATCTAGAAGATGCTTGGAACAGCGCCAGACAAGAATCAAAAGCTGCATTTGGTAATGACGGGATGTATATGGAGAAATTTATTGAAGACCCAAGACATATTGAGATTCAAATTATAGGTGATCATACAGGAAAAGCAGCACACCTTTCTGAAAGAGATTGTTCTATTCAAAGAAGACATCAAAAATTAGCGGAAGAAACACCTTCTCCATTCATGACAGAAAAATTAAGAGCTGACATGGGAAAAGCGGCAATTTTAGCTGCTGAAGCTGTAAAATACGAAGGAGTAGGTACAGTAGAATTCCTAGTAGATAAACATAGAAAATTCTTTTTTATGGAAATGAATACTCGTATTCAAGTAGAACATCCTATTACTGAGGAAGTAGTAGATTATGATTTGATTCGTGAGCAAATTAAAGTAGCTGCTGGTATTAAAATTTCAGGAGAAAATTATTATCCACAATTGCACGCAATTGAATGTAGAATTAATGCTGAAGATCCTGAAAACAACTTCAGGCCTTGCCCTGGCTTAATTACTAATTTCCATGCGCCAGGTGGTCATGGGATTAGAATTGATACCCATGTATATGCAAATTATATGATTCCACCATTTTATGATTCTATGATTGCTAAAGTAATCACAGTTGCACAAACAAGAGAAGAAGCAATTGCTAAAATGGAAAGAGCATTAGATGAATTTATTATTGAAGGAGTAAAAACAACTATACCTTTTCACAAGAAACTTATGAAAGATGAAGATTTTAGAGCTGGTAACTATACAACTAAGTTCATGGAAACATTTAAAATGTAAAATAAAAAAGCCCACTTTTCAGTGGGCTTTACTTTTGTATCAAATTTCAATTACTCAACTATAACCTTCCTTACAGTAGTTCCTTTGTCAGTTATAATCTTTAAAAAGTAGATTCCTTTAATATCAATATCAATAGTTTTACTTTCAGTAGTAGAAAGATGCTTTCCATCCACAGTATACACTTTTATCTGTTTAATTCTCAAATCAGTTCTAATAATAATCATACCTGATGAAGGATTTGGGAAGATGGATACTTCAACATCAATCAAATCTTGAATAGAGTTAGCAGTAGATAATTCCCCCCACCTTTTCTCAAACTCTTGCAAATAAATATTCGCAATTGTTGCGTCATGTATAATTATTGTATTTTCATCAGAATTATTTTCAGCATTACTACTCCAATTGTGAGATCCTGTTAATAAAGTAGGATTAGAAGAGGTTGTATTAGCATCTGCAATTGAATATTTATGATGAAAAGAATGAGTCACTCCCATGTGTGATTTGACGTTTACCCCAGCAGCAATTAAATTAGCGAATTCAGATCCGGTTGTATTTTCTTGCTCGATAATACCCCTTACATTTACTCCAAACTGATTATCTTTCTCAATTACAGCAAGGCCAAGATCATCTCTAGTAAAACCTAGAAGTCCGAATTCTAAAGTATAATCCACATCATTAATAAATTCTAAAATACGTGAGGTTGTTTGGTCGGAAGGCGAAAAATAAACTTCTAAATCCTTGCCATTTACAACAAATTTATGGGGTGTATTATCTGTTTTATTGCTTCCAAAATTTCCACTCCACATTTCTTCAAATTCTAAAGTATATGCCTTAGCAACAGCTTCATCCTGAATAAAAATAATATTGTTATAGTCATTGAATAAATTTGAAGGGTTAGACCAATTAGTAGACCCTCCCATTACCCATGAATTTTCAGTTGAATCTGCATCTATAATAATAAATTTATTGTGCATTATTCCAGCAAGAGAAGGGTCTCGATAAATAATTGGAATATTTGAGTTTAATGATGAAAGCATAGAATTAACAACATCATCATCTGCAATATAACGTACAGAAACACCTCTATTATACGCATCATTTATTGCACTTGCAATAGTAGCATCTGAAGCATTATACACGCAAATATCTAATGTATTTTGAGCTAAATCCATGTAGGCTGCTATAGTATCATTAAAATACGTGGTTATGTTCTGAGCATCAACTCCTGAAGAGAAGGTAACATCTACAGAGTGATTAAAATATGGCCTTATAGATCCTGATGAATTAGATGCAGTAGAGTAAAGTCCAATAGAAGAAAAAGTTGTGTCTACACCAATTATAGAATAACATTTCACATAATAAAAAGTAGCTGGCAGCAATCCAGTTAAACTAATACTGTGTGATAAGGTATTTCCACCATTACTTAAAACTGTCCCTAATCCATTTCCTAATCCATAATTACAATTTGTAGATGATGAATCAGAAACACCCCAAGATAAATCAAAAGATGAAGTTGTAATATTTGACTGTACAACGGCAGAAGTAAAAATTAAAGCCCCAGTTTGTATAATGTCAGCTGAATCTCTAGGTAGAATTTGATAACCATCATCTGCAGGGCTTGAAAAAGTGAATTGTGAAGATATTCCAATTAATGTAACTGGACCCATAGGAATTAATAAATTTTCTAGAGGACTACCTCCTCTTATGTATACTTTTCCTGTTTCTGCATTAGAAGTAAAATCATGTGTTCCTGCTGTAAAAAGTGATCCTCCACTATTAAAAATTACATTATTAATCTGAATTAATTCTGATTCAGTTGTCTCTCCAATCTGAATAGGAGTAATTAACTGAGGAGTTAATGAATTTCCTGAATTATTAGTAATACTTGAATTTACAGGAGTCATTTCCATAAGCCCATTATAATCAACTAAAACTCCACTAACAGTAACCTCATCTCCTCTTACAACTCCAACTAAAGCCCCTGGGTCATACAATGCAATTCCTGCTGTTGCATCTTCAATATATCTAATCGGACCAAGTTCATCACCATTAGTTACAATACCGGTAATTGTTACAGTTGCTCCAACTCCTTGCGTTCTAGCTGTTGCAATATCCGTTTGTGCAAACCCAACTACACTAAATATTGTAGCTATAATTAATGTTGTTATTTTTTTCATTCTTTTTTTATTTTTTATTAAAAACTAAATTTTGCTGATAGATTCATCCTTCTTCCTAAACCAAAAAATACGCCTGCCGATTTAGCGTCAAAATTTTGATAATTGGCATTGTAAGGATCGTTATTCTGAGCGTCTGAAATATACATTTCATCTAATACGTTCAATACACTAAATCTTATATTTAATCTATTCTTATCTGATAATTTGAAATTATAACCACAATGTAAATCTATTAATTGATATGCTGGAATTTTCCAACTTTCTCTACCAACATTAGCTCCATTTAATGACAATGGATCAAAATCAGCATAATAATTATCAAAATAGGTTCCTCTTAACTTTATATATGATTGATGTGTTGGTTCAAACCTTACACTCAAACCATACTGCGTTTGAGCAGCATCACCAACATGCACCCCTATTGCGTCAAATTCTCTATTTGCATGTTCACCTCCTTCTAATATTGGCTGATTATTTTCATTAAAAAAGTAAACTTTATTAGCTGAATTCCATCTCCAATCTCCTAAAGACAATAGTCCTTCTAGGCTTAAATTAGACATAATTTTATATGCTAAATCTATTTCAATTCCTTTATGCAGAGCATCCATACCATTAATATTTGCATAAATAACATCTCCATCATCATTTTCTATTTTAATAGCATTATCTACTGGTTTATTTTGCCAAACTGTATAGTAAGCATTTACATTTGCAGAAAATAATGAAGACCTAAAAGAATACCCCAACTCTACCGCCTTTACTTTTTCATTTTTTATTTCTTTTAGATAAGAAATATCATACCTCTCAAATACATTCTTAAACAAAGGTGCTTTTGAAATATATCCCATATTAAAAAATATATTATTGTATTCATCTAAATTAACATTTGCGCCAGCCTTTATAGTATACCCTCTTATCCATTTCCAATCAGATTCTGAAAACCTTGCTTCATCCGAATTCATAGTGTAAGATTTTCCGTTATACCAAAAAGTATCAGCAACCATTGTTTTATGAGCGCTAATAGGAGTGGTCCCTAAACTATCATATTCTATTTCAGTATATTGAGATGTCCCCAAAACTTGCAATAAAGTTGTGTCCTCTAAGACTAAATCTTTCTTTTTAAAATAATCAATCTTCTTATATGCAGAATTTGATCCAGAAATATTCAAAAATGCAGAAAGTATTCCATTACTATATTCTGCTTGAGAAAATATACCACTCCATTTTACTATTCCTTCATAATTTTTACCTACTTTATCTCCTATTCTTTTAACTTCTGTCGTTTGAATTTGACTTGCTCCTTTTGTATAATCATTATCTGCCACATAATCAGCTCCTAATAAATCATATACCTCTTGATAATGCTGTCCTTTATAATAACGCATATCCAATCCCCCTGCTAAAGAAATTTCATCAGAAACTTGATAATTAAGTGTTGATAACCCTCCATACCAATAATGATTGTTGATGGAACTTCTTAAATAAGTCTCAGCACTATTTTCAGTAGTTGAATAAATTGAAGTAATTTTATTTATATTTGTATTGTAGGCTTCCTGTAAGCTATATTGCCCATCACTATTATATTCTTCATCAGAAGTTCTTGGATCAAAAGGATTAGTTCCTCCGCCATGACCAATAGAAGCGTACAGAATATTCGAAACATAAAATTTCTCATTCACTGTCCAAAAATCTCTTAATGAAAATTGTGGTTTATGATAATAATTCTGCTTTGTATTTAAAGTTTCATTATTATGAATTGTATCTCCGCTTGCATTAATAGTCCATCTATCTAAATAGCCCCAATGTTTATTATATTGAATTCCCTTATTTATAATTCTACCTGGATTTCCTTTGTTTCCAACTTGGTGTCTAAAATTAGAAGTATCTCCTAATGAGCGAGCAAAAGAAGTGTCGTAAGTTGCAATATCACTTTTATAAGATCTTTGTCCGTGTTTTTGTGGAGCCCCCATAGCTGATAAACTAAGGATATGATTTCCTAATTCTTTTTGAATTTTCGCATAGTAAAAATAGCCTTCACTCCAAGTCTCATCTACAAATCCATTTCCTTTTTTATAAGAGCCGGCCAAAGTATAGCCCCATCCATTTTCTAATCTACCAGAATTATAACCCACTGAAGTTCTTAATTTTCCAAATGATCCCACCTCTTGCTTTATTGTACCTCCAGCCTTATTTCCAGTTCCTTTTGTTAAAATATTCATAGTACCTCCAATAGATGGAATAGCAATTTTTGAAGATCCAAGACCTCTTTGTACTTGTATATTAGATGTTACTGCATCTAATCCAAACCAGTTACTCCAATAAACCCAACCATTTTCCATGTCATTGACAGGAATTCCATCAATCATCACAGCAACATTTCTTTGGTTAAACCCTCTAATGGTAATTCTAGCGTCACCATCACCACCACCACTTTGTGTAGCGTACACTCCTGGAGTTGAATTTAAAACCATTGGAATATCTTGAGAAGCTAATTCTTCATTAATTTTTTTCATTGGAATAGTTGAAAAGGCAACAGGAGTTTCTCTATCACGAGCAATATCAGCTACTACTTGAACTTCATTTAGCAAGATGGTTTTTAGTTTAAAATCCAAAATTTGAAGCTTATTTTCAATGACTACAACTCTTATTTATTGCTTTATAGCCTACATAAGAAACTTGTACGCTTCTTTCCCCAGTTGGCAACGAAATAGAATAATTTCCGTCAAAATCAGTAGCGGTACCCATTCCTTTACCATAAACTATAGTTGCTCCAATTAACGATTCACCCGTATTCTTATCAAGAACTTTACCTCTAAGTATTGTTTGGGCTTCAGATGTAAAGCTTAGGATAACAATTAATAATAAAGTACTGATTTTTTTCATGCTGATTACAATTAAAAAATGCTGATGTTTCCATCAGCATTTTAATGTTATATTTTATGAATTATTGAATAACTAATTTATTTTCTTTTAGTCTTCCATCCAAAAATTCAATGGATATAATATAAGTTCCTTTTATTAAATCAGAAGTTGAAATAGACTTGTCACTTAAGCTAATTACCTTTCCTCCTAATATATTTTTCACACTAATATTTTGAATTTTTAAGTTTGAATTTATTGACACAAGACCACCTCTAACTACTGGATTAGGGTACATAACATAAGAAACATCTGATTCATTTATTGCAGTGGCATTACACGCTGCATTACAATCAGACAAAGAAGAATATTGTCCTGATCCTGAATTTCCTGTATCAAAACATCCTGTTATAGGATCACAATCCCATGAATCTGGTGGTAGTACATAACAATCACATTCATGCTCTCCCATTCCACTGTATGTTCCATCAGGCAGAGAATCATATTCCAATGTAGGGTTAAATAATATTGGGTTTACTGACACCCCTTTCTTTACATTCCACTTTCTTACTAAAGTTTGTCTTTTTGTCCACCATGTCCCACCATTTGCATCTGTATATCCAGCTGTTGCATCATCCGTCCAAGAACCTCCTGGGTCTTCCCCTACTTTACCAAATATATCAATTATATCTCCACCTTTCTCTAAAGTCATAGCATCATCACCATTAAAATAAAAAGGAGTTGGATAAATTCCGCTTCCATGTATTCCAGATGCAGTATAAAATGCTTGATCAACGGGTAAGGACCAATAAGTTGAAACCCAAACTGAATCTAATTGTCCATTTCCAACAGCAATAGCTTCAAATGCAGCAATTGAACCACTTAATGGCCAAGAATCTGGTCCTGAACTTGCACCATTTCCGTATCTATTAATTGTGTAGGATGACAAATCAATTGCTACATTCGTTGGGTTATATATCTCAATAGCATTATTATTCCCCGGCCCTTCAATATATTCTGAAATAAATAATTCAGAACAATCTTGAGCATTTATACTCATTGCAAAAAGCACACTTATGGATAGTAAAATTTTTTTCATAGTTTTTTTTTAATGCTGCTAATTTAAACATTCAATACAAAAAATTGGTTGTTAAATATAAATTGTTTTCTATCTTTGAATAATTAGAGAAATTAATAATGAGTAAGAACATAAATTCCTTAGAAAAATACAAAATTGAATACACCAAAAGTATTGAAAATCCAGAAGCATTTTGGAAAGAAAAAGCAGAACAATTTTTTTGGCATAAAAAATGGGATAAGGTGCTTTCTTGGGATTTTAATACCCCAAAAGTAAACTGGTTTGAAGGGGGAAAGTTAAATATTACAGAAAATTGCCTTGATAGGCATTTAGAAAAAAAAGGGAGTCAAACAGCTATAAAGTGGATTGCAAATAATCCTAATGAGCAAATCAGGTCTCTATCTTACAAAGAATTGCATACTGAAGTCTGTAAATTTTCAAATGTGCTAAAAAGTAATGGTGCAAAAAAAGGAGATAGAATTTGCTTATATATGCCTATGGTTCCTGAATTGGCAATTGCTGTTTTGGCCTGCGCTAGGATTGGAGCTATACACTCAGTTGTTTTTGCTGGTTTTTCAGCAAAATCATTATCTGATAGAATTAATGATGCCGATTGCACAATCTTAATTACTGCTGATGGTGGATTCAGAGCAGAAAAAATTACTCCACTAAAAGACATCTCAGATGAGGCATTAGAATCAACTCCATCAATAAAAAAATGTATTGTTTTAGAGCGCACAAAAAGCAAAATCTCTATGAAAAGAGAAAGAGATGTTTGGTGGCATAAAGAAATGCAAGAAGCGAATACAAATTTTTCTGCAGAAATTATGGACTCAGAAGATCCACTTTTTATTCTATACACTTCTGGTTCTACCGGAAAGCCAAAAGGAATTCAACATACAATTGCTGGCTATATGGTGTATACAGAATATAGTTTTCGAAATGTTTTTCAATATAGTGAAGGAGATATCTATTGGTGTACTGCAGATATTGGCTGGATAACAGGACACTCTTATATTGTGTATGGACCTCTTTTGTCCGGAGCTACAACAATAATGTTTGAGGGAGTGCCTACACACCCAGATGCTGGAAGATTTTGGAGAATTATTGAAGAAAACAAAGTTAATATATTTTACACGGCCCCAACAGCTATTCGTGCATTAGAAGCTAAAGGAATGGGGTTTGTAAATCCTTATGATTTATCTTCACTTAAAGTGTTAGGAACTGTTGGAGAGCCTATTAATGAAGATGCATGGTATTGGTATAACAAAGAAATAGGGAAGGGAAACTGCCCAATAGTGGATACTTGGTGGCAAACAGAAACTGGAGGAATAATGATTTCTAATTTAGCAGGAGTTACAACTTCAAAACCAAGTTTTGCAACGCTTCCCCTTCCCGGAATACAACCTTGTTTAGTTGATGAATTAGGAAAAGAAATTGAAGGAAATAATGTAGAAGGAAAACTTTGCATAAAATTTCCTTGGCCGTCAATGGCGCGAACAATTTATGGTGATCACAAAAGGTTTAAAGCTACTTATTTTTCAGATTTTGAAAATAAATACTTTACTGGAGATGGTGCTATGAGAGATGAAAATGGGATGTATAGAATAACCGGAAGAGTAGATGATGTCATTATTGTCTCCGGGCACAATCTAGGAACAGCTGAAATTGAAAGTGCAATGGATGAACACGCTAATGTATGTGAAACAGCTATTGTTGGCTATCCACACCCAATAAAAGGAAATGGAGTTTACGCTTTTGTTATTTGCCATAACACACCTAATGATGAGAGAGCCTTACGAATAGAAATAAATGAATTAGTTAAAAAGAATGTTGGAGCTATTGCTAAATCAGATAAAATACAGTTTGTAAGTGGTCTACCAAAAACGCGTTCAGGTAAAATAATGAGGCGAATATTGAGAAAAATTGCAGCTGGAGAAGGTGATAATTTAGGAGATATTAGTACCCTTCTAGACCCTTCAGTATTAATAGAAATCAAAATGTCAGCACAATAAATTATTTCTAAATTTGTTTTGTATTTTTACATTTCAAAATTCCAAAATGTCAGATAGTTTAATAATAATTCCAACCTTTAACGAGAAGGAGAATATCGAAAAGATAATTCGTAAAGTATTTTCTTTAGAAAAATTATTTCACATCCTTATTGTTGATGATGGATCACCTGACGGAACAGCCGCTATTGTTAAAACATTACAATCCCAATTTCCAAATCAATTACATATTGAGGAGCGTGAAGGAAAATTAGGACTAGGAACAGCATACATTCACGGATTTAAATGGGCTCTACAAAGAAACTATCAGTTTGTTTTTGAAATGGATGCTGATTTTTCACATAATCCTGATGATTTAATTAGACTCTATAACGCAAACTTACTTGAAGGAGGAGAATTAGCTATTGGCTCACGCTATGTAAAAGGAGTCAATATTGTAAACTGGCCAATGTCTCGATTACTAATGTCTTTTTTCGCATCAAAATATGTAAAACTAATTACCGGAATGCCTATTCATGATTCTACTGCTGGATTTAAATGCTACAAAAGAGTAGTTTTAGAAACTATTAATTTTAATAAAATTCAGTTTATTGGCTATGCTTTTCAAATTGAAATGAAATTTAAAGCTTGGAAATATGGATTCAATGTTGTGGAGGTTCCTGTTATTTTTACAGATCGAACAGAAGGAGATTCAAAGATGAGTGAAGGTATATTCTTTGAAGCTGTAATTGGAGTAATTCAAATGAAAATAAAAAGTTTCTTTAGAAACTGGAAAAGATAAATAATGCTCACACTTATTAAAAATGCAAAACTGGTAAATGAAAGGCAAATTTACCAAGCAGATGTATTGATTGAAAATCAAATAATCAAAGAAATTTCTCTTGAAATTACAATTGAGGCTGATTATGTTATTGACGCTAAAGGGCTACACCTTTTACCTGGCGTTATTGACGACCAAGTTCATTTTCGTGAACCAGGATTGACGCACAAGGCTAATATTTACACAGAAAGTAAAGCTGCAGTTGCTGGAGGTATTACTTCCTTTATGGAAATGCCAAATACCAATCCCCAAGCACTTACGCAAGAATTATTAGAAGATAAATATGTAATAGCATCCCAAACTTCAATTGCCAATTATAGCTTTTTTATGG
The DNA here is from genome assembly GCA_905181635.1 of uncultured Flavobacteriales bacterium. GTDB lineage: Bacteria > Bacteroidota > Bacteroidia > Flavobacteriales > BACL11 > UWMA-0277. Next base: position 332,640 of record CAJIYM010000004.1, read on the forward strand.
GAGCTAGTAATGACAATTTGGAGGAAGTACTTAAAACTGACCCTAAAAAAGTAGGAGCAATAAAAATATTTATGGGCTCTTCAACAGGAAGTATGTTGGTGGATAACAGGATTGTTTTGGAAGAAATTTTTAAAAAGTCACCAATGTTGATTGCTGTACATTGTGAAGATGAGCAGACAATACAAGAAAATACAATTAAGGCAAAAAAGGAGTTTGGAGAAGAAGTTCCTATTAGTGAACACCCAAACATCAGAAGTGCTGAGGCTTGTTACAAATCCTCATCAATGGCTGTAGAACTAGCTAAAAAACACAATACAAGGCTTCATGTTTTTCATCTTTCAACTGAAAAGGAAATTTCACTTTTTGATAATACTTTACCTTTAGCAAAGAAGCTAATAACTGCTGAGGTTTGTATCCATCATCTTTGGTTTGATGAAAGTAAATATTCCGAAAAAGGAACTCTTATAAAATGGAATCCTGCTGTTAAGAAAGCAAGTGATAAAGATGCTTTATTCCAAGCTTTACTTGATGATAAGTTAGACGTAATTGCAACTGATCATGCTCCTCATACTTTGAAGGAGAAATCAAATACTTATTTTAATGCTCCATCAGGAGGGCCGCTTGTACAACATGCTTTACCTGCTATGCTGGCTTTTGTGAAACAAGAAAAAATAAGCATAGAAAAAGTAGTAGAAAAGATGTGTCATAATCCTGCGATTTGTTTTAAAGTAGAAAACAGAGGCTTTATTCGTGAAGGCTACTTTGCTGACCTAGTATTGGTTAATTTGGATAAACCTTGGGAAGTAAATAAAAATAATATTCTTTATAAATGTGGTTGGTCTCCATTTGAAGGAGAAATCTTTAATGCACAAATTACACACACTTTTGTTAACGGACATATTGCTTATGAATACGGTAATTTTGATGAAACACAAAGAGGTATGCGACTTACTTTTGATCGATAAAACTAAAAAAGGCACCCAAATGGATGCCTTTTTTAATTTCTCAGAATAAGAACTCTTATTCGTGATCGTGTCCTTCATGATCACCGTGAGATTCTTCAGCAGCAGCCTTAGGAGCGCAACAAGAGTGATCTGCCAAACAAGTACCTCCTTCTACTTGGCATCCAGCAGCTTCGGCCACCTCTTCAACAGCAACATCAGTAGCTACCTCTTCAACAGCAACATCAGCAGCTGCTCCTTCAGTAGTTGAGGCACCACCACAAGCTGCAAATACAGAAAGTGAGCCTGCAACTAATAAATACATTAACTTTTTCATCTTAAATATTTTATTTGATTAATAATTAGGACAAATATACATGTTTTGGTTTCTTAAAGGCTATGCTTTTGGCATGAAGCACAATTAGTTATGAAACTTCCTTTTGATTGATAAAAACTAAAAAAGACATCCAAATGGATGTCTTTTTTTAATTTCTCTGAATAAGTTTTCTTATTCTTGATCGTGACCTTCATGATCGTGACCTTCATGATCGTGACCTTCATGAGATTCAGCAGCTTCCGCTTCTTCAACAACAGTTGTAGTATCTTCAACTACTGCTTCTTCAACTACTGCTTCAGTAGCTTCTTCTGTCACAGATTCTCCACCTCCACAAGCAGTGAAAGCAAACATTATAGCTGCAACAAATAAGTAAATTAGATTTTTCATAAATGAAATTTGAATTGGTTAATAATTGAGGCAAATATACATTTTTTGCTTTCTTAAAAGCTATGTTTGCAATATGAAAATTTCATCCTTTATATTGTGTCTAATTTTAATTGGTTGTGGGAATCAACAAAAAGAGACTCCACAGGATATATTATCAGAAAATATTTTTATAAACCTATTAAAAGATATTCATTTGGCAGAAGCAAAGTTTGAGCTACATAAAACTAAAGGAACGGAAAACGCAAAAAATGAACTTGCACATAATTACAAAACTATCTATGAAATACATGAAATATCACCAGATGATTTTGATAAAACGCTCGACTATTACGCACAACATCCTGAGCAATTAGAAAAAATTTATACTCGCGTTTTAGAACAGTTAACAAAGGATAGGGCTATTTTAGATCAGCAATAAACCAAGCAGCATATTTTTTGATAGTCGTATCCATATCAGTAAACTGAAAATTAATCATTTTTTCAATTTTTGAAGTATCAAAAGTGCTACTTGTCATAGCACTATTAGCTGTTTCTCTAGTTAATAATGGTTTTTGAGCCGTGACAAAAGCACGAACAGCCTCTACACGCCAAGCAATTTCTTTTAACAATGGCGTCACTTTAATAGTTGCTTTTGGTTTGTTAAAAGCCAATGCTATTCTGTCAAAACAATCACGATATTTTAGATTTGCACCATTTACAATAAACCGTTCATTTTTAATTTCTGAAAACAATAATTGCAAAACCGATTCGGCAACATCATTCACATCAACATAACCAGTACTGCCTTGAGTATAAAATTTTAGTCCTTTATATATTTTCTGAAAAATTTGAGAACTTCCTTTTGTCCAGTCTCCAGGGCCTAATATTACTGATGGATTAACAATAACAACATCTAGACCTTCATTGCTTGCACGCCATACTTCCTGCTCAGCATAATATTTACTTAAGGCATAATTACTATCCAATTTAGTTATCTTGAATTGACATTCTTCATCAACCATCCCTACGGTTGAATTACGGCCTAAAGAAGCAATTGAGCTAACAAAACCTACTTTTTTAACGTCACTTGCTAAAGCAACATTCATAACATTTGCGGTACCTTCAACATTCACTTTTTTAAGTAAGTCAGCATCACTTGCATAAAAAGAAACGATAGCAGCACAATGAATAAGTTTTTCGCAACCTTGCATGCCTTTAGTCAAAGAGGGAATATCATTCACATCACCTTCAACCCAATTTATCTTATCAAACAAAGCATCCGCATTATAAAAAGAAAATACACTTTTGCAAATCTCCAAAGAAGAGTTTGTTCTTTTTAAGGCTTTTAAATTCTCTCCTTTTTTAGCTAATTTCAATAAAACATGTGAGCCAACAAGCCCAGTACCTCCAGTAACAAATATCATAAAGCAAAGATACATTTTTAGTTGTTAGTTATTAGATGTTGGTCGCTAGTATTAAGCCGCCTTGTACTTAGTTGTTAGAATAAAGATATTATACCTTAGATTTAATAATTTAACTATTTTTGAAGAAAATTATTTATGATGAACTTTGTAGAAGAATTAAAATGGAGAGGGATGATACATGATATCATGCCTGGGACACAGGAGCAATTTGAGAAAGAAATGACTTCTGCTTATATTGGTTTTGATCCTACTGCTGATTCTTTACACATTGGGAGTTTAGTTCAAATTATGATTTTGGTACATTTACAAAGATGCGGGCACAAGCCATTTGCCTTAGTTGGTGGAGCTACTGGTATGGTGGGTGACCCTTCAGGGAAAAGTAAAGAACGTAATTTGCTAGATGAAAAAACGCTAAACCATAACTTGGCTTGTGTACAAAAACAATTAGAACAATTTTTAAATTTTGATTGTGGCCCAAACTCAGCAGAGGTGGTTAATAATTACGATTGGTTTAAAGAATTTAATTTTTTAGAATTTATCCGCGATGTAGGGAAACACATTCCCGTTAACTATATGATGGCTAAGGATTCTGTAAAAAGTAGGTTAGAAAGCGGGATGAGTTTTACTGAGTTTTCATACCAATTGGTGCAGGGTTATGACTTTTACTGGCTGTGGAAAAACAAAAATTGTAAAGTTCAATTAGGAGGTTCGGACCAGTGGGGAAATATTGTAACAGGTACTGAACTCATAAGAAGAAAAGGAGAAGGTAAAGCATTTGCTGTAACTACTCCGTTGATTAAAAAAGCAGATGGAGGGAAGTTTGGAAAAACTGAAACTGGAAATATTTGGCTAGATAAAACGAAAACTTCTCCTTACAAATTTTACCAATTTTGGCTCAACTCATCTGATGAGGATGCCAAAAACTACATTAAGATTTTTACATTAAAAAGTAAAGAAGAAATAAAGCAGCTGACTACTGAACATGAACAGGCGCCTCATTTAAGAGTTTTACAAAACGCAATAGCAAATGAAGTAACAACCAGAGTTCATTCTGCTGAGGATTTGGATATGGCAATTAAAGCATCCAATATTTTATTCGGTAAATCAACTGCTGATGATTTAAAAAGCTTAGATGAAGAAACTTTCCTTTCTGTATTTGAAGGCGTACCACAATTTGAAATAAGCAAAGCTGATTTGGACTTAAATATTTTGGATATAGTTGCAGAAAAAACTCATATTTTTTCCAGTAAAGGAGAGGCAAGAAGAATGATAAAATCGAATGCCGTAAGTATTAATAAGGAAAAAATTTCTGAAGATATTAAGCTTTCAGAAAACAACTTGTTAAACAGAAAATATATACTTGCTCAAAAAGGAAAGAAAAATTACTTTTTGATTATTGTTGCTTAGCCATTTTCATCGCCTTTGCTAATTCACTACTTTTTAGGCTTCCAAACATAATGTTTGTTCCGTTATTTAGAAAAATCTTCACTCCTTTATTTCCACTCACATTATAAGCTTTTCCTTTAAAACCGTATTTAATTCCCCAACCTCCATATTCTTTTAGTGGAGAGTATTCCATTGCTCTAAATTTTTCAATATCTTCCAACTTAATGATATGAGATTTAAGATGGAAAGGGAAAAACTGATAGTGTAAACCTTCAGCGCTTACTTTTAACCTTAGCTCAAACAAGTAAAACAAAAAAGGAATGAAAAAACCGATTAACACATAATTAATATTAATTGTATTTTCATCAAAAGGGCCAAACGAAATGATAGGGAATGACAATAAAATAACCCATAGCCACCATTGTGTAAATTTCTGATTTTCTTCAAATAAGTATTTCATTATTTTATTAGTTGTAATGCTTTAATAATACTTGTTGTTGGCAATTGGCAAGCCTTATTTTCACATACATAAATTATAGTGCTACCCTGAACATATTTCTCTTGTAAAAGCTCCATATTACTTGCCTTAGTACTTCCTAATATTAATTTGTTAGGATGATATTCCTTATTAAATTCTAATGCTTTTTTATGCGCATCCTTTCCCACTATTGCTATTTCATAATAAGGCACAATCTCTTTTAGCATCAAGTTAGCATAGTTAGCATAACCAGAAGCATATTTTTTCATATCTGGTTTTACATTATTTGCCATAATAATGGCTTTTAGTTTATACTCCCCTTTATCCAAAAGTGTACCCAAATCATACAATACATTTGCCATTACTGAATTAGATGCAGGAATTACATTATCATTAATTTCCATTTTTCTCGCTACCAATTCAGGGTCTAACTTGGAGGTAAAATAAAACATCCCAGAATTTTTATCATAAAAATATTCAAGAGCATAGTTCACCAATTGTTCTGCTCTGCTGAGCCAAATCTCATCAAAAGTAGCTTCATACAAACTAATAAATGCAGAACTTACAATTGCATAATCCTCCAAATAGGCATTGATAGTTGACCTGCCATCTTTATAAGAATGCCATAGTTTACCATCTGCTTGCATTTGATTTTCAGCAATAAACTTGGCATTTTTTAGTGCCACCTGCAAATGCTTTCTTTCTCCAAAAGCCATATAAGCATCTACATATCCTTTTAACATCAAACCATTCCATGAGGTTAGAGATTTATCATCCAATCCTGGTCGAATTCTTTTATCTCTCTCACTCATCAGTATCTCTTTCCAAGTAACAATCTTACTTTCTAATGCTGCAGTTGAAATTCTATATTTTTTGGCAATTTCTTTCTTAGTCTTCTTTCTAAGCAAAATATAATTCCCGTGCTCCCAAAGTCCTTTACTATTTACATTATAATAATCCATAAAAATATCGAAATCCTCACGGATAAATAATTTTAATTCTGTTTCATTCCAGACATAAAATTTACCTTCCTCTCCTTCACTATCAGCATCCAAAGCTGAATAAAAAGCTCCATTTTCAGCTGTCAATTCTCTTTCTATAAATTCTAAACTTTCAAATACTACTTCTCTGTATAAAGGTTTTTTAAATTTCAGATAAGCATCAGCATACAGACTAACTAGCTGTCCATTATCATACAGCATTTTTTCAAAGTGAGGGGCTTTCCATGATTTATCTACCGAGTATCTTGAAAATCCGCCTCCCATTTGATCATAAATACCTCCAAAAGCCATCTTATCCAAAGTAAGTTCAACATGATCAAGTACTTGTTTATTGTTAGCTAAGTGTCCGTATTTCAGTAAAAAACTATAGGCATTTGGCATAGGAAATTTTGGAGCTCCATTACTCCCTCCTTCTGAATTGTCAAAGCGTTCCGCCCAAGGACTAACCATTTTATTCAAATCTTTCCAAGTGAAATTAACTTCATCAGTATTTAAACTTATATTTTCAACTTGCTGTATTCCTAAAGCAAGTCTATCAGCAAATTCTATTACCCTATTTGAATCAGTTTTGTACGTATTTGCGAGCCCTAAAATTTGTTTTTTCCAATCATCTTTTCTGAAATAAGTACCTCCCCAAAAAGGCTTTCCCGTTAGGTAATGCTATACAGTTCAGTGGCCAGCCTCCTCTTTGATTCATTAGTTGTACAGCTGTCATGTATACCTGATCAATATCTGGGCGTTCCTCCCTATCCACTTTGATACAAATATAATTATCATTCATAATTTTAGCAACTTCAGCATCTTCAAAACTTTCATGCTCCATAACATGACACCAATGACAAGCTGAATAGCCAATGCTAATCAATAATAGCTTCCCTTCTGCTTTTGCTTTATCCAAGGTTTTTTTATTCCAAGGATACCAATCTACAGGATTATGCGCATGTTGTAATAAATAAGGACTTGTCTCATTTACTAATGCATTTGTATATTGATGATTTTTTTCCACAGTTTTGTTTCTTGTTGTTGACTATTGCAACTAAGGGTTAGAAGTAAGGCTATGCCTATTAAATTAATACACTTCATTAGTTATTGTTAAATTTTAATTTGCCTTAGCGTAATTTGCAAAGAAATGAGGAATCGTTTCTATTCCTTTTAAATAGTTAAAAATACCGTAGTGCTCGTTAGGCGAATGAATTGCATCTGAATCCAAACCAAAACCAAGTAATATAGATTTAACTCCTAATTCAGCTTCAAATAAAGCAACAATAGGAATAGATCCTCCGCTTTTAACCGGAACAGGTTTTTTACCATAAGTGGTTTCCATGGCCTTACTTGCTGCTAAATAAGCAGGAATATCAGTAGGGGAAACATAAGGTTCTCCACCATGATGAGGAGTAACTTTTACACTCACACTTTTAGGGGCTATACTTTTAAAATAGTCAGAAAATAAGTTAGTAATTTCTTCATCCGATTGATTAGGAACTAATCGCATAGAAATTTTAGCATACGCTTTTGACGCAATAACTGTTTTTGCACCCTCACCAGTATATCCTCCCCAAATTCCGTTTACATCTAAAGTTGGGCGGATTCCAGTTCGTTCCATAGTAGTATATCCCTTTTCTCCATGAATATCAGACAAATCTAAAGCTGCTTTGTATTTATCTAATGAGAAAGGAGCTCTGGCAATATCAGCTCTTTCTTCTAATGAAAGTTCTACTACATTATCATAAAATCTTGGTATTACAATATGATTATTTTCATCTTTCATTTTTGCAATCATCTCACATAGAATATTGATAGGATTAGCTACTGCCCCACCATATAATCCTGAATGCAAATCTCTATTTGGTCCTGTTACTTCCACCTCAACATAGCTTAATCCTTTTAGCCCAGTTGTGATTGATGGTGTATCGTTTGCTATAATTCCAGTGTCAGAAATTAAGATCGCATCACAAGTTAACTTTTCTTTATTTTCTTTAACAAAAAGCCCCAAATTATCAGAACCTACTTCTTCCTCTCCTTCAATCATAAACTTTACATTACAAGGTAAAGTATTAGTATTCATCATCAATTCAAAGGCTTTTACATGCATATAAAACTGTCCTTTATCATCACAAGCGCCCCTAGCAAAAATCGCTCCTTCAGGATGAATATCTGTTTTTTTAATAACAGGCTCAAAAGGGCCACTCGTCCATAACTCTAAGGGGTCAGCTGGTTGTACATCATAATGACCATACACCAGAACAGTTGGTAAATTGGCATCAATAATTTTTTCTCCATAAACGATAGGATAGCCTACTGTTTTGCAGATTTCAACATTATCTGCTCCTGCATCTTTCATTGCTTTTGCTACCGCATTAGCACAGTTTAGCACATCATCCTTGTAAGCAGGATCAGCTGAGATAGATGGTATTTTTAAAAGCTCAATTAACTCATTAATAAATCTATCCTTGTTCTCGTTTATATAATTATTTATGTGTTCCATTTTGTTATTTTATTAAGATTATTCCAGTCATTTCTATTGGAGTTTCTACTTCCATTATTTTAAGTATTGTAGGCGCAATATCTCCTAGTTTTCCATTTTGTATATTATTAAATCCTGTATTGAGTGCAAAGCAAGGCACCAAATTAGTGCTATGTGCTGTATTAGGAGTGCCATCTGAATTTAATGCTAAATCTGCATTCCCATGATCAGCAATAATGATAAAAGCATAATCATTTTTTAATCCTGCTTCAACAACTTGCTTAGTGCAATTATCTACTATTTCTACTGCTTTTACAATAGCGTTATAATCGCCAGTATGCCCTACCATATCCGGGTTTGCAAAATTCAGACACACAAAATCAGTTTCTCCTTTTTCTAGTTCTACAACTATAGTTTCTGTAACTTCATGGGCGCTCATTTGAGGTTGCAAATCATAAGTTGCCACTTTTGGTGAATTGATCATTAGTCGTTTTTCTCCAATAAATTCTTTTTCTCTACCTCCTGAAAAGAAGAAAGTAACATGAGGATATTTCTCAGTTTCTGAAATTCTGATTTGCGTTTTATTGTTTTGTTCTAAAACCTCTCCGAGAGTATTTGTAATATTAGCTTTATCATAAATTACATTCACCTTTTGGTAAGAAGAATCGTAATTTGTTAGAGTCGTAAAATGCAGATTTAGTGTGCTCATTTTAAAATCTGGCATATTGGTTTGGGTAAGTACAGTTGTAATCTCCCTACATCTATCTGTTCTGAAATTAAAACAAATTACTGCGTCATATTCCTGTATTTTTACAATCGGATTTCTGTTTTCGTCTACACTAATAATTGGTTTTATAAATTCATCTGTAGTTCCATTATTGTAAGAGTTTTGGATGCTTTCAGTAAGATTTAGAGAGGCCTCTCCCTTTCCTTTTGTAAGTAAATCATAAGCCAATTTTATGCGTTCCCATCTTTTATCTCTATCCATTGCGAAATACCTACCACAAATTGAAGCAATTCTAGCTCCAAATAAATTCTGTTGCAACTGCTTAATAAATCCTTTTCCACTTTTTGGATCGCAATCTCTACCATCAGTAAAAGCATGAATAAATACTTTTTCAATTCCTGCTTTATTTGCTAGCTCACATAATTTATATAAATGATTTTGATGTGAATGAATTCCTCCATCAGAAACTAAGCCAATTAAATGAAGTGCTTTATTGTTCTGCTTTGCATAAGTAAAAGAGGTTTTTAAATTTTCCATTTCAGCAATGGAATTATCCTCACAAGCAATATTAATTTTTGCCAAATCCTGATATACAATTCTACCTGCACCAATATTCAAATGTCCTACTTCCGAATTCCCCATTTGTCCTTTGGGCAATCCAACATGCTGCCCAAAAGTCTTTAATTCACAATTAGGATAGTCTTTATACAAAGAATCAATAAAAGGAGTGCTTGCGTGATGTATGGCATCCGATTTGGTTTTATCGCCATGCCCCCATCCATCCAAAATAATAAGTGCTGTTTTCTTTCCCTTCATTTTAAGGCAAATATAGAATTTTAGCTGCTTTTGCTAGTTTTTAGTTATTTAAAATAAAAAAAACTTATATTGCGTACATAAATGCGGTAACCATAATAGAAGAAATAGTAATACCACTACTTATTGCAATTAATGATTTCCTATAACTAATTCCAAAAATATACGATGCAATTGTTCCAATATAAGCTCCAGTAACAGGAAGAGGTATCATAACAAAAACCATCAAACCCCAAGCCCCGTACTTC
>CAJIYM010000005.1 GCA_905181635.1 uncultured Flavobacteriales bacterium
TTCAACCTCCAACGAAAACTTTTGAATATATTTTATCTGGAATACCATGCATTGCAACTAAAACAAATGAAAACAAGAAGTTAATAAAAGATGTAAATGGTGTTTTGTGTTGTGATAATCCAGAAAGTTTTTCTCGTGGATTAGAAGTTGTTTATAAAAAAAGGAGCTCTTATGATTCAAAAGTAATAAGAGAAAGCTTAAAAGAATATACATGGAATAAAATAGTTGATCAAAAATTGAAGCCCGTTATAAATTTATTTACCTAATGTTTCAAAGCTTCTTTGTTTATATAATTTTTGGCTTATTCTTATTTATTCTAGGAAATATTTCAGCACTAAGACAAAAAAACAATAATTTAATAAAAGAATCAGACTCTTTTTGGACGTTTGATATTGTTTTAGCCTTATTAATTTTTGCATTTGTATCTGGATTACGTTGGAATGTAGGTGTTGATCACCTCCATTATTTAAGTAATTATTTATCTATTCAAAAAAATGATCTGAAAATAATTGATTTTGAATTTGGTTTTAATTTTATAACACAATTATTTGCAAAAAATAAATTGCATTTTTCTTTTTATTTTGGATTTATAGCCTTTTTGCAGCTTTTCTTCATATATAGGACATTTAAAAACCAAAGGTACTTGTTTCCATTTTTAGGTATTGTTATAATATTTGGCTCCGAATATTTGAATTGGATGAATGGGATGAGACAAATGTTAGTCGCTACTATCCTTGTTTGGTCAATACAGTTTATTCAAAAAAAACAATTGCTTAAATATCTAATTATAATTATTCTATGTTTTACAATACATAAGTCTGCAATATTTTTGTTTATCTTATATTTTATTCCAGTAAAAGATTATTTTAAAAACAGAATTTTTACATACTGTTTAGTTATTTTTTCTATTCTTTTTAATACAATTGAATTCTTTCTTACTCAGATATCATCTGAAGGAACTATTAGCCTTTTAGAAATAACTGGATACGATTGGATCTCTTCTAATTTTGTTATGCTGTCTGAAGAAAAACATATTAGGATTTTTGGGCCTAGAAGAATAGTAATTACATTGTTGATTATGTTAACAATATGGTATTCAACTGAGTTAAAAAAAACATTTAAGAATAGTTTTTTCATTACATACTATAATTTTACAATTTTGGGTTTTGTATTATATAATGTTTTATCAGAAATGAATCATATCTTCATCAGACCAATTGCATATTTAACAATATTTTCAGTTTTTACAACAGCATATCTATTAGTTTATTTAAAGAAAGTTAAAAGACTTATGTTCTTTATAGCTTTGATTCTATCATTATTATACTTGCCAATATCAATAATAGCAGATTATAGTAAAGGAAAAGATGATAATACAAATTATAAATTCTATTGGTATAATCATACAGAATAAGCTTAAAACCAAGTGAAATTAAATTGATCAGTAAGATATAATCAACTATTAAATATAATTAATAAACAATTTCAATAAATACATTATGCATAAAACAAGTAACTACTAAGTGGCTACAAATATTAAAATCAAATTAATTAGGAATACCTCAGAATTTAGCTTTATTGAGCATGAATGGAAAGAATTCGAAATCACTTTAAATCATCCTAAATCAACAATGGTTTTTCTTCTTAACTCTTTAAAGAATATTTATAAAGATGTAAAGAAACTGAAACTAAAAAATACTTTTAACCTTCAAAAGTTGTTCGGAGCTCATTTTTTTATAGTATACAGACAGAAATTTGGCATAAAAGTTAGTTTTATTGAATTTTTGGGTCAACAATGGGCAGGTAATTATCTTGACATAATTTCAGATACAAAAAATGCTATTTATAATAATGAAATCTTTCAATGGCTAAATAATAATGTAAAATATGACATTCTTTTATTAAAATACATTCCTCAGTACTCTGCAAACTTTAATATTGATTATCTATATCTTTATTCTGCTTGCCCAGAAATTCAAATTGATGAATACTCTAAACACGATGAATACATTAAAAATAAATATTCAAAGAATTTAAAGCAAAATTTAAGAACGGCTTACAATAGAGCTAAAAAGTCAGATATAGAAATTAAAACTTCAATTGAGGAAATTAATCAAAATAATTTCAATGACATAGTTCAAATTTCTGAATTTAAAGTACAAGATGGAAAAAGTTCCATGTTTAAGGATGAAAATAAATTGTTATTTATGAAGGAAATAACAAAAGTTATGTCATCAAATGTTGTATTTGTAAAATTAAACAAAAAAAATGTTGCGTACAGAACTAATGTATTTTTCAATAATAATAAATTTTGTATTGATGCTTCATATGATAGGGATTTTAGAAAATTTGAGTTGGGAAGTATTTCTGTTGATGCTAATCTTAATGATAGTTCTTGTAAGAATATTTCTAGACATTGTTTAGGTCCCGGTCTTGATCTTTATAAGAGAAAGTTCACAAATAAAAACGTGAATATATTTATATACTTAAAACAAGGAAACACGCTATTGTCACATCTACTTATTAAACCAATGAAATATTTAGCCTCAAAAAAAGAAACAGCATTTAAAAAGGATTTAAACAGATAAATAACAACAAAAAATGAGGATATTATTATTAGGAAATTATGATTACACAAACGATTTAATATATAGATTAAAGGATACGAGGTTTCTTAGAGAAAATCAGATTGATCTAATGTATGCTGTTTCAAAACCTATTAGTAGAAAGAAAAAGATTAAATATATAAAGAACCTGAATATTGAAAGGTTTCTAATACAATTGAATCTAATATATTATAGAAAAAACTTCCGAGAGATTATCAAAAAGTTATTTCCAGACAGGGATCTGTCTTTTATAAACTCTTATAATAATATTAGACAAATTAAATATTTAGGATTAGAAAAAATAGAGAAATTAGAAGAATATGATTTTATGATTATTTCTACGTTTAGTGTGAAAGTCCTTCTCATATTTATAATAAACCTAAAGGCAGAACATTAAACATTCATCCATCTTGTTTGCCAAAATTAAGAGGCGGCTACCCAACCTATGTTGAAGCTTATCAAGAATCAACCACTTCTGGCACAACTATTCACTTAATGGAAGAAAAATGGGATAATGGTGCAGTAGTTTTACAAGAAGAATACAATGTTGAAGCTTCTTTAAATAATAATGACAGATATAAATTAAGCACTTTAAATGCTGCAAATTTTTTAAATGAATTGCATTCAAATAACTTTAAATTTTCCCCATTTGAACAAAAAAAGGAACTCATAACTTATTGTCATAAAATTATTAAGTGCAAGAGAGAGATAAAAACTATGCCATCAAATGAGAATTTTGAAGGTTTTGTTAAAGCTAATTATGTTAAACACTTATTTCCTTTTTCGCATTTAATAAAACAATTTAAACTGTTTTCAATATTATCAGTCAGAAAAATAAATATGTTAGATACTCCCAAATTAAAACGCATTTCAAATCATAAAATATTAAAGCATAATAATAAATATTTTATTAAACATAATAATAAGAGTTTTGAAATTACTGAGTATGTTTGGAAGGGTAAACATTATAAAATAGATTTATATAAATAATTTATGAGAAGATTTTATAGTTTGATTTTATCAGTTACACTTATTTCTTTAGGTTTTGTAAGAAGAAGCAGCAAAAAAAATATTTGCTAACAATGCCAAAGTTATAACTATTCTTTAAAAAAGTAAAGAATTATTTGAAAAATGTATAAACTGGCTTATTCAGAATAATTATCATTTTATTTCGACTGAGGATTTACATGAGATATTAAAAAATAAGACGCCAGTGAAAAAAGGTGCAGTATGTATAACGGTAGATGATGGTAAAAGAGATAATTTGGATAATATTATTCCTTTAGTAAATAAATTGAATATTCCGTTAACCATTTTTATTTCTACAGAACCTGTTAATAATGGTGTGTTTTGGTGGTCTTATGTCAATAAATATAACACAGTTAGTGAAAGCAAAATATCTATAGAAAAATGTAAAACAATATCAAACACTAATCGAGTTAATATTATTAATGAGATAAAAACAAAAATAAAATTAACTAGGGAAGCCATGACTAAAGAAGATGTTATTCGTATTTCTAAATTTAGTAATATAACAATTGGCAATCATACGGTTAATCATCCCATTACTAAAAGGTGCAATATAGAAGAATTAAAGTATGAAATTACAGAAGCTTCAAATGTGCTTAAATCTTGGATTTCAGATGATGTCAATTTTTTTGCTTACCCTAATGGTGATTTTGACGAAAGAGAAACATCAATCTTAGAAGAGAATAAGATAGATTTAGCTTTTACAACGGCGCCAAAACATATAAATAGTTCTGAAAGAATAAATCACTTTCAGGTTCCTAGGTTTTGTGTGAATGATAGTGGATCATTTTCTGAGAATATTTGTAAAATGACAGGTGTATGGCAAAAAATTATAAAATAAAAAAAGTGATGAAAAATAAAGTTTCAGCATTTATTGGTCCTTTACCACCTCCACTTGGAGGCGTAGCTATAATCAATCAAAGTTTTCAAAACATTGATTATAATGACTATAAAGTTATCTCATTTGATACTTCCAAAAAAACTGAAAGAGATGACGTTTATGCAAACTTTAAGCTGGGAAGTATCAAGCGTAATCTTCAGTTAAATAAAAGAATAATCATATTTTTAGCTAAAAACCAACCTGATGTTATTAATATTTTTATTACATCTGGTATGTCAATTTTAAGAGATATATTATTTCTTAAGCGGATTAGTAAATTTAATATTCCCATTATTATTCATTTTCATTCCAAAACAAAAGGTGAATTTGCTCTAACACCACTTAGACTAAAATGGATTGGTAAGTATTTCAACAAATATGCAAATCGTATAATTTTGTTATCTAAATTTCATCACGATTTCTTTGTGAAATTCTTTGGTGAAAAAAAATGTATTGTGGTCGAAAATTTTGTAAAGTATTCTGATTTTGAAAACGAAATCGAGAATAAAAATAAAGATTTTCTATTCGTAGGTCGCTTGAGTAAAGAAAAAGGTTTTTTTGATTTAATTGAAGCAGTAAAATTCCTAAAGAAGAAAGAAATTTTTTGTCAAATTCAAATTATTGGTGTTGCACCAAATGAGGATGTTGATAAAGAGATAATCGAAATTATTTCTAAATACAATTTAAAAGATTAGGTGTTGTTGGAGACACTTTTGGTGAAGCAAAAAACAACTTGTTTAAGCAAACACGCTGTTTGATTTTCCCTAGTCATTTTGAAAATTCTCCTGTTGTTTTAAAAGAAGCGATTGCAGCAAAGATGTCTATACTTTCATCAGATATTCATGCGAATGAAAATATTCTTCAAAGGAGGAATAATTATTTGTCATTTCAGGTATCCAATAATAATGATTTAGCATTGAAAATGAGTTATTTAATTTCAAACCCAGAAAAGGTTTTGAAAATGTGTCAGGATTCAGCATCTATAAATGATTACGACAGTATAGTTGCAAAAAATAGTATGTTAGATCTTTTCAATACATTAACTAATCGTGAAAAATAAATTATTAATTATACTTGCTCGTTTAAATATTTTTTATCCTAATTTTCTAGGTCTAAAATATGTCAAATATGCTTTTTTTTTAAAAAAGGTTCGTTTTAATAATTTCAATCCATTTCCGTTATTATCAAAAACTGTAATCAAGTCAGCCACTTCAATGTTATTTTACAAGGATTATTCTAAATTTAATATTAATAATATTAAAGATTTTGAGAGCAGTATTCCTTTTATTAACAAAAGTATTGTAATGAATTCAATTAATGAATTTACTTCACCCAGTCTTTTAAAGATCAAATATGATAAGGGAACAACAGGAGGCACTTCAGGAAAACCATTACAACTCATAATGCCTAAAGATCGATATATAGTAGAATTTAATACTTTTTTTTCAATTTGGAATGAATATGGCTGGAACGGGCATTTAAGGGGCGTGATTAGAAATAAACTTTTAAATAAAGATAAGACATTCATTGTCAATCCTTTAACTAAAGAAGTAATATTTGATGGTTTTAGAACTGATGATATTTATTATGAAAGTATTTATCAGAGTCTTAAATCATTGAAAATTAGCTTTATTCAGGCTTACCCTAGTAGTGCTTATCAATTTTCATTATTTCTCTCAAAATATAACAAAGATGTTAGATTTATTAGGGCTTTTTTATGTTCTTCAGAAGGAGTGACCAAATTACAAAAAGAACTAATTACTGGTGAACTTGGTATACCAATTTGTGAAGTATATGGTCTTTCCGAAAAGTTAATCATTGGTGGTCCGTGTAAAGGAAATGAAGCATTTCATATTGAACCAACTTACGGTTATTTTGAGTTGATCAATGAAGATGGGTTAAATATTAAAAATCCTGGTGAAGTTGGTGAAATGGTAGGCACTTCTTTTCATAATGATTTAATGCCACTTATTAGATATAAGACTGGTGATTTTGCAGAATATGTAGGAAACTATTGCTCATCTTGCAATCGCCACCTGACTTTAATTAAAAATATTCAAGGTAGATGGGAATTAAATAAAATATTCTTGTCAGATGGAACTTATGTGACTACTACTGCATTAAATCTACATTCTGATCTTTATAAATTTATAGATGGACTACAATATATTCAACGCCAGAAAGGCGAGTTAGATATTTATATTATCAAGTCACCTAATTATACTATTGATGAAGAAAAACAGTTTAAATTTCATTTTAATAAAGTGTTTAACCAGAAATGTAAGTATCAAATAATATATACAGACAAAATAGAAAAAGAAACTAATGGTAAATTTTTACCTTTAAAACAACTAATTTTAAAAGAAAATAACTCATGTTAAAATTAGCACAAAACATTACAAATTCTTTTAACTCACTGAAGCGCTATTGCGAAAAAGAAAATTTTTCAGGCTGGGATCCTTATGATGGTTTGAATTCAAAACTATTCAATGCTACACCGCTAAAGCATTGGGATATTGCCAGATGGGCTTGGATTCAAGCCTTCAAGCTAAGCCCAATAAACTTTAGGAGACTAATGTTAGTTCCCAAAGAACACAATGCAAAAGGGGTTGCTTTATTTCTTTTAGGTTATTGCAAATTATACAAGTTAGCAGTTAAAGGTTGTGAAGATTTTGGTACAAAAGAAGAACTTGTAAATAAAATAAAAGAACTCACAATACTGTTACTAAATCTAAGGTCAAAAGGGTATTCCGGTTCCTGTTGGGGTTATAACTTTGATTGGCAGGCTAGACAATTGTTTCTATTCCAAAAACACACGCCTACAGTTGTGGCAACTTGCTTTGCTGTAGAAGCGCTGCTAGAGAGTTATGAGATTACTAAAAGATGAAACTGTTTTAAAAGAAACTTTATCTGCTGCTGATTTTGTGATGAAAGATTTGTCTCGCACAAAATGTAAAGGAGGATTTCTGTTTTCTTATAGCATTAAAAATGGTAATAATACTGTTATTAATGCGTCATTGTTAGGTGCAAAAATATTAAGTTATTCCTACAAGTACACAAAAAATGAATCCCATTTAGAAGTTTCTAAACAGGCTGTTAACGCAGCATGTCAATTACAAGAAAAAGATGGTTCATGGATATACGGTTTACTAACAATACAATCATGGAAGGATAGTTTTCATACAGGCTTTAATTTAGATGCTATTGAAACGTATCAGAAAAATACGGAGGATTATAGTTTTCAGAAATATATCGATAAAGGTTTGGAATATTATTTAAAATTCTTTTTTTAAAGATGATGGAACACCTAAATATTATCATAATAAAACCTACCCAATAGATATTCACTGTCCTTCACAATTGATAGTGACTTTGTCTAAACTAAATATGTTTAAAGAGAATGAAACCCTTTTGATTAAAGTTTTAAATTGGACTGTAATTAATATGCAACATAAAAAAGGCTATTTTTACTATCAATTAAAAAAAGGGATAAGTTCAAAAATACCATATATGAGATGGAGTAATGCATTTATGTTTAATGCTATGGCCCATTTCTTATTAAATACAGAAAATATAAATCGTGGAATTTAGGATTATAAATGGAATAAAAACATACGCTCCAAAATCTAGAGCAGAGTTAATTCAATACGCCATTGATAATAAAAAAGCACTGGTTGCAATTAATGCCGAAAAGATTTTACATGCTAGCAATGAAATCCGTGATTTCATTAATATGAATATTGGATACCCTGATGGTATTGGTGCTGTTTGGGCTTTGAAAAAGAAAGGAATTAAAAGTGCTGTTAAATTACCTGGAGTAGAACTTTGGTTGAACTGATTAACACCTATTATAAAACCAAATCTTTTTATTTGATCGGCGGAGAACAAGAAGTAATTGAAGCTACAGTTTCCAAACTTAAATCTGAATTTCAAGGGCATTAAGATAAGCAATTTCAGAAATGGATATATAAAAACTGAAGTAGAAAAGCTGGCATTAATAGAAGATATAATAAAACACAAACCAGATATCGTTTTTGTTGCGATGGGATCTCCTAAACAGGAAGAATTAATAATAGAAATTCAAAAAAAATATCAAGCAGTCTATCAAGGTTTGGGAGGGAGTTTTGATGTATATGTTGGCTATGTAAAAAGAGCCCCAAATTGGTGGATAAAAAATTATTTAGAGTGGGCATACCGTATAATAAAACAACCTATTAGAGGGAGAAGACAAATTCATTTAGTACGGTTTTTGATTAATTTGTTATTAAAGCGTTATTAATTTTTTAGTTAAATTTGAATTCACTTTTTGAATATTTATAAATATGCCATTCGATCCAAAATCAGCAAAGAAAGCAGGAAAACAATCCAAAAGAGGACCTGCAAAAAAAGATAAACTTTCTATTAAAGAAAAGATGGAACTGCTCTATGAAAAAGTGCTGGATGATCTTTTGGTAAACCAAGAAAAACTCACCAAAACAGAACGGGTAAAAGTCTTTGTTACCCTTTCTAACTATATCTTCCCAAAAACAAAATCAGTTAGAGATAAGTTTACTCTAAATCAACTTAAGGAAAGAGAGGATTTAGGTTTGTTTAATAACTCCCCTGACCCTACCAAATAACACTCGCTTTTTGCATAAATAAATCTGCCAACGCATCCTTGTTCTGATGAGTACCAATATAGGTTAAAAACGTACTCTCTTTGGTGTGTCCAGTTATGTTCATCAACAGCGGTGTTTCAATTTTCCCATAATAGTTAGTAGCAAAAGATCTTCTCATAATATGAGAGGTTACAAACTCATACTTTGGAGCTGATAGCACTTCCTTTCTTCTGGTTTTAGGATTGTTTTTAAATCCCCGAACTACTTCATCAATTCCTGCAATTTTACAAATCATTTTTATGTGCTTATTAAAAGCTTCTTGAGAAAGTACTTTTGGAAATTCACTTTCTAAAAGATCAATCACTAGCGGATCTGCCACCCCAATAGTAACGGCCTTTTTTGTTTTTTGCTGGATAATATCGATATAGAGTCCATTGTTAGCTTTTCTAATATTACTAGCATTAAGACTTAATAAATCCGAAACTCTTTGTCCAATAGAAAGTCCAATCAGTAACCATTTGTAGCTATCTTCTAACTCACTTGGTATCCGCTCCAACCCCTTCAATACTTTTATTTCTGCTGGATTCAAAAAATGGATAATTCGATCTGAACTTTTCTGTTTAAAGGATTCTATATAATTAGAATAAGGGTGAATCTCAAAGCCACTTTTCTGGGCATCTCTTAAAATAATCTTCAATAATTTCAGCAATTGACCACAGTAATTATCGCTGTATTGTTTCTCTATTTTTAGAAATTGGGTGAATGACACAGCGGTATTTTTATCGATTCCAGCCAGAAATAATTGCTGAGATTTCTCCAACTCATATTCTTTAGTGATCCTATAAAGCGATTTATAGGTTCTAATAGTATTATGAGCCAATCCAACAGTACCATATCCTTTGACTCTTCTTGTGGCTGAATTTGCAATAAATTCACTTAAATATTCCAAGAATAAGGTTGAATTTTCCATTTTTGAATGAGAATTATTGACCTGTATTTGAGGTCTTTTATAAAAATTAACGTGCATATAACATATGTTATTTAAATTATTTAACATGAATATAGCGTTTGTTTTTTATACTTATAACAATTTAAGTCTAAAATTATAACAAACTATTCTATATAAATATACGTTATTTTATTCAAATGACAAAGTTAATTCACTTATTTTTAATAAGTTAAGTCAATTTATTTTTAAAGACTACGGACTGTAGTCTTATTTATATTAGAAATGTAATTAGGTAAACTAAAGTACTGCTGAACTAGGCCAGTAATAAAAATTAATTTTGAAAAATAATCATCATAAATTAAAAAGAATAGTCAAAAATCTTCCGAGGATAATTTTTACATCTAGTAAAGAAGATATTTTATATTGTTAAATCGTATATTTGCAAAAAGTTAGATATTATGAGAAAGTCAATTTTTATTATTGTTAGTTTTTTAATGATAAGTTCCTGTACATCAAAAAGAAATATAACATACCTAAATGGAGTAGAGAATTATAGTAATACTGACATTAACAAACAAAAAATACCATATACAATCCAGGGGGATGATATATTACGGATAGAAATCCGCAGCATGATACCAGAAGCCTCAATTATTTATAATAGAATTCCTCAAAACACAACTCAAGCTTCTAATCTTAATTTATTACAACTAGAAGGCCATCTTGTTTCCTCTAATTACACTATTAATTTTCCTGTATTAGGAACACTGGATGTGAAAGGAACTACCTTAGAATTAGAAGAGAAAATTACTAAACTACTTTTAGAAGGTGGGCATCTTGTAAACCCTACAGTATCAGTGCGATTATTAAATGCGAAATTCACTGTATTAGGTGAGGTTACTAATGCTGGTACATACACATTTCTAGATAAAAACCTTACTCTACTTCAAGCCTTAGGGTATGCAGGTGATTTAACAATAAGTGGAAAACGAAAAAATATTACTCTAATTAGAGAAATAAACGGAATTCGATATGCAAGAAAATTAGATATTACATCAAAAGATATTTTAGATAACTCAGCATATTATATTAGGAATAATGATGTTATTATTGTTAATCCTAATTATAGCCGAATAAAAAGTGCAGGCTTTATAGGAAGTCCATCATCAATTGCGTCAATATCCTCTATATTATTAAGCATTACACTTCTTATAATAAACAAATAAAATAATCATGTTAAACGATAATTATAATCAAGAAAATATAGAAGATAAATATGATTTAAAAAAGGAACTTTTTAAATATTTATTTTTTTGGCGTTGGTTTGTTTTTTCTATAATTTTTTGTGTAATCATTTCTTTTTTTTACTTAAGGTATTCACATACTATTTATAGCACAAGTGCAAAAATTAAGATTTTAGATAAAAAAGAAGCCTCCTTAGAATTACCTTCTGCAAGCGATTTGTTTTCTAGTAATAAAATAAATCTTGAAAATGAAATCGAATTACTATCATCTTACACAATACTAAATAAGGTTATTGAAAAGCAAAACTTAAATGCTAACTTTTACAGTGTCGGAAGTATTATGACAACAAGAGCAGCTCATCTTCCTTTTCAATTTGAGCAAGTGATATCAAATGATAGTATTCAAGAAAAATTAGTATTTGATATTTATTTTAATGATGATGGTATTGAGATAATTGATATTAATAACGATACAACTTATCTTTTTAATACCTATACTACTCATACAATATCGCATGATTTACCTTTTAATGTAGCGGTGATAAAACTAATTATTCATCTTCTAATGAAAGTATTCATAGGGTTATTTTTTCTACTACAAAGAATACGGTTAGTCAATTAAAGAAACAAATATCGCTATCAAAGGTTGGGAAAGAAAGTGATATTATAGCACTTCAAATGGATAATGAGAGTTCTGAATATTCTGAAATTGTATTAAACACACTTATAGATGTTTTTAACCAAGATGGCGTATCAGATAGGCAAATGATACATAAACGTACGATTGATTTTGTTAATGAACGTTATTTAATGCTGTCAAATGAACTTGATTCTATTGAAATACAAAAACAACTCTATAAACTTAATAATAATCTGATTGATATTACTGCCAATTCCTCACTTAGTTTAGAGTTAAGCTCAAAATCAAATCAACAATTATTGGATTTAGAAAATCAAATTTCTATAGCTAAGTTATTAAATGAATCGTTTAAAAATAAAAATTATGATTTATTGCCTGCTAATATTGGAATTAATAATAGTAAGATAAATTTCCTGATTACGGATTTTAATACCATAATACTTGAGCGTAAAAATTTAATTACAAGTGCTGGGTTAAATAATCCTTCTGTAATACAACTAGATAGAGCAATAAATGATAATCGTGCAAATATTATACGTACAGTAAAGAACTACTTGACACAACTCAAGCAAACGAAAAGACAGTTAACCTTACAAAGCAAAAAATTAAATAAAGATGTATCTAATCTGCCAGAAAAGGAGAAGATTTTACGCGCTATTGAACGTAATCAGGTTATAAAAGAAAGTTTGTATTTATTTTTGCTTCAAAAAAGAGAAGAAGCTGAGGTTAGTTTTGCTGTTACAGAGCCAACAATAAAAGTTATAGAATATGCCTTATCTTCTGATATTCCAATATCCCCTAAAAAACAGATCACTTTTCTTGCAGCCATTACTTATAGGTATTTTGATTCCTTTTGGGAGTATTTATTTGATTCTTTTATTCAACACTAAAATTCAATTAAAAGAGGATGTCGATGAGTTAGGTGT
Source organism: uncultured Flavobacteriales bacterium (assembly GCA_905181635.1). Taxonomy (GTDB): domain Bacteria; phylum Bacteroidota; class Bacteroidia; order Flavobacteriales; family BACL11; genus UWMA-0277. Next base: position 12,873 of record CAJIYM010000005.1, read on the forward strand.
AGGGGCCTCAGTTATTGGTGAACTTCCACTCATAGGTGAAGATGATTCGAAAATATTTCAAAATCCTAAAGATCGTAACACTCTAGCTGAATCATTTAGGATACTAACTTCTAATGTTAATTATTTACTTCCTCAAAATACTGGATCAACAGATGGGAAAGTTATACTATCCACATCATCAATAAAAGGAGAGGGAAAGAGTTTTGTAGCCCTTAATATGTCTTTAGCACTTTCTAGTTTAGATAGGAAAGTACTTTTAATTGGTGCAGATTTACGTAATCCTCAGTTACACAAATACTTAGGGATGGAAAAAACAGAAGAAGGACTAACAAGTTATCTGCACAACACCAATTTTGATTGGAAAAAAGCCATTTTAAATAAATTTGAGCATTTACCAAAACATGATACTTTATTAACCGGCCTTATACCCCCAAATGCTACCCAATTATTATCGAACGGTAATTTTGAGAAAATTATTTCGGCAGCAAAAAAAGAATATGATTATATTGTTATTGATACAGCACCAACATTACTTGTAACTGACACTCTACTCTTATCAAAATATGCTGATACTGTAATATATGTTTGTAGATCTAATTACACAGAGAAAGAAATATTCAATTTCCCTAAAGAGCTAATTAAAGATGGGAAAATAAAGAATGTTGGTCTTGTTATTAATGCTGTTGGAGCAAACTCTAGATATGACTATGGTTACTCTTACAAATATGGTTATTCTTATAACTACGGTTACGGTTACGGATATGGAAGTACTAATGAGGATTAGTCCAGTTAGGAATTAATCTTTAAGAGCATATAATTAAACAGTGAAGTTATATAAATGAAGTAATCAGAACATAATAACAATCACATTATAACTCAATTTTAAAATTAAAAATTATTATGATTGAACATTTTTTTGACTGTCCGCATTGTTGGGAGAACCAATTAAAAATGATTGATCCATCTATTGAAAAACAGAACTTCATAGAAGATTGTGAAGTTTGTTGTAACCCTCTTGAGTTTGACCTTAGTATTGAAAACAACTACTTAATATTATTCTCTGTGGATCCAATAGATCAATAATAGTGGATCTTAACGTATTGATTTATTAAATGAAATATTCTATCAGTATAATTTTTATTTCAATCATGTTCGTGTTTCATGGATGTTCTAATAAAGTTTTAGTCAATTGTACAAATAATAATTATATGTCCAAAAATAATATCAATCCAGAAAATAATTATGAAAATCGAAGAGAGTTAAAAACTACACTTTCAAGATCTGATTTTGATTTATCTCATGAACAATTTGGATTAAGTTGTTCAGAATTACTGAGTGATTACTTTTACTGTAATATATGTTTTGATTCATATGAAAACAGTTTAACATCTTATGATGGCAGAAAATATAGTTTTAAAAAAATTATTTCACCTATTGAAATCACAAATGAATGTCTTAATTTAATTTCAAATATGTCAATGGGTTCAAACGAATATTCTAAATTTTTGAAGACTCAATAATAAATTCTAAAATTAGATTTTAATGAGAGATTTTACAAAAATGGTAAGATGACAAGGCCTTTTATCTCTTATTATAAAATGGTCAATTACAAAGAGAATCTATTATTACAATAGTAACCTTAAAAATCAATTATAAAGATTTACAATTTGAGTAAGTAAGTTTTGGATCTAAATCGGTACAAAATCACTCAACCGTAACGGATTTTGCTAAATTTCTTGGCATATCCACATCACAACCCCTCATCAATGCAATATGATAAGATAATAACTGCAAAGGAATATTAGTTAGTAAAGGAGATAATCCATCAAAACTATCCGGAACTTCAATGCAGTAATCTGCTAATTCTTTAACTGTTGTATCGCCCTCTGTAACAATAGCAATTAATCTTCCTCCTCTTGCTTTTACTTCTTGAATATTACTCACCACCTTATCGTAGTTTCCTTTTTTAGTCGCAATAACTACAATTGGCATATCATCATCAATCAAAGCAATAGGTCCGTGCTTCATTTCAGCAGCTGGGTACCCTTCCGCATGTATGTAAGATATTTCTTTTAGTTTTAAGGCCCCTTCCAAAGCAACAGGAAAATTATACCCTCTGCCTAAATACAAAAAGTTTGTTGCATTTTTAAATTTTTCTGCTATCTTCTTGATCTGATCATTTTTCTTCAGTATTTTTTCTATCTTCTTAGGAATAAGCTCAAGTTCGGTAATAATCTCATGATATTTACTCTTTGTAATCGTACCTTTTTTTTGTGCCATTTTAATTGCCATTAAAGTAAGTACTACAATCTGAGTAGTAAATGCTTTAGTCGAGGCCACACCAATTTCAGGCCCAGCATGGGTATAACTTCCAGCATGGGTTAACCTAGGAATAGAAGAGCCGACCACATTACAAATTCCTAAAAGGGTAGCTCCTTTTTCTTTTGCTAATTCTAAAGCCGCTAAAGAATCTGCTGTTTCTCCTGATTGTGAAATAGCTAATACTACATCATTTTTATTAATAATCGGATTACGATATCTAAATTCAGAAGCGTACTCTACCTCAACAGATATTCGAGCTAAATCCTCAAATAAATATTCTCCAATGAGTCCTGCATGCCATGAAGTACCACAAGCAACAATAATAATACGATCAGCATTTATTATCTTTTGCTCATAGTCTAAAATCCCTCCTAAAGTTATTTCTTTGGTTTTTGGGTTAATTCTTCCTCTTAAAGTATCAATTATACTTTTAGGTTGTTCAAATATTTCTTTTAACATAAAAGAAGAGAACCCTCCTTTTTCAATAGCTTCTAAACTTAGCTCAAGTTCGTGAATAAAGGGTGTTTTAGAGACATTAGCTATCGTTCTAATTTCTAAATCAGCATCTTTATTAATAAGTGCTATCTCACCATCATCAAGATAAACTACATCTCGAGTATACTCAACAATAGGGCTTGCATCAGAAGCTACAAAATACTCCCCCTCCCCTATACCAATAACTAAAGGACTCCCTTTACGGGCAGCAATAAATTCGTTATTAACTCCTTTCTCCATAACTATAATTGCATAGGCACCAACTACCTCATTCAAAGCCAAACGAACAGCCTCAAAAAGTGATACTTGTTCATGGTTCTTAATTTCTTCAATCAAGTGCACTAACACCTCAGTATCAGTATCACTTTTAAAAGTATGCCCCTTATTTATTAATGCTTTTTTTATTGAATCATAATTTTCAATAATCCCATTATGGATTAATGATAATTTTCTATCACCTGAAAAATGAGGATGAGCATTTTCACGATTAGGCACACCATGTGTTGCCCATCTTGTATGTCCTATAGATATAGAACCGCTAGTATCTTTTTCAGCCGCATAAGCTTCTAAATCTGAAACCTTTCCTTTTTCTTTTAATACTGTAATTCCATCTCTGTTTCCTATGCAAACGCCAGAAGAATCATAACCTCTATATTCTAATCGCTTTAATCCTTTTATGACAATTGGATAAGCTTGTTTACTTCCTACATAACCTACAATTCCACACATATATAAATATCTTTAGTAACAAATAAAGCTAAACGCCATATCAAAACTGATACAAAGCTGATACATTTACTTTATAATTTTGAATAATTAATAGTTAGTTTTATATCTTCACTAAGGATAGTTCTATTTGCATTCACAGCTGCACCAGCAGGTAATAAATACAAATCGTTTGTATAAGTATCATTATTCAACAGCTGATAAAAATAGCGAGTAATATTGAATTCGTACTTATCATTATCTAACCTACCCCCGAAATGAGTTTCACCTTCAACTGTATAATCAGTTAAAAACACATTATCTCCCTGTTCATTTACACGAACTAAAAATAACTTTTCGTGTGCAGCATGTTCACTCTGAGAACCTTCTTGAACATCAAAAATCATAGTTACTTTATTGATTGCTTTTCCTTGTAAAATTGATTTAATAGAATCAGTATTATTCACTCCAATTTTTACTTTATAGCCTGCCATTGACTGGATATAAACTTTATCTTCTTCTTGATTTAAGTTAGCTAATAATTTAGGGTTAAAAAGGTTTATTCTAGCTGCATCGCCTCCTAATTCAAAGTCTAAAGACAAAGTATCTGTCCCGCTTTCATCATTGTGATAATAGATTTTTAGAAATGAATTTGATCCCGAAGGGCTTAAATATAGCATTGTGTTTTGTCCACTTGCAACAACGCTAATTCCTTTAAAATTTTCTAAGAAAGTTTCATTGTCTTTTAACCCCTCATTCTCTAAATTTAAAACATCTTGACCGAAATCATTACTTAACTTTATACGCAATGTAGGGCTCTCATTTGAATTTTGAGAAACTGAAAATGATTCAACATATTGCATCCCGCCAGAAACAGGTATTGTATAGGACGTGGAATAATAGATTGAATCTTTATAAATATCGTCTTGAAGAACTAAGACGTCTAAGCTAGTAAAGTCTTCTAAATCTCCGTAATAACCAGAATAAGTATAAGATAATTCAACTGAATCAACAGTTGGATTAGTTCCAAGATCAGTGTTGTTCTCTGTTAATAGGATTTGAGTATAAAAGCCAGCATTATTAAAACCAAATTCTGAATCATCTATCCCACCTAAAATTAAATTAAGTGCTTCATCTGTACGCAAAGAATCCTCAGATTCTGTAACTGAACTTATGCCCTCAAAACTAGCAGAGCTTATTATTATATTGTCTGATGTTGGCTGTACTTCAAGACCAATTGTGTTTGGGTCAGTACAAGATGCTGCTATTAAACCTAAAATTAGGCTTAATGATATGATTCTATTCATTTGTTAGTTTTCTATAGTGGCTACTTCCTCCTCTTCAATAAATTGCTCGTAAAAATCTTGGTAAGCGTCAATATAATCTTCCGCCCCAGGATATTCCATGAACGGCTTTTCTGAAGTTTTAATATAATCTAACACCTCTTTTTCAATATCTGCACTTGCCTGCACAACTGCATCAGCATAATCAATAGCATGTTTATGCAAATTATTTATGTTTGATTCTTGCAACATAGCTACATCCTTTTCTTCTAAATTTTCAAATAATAACTTGTCAGTTATAGTCGTACTCAACACGCCATCATAGTTATTATCGAATACAGAGTAAATTACTTTTACATCCTCAAAGAGAGGATCGCCAGCATATAATTTCTTGATGTACATTGGTACTAATGAAGTGAACCAACCTTGACAATGGATAACATCAGGCTTCCAACCTAACTTACGTACAGTTTCAATTACTCCCTTACAATAGAAGATCATACGCTCATCATTATTAGACATAAAACTCCCATCCTCATTATTAAACATATGTTTAGTGAGGAAATATTCATCATTGTCAATAAAGTAAACCTGCATTCTCAATTTTTGAATTGATGCTACTTTAATAATTAGCTGATGATCAAAATCGTCAATAATTAAGTTCATGCCTGAAAGTCGAATTACTTCATGAAGCTGATGCCTCCTTTCATTAATGGTTCCAAACTTAGGAAGAAACATTCTAATATCCTTTCCTCTCTCTTGCGTCTTTTGTGGAAGCAGACTAGCCACCTCACCCATTGTTGTTTCCCCTGTGTAAGGAACTATTTCTTGTGAAACATACAATACTCTCTTCTTTCCCATTGATAAAATTATTAGTATGCAAAAATATAGAAAAAAAAGCTAAACATCAAAGCTTTTCACTTAGTTTTGTCGCTTTAAAGAACAATTTTACTACAGATAAATGTTTATTTTTAAATCAAAAGAAGAATTACAAAAGCATTTAGCTGCTTTTGGTAACGAGAAAACAATAGGCTTTACACCTACAATGGGGGCTTTACATCTAGGGCATATGCATTTGATTGAACAATCAAATCTAAAATGTGATATTAGCATTTGTAGTATTTTTGTAAATCCTACACAATTCAATAACCCTAATGATCTAGCAAAATACCCAAACACATTAACTACTGATTTAGAGATGTTAGTGAAAGTAAAATGTGATATTGTATATAATCCTCCCGTTAATGATTTATATGCCAAAGGAGAAACAGCTAAATCATATGATTTTGGTTCACTAACAACTGGCCTTGAGGGTAAATTTAGACCCGGACATTTTAATGGAATGGCAACTATTATAGAGAAATTACTTAATATTATAAAACCTACAATAGCGTTTTTTGGACAAAAAGACTTACAGCAATTGTACATAGTTAAGGATCTAGCCGAGCAGATGCAGTCAAACACTTTAATAGAAGGAGTTGAGACAGTGAGAGGAAAGAGTGGCTTAGCAAAAAGCTCAAGAAATAAACTTCTTTCAGAGAGCGCCAAAAAAGAAGCTAGTCTCATTTATAATTGCCTTAATTATTGTAAAAATAATAAAGAAGATGGAGTAAATAAACTAAAACTTTACATACAACAAGAGTTTTTAAAACATGGAAACTTTACATTAGAATATGCTGAATTTGTAGCTCTTAACACTATGCTTCCAATTAATGATTGGGAAGGAGTAAATAAAAATGCAGTCTGTATTTCTGCTTATCACTCTGGAGTTCGTCTAATTGATAATATAATTTTATAGTTTTACAAAGTGAATAAAAAAATTATTTTCAAAATACTAAAATACATTACTTCCTTAGTTTTTGCATTCGGTATTATTTTCTTTCTTTTTAAGAATCAAGATCCTGTACAGTTGATAAAAGAAATACAAAAGGTGGATGGAAAATGGGTGTTTTTTTCCATGTTTTTTGGCGGCTGGGCTTATGTAAGCAGAGGCTTAAGATGGATAATTCTTATTGATGCTCTTGGCTACAGCTCGACAAAATTAAATAGTGTTTCCGCTGTTTCAATTGGTTATTTTACTAATATGTTTATTCCAAGGGCAGGTGAAGTTTCTAGATGCACAGCACTCAACCAAGTGGAAAAAATACCAGTAGACAAACTTTTTGGAACGATACTTGTTGAAAGAGTTCTAGATTTTGTTTTTCTCATATTATTAATGTTACTTATTTTCGTTTTAAAATTTAATGATCTCTTTAATTTTTATTCTACTCTAAAAGCCCAACAAACTCCAAATGGAGGAAGTGACAAGTTACTTACACTATTGGCTGTTTTTTTTATTGGCGGCATTCTCTTCGTGTTATTCAAACGGTTTCTAAAAAATTCTAAATTCTATGAAAAGATATTAGTCTTTATTGAAGGATTAAAAGAAGGGTTTAAAAGCATTAATAATATGAAAAGAAAATCAGCTTTTTGGTTTCATTCTTTCAGTATATGGATTATGTATTTTTTAATGACTTATGTTTGTTTTTTTAGTATGCAAGAAACAAGCCATTTATCTGCAAGTGATGGACTATTCTTGTTGGTTTTGGGTGGAATAGGCATGGTAATTCCAACTCCAGGAGGGGTAGGTTCTTATCATGCAATTATGATGATTGGCTTATCAGTACTTGGTGTTGGCACAGTGTTTTTAGGAGAAGGAGGCGATCCATCAAACCCTGCTCTACTATTTCCAACTATAGTACATATAGCACAAACTTTAGTAGCTATTATTATGGGATCTATTGGATTACTCATTTTATTTTTATCTAAAAAAAGAAGCAATGTCACATCATAAAAATCTAAACAGTAAAATATACAATCTTGATATCTTAACTAATAAAGTAGAACAGTGGAAAAAGAGTGGTGATAAGATAGTATTTACTAATGGTTGTTTCGATATTATTCATAGAGGACACATAGAATTACTGGCAAGTACTGCCGACCTAGGTAATAAATTAATTATTGGGCTAAACTCTGATCTATCAATACAAAAAATAAAAGGTAAAGGTCGTCCAATTATTGATGAGGATTCTAGAGCTATTTTGTTATCAGCACTCAGCTTTGTAGACGCAATTATTTTGTTTTCTGAAGATACTCCTTTAAAACTTATTAGCACTTTACTTCCTAATGTGTTAGCAAAAGGGGGTGATTATGAAATTGAGACTATTGTAGGACACAAAATTGTTCAGCAAAATGGTGGAAAGGTAAAACTTGTTTCTTTTTTAGATGGATTTTCAAGTACTAATATAATTGAAAAAATAAAAAAATCTATAATGGCAAAAAAGAAAATCCAATCAGCTTTTTTTTGTCAAAGTTGCGGCACACAATCACCAAAATGGCTAGGGAAATGCCCACAGTGTAACGAATGGAATACTTTTGTTGAAGAATTACTTGTTAAGGAAAGTGAAACAAAAGCAGGTTACAAAAGCAATAAAGTCAACACCCCTAATCTAGTTAGTGAAATTGACTACAGCAATGAAAAACGAATAGTCACTAAGGATAAAGAACTTAACAGAGTATTAGGCGGCGGGATTGTGCCGGGTTCTCTCGTTCTTTTAGGTGGTGATCCTGGAATAGGAAAATCAACTTTATTACTACAATTTGCATTAAGTTCAAAAAGTAAAAAGATACTTTATGTTTCAGGTGAAGAAAGTCAAAAGCAAATTAAAATGCGTGCTGAACGTATAAATAAGAATTCAGAACATTGCTATATTCTTACAGAGACATCTACACAAAACATCTTTAAACAAATTGAACAATTACAGCCAGACATATTAGTAATTGATTCTATACAAACCTTACATACAGCTCACATTGACTCTTCTCCTGGCAGTGTTTCTCAAATAAGAGAATGTACAGCAGAACTTATAAAATATGCCAAAGAAACTGGAACAGCCGTTTTCTTAATAGGTCATATTAATAAGGATGGAGCAATTGCAGGGCCAAAAATATTAGAACACATGGTTGATACTGTTCTGCAATTTGAGGGAGATAGAAATCATGTATACCGAATTTTAAGAACTATTAAAAATCGATTTGGTTCAGCTTCTGAATTAGGAGTTTATGAAATGAATCAAAATGGATTAAGAGAAGTAAATAATCCATCTGAAATACTAATCTCTGAAAGAGATGAGCCAACAAGTGGTGTGGGAATTGCAGCTACTATTGAGGGTGCTCGTCCAATTTTAGTTGAGATACAATCTCTTGTTAGTTCAGCTGTATATGGTAATCCGCAAAGATCAGCCACAGGCTTTGACACTAAAAGGATGAATATGCTTTTAGCTGTTTTGGAAAAAAGATGTGGATTTATGCTTGGAGCAAAAGATGTTTTTTTAAATATTACTGGTGGAATAAAAATTGATGATACAGCTATTGATTTAGCTGTAGTCTGCTCGATACTTTCTTCTGATCAAGATATTGCCCTAGATATGCTTACTTGCTTTGCAGGTGAAATAGGATTGTCTGGAGAAATTCGAGCTGTAAATAGAATTGAAAATCGTATTGCAGAGGCTGAGAAGCTTGGCTATAAACAAATTATTATCTCTAAATATAATAAGTTTAATGCTAAAAATTTTCACATTGAAATTATTCAATGCGGAAAGATTGAAGAAGTTTTTAGAAAACTCTTTTAAGAAATAAGAGTTGGCTTTAACACTAATATAATTTACGAAGGAATCGGCAATATCATAAAGAACCAAACAAATAATATTCAACAGAAAACTATCTTATTGATTATAAATTATAATATTGAATTTTACAAGAATTTAGGTGAAATTGATTTAAATAATTGTTATTAATTTTCTTAGATGTTATTTTAAAATTTGAGTTGTGTGATCTTTAGTTTTAACTTTTTCAATAACATCTTCTATCATTCCATTTTCATCAATAACAAAAGTAGTTCTACTTATTCCATCAAATTCTTTGCCCATAAATTTCTTAGGGCCCCATACTCCATAATCATTAAGAACCTGTTTACTCTCGTCAGAAATAAGTGGAAATGGTAAATCATGCTTTTCTATAAATTTAACATGTCTTTCTGGACTATCAGCAGAGCAGCCCAAAACCACATATCCTTTATCTAAAAGTAACTTATAATTATCTCTTAAATTACAAGATTGGACAGTACATCCTGGTGTCATATCTTTTGGATAAAAATAAAGCACTACTTTCTTTCCTTTAAATTGTTTTAATGTAATTGCATTACCATTTTGGTCTACAGAATTAATGGCCGGTGCACTATCTCCTATTTTTAAATTTTTCATAATTTATATTTTATTTATAATGTTCCTCTTCGGGCTTGTTCTGCTTCTATACATTCGAAAAGAGCTTTAAAATTCCCCTTTCCAAATGATTTCGCTCCCTTCCTTTGTATAATCTCAAAAAATAAAGTTGGCCTATCCGTTAATGGTTTTGTAAAAATTTGTAGTAAATACCCTTCTTCGTCTCTATCCACCAAAACACCATGTTCTTTAAGTATTAAAATTTCTTCATCTATTTCCCCAACTCTATCTAGCACAGTATCATAATATGACGATGGTACTTTTAAAAACTCAACGCCTTTTTTAGCCATCTTTGAAACAGTAGATACAATATCATCAGTAGCTATTGCAATATGCTGTACACCAGGCCCATTATAAAAGTCTAAATATTCCTCAATCTGAGATTTTCTTTTCCCCTCTGCTGGTTCGTTTATTGGAAACTTAATTCTACCATTTCCATTGGTCATTACCTTACTCATAAGGGCTGTAAATTGAGTAGAAATATCCTTATCATCAAAAGTAATAAGATTAGCAAATCCCATAGTTTCATTATAGAATTTCTCCCAAATATTCATTTCATTCCAACCCACATTGGCAACCATGTGGTCAATAAATTTCAGTCCAACTGGTTCTGGATTGTAATCAGATTCCCATTTTTCAAAGCCTGGCATAAAAGTTCCTTTATAGTTTTTTCTCTCAACGAAAACATGAACTGTATCTCCATAAATCTTAATTCCAGATCTCACAACTTCACCATCTGCATCTTTTTCTGTTTTAGGTGCAAAGTAAGATTCTGCTCCTCTTTTAGTAGTTTCCTCCCAAGCCTTTGTAGCGTCATCAACCCAAAGCGCCAATACCTTTACGCCATCTCCATGTTTTTTTATATGATCAGAAATTTCATTATCCTCACCCGGCATTGGAGTAGTAAAGACCAAACGAATTTTATCCTGTACCAAAACATAAGAAGTTCTGCTAGTAATTCCAGTTTCCAAACCAGCATAAGCTAAAGATTGAAATCCAAAAGCAGTTTTATAAAAATGTGCAGCTTGCTTGGCATTCCCGACATAAAACTCTACATAGTCTGTTCCTAAAAGAGGTAAAAAATCCTGTGCATCCGGAAAGATTTTCTCTAAAGAATATGTTGTGTTATTTGTTGTTTTTAAATCGTCTTTCATTCTAATTATCTATTTAATCTAGCCATGATTTATGATACTTTCCATCAGAAAGTTCAATGGCTGCTTTTGTTAACTTAAGTGGGGCGAATGTATCAACCATTACAGCTAGTTCATCTGTTTTTGTTTGACCTATACTTTTTTCTGCCGCTCCAGGGTGTGGCCCGTGAGGAATTCCTGCAGGATGCAAGGAAATAGATCCTTGATCCACATGATTTCTACTCATAAAATCTCCATCTACATAATAAAGGACCTCATCAGAATCAATGTTTGAATGGTTATATGGTGCTGGAATAGATTCCGGATGATAATCATACATTCTAGGGACAAATGAACAAATTACAAATCTAGAGGTTTCGAAAGTTTGGTGTACTGGTGGGGGTTGATGCACTCTACCTGTAATAGGCTCAAAATCATGAATTGAAAATGCATATGGAAAATTAAATCCATCCCACCCCGCTACATCAAAAGGATGTGATGCATAAGTATACTCATGTATCATTTGCTCCTTCTTTATCTTGATAATAAAGTCTCCTTTTTCATCATGCGTTTCTAGCTCTTCTGGTACTCTTAGATCACGCTCGCAATAAGGAGAGTTTTCTAGTAATTGACCAAAATGATTACGATATCTCTTAGGCGTATAAACTGGAGTATAAGACTCTACAATAAACAATCTGTTATTCTGAGTATCAAACTTCATAGTATAAATAATTCCCCTTGGAATTACTAAATAATCACCTTCTTTAAATTTTATATTTCCTACAAAAGTTCTAATTGTACCTGTTCCTTTGTGAACAAAAATAACTTCATCTCCATCTGTATTTTTATAGAAATAATCTTCTTCCAAGTTAGTTGGAGCAGAAAGTAAGATATTTAAATCATTATTAAGCATTATAGAAATTCTACTTTCTAAATGATCCGAAACTTTTGGCGCATCAAACCCATTCAGCATATACGATTTAAGATTTTTTTCTTCTGCAATTTCTGGCGCTACTGAATAAGCTTTTTTAATATCCTTAACCTGAGTTGGCCTATGCAAATGATATAAAAGAGAAGACATTCCTTCAAAACCAATAGTTCCAAACAATTCTTCATAATGGATATTCCCATCCTCTTTTCTAAAGGAAGTATGCCTTTTGTGAGGCATTTTTCCTAATTTATGATATCTTGGCATATTGTTATTTTTATGCAAATATAGGACTTAAAACATAAACAAGGCATGAATTATATCATCCCTAAAATAAAAATGATAATTTTGCCCATCTAATGAAACTCCTAACTTATAAAATAAAAAAATTGGCTACTCCACAAATTGGAGTGTTGCAAAATCAGTTAGTTTATAATCTCAATAATTGTTTTGGAGATATCACATTAGTAGATCTAATTCAACATGAAAATTTTCAGGATAAAGTCGCCAACTTTATTAGCAATAACAATTGTTTAAAACACGATATTGAAGATATTACAGTATTACCCGTCATTCCAAAGCCAAATTCATTTAGAGATGCCTACGCTTTTAGGCAACATGTAGCAACTTCTAGAAAAAATAGAGACTTAGAGATGATTCCAGAGTTTGATGAGTTTCCAGTATTTTATTTTTCGAACCATAACGCAATGTTTGCCGATAGACAGGACATTGAGCTTATGCCTGATCATTTTCAAAGACTAGATTATGAATTAGAATTTGCTATTGTGATTGGAAAAGGTGGGAAAAATATCTTATCTAAAGATGCAGATAATCACATTGCAGGCTTTTGTATTTTAAATGATCTAAGTGCAAGAAGATTACAAATGGAAGAAATGAAGCTAAACTTAGGTCCCACAAAAGGAAAAGATTTTGCCAATGTTATTGGCCCTTATTTAGTAACTCCTAACGAGTTAGAAAGTAAGAGTATCAACACTCCTTTTGGTAAAAAATACGATTTGCAAATGAGCTGCTATGTAAATGGAGAATTATTATCTAAAGGCAATTCAAAAGATATGAATTGGACGTTTGCTGAGATTATTGAGAGGGCATCTTATGGAACAGAACTTTTTCCAGGAGACATAATAGGTTCAGGGACAGTTGGTACAGGTTGCCTATTAGAATTAAATGGAACTGAAAAGAGAAAAAATAATGATTATAAAGAACGGTGGATAAAAGAGAATGATGAGATTGAAATGCAGATTGAAGGATTAGGTAAAATAACCAATAAAATTGTAAAGTCAAATAGTAAACACTCCTTATTAAAATTAAAAAAATGATAAAGACAATAGATATACAATCAGGAGAAACAGCAGGGTTATATCAATATTTGTCTGCTGCAGTAACTCCAAGACCCATTGCATTTGTAAGTACTATTGATGCCGAGGGCAATAAAAATTTAAGTCCTTTTTCATTCTTTAATGTATTTTCCATAAACCCACCCATCTTGGTTTTTTCTCCTGTCAGAAGAGTTAGAGATAATACTTCAAAACATACTTTGGGAAATGTAAATCAAGTAAAGGAATGCGTTATTTCATTAGTAACAGAAGAAATTGCTCAGCAAGTTTCTTTAGCTTCTTGCGATTTTGACAAGGAAACAAACGAGTTTGAAAAAGCAGGATTTACAGCAATAAAATCAGACTTAATAAGTCCTTCAAGAATAAAAGAATCGCCAATAAACTTTGAATGTAAAGTAAATGAAGTGATTTCCTTAGGTAAAGAAGGAGGTGCAGGTAGTTTAGTGCTTTGTGAAGTTTTAAAAATGCATATTGATGAATCTGTTTTAGACGAGAACAATGCTATTAATCCATTCAAACTAAATATTGTTAGCAGATTAGGATCCAATTGGTACGGTAAAACAACCAAAGATTCGCTTTATGAAATTACAAAACCAATTTCAAGAATAGGTATGGGAATTGATAATCTTCCACAAGAAATTAGAAATTCTAAAATTTTAACTGGAAACGATCTTGCAATTTTAGCATCAGCAGAGAATATTCCTGCAAAAATAGAGTTTAATCTTAAAGACAAAAAAAATACAGAAGAAAAACATATCTTAGCCAAAGAATTATTAAGTCAAGATAAAGCAGAAGATGCTTGGCAAATATTATTATAAACCACTAAAAAAAATAAAAAATTATGTCATTCCAATTACCAATACTACCTTACGCCTATGATGCTTTAGAACCGCATATTGACGCTAGAACTATGGAAATTCACCATAGCAAACACCACAATGGATATACAAACAACTTAAATAATGCAATTGAAGGAACAGATTTAGCGGGGAAATCAATTGAAGAGATTTGCGCAACTCCAGGACTAAGTGGTGGTGCAAGAAATAATGGCGGTGGATATTTTAACCACTGTTTATTCTGGAACATTATGAGCCCCAACGGAGGTGGCGAACCAACAAAAGAAGTAGCAGAAGCTATAAATGAGACATTTGGTTCTTTTGAAGAATTTAAGAATACTTTTTCTATAGCAGCAGGAACAAGGTTTGGTTCTGGCTGGGCTTGGCTAGGAGTAAAAGAAGGCAAACTTATAGTGTGTTCAACCGCAAATCAAGACAACCCATTAATGGATGACCAATGCGGATGTACTCCTATTTTATGTTTAGATGTTTGGGAACATGCTTACTACTTAAATTATCAAAACAGAAGACCAGATTATATCAATGCATTCTTTAATGTAATCAACTGGGAGGAAGTAAACAAAAGATTTAAGGCCGCTTTATAATTTTTTTATAAATTTGCAACACAAAATTTAATTACACTAATAATCTAAACAAAAATGAAAAACAAATTTGCCTTAATTGCCCTCTTAGGATTATTTCTATCTGGGAACTATACTGTTTACGCACAAGACACAGCTGATATTGTTTCAGAAGAATACGTACCTACAACTACAGAAACGACTACACAAGTTCAAGAAGAAGAAAAAGTTGGCGTAACTGAAGTTATGGAAACTGAAGAAGTTGCATCCTTTCACCAAATCATTAAACAAAAATTTATTGAAGGAGGACCTGGATTTATGGGAATAGTATTGTTGTGTCTAATCTTTGGATTAGCTTTAGCAATTGAAAGAATCATCTATTTAAATATGGCAACTACAGATACTGAAAAGCTTTTAAATGATGTTGAAGGAGCTTTAAAATCAGGTGGAGTTGAAGCTGCACAAGAAGTTTGTAGAAATACAAAAGGTCCTGTTGCTTCTATTTTCTATCAGGGCCTAGAGCGTTCAGATGAAGGAGTTGATATGGTCGAAAAATCAATTGTTGCTTACGGTTCAGTCCAAATGGGGCTTTTAGAAAAAGGATTATCTTGGATTTCATTATTTATTGCACTTGCTCCCATGCTTGGATTTATGGGGACTGTAATTGGTATGATTGGAGCCTTTGATGCTATTGAAGCTGCAGGAGATATTTCTCCATCATTAGTAGCTGGTGGTATTAAAGTTGCACTTTTAACTACTGTATTTGGACTTATTGTAGCAATGATTCTTCAAGTTTTCTATAATTATTTAATTGCAAAAGTAGATTCAATTGTTAATTCAATGGAAGACTCTTCCATCTCATTAATTGACTTATTGGTTAAAAACAAATAATCATGGAAAGTTTAATTAATATTGGGATCATATTAACATACTTAATGGTCGGTTCTGCAGCAATTGCGACAATTGGTTTCGGTATCAAACAAATGATGCAGAAAACTAATAATGCAAAAAAAACATTATACACTATTGGAGGTCTTTTAGTTATAATTCTCATATCATACCTTACAGCTTCTGATGAAGTGTTAGGTTCATATGAAAAATATGAAATCACTGCTTCAACTGCTAAACAAGTGGGTATGGGACTAACTACATTTTACATATTAGCTATAGGTGCAATAGGCGCAGTTTTATATGCTGAACTATCAAAAGCATTTACTAAATAATGGCTAGTTCAAGAAGAGGGTTACCCGAAATTAATGCAGGGTCAATGGCTGACATTGCATTCCTACTACTTATCTTTTTCTTGGTAACTACAACAATGGATGTAGACACTGGTATTGCTCGTAAACTACCTCCTATGCCTGAAGAAGAATTACAAGAAGAGGATCCACAAATTCATGCTAAAAATATTTATGTAGTATTGATTAACACTAACAATCAATTATTAGTTGAGGGAGAGTTAATGGATATTTCTCAATTAAGGGATGGGGCAAAGGAGTTTATTGACAATAACGGAAGAGATGCTAATTCATCAGAAAATCCAGAAAAGGCAATTATTTCATTACAAAATGATAGAGGGACTGAGTACATGACTTATATTCGTGTGCAAAATGAACTTGCTGCAGCTTATAATGAATTAAGAAACAAAGCAGCATTTAACAAGTTTGGCGAGCGTTATGCTAATTTAAATAAAACGCAAAAAAAGGAAATTAGAAAAATGTACCCTCAGAAAATATCTGAAGCGGAACCCAAAAATATAGGAGGAGATTCATAATGAGTAAATTCAGAAAAGGAGGTAAAAAAGGAATGCCAGCCATATCAACTGCATCATTACCAGATATTGTTTTTATGTTACTTTTCTTTTTTATGGTAACTACAGTTATGCGTGAAACGACATTGTTTGTTGATGTACTAACACCAAAAGCTACTGAGATAAAGAAAATGGAAAAAAAATCATTAGTGAGCTATATTTATATTGGATCACCTGTTAAAAGAATGCAAGCTTCTTATGGTAGTGCCGCTCGTATTCAATTGAATGATGCTTTTGCTGAAGTTAGTGAGATACAAGAGTTTATTGCTACAGAGCGTGAAGCAAGAGACGAAAAGGAAATTCCTTATATGACTACTTCTATTAAAGCAGATGAAACGGTCAGAATGGGAATTATTACTGATGTAAAACAAGAACTTAGAAAAGCAAATGCTCTAAAAATTAATTATTCTACTAGAAAAGGAGATTATTAAAAACTAGTAGTATATTTTAAAAAAGGCTGATTAATCAGCCTTTTTTTATATTCAGATTTTTATAAAGAAGGACAGCCAAAAGTATTACTGCAATAAAACTAAAAAAAGCTTCCTGCCATGTTGCAGTATTTTTAGTTAAATAGGCATAGTTAGAGAAAGCAGGATACGCAAAGGTTACAGCGATAGCATTATTTAAAAAATGAGCTATAATAGGCAGCCAAAGAGATCCACTCCAATAAAATAAGTAGCCTAGAACAATACCTAAAACAAATCTGGGTAAAAACCCCTGAAACTGCATATGGATTGCACTAAATAGAATAGCTGTAATAATAATTGCAAAATGTGGTTTATCTAGCCAATGACAGATCTTTTGCTGTAAATATCCTCTAAATAAAAGTTCCTCCCCTAAAGCTGGTATAATAGCCATTACCAGTAAATTAAAAAACAAATCGCCTGTAGTATTCATTTTTAAAAAGTGTTTGGTGATTTTTTCTGCATTGTTATCGAATACCAACATCCAATTCGGAATATTAAAACTTAAATTCCATTCATAAATAAAAGCAATGAAAGGACTGATAAGTAACATAATAGCAATAGACAAAATCAGAGTTTGTCTGTTAAAGTTTAACTTTAGCTTTAAATCAAAATCACATAAATAGGCATACAATAAAGTAGGTGTAATAAACAACCCTATGGAACTAAACATCTGTATAAATTTAACTGCATCTATTTCAGATTGTTTTGTAAATTTCATCATACCTACTTCTATTAGAGATATGTCAGTAAATAAAAAAATCATTACCTGCCCCAGTGAAGTGTGTAAAATAACCGATACTAGAATAATTAGAAATAAAACCACTAATTTACTAGCAGATGACTTCTCTTTAAATATGCCTTTTAATCTCATTATTATGTATTTTTGCAGAATATGGGCGTAAAGATAGGAAATATTGATGTAGGAGAATTCCCTTTATTATTAGCACCTATGGAGGATGTTAGTGATCCGCCTTTTCGTGCTTTATGTAAACAAAATGGTGCAGATGTAATGTACACAGAATTCATATCTTCAGAAGGTTTAATCCGTGACGCTGATAAGAGCGTAATGAAGTTAGACATCTATGATTTTGAACGACCAATTGGAATACAAATATTTGGTTATGACATTGAATCCATGAGACAAGCTACTGAAATATGTGCTGCTGCAAAACCTGAGTTCATTGACATAAACTTTGGCTGCCCGGTAAAAAAAGTAGCTAAAAAAGGAGCTGGAGCCGGAATACTACTTGATATACCAAAGATGATAGCTATGACCAAAGAAATTGTAAGAGCTACCGACCTTCCTGTTACTGTAAAAACACGCTTAGGTTGGGATGACAATACAAAATATATAGTTCAAGTTGCTGAACAACTGCAAGATGTAGGTATACAAGCACTATCCATTCATGGTCGTACCCGAAAACAAATGTATAAAGGAGATGCTGATTGGACTCTAATTGGTGATGTAAAAAATAATTCTAGAATGCACATTCCTATTTTTGGAAATGGAGATGTAAATTCACCTGAAAAAGTAGCAGAAGTAAAAAATAAATATGGAGTAGATGGAGTAATGATTGGGCGTGCCGCTATTGGGTATCCATGGATTTTTAACGAGATCAAACATTACTTAAATACTGGAGAGCACTTGGCTCCACCAAATATTACAGATAGAGTAATTGCATGCAAGCAACACTTAAAACATTCTATAGAATGGAAAGGTCAAATACTAGGAATTGCAGAAATGAAACGCCACTACACAAATTATTTTAAAGGTATTCCTCATTTTAAGGATTACCGCATAAAAATGGTGACAAGTGACAACCCTGAAGAAGTACATGCAATTTTAGATGATGTAGCAAATAAGTTTGCTGATATTATTTTTTAAAGAGTTTTCTACCAAGCAATTTTGCAGGATACCAGGAGGCTAATATTCCAATTACAAATACAGTGATACTAACTAATAACACATCATTA
Source organism: uncultured Flavobacteriales bacterium (assembly GCA_905181635.1). GTDB lineage: Bacteria > Bacteroidota > Bacteroidia > Flavobacteriales > BACL11 > UWMA-0277. The sequence continues at coordinate 32,077 of CAJIYM010000005.1, forward strand.
AACACTATAGCAATAGGGTAAGTATTGATTACAAAACTTCCACCACCAATACTTATGAAACCAAAAGTTTGTTGTAAAAAAGCAAGTCCCAAACCAAAAAACAGTCCTATTCCTATTCCTAATATTATTGTAAGCATACTCTTTTCAAAAAAGACAGCTTGAATATCTTGTACTGTGCAACCCAAACTCCTTAAAGTATGAATAGTTTTTTTCTTATCTAACATAAGCATGCTGAGAGAACCAATAATATTAAACGTAGCAATTATCATAATAAAAGTGAGTATAAAAAAAACAGCTAGCTTTTCAGTATTCAATATCTTATAAAGAAATTCTTGTTGCTGAAAGCGATTTTTAACCAAGTAATTATGGCCGAGCACTTTTTGTAACTGATCTTGAAGAATAAGCATCCTACCTTTATCTTTAAGTTTTATTTCAATTGATGTCACTGCGTCATTCCGTTCTGCTAACTGCTGTACAAATAATAAAGGGGTAATAATATACGCCGCATCTATATCAGCTTGTACTCCAAAAACACCAACTGGCAGCACTCCCGATTGCTCAAAAGCAGTAGCTGGATTCAATAATGTTGTATTATTTCTATTTGGTATAAACACACTCAATTGATCAAACATAGAACCAATTCCCATAGATAAATAGTAGGCAACTCCCCTACCTACAACAGCTACATTATTACTTTCAAAACTGTTAATATACTCACCATCAATTAGTAAAGAATTAAAATTTGTAAGCTCTAAATATTCCTCACTTACACCCTTTGCGGTAGCAATATATTCCTTATCTTGATATTTTAAGAGTACTTTTTCCTCTAATACCAAAGCAGAGTTTTCTATTTCATCAAAAGTAAGTAGTAAGGTGTTGGCTTCAGTTGGATTAAAAGTTTTACCTTCAGCAGAAGTAATTTTTAAATGTGGATCAAAAGAATTATACATACTTAAAACCAAATTCTCAAAACCATTAAAAACGGATAAAACCAAAATTAGTGCAGCTGTACCAATAGCAACTCCAAAAAGAGAAACCCAAGAAATTATATGTACAAAATTGCTACTTTGATTAGTTGTAAAATAGCGTTTAGCAATAAAAAATGGGAAATTCATTTAGACTTTATTTTTTCAATAATCGTTCAATCTCCTCAGAATAGGCGGCTGAATCATCTAAATGAAATTGAAGCGTTGGCACAATACGTAATTGATTCCTTACACTTTCGCCAAGTTTTTTACGGATCATTACTGTATTGCTTTTAATTACTTTTAGTGCTGCTTCTGGATCATCAACAGGAAAAATACTTAGAAAAATATTAGCATCTGCCAGATCAGGAGAAATACGAACTATAGTTAAACTTACCATTATATTACCTAAAAATTCTTGTGTGTTCTGCTGAAAAATTACAGAAAGTTCTTTCTGAATTAAACGCGATACCTTTTTTTGTCTTGTTGATTCCATAAGTGCAAAAATAGGGAATCCTTTCTTATCTTTACCAAATGGAATATTTCTTACGAATATTAAAATACATAAAGCCTTACTTGCCATTTGCTATAATGAATATTCTTTTCAATGTATTAAGTGTTTTATTTTCTTTATTTTCCTTAACAATGGTTGTCCCATTCTTAGGAATACTTTTTGAAACTCAAGAAAAGGTATATAATCCACCACCATTAAGCCTTAACACGACTGCATTAAAAGAAAACTTTTACGCTATTATAAGCTCCATTGTTGACGAAAAAGGAAAAGTAGAGGCCTTATTTTTCATTTGTATTTTAGTGTTAGTTACCTTCTTTTTTAGAAATCTATTTCGTTATTTATCACTTTATTCTCTAACACCTGTTCGCAATGGAGTTGTCCATGATATGCGCATGGACTTACATAAAAAAGTAATATCCTTGCCACTTCCTTTCTTTAATGAAAAGAGAAAAGGAGATATTACGGCTCGTATGACTTCTGATCTTGTGGAGATAGAATGGTCAATCATGAGTTCCTTGGAAATGTTATTTAAGGATCCTTTAAATATAATTCTCTACTTAGCAACATTAATAGTTATAAGCCCACAGCTCACTATATTTGTAGTCATCCTATTTCCTGTTACAGGAATTATTATTGGACTGATAGGTAGATCACTTAAAGAATCATCCGACATAGGACAAAAAAAAATGGGGGATTTACTGTCTATTATTGATGAAAATATTTCTGGATTACGAATCATAAAAGCATTTAACGCTGAAGCTCATATCAATAGAAACTTTGAAAAAGATAGTTTTGAATATAAAAGTATCATGACAAAATTATTAAGAAAAAAAGACCTTTCCTCCCCTATGAGCGAGTTTTTGAGTACCATTGTTATGGTTATTGTTATGTGGTTTGGTGGTCAGCTAGTATTAAGTAATAATAGCGTATTAACCGCTCAAGAGTTTATTGGCTATATTCTTATCTTTTCTCAAATTATCCCACCTGCCAAATCCTTAACTACTTCTTATTATCATATACAGAAAGGAAGTGCCTCTGCACAAAGGGTCTATGAAATACTAGATGCTGAAAATGAAATTATTGAAGCTGAAAATCCAAAACAAATTAAACTCCTCAATAACCAAATTGAATTTAAAAAGCATTACCTTTTCTTACGAGAAGCAAGAAGTACTAAAGGATATTAATTTTTCCATTGGCAAAGGAAAAATGGTTGCTTTAGTTGGAGCAATCAGGAAGTGGTAAATCCACTTTAGCGGATTTATTAGCCCGATTTTACGATATTAATAAAGGCGAAATCCTTATTGACAACAACAATATAAAAGAAATTGCTTTGTACGATTTACGTGCATTAATGGGAATCGTAAGTCAAGACTCGATTTTGTTTAACGATACTATTTTTAACAATATTCGTTTAGGAAATGTTAATGCTAGCGAACAAGAAGTAATCGAAGCGGCCAAGATTGCAAATGCACATGAATTTATTAAAGCTACAGAAAATGGGTACAACACCAATATTGGCGATAGCGGGAATAAACTTTCTGGAGGACAAAAACAAAGATTAAGTATTGCTAGAGCGATCCTAAAAAACCCTGAGATATTAATTCTAGATGAAGCTACTTCTTCCTTAGATACGGAGTCGGAACGCTTAGTACAGGATGCTTTAAATAAATTGATGCATTCGCGGACATCACTAGTAATTGCGCATAGGCTATCTACTATACAAAATGCGGATGAGATTCTAGTTTTAGAAAAAGGCTGTATTATTGAAAGAGGAACACATCAAGATTTGATTACTCAAAACGGACACTATAAAAAGCTTTCTGACTTGCAGAGTTTTGCTTAGTACAAGAAATTATTGTAAGGATACCTCACTTCATGTAATTGTTTAATTTTAGCATAAAGCAAGTCCTTTAGCTCAATAAAATGAGTTTTATTTAAGGCTGAAATAAATATACTTTCATCATCTAACTTTGCCATCCAAGTTTTTTTCAACTCTTCCAATGAAATATTTTCAGGAAGTATTGGGGTTAAATCATCTTCCTCTTTTGGAGTGAAAGTATAAGCATCAATTTTATTGAATACTATTAAAATAGGTTTGTCCGTTACCCCAAGTTCAATAATAGTTTTGTTTACTATTTCTATTTGTTCTTCAAATTTAGGATTTGAAATATCTACAACATGCAATAATAAGTCTGATTCGCGCACTTCATCTAAAGTTGACTTAAAGCTTTCCACCAACTGATGAGGTAATTTGCGAATAAAGCCGACAGTATCAGTTAATAAAAAAGGTAAATTGCCAATTACTACCTTGCGTACAGTAGTGTCCAAAGTAGCAAATAATTTATTTTCCGCAAAAATATCTGACTTTGCTAAGGTGTTCATTAAGGTTGATTTTCCTGTATTGGTATACCCAACTAATGCAACTCTTATCATATCTTGTCTACCTTTCCTACGCGTAAAACTTTGCTTATCAATTTTCTCTAACTTCTTTTTTAGTAGCGCAATTTTATCTTTAATAATCCTTCTATCGGTTTCAATTTGTGTTTCCCCAGGTCCTCTCATTCCAATACCCCCTTTTTGTCGTTCAAGGTGAGTCCACATTCTTGTAAGTCTTGGTAATAAATATTGATATTGTGCCAACTCAACTTGCGTACGGGCTTGTGCAGTTTGCGCTCTACTTGCAAAAATATCTAATATCAGATTACTTCTGTCTAGAACTTTGGTGTCCTCTCCAAAAATTTTCTCAATATTTCTTATTTGTGAAGGGCTTAAATCATCATCAAAAATAATTAGCTTTATTTCATTTTCTTCTGCATAAAGTCGCACCTCCTCAATTTTCCCTTTACCTAAAAATGTTTTATTATCTGGATGAGGTAATTTTTGTGTAAAATTTCTAACTGGTTTTGCCCCTGCAGTATCAGCTAAGAAAGCGAGCTCATCCAAATATTCGTATGCTTGATCTTTCGTGACATCAGGAGTAATTAAACCAATTAATACGGCTTTTTCCATTTAAATATATAAAGTAAGTGATTGAATAACTATAACGCTTTCTTTCTATTTTCTATAAAACTTCTAATAAACGCAATGAAAGCAATGAAAGAACTTAAACTCATTGCTAAAACACGAAATAGTCCAACACCTCCTTGATCTATAGATATAGGTAGTCTTTTCCCGACAAGAGCAATTAGAACTAATAGTGTTAATACAACAGCGACATGAGCAATAGCTTTGTTACTATTCTGAATTCCTTTATTACACAATAATAAAATAATTCCAAATAAAACAGTAATCAATGCAGTCCAATGTTCAAATGAGACAATTGTAGCTAATTTATAATTACTAACATCAATATAACCCCATAAACCTAGTAAAATTAAAGTTAATGCGTTAATTAAATTCATTTTTTGTGCAGTCATATAAAAATATTTTTATTGACAAATAAACAAATAAATTTCAAGTTAATTTACTAATTTCACGGCTTTATTATTATCCCTTTCAAATGAGATTACGATTTACTTTACTTTTTTCAATCCTAAGTTTTTATACCATTTCTGGTCAAGAAACTTTTACTGTTAATGGAGTTGTACAGAATTTTAAACCTATTCATGTATTTACCAATGCTCATATTATTTTAAGTCCTACTAGTGAAATAGAAAACGGAACACTCATTATTAAAGGGGATAAAATCATTACAGTAGATACTAGTTTGAACATCCCAAGTGGAGCGATTATTCATGATTTAAAAGGCGATTATATCTACCCTTCATTTATTGAATTATATTCAGATTATGGTTTGCAAAAAGCTAAAAAAGGGCAATACAGTTATCGTCCACAGTACGAAAGTAGTAAGACTGGTGCTTACCACTGGAATGAAGCCATTCACCCTGAAATAGACGCAAGCAGAGAGTTTGTTACTGATAAAGAATCAGCTACTGCTTACCTTAAAAATGGTTTTGGAGCAGTGCTTTCTCATGTGCAAGATGGCATATTAAGAGGTACTGGATCTTTAGTGCTACTTTCAGAAAAAAGCGAACATGAAAATATAATTCTGCCAAAAGCAGCAAATTATTTTTCCTTTAAAAAAGGAGTATCAAAACAAAAAAATCCTTCTTCCTTAATGGGAAGTATTGCCTTAATAAGACAAACATTTTTGGATGCTGAATGGTATTCTGCACAGGATAACCAAACTAATCTTTCCTATGCTGCAGTAAATAATAACCAAGAATTGCCTAATATTTTTGCAGTAAATGATGAGTTAGATTATAGTCGAGTGTACAAAATTGCAAATGAGTTTGAAATTGATTTTATCATAAAAGGAAATGGAAAGGAATACAGTAGAATTGATGAAGTAGCTGCTACTAAATTTCCAATAATTATTCCGCTTAATTTTCCTAATTCCTATGATGTAGATAACCCTGAAACAGCAGAATGGATTAGCTTACACAAGCTAAAGGATTGGGAAACTGCTCCTTTCAACCCTAGCATACTTGCCCAAAATGAAGTTGATTTTTGTATTACTTCTTCTGGATTAAATAAGGAAAATAATTTTATAACTAATTTACGACTAGCAGTTAAAAAAGGACTTAGCAAACAAGATGCACTTGCTGCACTTACTACTACTCCCGCACAGCTTATTGCAATGGATCATAAAATTGGGATTTTAGAAAGTGGATATTTAGCCAATTTCTTTATTACCTCTAAAGATATTTTTGAGAATGGTGAAATTTATGAAAACTGGACCGCTGGAGAAAAACACATTATTACTAAGAAACAAGAAATTGATATAAGAGGATATTACACTTTAAATAATAAAGAATTTGAAAATAAATTAGTTGCCATTAATGGAAGTATGGAGAAACCAAAAGCAACTATTTTTGCATTAGATTCCCTTACGCTCAAAACAACTTTAGAGGGTAGGAATATTAATATCAGCACTAAAAATGGTGCATTTAGAGCTTTTGCTAAATTCCATAATGGGAATATTCAAGGTAAATATCAAGATAGTACAGGGATTTATCACTCCTTTAAGCTGCAAAGAGATTCTCTTTTTAAAGAGACTAAAAAAACTTTTACTTTAACAATTGATAGTTTAATTCCTTCAGTTTGGTTACCTAATAAAGCGCACGGATTTAAAATTATACCCAAAACTGAAAATATCATCTTTAGAAACGCAACAATATGGACAAATGAGCAAGAAGGAATATTGGAAAATACAGATATTGCCATTTCAAATGGAATGATTATTGCCCTTGGGAAAGATTTGGATGAATTAATAGTATTCCCTGAGACCGTAAAGATTACACAAATTAATGCTACTGGTAAACATCTTACTAGTGGGATAATTGACGAACACTCCCATATTGCGATCAGTAGAGGGGTAAATGAAGGAAGCCAGGCAGTAAGTGCTGAAGTGAGAATTGGAGATGTCATCAACCCCAATGATCATAATATCTACCGTCAACTTTCAGGAGGTACAGTTGCCTCACAGCTTCTGCACGGTTCGGCAAACCCAATCGGAGGCCAATCTGCTATGATTAAATTAAGATGGGGAAGTAATGCAGAAGAGATGAAAATCAAGAATGCAGATGGTTTTATAAAATTTGCCTTAGGAGAAAATGTGAAGCAAAGTAATTGGGGAAATTTTGAACGCACCCGTTTTCCACAAACTCGTATGGGAGTAGAACAAGTGTTTTATGATGCTTTTTACCGAGCAAAAAATTACCAAAAACAATGGCGGGATTTTAATGCACTTATTAAAGAAGAAAAAGTAAAAGCAATTCCTCCAAGAGAAGATTTAGAGCTTAATGCTTTGGTTGAAATCCTAAATTCCGAACTCTTTATTACTTGTCACTCCTACATTCAATCCGAAATAAATATGCTTATGCATGTTGGTGATTCTATGGGCTTTACTATTAATACTTTTACACATATTTTGGAAGGTTATAAAGTGGCAGAGAAAATGAAAAAACATGGTGCAGGCGGTTCAACCTTTTCTGATTGGTGGGCCTATAAATTTGAAGTAAATGATGCCATTCCTTATAATGCAACACTTCTTAATAATGCAGGGGTTATTACTGCTATTAATTCTGATGATGCAGAGATGGGAAGAAGATTAAACCAAGAAGCTGCAAAGGCCGTAAAATATGGAGGGACTTCAGAAGAAGATGCATGGAAGATGGTAACTTTAAATCCTGCTAAATTATTGCATATTGATGATAAGATGGGTAGTATCAAAATTGGAAAAGATGCCGATATTGTACTTTGGACGGACAATCCGCTTTCTATTTATGCCAAAGTAATACAAACTTATGTGGATGGCAAGCTCCTTTTTGATGTTGAAGTTGACAAAAAATTACGAGAAAGAGACCGATTAGAACGCATGCGCATCATACAGAAAATGAGTGAAGATGCAACTGGAGGTAAAAAACAAAAACCCGAACCTATTTCTGAAAAATTATACCATTGTGATACTGAATATGATGAATAAAAAATACTTAAATCTTCTTTTAACACTATTTATTACAATAGCTGTACAAGCACAGAAACCTACCCTATTTATGGGGGCAACTGCCCATTTAGGAAATGGGACAAAAATTGAAAATGCTGCTATTAGTATGTTAAATGGTAAAATTGATATGGTTGCTGACGCAACAAGGATCCGTATTGATCCAAGTGCTTTTGATACAATTTATCGTGTACATGGAAAGCATCTTTATCCTGCATTTATTGTCCCTAACACAACTTTAGGAATTACTGAAATTGATGCTGTTCGTGCCTCAAATGATTACAGAGAAACAGGATCAATAAATCCTAATGTCCGTACACTTATTGCCTATAATACTGACTCTAAAATAGCCAAAACAGTAAGAAGTAATGGTGTATTCATTGCTCAAGTAACTCCAAGAGGAGGGACAATCTCTGGGCAATCTTCAGTAATGCATTTAGCAGGTTGGAATTGGGAAGATGCCGCTTTAAGAATAGATGATGGAATACACTTGAATTGGCCTTCATCCTACTACCAAAGTGGTTGGTGGGCAGAACCTGGATCTACTAAAGTAAATAAGAAATACAACGAGAGTATTACTACATTAAAAAGATTTTTCAAAAAAGCAAATTCTTATGCTAAATCATCTAGTTTAATGGACTTAAGAATGGAAAGCATGAAGGGATTATTTAACGGAAATAAGACACTTTATATACATGCAAATAATGCAAGCGATATGTTGGATGCCATTTCATTTACGAATGAATTTTCTACTAGTAAAACAGTAATTGTAGGAGCAGAAGATGCACTCAAAATTGTGGATGAATTGAAAGAAAATAACATATCACTTATCCTTAATAGAGTGCATAGGCTCCCAAGCAAAGTGGGCAGCCCAGTGGATGAGCCATTTAGGCAAGCCGCAAAATTACAAGAAGCTGGAATTTTATTCTGCTTAAGTTATGAAGGAGAGATGGAGGCGATGGGAGCTAGAAACCTTCCTTTTAGTGCAGGAACTGCTGTAGCCCATGGATTAGAATATGAAAAGGCAATTAGTAGTATTACTTTAAATACTGCCCAAATTCTTGGCATAGATCGGCACTGTGGCTCTATTGAAAAAGGAAAGGATGCTACTTTCTTTATCAGTAGCGGTGATGCTTTAGATATGCGTACAAATAATGTTGAAATAGCTTATATAAAAGGAGTTGAAGTTGATTTAAATAACCACCAAAAGGAGCTTTTTGACAAATACAAAAACCGATAATTTATTTTTCCTATATTTGGGAAAATTAATTATCGTGAAAAAAATACTACTTGTACTTACGCTTACTGCTTTAATTTTTGCTTGTAAAAAGGAAGATGATAAACCAAATACTAACACAACCTCTACTAATACAGTTGAGGGATGTACAGATACGATTGCTATAAACTTTCTTGCAACAGCAACTATTGATGACGGATCATGTGAGTATCCTCCTTCTGCGTTAAAATTATCTATTATTACAGTTAATTCAATGCCTATGACTAACAATGGTTCTGATTGGGATATTGGGATATTGGGATCAGAAAATCCAGATGTTTTTTATGTTCTAAAAGAAGGAGATGGGGATATTGTTTCATCAAGTTCTAAAGATAATATTGCTACATTTCCAATATTATTTACTGAAAACCTACCTTACACAATAAATACTCTATCAAAAGAATATACTATAGAGATTTATGATAACGATGAGATTCTTGGTGTAGGAGAAAATGAATTTATTGGTTCTTGCAGTTTTACTCCAAACGAGCTTATTACAACACTTAGTATAAATGATGAGCTTAATATTATAAATAATGGAGTAGATATGACTTTAGATATAGAATGGCTTCAATAAGATAATTATTTTTCCCAAATCAATTTCTTACCAAAACCCAATTTATTGTGGGTCATTTTTATAAAATTGAGTGGCATAGCCCAAAGATGTATATCCATATTTTCAGCATAAGGAAAGGCTTTTAAGTATTGCTCTTTCGCAATTTTTAAGCACTCGCCTTCTAATTCTTTTATAGTTCCTATTAATTGAACGCCTTGAATTTTGCTAATCTCTCTAGTTTCTAAAGCAATACTTCCAGCCACATTAGTATTCGTAATAAAATCTTGAGCATGCTTAGTTTTTGTCTCAGTAGAAAAAATAAGCTGATTACTTACTTGATCATATACATAAAAAAGATTGCAGCAATAAGGTTTATTATTTTGGCTAGTTGCCAAAGTGAGTAAATGATGTTCATTTAAAAAATGAACAATTTGCTGATCAACCTGCATTATTAATAGCCTATATTTTTCCTAACTCTTGCAAGCACTTCTTTAGCGATGACTCTTGCCTTGACTGCTCCCTTCTCTAATTCTTCATCAATTATAGCTTTGTTTTCCATCAACTGATTAAATTTTTCTCTCTCTAATGAATAGGTCTCACAAATCAATTCAAAAAGCTCTTGCTTAGCATGTCCATAGCCATAATTTCCAGTAGCATATTTCTCAAATAAAGCAGTTGCTTGTTCTTCTGTAGAAAGCAATTTGTATATTTTATAAATATTACAAACCTCAGCATCCTTCTTATCCTGCATAGGAGTAGAGTCGGTTTTAATTCCCATTATTTGCTTTCTGAGTTTTTTATCCGGAAGAAAAATATCAATAAAATTATTATAGGATTTACTCATTTTTTTTCCATCAGTTCCTGGTACAATCATCACTCTTTCATCTACTTTAGTTTCTGGCAAAACAAAGGAATTAGGGTATTTATGATTAAACCTAGAAGCTATGTCTCTGGTGATTTCTAGATGCTGAACTTGATCCTTTCCAACAGGAACAATATTTGCATCATACAATAAAATATCAGCTGCCATAAGAACAGGATAGATAAACAAGCCTGTATTTACCTCAGAAAGTTTATCTGATTTATCTTTAAAAGAATGAGCTAATTGAAGTCTTTGGAAAGGAGAAAAACAGTTTAAATACCAAGTTAATTCACATACTTGAGTTACATCTGATTGTCTATAAAAAATATTTCTTTCAGTATCAAAACCAAAAGCCAGCCAAGCCGCTGCAGTCGCATAAGTATTTTCCCTCAACTGTTCTGCATCACGAATAGTCGTAAAAGAGTGTAAATCAGCTATAAAAAATAAGCTTTCATTTTTCTTATTTTTGGACAGTTCAATAGCCGGAATTATGGCTCCTAATAAATTTCCTAGATGTGGCGTACCTGTGCTTTGTATTCCTGTTAATATTCTTGCCATTCTATTTTAAAATTTTGATTTTGTAAAAATAGGATTTTTATCTTTGCAATATGAAATGGCTCGGCTATCTTTTAAGTTCAATATGGCGTTTATGGTTTTTACTAATGTTTTTGTTAGTATTTATTCTATTTATGCCTGCCCTATTTTTCTTTACTGCAATAGTTAAAAATGAAATTATAGTAGCTAAACTTGCTCGATATTGGTCCAAACTAACGATATATCTTTCCTTCATTTTTCCTAAAGTAGAATGGGAAGAAAAACTATCCAAAAAGGAGCAATATATATTCTGTCCTAATCATGTTTCCACTTTAGACATCCCATTTATATTAGCTGTAATTCCTGTACCCTTACAATACATTGGAAAAGCTGAAATAGCAAAAATTCCTTTGTTTGGCTATTTCTACAAAAACAATTCTGTAATTGTTGATAGAGCAAACAGAAGAAACGCGTATAGTGCATTCTTAAAAGCAGGAGAAAAATTGAAAATGGGGATTAACATGTGTATATTCCCAGAAGGTGGGATTCCTAATTCAGATATTTATCTGAAGAAATTTAAGAATGGTCCTTTTCGTTTAGCATTGGATAAAAATATAAAAATAGTACCTATAACTATGCCAGATAGTAAAAGTATGTTTCCAGAACAATACTTTAAAGGTAGGCCTGGAATAGTACGTATTAAAATCCATAAAGCTATTGCTCCAAATAGCCTGGCAGAAAAAAGCATAGAAAATTTTAATCTTTCGGTTTACAATACTATTTTTGAACAATTAAAAAATTATGAGCAATAACATTATCATTGACGACAAATTAGTAGCGGATTTATCACGCCTAGCAAAACTAAAATTTGATGCTTCAAAAGCTGAAAAAATGAAAAGTGACCTAGATAAGATTATTGGTTTTGTGGATAAATTATCTGAGATAGATACTGAAGGAGTTGAGCCCTTAATTTACTTAAGTGAAGAAGTTAATGTATTAAGAGTAGATGAAATAAAACATGAAGTTTCTCAAGAAAATGCACTTAAAAATGCACCACAAAAAGATTCTGACTACTTTAAAGTACCTACTGTTTTAAGAAAGTAATTATAGATTAAACCAGTTTTAGCTTTTTTATTCTTGGCATAAACTTACACCATTTTTACTTATTTCTAATATAGAATTTATTCCTAATCTGACGCCCCTATTATCAGATAAATGTCCTGCAGGAAAGCCAAAACAAATAGGGAAATCATAATTCTTAGTATACTCTAAAATTATTTGTTCAGCTGTTTTCCCAAAAGGGATAGAATTATCATTCATATCAACCATTCCTCCAACAATTAGACCTTTTAATTTCCCCAACATTCCATTGCGATTTAAATTCATCATCATTCTATCAATATGGTACAGATACTCATCTAAATCTTCAATAAATAAAATCTTACCTGATGTATCAATATCCGAATGAGAACCTAATAATGAATAGAGAATAGATAGATTTCCCCCTACAATATGGCCCACAATTTTTCCAAATTTATTAAGTGGATGAGCTTTGCATTCAATACTATTTAAGTTGCCAAAAAGAGATTTTTTTAATGATGATAAACTTTCCTTAGTATTACTTTTAAAATTGATGGGCATGGTAGCATGTAAACTAGCAATTCCTAGAATTATTCAAATGGGAATGCAAAACAGTTACATCACTATAACCAACAATCCATTTTGAGTTTTTTTTCAAATTATTAAAATCAATAGAATCAATTATTTGTACAGTACCATAACCTCCTCTAGCGCATAAAATTGCTTTAATGCTATTATCATCAATCATGCCTTGCAAGTCAGCAGTTCTTTGCTCAACTGTTCCTGAGAATTGATCCTCTTCTTTAAATAAGTTAATTCCCAAAACAACTTTTAATCCCCAACTTTCAATCGTTTTTATGGCAGGACTTAACTCTTCTATAGTAATTTTACGAGCAGTAGAAATAACACCAATTTTATCGCCAGCCTCTAATTTTTTAGGAATTATCATTGTTTTTCTTTTACTATGTTATTATTAGTTTCAGTTCTAGTATCTAAAAGCGTATCGGTCATGTGTCTATTTTCTAGTAACTAAAACTTATCTTTGCGAAAATAATTTTTTCTAAGAGAAATGAGTACAAAAAGATACACAGTTACATCCGCACTACCTTACGCTAACGGACCATTACATATTGGGCATATAGCAGGAGCTTACTTACCAGCAGATATTTATGTTAGATATCTAAAAGGAAAGGGGCATGATGTTGCTTTTGTTTGCGGTTCAGACGAGCATGGTGCTGCCATTACTTTGCGTGCTAAAAAGGACGGAGTATCACCACAAGAAATTGTAGACAAATACCACAATATCAATAAAAAAGCATTTGCTGATTTTGGCATTGACTTTAGTATTTACCATAGAACTTCTGATGAATTACATCATGAGACTGCTCAGGAATTTTTCAAAACATTAGAAGAGAAAAATGTCTTCACTAAAAAAATCAGCCGAACAATTTTATGATGAAGAAAATAATCAGTTTTTAGCGGATAGATACATAAGTGGCGAATGCCCTAAATGTAATGCTGATGGAGCTTATGGTGACCAATGTGAAAAATGTGGTTCGACACTTAGCCCTGAAGAATTGATAAATCCCACCTCTACTTTAAGCTGGAAAATACCCGTAAAAAAAGAAACTTCTCACTGGTATTTACCAATGCAAAAGCATGAAGAATGGCTAAAACCTTGGATAGAAGATGGATTTTAGATGGAGAAAGTCATCATGACCCTAAAACTTGGAGAAGTCAAGTAATTGGCCAATGCAAATCTTGGATTGATGGTGGCTTACAAGCTCGTGCTATGACGCGTGATTTGGATTGGGGAGTAAAAGTTCCCGTAAAAGATGCGGATGGGAAAGTCCTTTATGTTTGGCTAGATGCTCCAATCGGTTATATTTCAGCAACTAAAAAATGGGCTTCCGAAAATAATAAAAACTGGGAAGATTACTGGAAAAATAAGAATACAGAGTTAGTTCATTTTATTGGAAAAGATAATATTGTTTTTCATTGTATTATTTTTCCAATAATCTTAAAAGCGCATGAGGGGTATATTTTACCAACAAATGTTCCTGCAAATGAGTTTTTGAACTTGGAGGGAAATAAGCTCTCTACTTCTCGTAATTGGGCTATCTGGCTACATGAATACTTAGAGGATTTTAAAGGACAAGAGGATTCTTTGCGATATGCACTCTGCGCTACAGCCCCTGAAAGTAAAGATACAGACTTCACTTGGGTCGACTTCCAATCAAGGAATAACAATGAATTAGTCGCTATATTTGGAAACTTCATAAATCGCGTGGTAGTTTTAACAAATAAGTATTGGAATGGAGTAGTACCTGCCTGCAATACGCTTGAAAATTATGATAGAGAAGTATTAGATAAGTTAAAAGAGTTTCCTGATAAAATTAGTACTTCAATTGAGAAATATCGATTCCGTGAGGCACTAAGCGAAGTAATGAATTTAGCTCGCCTAGGAAATAAGTATTTAGCGGATACTGAACCCTGGAAATTAAAAAAGACTGATGAGAAAAGAACGGAAACTATTATGAATATCTGTATACAAATTTCAGCATCTTTAGCTATATTGTCTGAGCCTTTTATACCCTTTTCATCAGAAAAGTTAAAAGATTTACTTAACCTTAATAATGTGACTTGGAATGACGCAGGAGGTGTGATTATTAATGATAACCATAAAATAAATCCTGCAACTCATTTATTTAATAAAATTGAAGATGAGAAAATTGAACTGCAATTAGAAAAACTAAAGCAATAAATACTCTTATGTGTGCTTAATAGGCATTAAATCAGCAACTTTAATATATCATATGAAAAAATTAACTACTCTCCTTATTCTAACTTTTATTAGTGCTTTAACATTTGCTCAATGTAATGGCAGATACCAAACAGAAATTTTCAGCTCAGTTACCAAAACTACAGTTAATTACTCGGATATTTATAGTGATAATGCGCATAGTATGGATATTTATATTCCAGATGGTGATGTCGAAATAAATAGACCAGTAATCATATATATGCATGGAGGGTCTTTTATAGGTGGAGATAAATCAGCAATAGACTGCGTCGATTTCTGTGAAAAATTTGCTAAAAAAGGATATGTAACTGCTAGCGCTAATTATCGCCTAGCTAATGATGTTCAATCTTTTGCATTATATCAGGAAGAACAATATACTACAGTATTGAAAGTAGTCTCTGACATAAAAGGTGCTATTAGATATTTTAGAAAAAGTTTAGTGAATGGAAATCCTTATGGTATTGATGGAAATACTATTTTTATTGGAGGCTACTCTGCTGGTGCTGTTGCTGCAATTCATTCAGCCTATATTGATTCCATCTCTAATTTACCTATTTCTATTACATATATAGATATCCTAACTGGACAGTCTGTTGATTTTAATCCACAAGATCTTGTAAATACAATTGGCGGTAATTTAGAGGGGGATGCTGGTAATTATGGATTTTCATCAGAAGTAAGTGGTGTTATTAGTTTTGCTGGTGGAATTAATGATATTAACTGGATAGACATTAGCGATGAACCAATAGTAAGTTGTCAAGGAGATGCGGATCAAACAGTTAATTACAACTGTGGTCCAGGACTAAATATTCCAACAGTATTCACTCTATGTGGAGCTGCTGAGATACATCCTAAGGCTAGTGCTGAAGGAGTAACAAATGATTATTTAGTGTTTACTGGAGAAGAGCATGAATGGTGTAGTTCAGGAAATAATAGCCCATTATTTGTGCAAGCACTTGATTTTACTAGTGCTTTCTTATTTCCTTTACTACCCTGTAATAATACTACCTCAATTTCAGAAGAAAACGCAAGAAATAAGCAGCTTATTGGTATTACAGATATGCTTGGGAGAAATACTAGTATAATAAGCAATAGTACTTTATTTTACATCTATGATGATGGTAGTGTAGAAAAGAGAATCACACTAAATTAATTGGCAAAACACAATAAATTAGGAAAGGAAGGGGAGCTTATTGCCTTTATGATTTTGCGAAGAGATGGGTTTACAATTCTAGAAACAAATTGGCATTTTCAAAAAGATGAAGTTGATATTATTGCTGAAAAAGATGGTTTTCTTATTTTTACTGAAGTAAAAACTAGAAAAAGTAAGAGATTTGGGAAACAATCAGATGCAATCGATAAAAAGAAAATAGCAACCTATAAAGGTGCTGCTAAAGATTATTTGGTGCAACATACAGACAAAGATAAATTAGAAATTAGGTTTGATATAGTTAATATTACAATTGGAAAAGATGAAACCGAAATAAAACATATCCCAAATGCTTTTTAAGTATCTTTGCCAAAATTTTCAAGATGAGAAGAGAAGGAAAAACAAGAAGAGACTTTAGTGAAAAACCAAATCCTAAAGCAAAATCTTCATTTCGCACTAGGCAGAATAAAAAAAAATCTGTGGACGATGGAAAAATGAGATTGAATAAATTCATCGCTAACTCAGGAATTTGCAGTAGAAGAGAGGCTGATAAATTTATTGAAGCAGGTGTAGTTACAGTAAATGGTATTGGTGTTACTGAAATGGGATTACGAGTAAGTAAAACTGATGAGATAAAATTCAACGGACAAAAAATAAAATCAGACCCTCCAAGATATGTACTTTTAAACAAGCCAAAAAACTATTCTGGCAGAGTCGACAGTGCTTCAAGCACTACCTCAGTAATGCAACTAATAAAACAAGCTTGTAAGGAAAGAGTTTTCCCTGTAGATAAACTAAATAAAACAGAAACTGGACTACTACTTTTTACAAACGATACTGACTTATCAATAAAACTAGGAGCTTCTAAAAAGAATATAAAAGAAATTTATCAAATCACCTTGGATAAAAACTTAAGTCAAGTACATCTAGAAAATATCCGAGAAGGAATTTTTATGAATGGAAGAACTATAAATCTAGATTTGATATCGTACATAAATGGAAAAGATAAAAACGAGATTGGTATTGAAAATAGTAATGGAGGAATAAAATTAGTAAAGCAGTTATTCGAAAAAATAAACTATAAAATAATAAAATTAGATAGAGTATTTCTTGGAGGATTAACTAAGAAGGATTTACCAAGAAAACATTACAGGCATCTTACTCAAGATGAAATAAATATTTTAAGGAGGCTTTAATTTATACCAGAACTAAAAGTCTTTCGTTATTGTTTTGATTATCGTATTTTTATCGACTTAATGAAACAATTAATTAAACGCATTGTCCAAACACTCATAGGGATTAGTTTACTATTACTGATTTCAGGATTTTTTATTACCTATTTTTTTAGCGATAAGATTGAAAAAACAGTAATTAATAAAATCCAAGAGAAAATGACTTCCGACCTAAAACTAGGAAATGTTGCGTTTAGTTTATATGAAAAATTCCCTTCAGCATCAGTAAAAATAAGTAATTTGCTTGCTTTTGAAAAAGAGGGATTCAATAATGACACTCTCTTTTATGCAAAATCAACTTATATTGAACTTAGTATCATTGATATTATACAAAGTTCATTTGACATAAAAAAAGTGGTAGTTGATAACGGGAAAATCAATATAAAATATGATGATGATAACAATCCTAATTTTGCTATTTTCAAAACTAATAAACAAAGTAAAAATAAATTATCCCTTAACAATTTAATACTGTTAGGCACACATATTAACTTAACTAAAAAAGAAGTTAATCTTAAATGGGAAATACAAGAGGGATTTCTTGACTTTAAAGAAAAAAATGTAATCATTAATGCTAAATTATTTTCTAAAAAATTAATTGTAAATACGAGAGATTATATTCATAAAAAACAAATGATATTACTTACTGTTCTCGAAATAAAAAAAGACAGTATTCTAATCCAAAAAGGATCAATAGTACATATTGAAAATTTAAAAACTGAATTATCAGGAGAAATTATTATGGGGAAAATAATTGACCTAGATTTTTCTTGTGAAGATCAAGAATTAACTAATATTATTCAAAATACACCTGAACATCTTAAATCTATTTACAGCTCATTTCAGGCAAATGGAATTGTAAATTGTAATGGAAATATTAAAGGGTTAGTTAGCAAAGTATCTAATCCATATCTTGACATGGAATGTAGCATTGAAAAAGGAAGCTTTAATTTAAAAAGCCGACCATTTATACTAGAAGGTATTAGTCTAAAATCTAAAATAACTAATGGGGAAGAAAGAAGTTTTCATAACACAAGAATTGAAATTAGTGATTTTAATTCAAAAACAAAAAATGGGTTCCTAAAAGGAGATTTTAGTATCCAGAACTTAAACAACTATTATTTAACAGCTAACTTTAGTTCTATTTGGGATTTAGCAGAAATTAATCATTATTTTGAAGATTCACCATTTTTCAACCTACAAGGAAAAGTAAATGCTAACACACAATATTTAGGAAATATTTCGTTTGACAGCAAATTTACCAACTACTTTCTAAAAGCTAATCATATTTCAAAAACTAGCTTTAAAGAAGTAAGTTTTATTTACAAAAATATACCTCTTGATTTTAATTTTAATAGTATAGAGTGTGTATTTAAGAATAATCAAATTGAAGTAAAAAATAGTGCTTTTACAATTGCTGATAGTGATATTGATTTTACTGGAGATATCACTAATTTAATTGGATATATTCTAAAAAAGGAAGATACAATTGACATTACCGGAAAGCTGAAAGCAACTTATATTAAGTTTGATGAATTACTTTCTCTAAAAGATACTTTAGAGGAGCAAGGGGAAGGAACTATGCCTAAATGGATTTATGCTGACGTAAACACAAACATTAAAACTTTTAGCTACGATGATTTTATTGCCTCAGATATTACTGGACAATTCAACTATAATAACCAATCTCTTACAGGTGAAAATATAAGATTAAGTAGCCTAAATGGAAATATAGCTGGAAACTTCAAGTTCTATGAATCAAAAAACAATAAGTTAACATTATTTTCTCAACTTAATCTCAAGAAATTAAATATCCGAAATGCCTTTTTGGCTTTTAATAATTTCAATCAAGACTTTATAACCGCAAAACACATTAAGGGAATTGGTAGCGCCGAAATTCAAATGCAAGCATCATGGAAAACTGGATTTATTTTTGAAAAAGATAAGCTAAGCGTAAAATCTCATTTAGTTATTGAAAAAGGAGAATTAATACAATTTAAGCCACTTGAAAGCCTATCAGACTATGTAAGTCTTGACGATCTAAAAACAGTACAATTCTCTACTTTAGAAAATACAATTGAGATTGACAATAAGCTAGTTACTATCCCTACTATGGAAATAAAATCATCTGCGCTATCTGTTTTTTTATCAGGGACTCATACATTTGAACAAGAAATAGATTATCGAATTAAACTATTACTTTCGGAATTAATGTCAACTAAATTTAGAAAGAAAAACACTAACGTTAAAAAAACTGAATTTGGAGAGATAAAAGAAAATGGGGAAATTTTCAACACCATATATTTTAAAATGACTGGAAATTCTGAAAATCCAAACATCTCATTTGATGGGATACGATTTAGAGAGGATATACAAAAAGGAATAGTACAAGAAAGAAAAATAATAACGAATATTATTAAGGAAGATATATTACTAACGAAGGAACAAGAACAAAAGGAAAAAGAACAGGGTGTTATTATTGAATGGGATGATGAATAAACAATAAAATGGATATATATTCTAAAAAACAAAAGTGGAAATTCACCTTATTAGGACTTGCAATTATTATTGGATTATCTTCACTCTTTTTAACCAATCGTTTAGTAAAACAATTAAAAAATGAAGAGCGAAAAAAGATAGAACTTTGGGCTCATGCAACGAAACACCTAGTTAATATATCTGGTGAAGGAGATTACTCTTTAGCCATAAAAGTAATTTCAGAAAATAGCAATATTCCTGTTATTTTAGTTGATGAATGCGATAGCATTTTAGAACATAGAAATTTCAACTATTACAGTAAAGTAGATAGTTTTTTATTAAAAATAGGCCTAATAAATAAGAAAGAAATTACCAAATCTTATCTTAGAAATGAACTATTAGAAATACGATTAGGAAAGGAAATTCCAATTGAAATTAATATCTTAGGTAACAAACAATGGATTTACTACAAGGATTCAGCATTGCTTTATCAATTAAGATACTATCCAATTTACCAATTAGGATTCATTGGCTTATTCATGTTTTTCGCCTACTTTATTTTTAGTGCCAGCCGTAATTCTGAACAAAACAAGGTTTGGGCTGGAATGGCAAAAGAAACAGCCCACCAAATAGGAACTCCATTATCATCATTAATGGCATGGGTAGAACTTCTGAAGGAGAAAGAAGGGACAGAAAGTATGGTTTTTGAGATGGAGAAAGATATTAAAAGGTTAGAGACTATTTCTAATCGATTCTCAAAAATTGGATCAAAATCAGTACTAAGAGATGTGGATGTAGTAGAATTAATTAGACAATCCGTAGAATACTTGAAATCTAGAATGCCTGTCCATACTTTATTTACACTAGACTTTCCACACAAAATAATCATTATCCCTGTAAATAGTATACTTCTAGAATGGGTGGTTGAAAATTTAGTAAAAAATGCAGTTGACGCCATGAAGGGAAGGGGGGAAATTAAAATTTCTATTACTGAAGACACTAATAATCTTATTCTAAATATTGCAGATACAGGAGGTGGAATTGATCGTTCAATTCTAAAAAACATATTTAAACCTGGTGTAACTTCAAAAAAAAGAGGTTGGGGGCTAGGGCTTTCTCTATCTAGACGAATAGTTGAGCAATATCACAAGGGGAGTATTTTTGTAATGCAATCTAAAAAAGGAGTAGGGACTACCTTTTGTGTTCACTTACCTAAAAGACTAAATTCCACAGCTTCCTGAATTATTCTTATTCAAATAATTCTGATGATATTCTTCTGCTCTGAAAAACTTTGAAGAATAAAGAACCTGAGTTACAATTACATTTTCTAAATTTTTCTGTTGATTTTGCAAAGATTGTTTAACCTCTTTAAGTTGTTGTTCACTATGACAAAAAACAACTGAACGATATTGCGTCCCACTATCAAATCCCTGCCTATCTAATGTAGTTGGATTATGATTTGCCCAAAATATATTTAGCAAATTAGAAAAACTAACTTTTTCTGGATTAAAATACAAGTCAACTACTTCAGCATGATTAGTTGTTCCACTACAGACTTCATTATAAGTTGGCATATCAGTATCACCTCCCATATAGCCAACTCTAGATAAATAAACGCCTTCAGTTGCTTTAAATAACTTTTCGACTGACCAGAAACATCCTGCTCCAAAAGTTGCTCTTTGCAACTTAGAATAAGCCTTAAAGCGTATGCTCAATGAATTTACGCAATGACGTGTATCTTTTATAGTAATTTGTTCTCCTAAAAAAATATGTCCTAAATGCCCATCACATTTTTTACAACAAATTTCAGTTCTTAATCGACCGCCACTCAAATCTTCATAATGAGTAATTGCTCCTTCAATTTCATCATCAAATGAAGGCCAGCCACAACCTGAATTAAATTTTGTGTTAGATTCGTACAATGGGTTATCACAAGCACGACAAATGAAAATTCCCGCCTCATAATGTTCATTATACTTGCCAGTAAAAGGAACTTCTGTTCCCTTATCTTTTAGAATATGTTTTTCCTCAGAAGTGAGATTTGAAAAATAATCTTTATTCATAAAATCAAAAGTAGTAAATTATTTTAGTTGAAGATAATTTTTTAACTTGTGAGTTAGTTATAATAAATAGATTCTTATAGATTCTATATAAAAAGTAGCGCCTGATATAATTATAGATGCTATTACCTTATGTTAAGAAAGATAAAGAAAATGCTTTTTTATATTAGCCGAACTTTTAATACAAACTATTTTGGCAAGTATATACATACATATCCCCTACTGTAAACAGAAATGTACTTATTGTAATTTTCATTTCAGAATTGCACAAAATGACAAGAATGAAATGCTAGAAAGTATCAAAAAAGAAATATCGCTGCGAAAAACATACTTAAATGACGCTAAAATTAACTCTATTTATTTTGGTGGTGGGACACCTTCAATACTTAAAAAAGGAGAAATAAAAAGTTTAATCAACACTTTGTATGATAATTTTAAGATTGACCCTAATGTTGAGATCACTTTAGAATGTAATCCAGATGATCTTAATAAAAATAAACTTTTAGAGCTTAAGGAGACTGGTGTTAACAGGCTAAGTATTGGTATTCAATCCTTCAATGATGAAGATTTAAAATTTATGAATCGATCTCACAATTCAAAGGAAGCACTTAATTGTATCAAGATTGCAAAGGAATCAGGTTTTAAAAATATTACTATTGATTTAATTTACGGACTACCAAATCAAAGTAATAAAAATTGGGAGGAAAACTTAGCACAAATGATCTCTCTAGACATACAACATTTTTCGGCTTACTCTTTAACAGTAGAGCCTAAAACAAAATTAAAACATCTAATTGACAAGAAACTTGTAACCCCTTTGAATGATGAAATTACAGTTAAACATTTCAATACTTTGTTAGACGTTGCTAGTAAAAATAATTTTGTTCATTATGAAATATCAAATTTTGGAAAGGAAGGGTTCTTCTCAGAACATAATACTGCCTATTGGGAAAATAAGCATTATTTAGGAGTCGGACCTTCTGCACATTCCTTTAATGGAAATAGTCGACAATGGAACGTTTCATCAAACAAGCAATACATAAATAAGATAAATGATGGTGTTTCATATTTTGAGTTAGAACAACTTAGCAATTCTCAAAAATGCAATGAATATATTTTCATTGCCTTGCGTACAATTTGGGGAGTTAAGCTAGATTATCTGAATAATCAGTTTGGGCAAGAAGCTCTAGACAATTTTAAAAAACAAGTAATAAAATGGGAAAAGAAAGGAAAAATAATGCAGTATGAAGGGGCTTATATACTTACCAAAAATGGTAAGTTATTTGCTGATGCCATTGCTTCAGATTTATTTATTGTCTAAAATTCTTTTGAAATAAGATTCATATTTATTAATAACAATAGACCATCTGTAAACTTTATCTATTCTTATAAGATTATTTTTTACGAATTCAATTTTATTTTTTAAAATCTCTTTGTCCTTTAGTAAATCAGCTAATATATTGGCACTATTAAAATAATATGAATTCTGATCTACTACTGATTTATTAAACTGGTTATCATGTGCTAAAATAAATGCCTTTGCAGCCATAGCTTCAAGTAAAGCAGGATTAGTCCCTCCTACAGAATGACCGTGTAAATAATATTTTGAATAATATCTCATATTATCAAGGTGAGGTTTATTAAAAATACCATCAAGGAAAATAATGTTTGAATTTCTATACTTATCTTTCAGAAAATCACCATAATTAGTCATGTGATTTCCAACAACAAAATATGGATGTTTTATTCCGCTGAGGATATAACCATCAAACATCACTTCTAAATTATTCTCAGGCTCTAATCTTGCAATTGTTAAAATATAATTATTAGGAACTAAACCATATTCCTTCAGACAATTAGGGTTGGGAATCGCAGCATCAAAAGCTCCATAAGCAATAAATTCAGATTTTCTATTATATTCTTCATGAATATAATCTTGAATCCCAACATTATCAGCAATTAAATAATCCGAATGTTTAACTCCATATTTCTCAATCGTTTTAGTGATTTTCTGAACCAAATAATTCCACTTTGAACGCTTCCATTCTAGTCCATCAAGGTTGGTTACAATTACTTTATTTTTGTGATTACAAAATATTACCGATAAAGCTGAAGTAATTAAACCAAGCTCTAAAATGATATCAAAATCCTTGTTTGTTGCATCTTTGAAGCATATATAGTCATAAATAAAATTAGATCCTGAATTACCTAAGAAAGTTTTAAGTCCTGCTTTTCTTATTATTTGAACACCTTTATAGCTTTCTTCTTTATAGGGGTGAAAATCTGGCGAATAAACGCTAACTTGATGTCCTTTTTCAACCAAGCCTACGGATAAATATTCTGCACATTGTTCAAAACCTCCATAATTGTTAGGAATCCCTCTTGTACCTAAAATTGCAATTTTCATACTTTTTATTTGTAGGGTGTAAATATATAAACAGAAGTTTATTTAAACCCATATTTTATACATTTACATTCTTGCAGGACACCCAAATAAAATAAACAAATACATGTTAACATCTTATATTTCAATCACTTAAAAACATAATCAAGCTTATTATATTTGTAACGTCGTAATACTTGTTTTGGGTTGTACTATTCGTTCATAATATTGTGCAACATAAAAGCCCTCGCTTACGTGAGGGCTTTCTCTTTATTTATTTATAATTCTAGTTAGGAAGTCTAACGCCTAACATAAATTCATGAGATCCTGAATAGTAACTATTAGTCGCTGTAGAAGGCATTCCGTATGAATAACCAATATTAAATTTATCATTAATATTGTAACCTAACAATGCGGCAATTGAAGATAAATCATTATTCATATTATAATTCATACCTAGCCAAAATATCTCTTTGTATTCTGATTTTATGCCAAAGTCAATTTGAGTTTTTGCACCAACTACTGACCTTAAGAAAAAGCTTGGCTCAATAGAAATTGCTGGATTAATATCAAAAACATATGAACCTAAAACATAAATATGGCTAGCCAATTTTCCATTCTGACTTGTAGTATCATATATTCTTGTAAAATTATCATCCATTAATTTGAGCTCTGAACTTAAAAGTTGAGGGATAGCAGCCCCTATATACCATTTATCTCCACTGAAATTTAAACCAAAAGTTGCATCAGGTAAAGTTCTTACTACATCACCACCAAGCATTAAGGGGTCATTTTGATCATCAACAGATATATTGTTCTTAATAATTTTAAACTGTGTAAACCCACCTTGTAATGCCAATGAAAGTTTCATTTTAGAGCTTAACGAAAAAGCATAAGTATATGAGGCTGAACCTCCCGATCTACTTGTAGGGCCCGTAACATCATTGTACAAGGTGCCTCCTAGACCAACATGATCACTATGCTTTCCATAAACACTAATTACATTAGTTCTAGGTCCTTCATTCATTCCTATCCATTGATTACGGATAGAAGTATTCACTTGATAGTAATCATACATCCCAGCAACAGCAGGGTTTATAGCATAATTATTATTCATATACTGTGTAATTTGTGGAAGTTGTTGTCCTTTTAAAATACCTCCAAAGCAAATTGCAAAAAATAAGATTGATATTTTTTTCATTTTTTTCATTTTCATATTATCTGATAATTGTAATAGGACCTGTTTGAGGCTCATCACCTGTATTTAAGTCTATTATATAATAGTATGTTCCAACTGGCAACTCTTTTCCTTCATTAGTCCCGTCCCAAGACTGATAATTATTTCCTCCACTTGATTCAAAAACTAAACCACCCCATCTATTAAATATTTGAACTAAAGCATTTTGATAAGATCTTATATCTAGTGGCACCCAAGTATCATTAAAGCCATCATTATTAGGAGTTATTGCTTCGTAAGGCTTTACACCAACAACAACATAAATAGAATCATAACCTAAACATCCATTAGCATCCTTAACATTTAAATAATACCAATCAGTTTCTGAAATAGATGGAATATTAATAAAACCATTAGTATTTGTAATTGTATCATTAGTCCACTGCCAAGTATACTCTACACAACTATTATTATCAGAAAACAAGTTAATATTATCCCCCGCTAATACGATCGGGTAAACACCATATTCAACTGCAGGATTTGATCCTAACATTGGATCAATTGAATTAAAATTAACAGCAACAATATTCTCTTGCTCACAATTATCGGCATCAGTAATAGTTAAAGTGTAATATACTGTTGCGTTTTCTCCCTGAGCCAAAATAATTTCTGGCATAATAATTCTATCTCCTGTTTCTATACCATCATTCCAAGTATATGTTAACTCAGAGCTTTCATCAACATCAATAATAATTGATTGACCCAAGCAAATTGTAGTATCAATGTTAATTAAGTTTTCAGGTAAAAATATTTTTCTATAGTCTTTAATAAATGTACTATCATTAATTTCACATCCTCTTGTGTCTATAACGGTAATAGCATACCATCCAGGTGGATTTCCACCAATGATATTTGAATTATTTAATGTTTGAGTTCCATTTATAAAATAATTAAATATTTGACTTCCTCCTTCAGGAAACATTCTAATAATCCCATCATTTAACAAACAAGTTTCGTCAACGGTATCAACTAAAAGAGTAAGCGGTTCAAAAGGCTCTGTTATTTCTACAGAAAATGATATTACGTCACAGCCATTTCTATCCTTAGCAATAACATAATAATTTCCAGGAGATAAATTGGTGAACACAAAAGGAGTTTGTGATACTGACCCCGACTCATAATCTACAACTTGGTCAACTATTGTGGTTCCAGAATATAGTGTATACGAATAAGTTGCTTCAAAAGAAGTCCCTCCATTTCCTAATACCTCAATAGAACCATCATCGTCACCAAAACAAGAAATATCAAACTCTTGTATTGATATTCCTAATAGTGTAGGTTCATTTAAATAAACCTCAAATGTATCTCTACACGTATTTGCATCTTCAACTATTACTTTATAAACACCTAAAGGTAAGTTAGAAATTAGTGAGCCAGTACCTCCATTAGACCAGGAATAAGCATAAGCAAGCTCCCCTCCCGTAACATTTGCATTTAGTTTTCCGTCAGAGAAACCATTACAAGAAATTGGACTGGTTATTGAAATATCAACTTGCAATTCTTCTGGCTGAGTTAGTGTGAAATTAACAGTGTCTGAACATCCTACAGCATCTGAAACAACACAATAATAATCAGTAGAAAGAGTAATACTATCTACACACAAACCTACTGCTAATGCTGTACTTTGCCCAAGATAATCATTCCATAAATAGTTGTAAGACGTTAAACCAGAAAAAGGTACTCCTCCAAAAACATTAACATTTAACTCTCCGTCACAATCATCAAAACAACCAACATTTTCAATAGTACCTTGGTTAGCTTGAAAAACATTATCATCATTAATTATTACTGAATCTTTATCCTCACATCCATTTTCATCTGTTACGGTAATCGTGTAAGTCCCTGCTGTTAAATTAGATAAAGAATAAGTTGTTTCTCCAGAATCCCATAAATAGGAATAAGTAGTTGCCGAGCCAACTCCACCATAAACTGAATCTGTAACAGATCCATTATTCCATTCGGCACAATTTATGTTAGTTGTTACAAAACTATGTTGAATAGAACTAGGTTCGTTAAATAATATTGTTTCTTGATAAGTACAACCATTAGCATCCTCTACTACAAAATTATGAATACCAGCCCAAATGCTATCAATAGTAGTTGTATTAGAAAAAATTATGCTATCAGTTAAATAAGGAGCTGTACCACCAGAGCCTATAATATCTAAATAACCTAAACTATCCTCATTACATCTTATTTGATAATTATTCCAATTAGATGTTGTAGTTTCAACTTCAAATAAAGTAGGCTCAATTATGGTAATAAAATCTGATGAAGCGCAATTATTTATATCAAACACTTCAATAGTATGCTGGCCGGGCTCCAAAGCTAAGAAAAGCATATTCGATTGAGTAGGGTTACCATCAATAGAAAATTCAAAAGGACCAGTACCCCCAACAAACTGAATATCTTGTACGGCACCATCATCAAACCCATAACAACTAATGTGAGTAAATACTGTGCTATCAATTGCTAATAAGCCAGGGTAAGATAAAGTAATACTTGTATCATCAAAACAACCATTTGCATCAATTGCTTGAATAACATATGTATTTGGAGCTAACATTCCAAAAACAGGATTAGGCTGATTGTTTAATCCATTTGTGTTTGAAAAAGAATACGGCTGTTGCCCGCCGCTTACTAATATCTCTATCTGAGCATCATTAATACCATAACAGCTATTATAGGTAACTAATACAGTATCAATAACAATTTGATTAGATTCAGGAGTAATGTTAATACTTTCAGTTATAACGCAAGAAGTAGAATCAGTTACCAACACGGAATATGTTCCTATAGGTATACCACTGATTGTAGCAGATGTTTCGCCTGTAATGACTCCATTAATATCAGTCCATTGATATGAATACGCAGGCGTTCCCGCTGCTGTAACTGTTGCAGAACCACTAGAATCTCCCAAGCAAGGTGATAAAGTTGTAAACGAAACCGTAAAACCTATATCTGCTAATACAGAAACTGATTCTGTAAACTGACAATCATTACTATCAGTGACTTCAACTGTATATATTCCTGTTACTAGGTTATTTGCAACAGAAGAGTTTTGTAAAGTATCATTATTCCAAATGTATGATAAGCTACCTGTACCTCCTGAAGCTACTGTTATTGAGGCCTGACCATCCGATTGATTACAATATTCTAGAGCACTAGAAGTCGTATAAACAAAGCCTGTAGGCTCAGCTAATGAAAAAGATATACTAGCTGTACATCCATTATCATCAACTGCATTCAAAATGTAAGATCCATTAGTAATATCTCCGCAAAGACCTGAGAAATAAGGGGTAGTTTGCTGAGGGCCTGAGTTTATACTATAAAACTCTTGTCCAACACCATTTAAAGAATTAATAGAAATTGCCCCATTACAACCACTAGGACAATCAATAGCATTACTAACTAAATATGGTATGCTAAATAATCCAGGATTATCTAAAGTAACAATGTTTGAATCAATACACCCGCTAGCATCCTTAACTTCAACATTATAGATTCCAGATAATAAATTGGAATAGAAAGTGTCTGAACTAAATATTACACCACCATCAATTGAATATGTGTATGGAGCTAATCCTCCAGTTATAGATGAAAACGTAATACTACCATCGGAAGAATCATTACAACTTACTTCATAACTGTTATAATCAGAAAGAATTGTTGAGTAAATTATTTGTGTTGGTTCAGCTAAATAAACTAATGAGCTATCTATACAGCCATTAGCATCCATAATTTTCAATGTATAAGTTGAATCTCCAAATAAATTAATGAAAGTTGAATTTGTTTGATCAGTTATAAAATTATCAATTGAAAATACATATCCTGGAACTCCAATATTAATAGTATCAATCTGAAAATCAATACCTCCAGTACTTGAATTATAACAATCAACATCTAAGATAACGCTTGCTGTTCCTGAGAGTGCCGGAGGTTCGTTCAATATAAAAATTTCTGTTTCAATACAATCATTAGAATCTTTACAGATTATTGTATATGTACCTAATGTTAGACCGGAGAATATAGCACTAGATTGGAAATTAATTCCATCTATTGAATATGTAAATACACCGGTCCCTCCACTTGCTAAAGCCGTTATCGTTCCGTCTGAACCGCCATTACAAGAGATATTATAGCTGTTATAATCAGAAATTGTAACTGAAAGAACAATAGGGGATATTGAATCTAATGTAAAACTAGTTGCTGAAGGAGAGGTAGAGCATCCATTTGCATCTGTAACTACAATATCATAATTATTTGCACACAAAGCAACAAATGAATAAGTTGAATCACCACTTACTAAATTTTGAAGAGTTCCTCCATCTAATGTAAATGAATAAGGTCCTGTTCCTCCAGAAACTAATAGATCCTCAGCAGCAATACAATCACCTGCACATAAATTACTAGCAACAATAGAAGTAGAAGCTGTTAGCTGAGATGGTTCTGAAAAATTAACTGAACAAAACTCGTCATATACCCCTATAGAGCTAGTACCAGATGAGCTTCCTCCATTTGCTGAGTAATACGAAGCAGAATCTACTAACCTAATACAATAATCAACATTAGGAAGTAAGCTTGTAAAATTAAGTGACAAAGCTGTTGTTATGTCTGTACTAAAGTAAGAAACAAAAAGTGATGGAATTGGAAAATATCCTACAATACATTTATAATCAACTGGATTAGGAGCTGTTTGGTTAACCGTAACTAGCATTTCATCAGCCACATAACCGCCATTACATACAATAGGTTGTGAAATAAATGCAGTATCAATAGTTGGATCTTGAGCAAATAAACTAGTTATAGTAGTTAAAAACAAAATGCTCGTAAAAAGTAATATCTTCTTCATGTTATCTAAAATAATTAAATTCTTTATAAGCTCGCAAGATACAAATTTTATGATAAAAGATAAACAAATGATAAATTGAAAACAACTAGAAGAAAAATGCAGGAAATTTCCTGCTTAGATTTTAAATAAAATAACTAATTGCTAATAGTATGGAGACATGAAGATATATACCATTACTCCTGTAATAGCAACATACATCCATATAGGAAACGTATATCTTACAATTGCCTTATGCTTTATAATCTCTCCTGTCATTCCTCTGTAAATTGCGAAAAGAGCCAATGGCAAAACAAGAACAGATAAAATTATATGTGAAATAAGAATGAAAAAGTAGATGTATCTAATCATCCCCTCTCCGCCAAAAGGAACTGGTAAATTTGTGAGTTTTGATGTCACATAAGACAGTAAAAAAATAGATGATAAAATAAAAGCCGATAACATTGAAAATTTATGTAAATTAGTCTTTTTGTTTTTTATTAAAATAAATCCTGTAAACAAAAGTACTGCAGTTGACCCATTTAAAACAGCATGAAAGAAAGGTAGAGAGCTAAAATCAATACTTTCAGATTCTATGTGAAACACATCAGGAAATAACATTAATAAAGCAACTAAAATTGGGACAATAATTGACAAAGTAATTATCAAAGGAACAAAAAATGAGTCTTTTTTTTTCATATTTTTTTTTATTGAATTAAAAATTTATCTAACGTATAAACAATTTGTATTAATGGCAAATAAGCAAAAGAGCTTAGCATTAAAGTGCGAGCTGCTAAATCATCACAGTCTTGGTATAGTTTTAATGATTTTGAGGTAAACCAAGCTCCCAATAAAAACACAGTAACTGCCCCATATATCGATAATGATAATAAAGGAATTTCCAAAAGAAAAGGAATAACCGAAATAACGGTCATAAGGATAGCGGTAATCACCGCAATAAAAGCTGGGTATTTTCCTTTTTCACCTCCAAGCATCATCTTGAAACCTGCTTTCTTATATTCTGCATCCTGCACCCAAGCAATAGCAATAAAGTGTGGATATTGCCAAAAAAACTGAATGGCAAAAAGTGTAGCTGCCGCAACACCAAAATCATCAGTTGCAGCAACAAAACCTAATAAAAATGGAATAGCACCAGGCACTGCTCCCACAGTAATTGCAAAAGGAGAAATCCTTTTAAATGGAGTGTATACTAAAACATACAACACCATAGAAAGCAAACCAAAGGCACCAGATTTTGACATCAAACCAAAGAAGCTACCTAGAGGGTTAATGTGGTTTAAAGCAAATATACCTAAAGTTCCAAGGAGTATTGAGAAAATAAGTGCTTGATTAACTGATAAATTACCTAGCGGCAGAGGACGAATAGCAGTTCGTTCCATAAATTTATCATGCTCACGCTCAATTAACTGATTAAAACCATTAGCAGCACAAGTAACAAAGAAACCACCAACAACTAATAAGCTAAAAGTAGTAATGTCAAAGATTTCAAAACCTAATAAATAACCTATTGTAGCCGATAACACAACAGTAATCGATAGCTTAAATTTTAAAAGCTGTCCATAATATTTTAAATTTGAAATCAGAATTTTGCTAGTTAGCAGATATTATCAAAACAATCTTTTAAATTATCAGCAATCATTTCAGCTGACCTTCCTTCGATGTGATGACGCTCGATACAGTGGACTAATTTCCCATCCTTAAAAACAGCAATAGCTGGTGATGAAGGAGGAAATGGAGCCATATATTCTCTGGCCTTAGCAACAGCACCAATATCCTGGCCGGCAAAAACAGTTGCAAAAACATCTACTTTCTTTTCAAACTGAGTTGTCATTTTTACAGCAGGTCGTGCATTACCTGCTGCACAACCACACACTGAATTCACCATTACTAAAACAGTTCCTTCTTTTTTATCTAATAAATCGGATACAGATTCAGCAGTTCTTAATTCAACAAAACCTACTGAGGTTAAATCTTTACGCATTGGCGCGCACATTTCTTCTGGATAATTCATAACAATTAATTTTTGGTAAAAATACGCTTATTTACCTTTTGTTTTTAAAAAAATCTGACAATAATTTCATGCATTCTTCTTGCAATAAACCACTATCTATTTCGGTTTTTGGATGCAGGATATTTTCTGACAAAGAAGAAAACCCTCTTTTTTCATCCTTTGCCCCATAAACTATCTTTTTTAACTGTGTCCAATAAGCAGCACCACCACACATTATACATGGTTCAAGGGTAACATAAAGGGTACATTCTTTTAGGTATTTTCCACCTAGATAATCAGCAGCAGCCGTAAAAGCTTGCATTTCGGCATGAGCAGTTACATCATTTAAACGTTCGGTATAATTATGGGCTCTAGCAATAATTTGATTTTCACATACAATAACAGCTCCTACAGGAACTTCATCTTTTTCAAAGGCCTCCTTAGCTTGCAAAAGGGCTTGTTTCATGAAGTATGTATCGTCAAAAGGAATAATTTCCATAAGGCAAATATACCTAAACCACATTTTGTTTTGTAATTTCGCAAGCTAATAATTATAAGATGTTAAGAACACACAATTGCGGTACATTAAATATAACAAATGCTAACCAAAAAGTAACCCTGAGTGGATGGGTGCAAAAAACACGAGATTTAGGAGGGCTGACTTTTGTGGATTTGCGTGATAGATATGGAATTACACAATTGGCTTTTAACATGGATTTAAATGCTGAAATCTGTATAGATGCTAGAAAATTAGGGCGTGAATTTGTGATTCAGATAACAGGAAAAGTAGTAGAAAGAGAAAGTAAAAATAAGAATATTTTAACAGGGGAAATTGAGATTGAGGTTAGTGAGGTTACAATATTAAACAAATCAATAACACCTCCTTTTACTATTGAAAACGAAACGGATGGTGGGGAAGAAATACGAATGAAGTATCGTTACCTAGATATAAGAAGAAACCCAATAAAAGAAAACTTACTACTAAGACATCAGGTTTCGAAAGTAACAAGAAATTACTTGGATAACCAAGGGTTTATTGAGGTGGAAACGCCCTACTTAATAAAATCAACACCTGAAGGAGCAAGAGATTTTGTTGTGCCAAGTAGAATGAACGAAAAGCAGTTTTATGCATTACCACAATCGCCACAAACTTTTAAGCAATTGCTTATGGTGGGTGGAATCGATAAATATTATCAAATTGTAAAGTGTTTTAGAGATGAAGATTTACGTGCCGACCGTCAGCCAGAATTTACTCAGATTGACTGTGAAATGTCCTTTATTGAGCAAGAAGATATCCTGAATATGTTTGAAGGATTAACTCGCCATTTACTAAAAGAAGTAAAAGGAGTTGAGCTTAATGAATTTCCAAGAATGACTTACGACACTGCAATGAAGCTCTATGGCTCGGACAAACCAGATATTCGTTTTGACATGAAGTTTGTAGAGATGAATGACCTATGCCAAGGAAAAGATTTTGGGGTGTTTGACAATGCAGAACTTGTAGTCGCTATTAATGTAAAAGGATGTGCTAATTACACAAGAAAACAATTAGATGCCTTGGTAAATTTTGTAAAAACACCACAAATTAGATCAACAGGGCTTATCTATTGCAAGTATAATGAGGACGGAACATCAAAATCGACAGTAGATAAGTTTTTTGATGAACAGGCGAGAAATGAATGGGCTGCAAAAGCAGGATGTGAAAAAGGGGATTTGCTTTTAATAATGGCAGGAGCCAGGGGAAATACCAGAAAAGCTTTAGGAACTTTACGATTACACTTAGCAGAGAAATTAGGGCTAAGAAATCCAGAAGTATTTGCCCCATTATGGGTGTTGGATTTCCCCTTATTAGAATGGGATGAAGAGAGTGAGAGGTACCATGCTATGCACCACCCTTTTACCTCACCAAAGCCAGAAGATATTGAAAAACTAGACACTGACCCAGAAGCAGTGCGTGCCAATGCTTATGATCTTGTTATGAACGGAAATGAGATAGGCGGTGGGAGTATAAGAATACACGATAAAGCTTTGCAACAACTAATGTTTAAACATTTGGGATTTAGTAAAGAACAAGCAAAAGAACAATTCGGATTTTTAATGGAGGCCTTTGAATATGGAGCGCCACCACATGGAGGTGTTGCTTTTGGATTCGACCGTTTATGTGCTATAATGGGTGGTCAAGAAAGCATCCGTGATTTTATTGCATTCCCAAAAAACAATTCGGGTAGAGATGTAATGATTGACTCGCCTTCCGATATTGATGAAGCGCAATTGAAAGAATTGAGTATTTCCTTAAGAAGTTAGCTAGCTTCATAATACACTGTTAATCAAATAAAAAATGGGGCAAAGTGAAGGCAAAATACTTTTAAGCAGTCTGGGTTTTTCTTTTCTGTAAATAGAAAAATAGTGCAAAAAAGAAAACGGCAATATAAGGCATAGACATTAAAAACAAAATACCATCATTTAAACCTGCCGCTTTAGTATCCCCTGATTCCAAATTAGCCTCTACAACAGCCTTACACATTGCACATTGACCAATGCTAATAGAGTTTAAACAGGTCATTAAAACTACTAGAAATAATAATTTAATCTTTATCATTTTTTAAAGGTCTTTTGTATTCTGCCATTAGAACATTAACATCATTAATAAGGTCCTTCATCTGAACTTCATTAGTACCATCATAAGCACCTACAACATTTCCGTTTTTATCAATTCCAGACCGAACCCTTCCTTGCTTGTCTATTAGGATAAAGTATTCTGAATGTAAAAATCCTCCAGGAGCTAAAGAATCAACGCTTGCATTAACAAAATAATTGGAAGCGATTTTATATAGTTTGTCTTTATCTCCCGTTACAAAATCCCAATTAGATAAATTAATATTAATATTTTTACTTTGCATTAAATCAACATACTCACTTAGCTTTTCTGGATTATCATTAGATGGATCAACTGTATGAGATAAAAATCTAATATTAGGAAAAGCATTTAGTTTGTCTTGTACGTAAGACATGTTTCTTGTCATTATTGGACAAATAGACGGGCATGAGGTAAAGAAGAAATTTGCTACATAAATAGATCCTTTCAAGCTGTCATTATTAATAATCTTGTTATCCTGATTGATAAAACTAAAGTTATCAATAATGTGATCTGAGCCTCCAACAACCTCTAATTTAATAAAATTATTATACCCCTTTGTTAAATAATTATACATTATAGCGGGTAAAACCAATAATAAAAAAAGAAGTGATATTTTCTCTATTTTCATAAGTATTTATCTCTAAATCATCAAGTATGAATGAACTCCTTCACTTAAGATAATAAACAGCAAATAAGGTACTAAAACCATAGCTGGCAATAATACTGTCCATTTTAAACTTTTCTTTTCATGTCCCAAGTGCATAAACTCAAGAATTATATATGCTGCCTTTATGATAGTTAAGATAATAAACACATGATTTAATAATTTTGTTCCTAAAAATATTGTGTCAACTAAAAAAGGTGGCTTTATCATTCCAAGAGCAACTTCAAATGCAGTAATAAATAATAATATCCAAAATACCTTCCAAATCCACCAGTTTCCTTTTGTCTCGTTTGCCATATTTTTTTTTTAATTATACTAAATAGAAGAATGTGAAAACAAACACCCAAACTAAATCAACAAAATGCCAATACAGGCCAATCTTTTCTACCATTTCATAATGGCCTCTTTTAGCATATGTATCCTTTATTACATTTACAAGTAAAATAATTAAAAGAACAACTCCGCTAAAGACGTGAAAGCCATGAAAACCCGTAATAAAAAAGAAATAGTCTCCAAACAAAGTATGTCCATATTCATTTTCATAAAGATCTGCACCTTTAGTAGTTCTTAAACCACGCTCTTTTAAATACTCAACTGCTAAATCATGATCTAGTATAGTTTTATCTGATAGCCTTAGATCAAGATCTTTTTGAGATGCAAAAATAGAAATAAAATTATCAAAATCTATATCATCCGAATGGGATGAATCGTGATGATTACCCTCAGATAGATTATCAATTGAATAAATTTTTCCATCCTTAAATACATGAGCTAAATTAGAATTTACAAATAAACTATCGTTAATCTTGTAAGAACTACTTCCATTTGTAACAACTGCTCCTTTATCACCATGAATAAAATGCCCCCACTCCCAGGCCTGAGATCCCAAAAACATAGAGCCACCAATAATGGTTAATACAAGCCAAAGAATTACCTTATTCTTTTGCATTTTATGCCCATAATTTACAGCCAATACCATGGTGACAGAACTCATAATTAGTATAAAAGTCATAAGAGCTACAAAAAGTAATGGATGATCACCATGAAGGAAAGGGAAATGTGTAAATACATCTTCCGGAACCGGCCAACTGTCCTGATATTTAAATCGACTAAAACCATAAGATGCTAAAAAAGCAGAAAAGGTCAAGGTGTCGGTTATTAAAAAAAACCACATCATTAATTTTCCATAACTTGCCTTGTAAGGCAGGTCCCCTCCCTTCCATGCTGGCTTATGATCTTTTATTAATGCTTCGTCCATAATTTTAATTTATTAATTTAATAGAATTTTAAAAAAGTGAAGAGTATTATCCATAGTATGGTTAAAAAATGCCAATAAATAGATGTTAACTCTAAACCCAAATAATTATTAATTGAATATAAATTCTGTTTTGATTTAATTGTACTTATACATAAGCCAACTAGCCCACCAACAAGATGTAATAGATGAGTTAAAGTTAAAATATATAAAAAAGAGCCCGCCACATTACTTCCAATTCCAGTTAAGTATATACCCTGACTAGTTAATTGCTCCCATCCTTTAATTTGAAAGAATGAAAATAACAAACCTAAAATTAAAACCATAAAGACTAAACCAAATATAGACTTACCCTTTTTTAATGTTGATTTTATAAAAAATAGTAATAAACTACTTAGAATAATTATACCGGTACTTATTACAAAATAATTAGGTAGAATAAAATTTTTCCAATTATCAACATCTCCCTTTTCTACTATAAATGCAGATAACATGCTGGCAAAAAACATTGAAATAGAAACTAATGCTACCCATAAAAGCTGTTTTTTAACTGTATTTCTTAAAGCTATATCCATATTAATGTTCTATCTCTCCCTCTTTTAATGGTTCCGTTTGTAAAATGAAATCTTCATCAGCGCCTGGCTTTGAATAATCGTATGCCCAACGAGTTACAACAGGCAATTCTCCAGGCCAATTCCCATGTATCCTTTCTACAGGAGTAGTCCACTCTAAAGTGTTTGACTTCCAAGGATTCTGAGTTGATTTTGTACCTTTAAATATACTGTAAAAGAAATTAAAAAGAAAAAATACTTGAAATATAGCTCCTGCTAGTGCGAAGAAAGTAATGAGTTCATTAATATCCGATAACCCATCAAACATTGGGAAAGCCGAATTAGAGTAATATCTTCTTGGTAAACCTGCTAATCCTAAAAAATGCATTGGGAAAAATACCCCATACGCACAAATAAAAGTTCCCCAGAAGTGTAAGTATCCTAAATTTTTATTCATCATTCTTCCGTACATTTTAGGAAACCAATGATACACCCCTGCAAACATTCCGTATATAGCAGAAAGTCCCATAACAATATGAAAGTGACCTACTACGAAATAAGTATCATGTACATTGATATCTAAAGCACTATCACCAAGAATAATGCCAGTTAAACCACCTGTAATAAATGCTGAAACCGTACCAATAGCAAATAACATTGCAGGAGTAAAACGAATATTTCCTCTCCATAAAGTTGCTAAATAATTAAACACTTTTACGGCTGAAGGTATAGCAATAAGTAAAGTGGTAAATGTAAATACAGAGCCAAGGAAAGGATTCATTCCAGTCATAAACATATGATGCCCCCAAACAATAAATGATAAAAATGCAATTAATAATAATGCCCCAACCATTGCTTTATATCCAAAAATAGGCTTTCTTGAGTTTACAGCAATAACCTCAGATACAATTCCAAGTGCAGGTAATAAAATAATATACACTTCAGGATGACCTAAAAACCAAAATAAATGTTCAAATAAAATAGGGCTTCCCCCCTCGTTATGTAAAGCTTCACCATTAATGATAATATCTGAAAGATAAAAACTAGTACCAAAAGATCTATCAAAAATTAGTAATAATCCGCATGACAAAAGAACTGGAAATGAAAGAACTCCAAGTATTGCTGTAATTAACAAAGCCCAAACTGTAAGAGGAAGACGCTGCATTGTCATCCCTATAGTTCTAAGATTTAATATTGTAACTATATAGTTTAATCCACCTAGCAATGAGCCCACAACAAATAATGTAATACTAATTAACCATAACGTCATTCCTGTACCAGATCCAGGAATGGCTTGTGGCAGTGCAGAAAGTGGTGGGTAAATTGTCCAGCCACCAGAAGCAGGACCAGTCTCAACAAATAATGAACTTAGTAATACAACTGTAGCAATAAAGAAGAACCAGTAAGATAACATGTTTAGAAATCCAGACGCCATGTCTCTAGCTCCAATCTGTAATGGAATAAGAAAATTAGCAAATGTTCCTGAAAGTCCTGCGGTTAGCACCCAGAAAACTAATATCGTCCCATGCATAGTTACTAAAGCAAGATATTTATCGGGATTTAAACCTCCTGAATCATTTAACCAAGCACCTGGCAATAAATTATATAAGATAGAAGTTTCACCAGGATTGGCTAGCTGAACTCTAAAAATAGCAGACATAAGCATACCAACAACCGCCATAAACATTCCTGTTATCAGAAACTGCTTAGCAATCATTTTATGATCCATTGTAAAAACATACTTGGTAATAAAGTTTTCCTTATGGTGTTCCGACATTTTTATATTATTTTTGAGTTAATAATTTAGTTTCTAAGTTTTCCTGAGAAGCAAGCCAAATATCGTACTCTTCTTGGGTTTCAACAATAAATTTCATTTGCATGTTGTAATGTGAAGCGCCACATATTTTATTACATAATAAAATATATTCGAAATCATCTCCTTCAGATTCTTTCATCTGTGCGGTTGTTTTTGTTGGCGTAAATCCAAACTGAGTAGTCATACCTGGAACACAATTCATTTGCACTCTAAAATGAGGTAAAAATGCAGAATGTATTACATCTTGAGATCGAAACTTTAATAATACTGGTTTATCAATCACTAAATGAACCTCTCTAGACATTTTATCATCAGAAGAGTTAACGTCTAGCATATCTACTCCTAGAATATTACTTCCTTTAACCAATTTAAAATTTGCTTTTCCTAAAGTATTGTCTTGTCCTGAATATCTTGCATTCCAATTAAATTGCTGAGCATAAACTTCAATAATAGTGGTAGATTCCGAAACATCGACATTCATTGCTTTATCCCAAGTTTTTAGTCCAAAAATAATTAAAGTCGTAAGAATTATAGTAGGAACAACAGTCCACACTACTTCAAGCTTATTATTGTGAGAGAAAAAATATGCTTTATTAGATTTTTTACCTCTGTACTTGTATAGAAAGTAAAATAGTATCGGAGATAAAACAAAAAAGACGATTAAAATTAACCCCATCGACACTTGCATTAAAGTATCAATTTGAGCACCATGAACTGAACTAGCCGGAGGTAATAAGAGGTGATTCCAAGTTACCATTTGCCAAACAACAAATATTAGAAACCCAAAACCTACTATTAAAAACAATATACCTTGAGTGTTATTATCCTCATCTGTTATCTCATTAACATCCTTATTTTTTATATCTGATAATAATTCGCTAACTCTAAGTATTTGTACTAAAGCTGCCACTAACAAGATTACAACTACAACAATTAATATATTCGTCATTTTTTACAATTTTTCGATCGCAAAAATAGAAAATACTATTAATGAAAACTATAATTTTTGTCATATTTTTCATTTATAAAAATATTTATATTAATTCTTTCTAATTAAAGATTTTATACTAATAAAAAAGAAGTATTGTACTAGTTGTCACTAATATTCCATTCAGCAAAAGAAGTAGCTGTTTCAGATAAAACTACTTTGCATAAAGAAATATTTTCTGGTAATCTAGACTTAATGTGATTTGCAAAATCTAAGACTAGGTTTTCTGAAGTAGGCTGGTAAGGCAATAAAAAAACTTTTTCAAAAGCTGAAAAATCAATCTTTGAATGAGGAGAATTTGCGTTTAACACCAAGGCATGATCATATTTATCCACAATTTCAGGCTTTATGATTTCTTTTAAAACCCCAAAATCCATTACCATTCCATCCTTAGTGTGTCCTTTTTCATTTTTAACTTCCCCCTTTACAGTTACCCAAAGGCGATATGAATGTCCGTGAATATTTTTACACAAACCATCATAAGCATGTAAAGCATGT
This sequence comes from uncultured Flavobacteriales bacterium, assembly GCA_905181635.1. Taxonomy (GTDB): domain Bacteria; phylum Bacteroidota; class Bacteroidia; order Flavobacteriales; family BACL11; genus UWMA-0277. The sequence goes on from CAJIYM010000005.1 coordinate 72,961, forward strand.
GCCATCTCAAACTTAAATTCTTTAGTAATTCTAATCATGTTTTTTTATTTAAATTTACTCGTTTATGACTATAATATATGTTTTTATTATTCGTCCCTTTACGCAATTTCTTTTGCTCATTTAAAGGTAAATTAACTATTTCAATACATTCAACTGAACAGCAGTTTTCATATTTCTCTTTACAAGAATCACATTGCAAAAATAATAAATTACAATTTACATTTCTACAATTTACATGAGTATCAAATGGTTCTCCACATTGATGACAGTTACTAATTACATCCTCTGAAATGCGCTCCCCTCTTCTTTCGTCAAATACAAAGTTCTTCCCAACAAAGTTATTATTTAAAGTCACATCTTGATCCAATTGTCTTGCGTAATCAATAATACCTCCATGCAACTGATTTACATCTTTAAAGCCATGATGTTTTAAATAGGCAGATGTTTTTTCACATCTTATTCCTCCTGTACAATACAGTAGAATTTGTTTATCTTCCTTGCCTTCTAACATCTTTTTTACTTCCGGGAGTTCCTCTTTAAAAGTTTCAACATCTGGACAGATAGCTCCTTTAAAATTTCCTATTTCACTTTCGTAATGATTACGCATATCAACTACTGTGGCTCCTTTTTCTAAAGCTTTATTCCATGATTTTGCATCAAGATGATTCCCAACATTAGTTACGTCGTACTCGTTTAAAGGCAATCCGTCAGATACAATTTGCTTGCGAACTTTAATAGTTAATTTAAAAAATGAATTACCATCATCTTCCACTGCATTTTTAAAAGCAATATCTTTAAACAATGGATTTGCATGCACCAACCCAACAAATTCTTTAAAGTTAAATTCAGGGACACTTAACTGGGCATTGACACCTTCACACGCCAAATATATTCTACCCAAAACACCTAACTTTTCCCAAGATTCATATAATTCATCTCTAAGCTCATAAGGAGAATCAATAATTACATATCGATAAAAAGAAACTGTCTTTCTTTTAAAACCTTCTTGATCTAATAATTTCAAGCCTTGTTGCTTACTTAGCTTATTAAACATATTTTTTTTACCAGTATTCGGATCCATAAATTATCAACAAATTATAATGCAAAGATACAAAATTCTCAATTTTTATTGTAATTAAAATTATCCCTGAATAAATAATGTATAATGTTATATTTGTCGAAATTAAATAACAGATGAAAGAAAGGATATTAATAATAGGTTCTTCAGGTCAAATTGGCACCGAATTGGTCATAGAACTAAGAAATATTCATGGAAATGACAATGTTATTGCTTCTGATATTCGTCCTTCTTCAATTGAGGTAATGGAATCAGGTCCATTTGAAAAATTAGACATAATGGACGAAAAATTATTGCGAAATATTGTAAAAAAATATAGAATTACACAAGTCTACCTGCTAGCAGCTTTACTTTCAGCAAATGCCGAAAAAAATATAGAATTAGGCTGGAGTTTAAACATGCGATCACATTCTCATGTACTGGATCTAGCAAAAGACGGGCTAATAAAAAAGGTTTTCTGGCCTTCTTCTATTGCAGTTTTCGGACCAACAACACCAATGGAAAATACTCCACAATACACTGTAATGGAACCCAATACTGTTTACGGAATTACTAAGCAAGCGGGTGAAAGATGGAATGAATACTATTTCAATAAATTTGGAGTGGATGTAAGGAGTATTCGTTACCCTGGTCTTATTGGATGGAAAGCAGCTCCAGGAGGTGGAACTACCGACTATGCGGTAGATATTTTTCATCAAGCTATTCAGCATAAAAAATATGAAAGTTTCTTATCAGAAAATACAGCACTACCAATGATGTATATGACAGACGCAATTCGTGCAACTGTTGATTTAATGGAAGCTCCAGCCGAACAAGTAAAAATACGTTCTTCTTATAATTTAGCAGGAGTAACTTTCACCCCAAAACAGATTGCAGATGAAATAAAAAAACATATTCCTGATTTTGAAATAAACTACAATCCTGATTTCAGACAAGCAATTGCAGATTCTTGGCCTTCATCAATTGATGATAGTTATGCTAAAAAAGATTGGGGATGGGAATTGAAATATGATTTAGAAAAAATAACTTCCATCATGATGAAAAACTTGAAGGAACAATATAAAATCAAATTATAATGAGTAAAAAAATTCAAATATATAACACACTTACAAGACAGAAAGAAGTTTTTAAATCTATAGTAAAAAATCATGTAGGAATGTATGTTTGTGGACCTACCGTATATGGAGACCCCCATCTTGGGCATGCTAGACCAGGAATTACTTTTGATGTAGTGTTTCGTTACCTAAAACATTCGAATTATACAGTAAGGTATGTACGTAACATAACAGATGCAGGGCATTTAGAGAATGACTCGGATGAAGGGGAAGATAAAATTGCAAAAAAAGCTCGCTTAGAACAATTGGAACCTATGGAAATTGTTCAATTTTATACTATCAGCTATCACAAGGCAATGGCATCATTGAATTGTTTACCCCCATCAATAGAACCAAGAGCAACAGGACATATAATTGAACAAATTAAAATGGTAGAGAAAATTCTTGAAAACGGATTTGCTTATACAATAAATGGATCAGTATACTTAGATGTGAATAAATATAATGAAAAATATCCTTATGGGTCTTTATCAGGAAGAAATATAGAAGATGCTTTAGAAGGAACTAGAGCTTTAGATAGGCAATCTGAAAAGAAAAGTTCAGTAGATTTCGCTATTTGGAAGAAAGCAAATCCTGAACATATTATGAGATGGCCTTCGCCTTGGGGTAACGGTTTTCCTGGATGGCACATGGAATGTTCTGCAATGAGTGAGAAATACTTAGGGAAAAAATTTGATATTCACGGAGGTGGAATGGACTTGGTATTTCCTCATCATGAAGCTGAAATAGCACAAGGCAATGCATGCAACGATTGTAACCCTGTAAATTATTGGATGCACAATAATATGATTACTGTAGATGGGAAAAAGATGGGGAAATCTCTTGGAAACTTTATTAATTTAGAAGAATTTTTCAATGGAAGTCATGATAAATTAGAAAAAGCATATACTCCAATGACCATTCGTTTTTTCATTTTACAGGCCCACTATAGAAGCACAGTAGATTTTAGCAATGAAGCATTGCAAGCTGCAGAAAAAGGATTTACAAAGCTTATGAATGCAATGGAAACTTTAGGTAATATTTTAGCTTCAGACATATCAACTTATGACGTAAATACTTTGCAAGAGAATTGTTATGCAGCAATGAATGATGATTTTAATACACCAATTTTAATAGCTCACCTGTTTGATGGCGTAAGAATTATCAATTCTATAAAAGATGGAAAAGAAAGTTTGAACGCTTCTGATTTAGAGCAATTAAAAAAAATATTTAACACCTTTTTTACTGAGATTTTAGGGTTTATCTCCAATAAAGGAAGTAGTGGGAACGATCTCACGAACGAGGTGATGGAATTGGTATTGCAACTAAGAGGAAATGCTAAAAAATCAAAAGATTTTGATACTGCAGACTTAATTAGAAATGAGTTAGATAAAGTAGGTGTCCAAATAAAAGATGGAAGAGAAGGCAGTAGTTGGGAGTTAAAATAATGGGTAATTGTTAGAAAAAAAATGAGCACACAGAAAATAAAATATATGGCATATCGTACTCTAATAATCATAACTACTTTATTAATTATTGGATGCTCCTCAGAACCTAAGCAAAAAAATAAACTTGTTTCAAAACCAAAAGTAAAAATTGAAGTCCCTACTTTTAATGCAGATTCTGCTTATGGGTTTGTAGCGAAACAAGTTAGTTTTGGCCCTAGGGTAATATCCAGCAAAGGATGGAGGGACTGTGCCATTTGGTTAGAAAAAAAATTAAAAACCTACACCCCATCAGTAATCGTACAAGAAGCTTCAATCACAACATATGATGGAAAACATCACACTCTAAAAAATATCATAGCTAGCTTTTCTAATGAAAAAAATAATAGAGTAGCTCTTTTTGCGCATTGGGATAGCAGGCACATTGCCGACCATGATACTGAAAACCAAAACAAGCCAATACTCGGCGCAAATGATGGAGGGAGTGGCGTTGGCGTTTTAATAGAAATAGCTAGACAATTCAATATTAAAAACCCTAAAATAGGAGTAGATATTATCCTTTTTGATGCAGAAGATTATGGTCAACCTGAAAATTCTAGCTTTCCAATTATGCAAGATTCTTGGTGCTTAGGTTCGCAATACTGGAGTAAAAATCCGCACAAAGCAAACTACTTTGCTCAATATGGAATTTTGTTAGATATGGTAGGAGCAAAAAATGCAACTTTTAGGCACGAGCAGATTTCTTCTTATTATGGATCAAATATCTTACAGAAAGTGTGGCGAAAGGCAAGTCGATTAGGCTTTGGAAGTTATTTTGTATTTGAAAATGCAAATCAAATATTGGATGATCATTATTATGTAAATACAATCACAGGCATTCCAACAATTGATATTATTGAGTACGATCCTGCAACAGAAAACAACTTTAATCAACATTGGCATACTCACAAAGATGATATGGATAATATTGACAAAAATACCTTAAATGCAGTAGGGCAGACTCTACTGGAGGTTATCTATACTGAGTAGAAAAGCTAATTCAAATTCTAATCTTTTTTAAAGTATTTTATTAATATTTTCAATTTGTTTTTTTGTAAGCTTTCCATTTAGCCAATCCTTACTAATCTCAGCATCAAACTTCCTATAGAAATCAATTGCAGGAATATTCCAATCTAATACTTGCCAGGTCATTCCATTAAGATTTAATTTTTTGCAAATTTTGATTGTTTCTTCAAATAATTTAGATCCAACCCCATACCTTCTGTATTTTTCTTTTATTACAAAATCTTCAAGAAATAAAAATTTTCCTTTCCATGTTGAGTAGCGAATCCAATAAAAAGATATGCCAATAATTACAGAATCTTTTTCGGCAACTAAAAACCAAAACCAAGGATGAGAACCAAAACCATCTTGCTCTAAATCATATAAAGTAATCGTTACTTGATCTAAAGAATTTTCATAATCAGCTAATTCTTTTATTAACTTTAAAACTGCAGGTAAGTCATCTTTTAATCCTTCTCTAATTGTTATATTCATAATGCTAAAATATGTAATCTACATTAAGATCCTTTATTTTAATGGAGCATACAATTTTAAATTTTTAGATTTAATTTTTTATTAATACTAAAAGTTATTTTGTATAGTATTTTTAATAAATATCTATACATTTGCAAACTAAATAAATAAACTACTTAAAATGAAAATGAACAATTCACACAAATTAATTGCTGGCATTATTTTAACATGCCTATTTGCTTGCTCTGGTGAGAAAAAAAATGTTGAAAAATCAGAAGGAAAAGAGATCAAAATTGTAGAAAAAGTTGTAGAGAAAAAATGGGAGATATTTAATGTAGGCGCTGTAGGGAATACAATGTCAGAAATGAAATATGATGTAGAAAGTATTACAGTTAAGGAAGGCAGCTGGATTAGAATCAATTTAGAAAATCAAGGGATAGATAACTCAATGATGCATAATATTGTATTTATAAACTATGGAACTAGAAAAATGGTTGCTAGTGAAGCAATAAAAATTTGGCCATCTCAAGATTTTGTTGTGAATAAAAAAAACATAATCGCCTATTCTGGAGTTGCGAAACCTGGAGAGTCCGTAGTATTAGAATTTAAGGCTCCAAAAAAAGGTAACTATGAATATCTATGTACTTACCCTGGACATGCGGAAATCATGCGAGGTTATTTCTTTGTTAAATAAAAAACTTTTTTTAAATACAAATTAAGCCTGCTTAAATGAGCAGGCTTTTTTATTTAATATCAATGAATTAGAAAATAAATTTATAATGGAAATGATTTATAATCGTACATATTTTGATATGGAAGATGAAAAAAAAATTAATGAAACTTTAGGGAGTAGCTTTAGCTTTTTACAAACTTTAAAGCTAAAAGGGGCGGGGTCTAGTAGGTTTATTGTGCATTCTGTTTCAGAGAGTTTATCTCATACTATAAATAAGATTTCCGACATAAATTACTGCAGTATTGAATTAAGACCCTACGGGATCTTAGTAAATATTACACAGCAACTTAATTTATTTTCATGGATTATACCCTACTACAAACTAGTAATATTTAATAGTGATACTTTGAGTATTCATGCAGATGGGTCAAACATTAAAATAGTAAAAGATAAAAACTATTTAAATAATAAAAATTTCATTATTAAAATGATAAAACTAAAAACTAAAGCTATAATTATAAATTAAATGTTTTATTTATAATTTAGATAATTATTGATTAAGTTTGTTTTATGAAGAAACTATTATTATTAATATTTTTAGCTATAGCAACAAATATCTATGCACAAAAAAAAAATACTATAAGTGGATATATTACTGATAAGAGTAATGGGGAGAGCATAGTAGGGGCTAATATTTATTGCGCAGCATTGGATCTTGGCGTTACATCAAATACTTATGGTTTTTATAGCTTAACACTTCCTCAAGGTATATATGATATCTCCTTCACTTTTATTGGCTATCAAAACCAAGTTAAAAAATTTAGTTTGAATTCAGCTGTAACTCATGTTGTTGAATTTGAACTTTCTGCAGTTAATGTTCAAGAAATTTTAGTGACTGGAGAAAAAAATATTGTTGAGACAACACAAACATCAATGATTGAAGTTCCTATCGAACAGATAAGAACTATTCCTGCTCTTTTAGGTGAAGTAGATATTTTAAAAGCCATCCAATTATTGCCTGGAGTGCAATCAAGTGAAGGAAGCTCAGGTTTTTATGTCAGAGGTGGTGGCCCTGATCAAAATTTAATTTTACTTGATGGAGTGCCTGTATATAATGCATCTCATATAGGTGGTCTTTTTTCAGTTTTTAATGCTGATGCTATTAAGAATGTACGCCTCACAAAAGGAGGGTTTCCAGCAAGGTTCGGAGGTAGACTTTCTTCTGTGCTGGAAATTGACATGAGAGAAGGAAACATGAAAGAGTTTAAGGCAGATGCAACACTTGGCTTAATTTCTTCTAAATTAACTCTTGAAGGCCCAATCATTAAAAATAGAACATCTTTTATGGTTTCCGGCAGAAGAACTTATGCCGATTTGCTTGCGGGGCCATTTATGCCATCAAGTACTGATCTAACTTTATATTTTTATGATCTTAATGCCAAGATTAATCATAAGATATCTAAGCAGGATAGAATTTACTTAAGTGCTTATATGGGTAATGATGCTTTTGGGGTAGATTTTGATGGTAGCCAAGAAGGAGGGAAGGGAGGCGAGTCCTCAGATAACAATATCTTAAATTTTGGTTTAGGTTATGGAAATTTGACATCTACATTAAGATGGAATCATTTATTTTCTGATAAGCTTTTTAGTAATACAACATTAACTTATAGTAGATATTCCTTTAATACCAATTTTGGCCTTACATCAAATAACACAAACGAAAATACAGCTATTAATTTTGATTATCTAGCAGGAATTGAAGACCTTGGAGGTAGAATAGATTTTGATTATATGCCAAATCCTAATCATGATATTAAATTTGGGACATCATATACTTACCATCATTTTTTTCCAGGAGAGGTAAATCAAAATATTAATATTCAGGCATCTGATACTAGTCAGAATTTTTCTTTAGATACTACACTAAATTTTTCTGGGAACATGAATGTGCATGAAATGTTTCTTTATGTGGAAGATAATGTGAAAATCACAAGTAGATTGAAAGCAAATATTGGTTTGCATATTGGATATTACTCGTTAGCAAATAATAGTACTACTGATAATATAGGACTAGCGGATAAAATTATTGATAAAAATAATATCAGTTTACAGCCTAGAGTATCCGCAAGATATTTGCTGAATGAAAGTTGGTCGTTAAAAGCATCATACGCTAGCATGGAGCAAAACATTCATTTATTATCCAATTCATCAGTAGGTTTTCCAAGTGACATCTGGGTGCCAGCTATTGAAAGTGTTCCTTCCCAAAAATCAAAACAATGGACAGGAAGTGTTAGTACCCTTTTATTTCAAGGTGCTTATGAGTTGAGCCTAGAAGGTTATTATAAAACTATGAGTAATTTAATTACATACAAAGCAGGGTACTCTAATTTAGAAAGTACTGAGTCTTGGGAGAATGCCATTGAGACAGGTGGAGAAGGAAAGGCTTATGGAATGGAACTCTTTTTGCAAAAAAAGAAAGGTAAAACTACAGGTTGGATTGGTTACTCTCTTTCTTGGGCTGATAGAAGATTTGATAATATTAATTTTGGAGAGTGGTATTCATATAAATATGATAGAAGGCATGATTTCTCTTTAGTAATATCACATAAGTTTAATGATAAATGGGATGTTGGAGCTACTTGGGTGTACGGCACAGGAAATGCGATTACTTTCCCTCAAGGAGTTTATACTGGGATGCCTCAAATTAGCCCTTGGGATGAACAAGTTACTGTTGACTTTGTTGAATCATATGGTAATAGAAATTCAACTCGATTACCCGCATATCACAGGTTGGACTTTGGTGTTAATAAGCATAAAAAAAGAAAAAAATGGGATAGCACGCTATCTTTAGGTGCATATAATGTATATAATAGAAAAAATCCTTTCTTTGCTTATCTTGATTATGAAGATAATCAAAGGGTTGCAAAACAGGTTTCTCTTTTCCCTATAATTCCTTCAATTTCTTACCGAATACAATTTTAATTATGAAAAATATCATATATCCTATACTATTATCTAGTTTGCTTATAGTTTCCTGTGATATGGAAACAGTAATTGATTTAGATATTCCCTCTCACGAACCAGTTTTAGTTTTAAATGGCTTGTTAGATACTGATACTAATGCTCAAGTAGTTATTTCTCATTCTGTAGGAGCTTTTTCTGCTGCAATACCTTCATTTATTAATGATGCCAATGTTTTGCTTTACAAGAATAATGAGTTGATAGGCATATCTTTATTACCTGATTTGGAAAACTTAGCTTATGTTAATTATATAGATGATAGTCAAAATGTTGATTCATTAGCTATGTATTATTATAAAAGTGATTATAAACCTGAAAAAAATGAAAATTACAGAATAGAAGTAAATCATTCTGACTATCCTTCAATATCAGCAGAAACCTATATTCCTGATGATATTAATTTATACAATATTGATATAGACACGACTTCTAGTGAAGAAAAAATAGGATTTAACTTTAGCTTTGATGATAATGCCAGTCAGCAGAACTATTACCGATTAAAATTATTTTCTTCTTGTAAAAAAGAATGGGAAAATGATGATGGTGATATTGAGGAGTTGAATTTTCGTGGAGATACTAGGTTTATGTCTAATGATCCTTCATTCCCTAGCGAAATTCCTTTTGAAGGATATACTTTTGAGGGAGACAATGTGGTATTCACTGATGCGTTATTTAATGGACAGCAAAAAACAATTACATTAGATGTAATTTCTGATCTTAAGTATGCTGATTGTGATACTATTATTATTCAATTCTCAACTTTTAGTGATGATACTTACAGTTATTATAATTCATTAGGAGATCATAGTGAAAAAGGCGAGTTAAGTGTATTTGGAGGTGAGGTGATTCCTGTTTATTCAAATGTTGAGAATGGTTTGGGTGTACTGATATCAACTAATGCTCAGCAAATTTATTTAAAACCATAAACAACCTCCACCTAAGTCTAAGTTGATTTAAACTAAACTTATTTCTTAACCGTATTCAAATAAAGTTTCTCTACTTTATCTCTGGCCCATTGCGTTTTTCTTAAAAACTTAAGACTAGAGTTAATTGAAGGGTTATTAGTAAAGCAATTGATGTTTATTTCACACCCAAGTTCTTCCCATCCATATTTTTCCACAAGGAACTCAAGGGCATCAATTAATCTTATGCCGTGTAATGGGTTATTATCTTGAGAGTTATCAGTCTTAATGTTATTAGTCATGTTTGGAGTATTTATAATCTCTCTTAGTTACCTACCTCCTATTGTTTCTAGGATTAACTTTTCCAGCATTCCTGTTTTTATTTCTGTTGGCAAAAAACTCCTGTTTCTTTCTATTTTTTTCTTTTTCAGATTCCTTTTTCTGCTGAGCATTCATAGGCTTTTCAGTTTGAGGAAAAGGATGATGTTGAACAGCTGCAATTTTTTGCTTTATTAGCTTTTCAATATCCTTAGCATAAACATTTTCCTCTGGCTCACAAATTGAAATTGAAACTCCTTTTTCTCCAGCTCTACCACATCTACCAATTCTATGCACATAAGTTTCTGGCTCATTAGGAATATCATAATTAAGCACATAACTTAGTTTATCAATATCAATTCCTCTTGCAGCAATATCAGTAGCTACCAATACTCTTATCCTATAATCCTTAAAAGACTGCAATGCCCTCTGTCTTTGATTTTGTGATTTATCACCATGAATTGCAGCCGCTTCAATATTGTTTTTTTGTAAATTTCGAACTATCCTATCAGCACCATGTTTTGTTCTTGAAAATACCAAAATCTGATTTATATCATTATTTTTCAGAATGTGAAATAATAAATCCTTTTTATCACTTTTATTTGTGTAGTAAATTGATTGCTGAATGGTTTCGGCAGTAGTAGAAACTTGATGAACCGCAATCTTTTTTGGATTACGCAAAATGGTATTGGAAAGTGTTAAAATACTATTTGGCATAGTTGCCGAGAAGAATAAAGATTGACGATTTTCAGGTAATTTCTCTAGTAGCTTTTTAATGTCATTAATAAAACCCATATCCAACATTCTATCAGCTTCATCCAACACAAAGTAACCAATATCATTTAAAGAAATAAATCCTTGTCCCATTAAATCCAACAACCTGCCTGGAGTTGCCACCAATACATCTACACCCTTAGATAGCGCATTAGTTTGTGTGCCTTGTTTTACTCCGCCAAAAATTACAGTATTTTTTATATTATTGTACTTTGCATAATCCGTAAAATTCTCACCAATCTGTATAGCAAGCTCCCTAGTAGGAGTAACTACCAATGCCCTAATTTTTGTTTTATTATTATTGATTTTTTCATTTATCAAATGATGCAAAATAGGTAAGGCAAAAGCTGCTGTTTTACCTGTCCCTGTTTGTGCCGTTCCAAGAACATCATTATCTTTAAGAATTAAAGGAATTGCTTGAGCTTGAATTGCTGTTGGGTTAATATAGTTTTGGTCTTTTACCGCTTTTAATAAAGTGGCGTGTAAATTTAGATCTTCAAATTTCATAGAGGAATTCCTTTTGTGGAATTGTTTTTTGCAAAGTTAGGATAATAGATTAGATAATTGAGTAAAGAAGTGATTACTCCCCGCAGCCCTGAACATACAAGATTTCAAACTTTTGAACTGACAGCGTGCTAACACTTAAAATACCGGTCATTTGGCATTCCATAGGAAAGTATTCCATTTCACAAACTGATAGATATAATTCAACTAGCTCAACCATATTTTCATTTGGGAAAATTAAATCATATTCTTCAAGTGTCTGCTCATCTTTAAAAATATGTTGGCCTTCTCCATATACCCACCATCCAGTAAGAGTATTAGTTTTCACAACTAAATCGGTCGATATGAAAAACGATGGCTCCTCCATAACTTCCTTTGGAGTAACACAAGAAGATAGCCCTAAAAGTAGAGACAGAAAAACAAGAGTATTATATTTTAAATCTAATATTCGCACTTTATTTTTTATAAAAATTCATTTCATCTGTATATTTCCATGCTTTCTCTGGCATTAAGTAAGAAATATCTTTTCCTTGTTGTATTGAATTTCTGATGAAAGAAGCTGATATTTCCATCTGCGGAACACCCTCAATCAAATGAATATTGCTATGTGAACCCTTCACTTCATAGCCATGCCTTGGGTACACATATATAGAGTAGTCTTTTAGAATTTGCTCAAAGTTTTTCCACTTATGGAAGTTCTGCAAATTATCAGCCCCCATAATTAAAGCATACTCATGCTCAGGATGTTCTTCTTTAAAACGCACTAATGTATCAATAGTATATGAAGGTTGTGGCATACTAAATTCTACATCCGATACACCTAATTTAGGGTTCTCCTCTAACTCAGCTTTAATAATCTGAAGCCTATGATTTTGATCCAACAAAGTCCTTTTTTGTTTCAAAGGATTCTGAGGAGACACTACAAATAAGACTTTTTCTAAATCTGAAAATTCTGTCAGATAAGATGCAATAATTTTATGTCCTACATGCATGGGATTAAAACTTCCAAAAAACAGACCTATCTTCATGCTTTTGAGTTTATAAAATTAGTAATTAATTCTTTAGTCTGTTCACAGGCAATTTTAAAATCATCATTCAATATTATATTGTCAAACTTCTTATTTTTTAATATTTCTTCCTCCGCCTTATCTAATCTTTTTTTAACGCTTTCATCCGAATCTGACCCTCTTCCAATTAACCTTTCCGCTAAGACCTTTAGAGATGGTGCCATAATAAAAATAGCTAAACATTCTTTAGGGTATTGTTTTTTTATATTCAATCCCCCCACAACATCAACATCAAAAATGATGGTTTTTCCTTCACCCCAAATTCTTTCAATCTCTGACTTTAAGGTGCCGTAATACTGATTTTCATACACTTGCTCCCACTCTAGAAAAGCATTTTTCTTAATCTTTTGTTTAAACCCTTCTACTCCTAAAAAATAATAATCCTTTCCATGGGCTTCATTCTCTCTCCTTTCACGGCTAGATGCCGAAACGGAGAATGAAAGTTCAGGTATATCCTTCAATAACTGATGAACAATTGAAGTTTTTCCTGCCCCTGATGGAGCTGATATAACAATAAGTTTACCCACTTACAGAATATTTAATAACTGCTCCTTAATCTTTTCTAATTCATCTTTCATCTCTACTACAATTTTTTGCATCTCTGCGTCTGATGATTTAGAACCGATAGTATTTATTTCTCTACCAATTTCTTGACCTATAAAGCCCAATTTTTTTCCATTAGGAGCGTCTGTTTTCATAGTCTCAATAAAATACGAAAGATGAGTATTTAAGCGCACCTGTTCTTCAGTAATATCTTGTTTTTCTAAATAGTAGATTAGCTCCTGCTCAAATCTATTTTCATCAATATTCTTAGTATCAATCACAGCTAATTTCTCTGCTAAACTTTTCTTTACTTTTTCAATTCTTTCTTTTGCAAAAGGGGCAATATCAACCAATGAAGTAGATAGTTTATTAATTCTTGCAGTAATATCTGCATCTAATTTTTCACCTTCATCCAATCGGAATTGTAATATATTACCAATAGCAATATCTATTCCTTTTGCAATCTCTTCCCACTCATTTTCATCTGTTTTATCTTCTCCCTTAATCATTGCCTCAGGCATTTTCAATAAAGTTGGTATAATATCCGCCTCAAATGATTTCATAGTAAAGGCATTAGAATTTGTTCCTAATTCTTTTCTAAGCTCTAGTATTTGTTGATGATACTCTTTTATCAAGTCTGTATTTAAAGTATATTTAACATTGGAATCAGAGGATTCTCTCCAGATAGATAATTCAATTTTACCTCTTTTTAATTTTTCAGAAAGAAGCTTTCTTAGTCCTATTTCTTTATCTCTATAAATAGAAGACATCTTAACATTAGCGTCTATTTGTTTTGAATTAAGCGACCTTACTTCAATCGTAAAGTTAGCATTTTTCAGGTTTAATTCGGCTTTCCCATAGCCAGTCATTGATTGTATCATGAGTAAATATTTTTTGCAAATTTAAGAAAGTTTATTCTTCCTGTCCTTTAAGGGACTAACACTTACTAAATACACCCCAATAAAAATAATGCTTGCCGAGATAATTTTTAACTCATCTAAGGAATCAGAATTCCTAAATATTGCAAAAAGAGTAGCCAGTACAGGCTGCGTATAAATATAAATACTTACAGTTGAAGGATTAAGCTGCTTTAAAGCAGAAGAATTTAGTAAATAAGCAATAATAGTAGTAAAAACCACTACAAAACCAACTTTCCACATTATTTCTGTGGGGAAACTAGCCCATTCAACAGTTGATAATTCGTTATAACCAAAAGGTAGCACATACAAAAAACCAAAACCAAATACATAAAACATTACAGTAATTGGATGGTATTTTTGCATTAACGGCTTCACTAATACTAGATATAAACCATAACTTAAGGCATTAATGAATACAAAAGTATTTCCTAGCATAAAGTCAGCATTACCACTCAAACTACCTCCATTTAGTATTAATGCGGAAGCACCTGTCAATCCTAATACTATCCCAATTCCCTTTCTAATATTCGGCTTTTCTTTCAAAATAATAGCTGACATTATAATTACTAATACAGGATTGATAGTCATAATAATTGCCGCATTAATTGGGGTCGTGATATTTAACCCTTTAAAAAAAAATAACTGATTAATGGCTACACCAAAAATTCCACATATTGATAAACGAATAATATCTTTCTTGTGGACCTTTTCTTTTACAAACAGAAAATACATTACCGAAAATAGAATAACAGCTCCTGTAACCCTAAATAATATAAAGCCTGATGGCTGTATAAAATCAGGCATTACATCTTTTGCAAAAGTGTAGTTAATAGCATAAATCAAGTTGGCTAAAAACAAAGAAATATGAGCTAATATATTCTTACTCAAAGGTTATTATTTTTAGCAAAAGTAAAATTAATTATTCCAATTTTTAATATATTTGCTAGCATAACTAAACCCAAAAAAATAAATTTGAAATTCGGAATCAAAACTAAAGGTACTTTGCAAATACAGAAGATTGCGCTTATAACAGGTACCGGAGGGGGTATTGGCAAGGCTACAGCTGAACTTTTGTTAAAAGAAGGCTATCTTGTTTTCGGATATTCTCGAACAAATAAAATTAACCACACTAATTTTAATTTTACAACAATTGACTTAAGCAACATTACACAAGTTAATAATTTAGTTTTACCTTTTGTCACCTCTAATAATGTGATACTTATAAATAATGCAGCCACTATTGGGAGTATAGCTCCTTTTGATAAAAAAGAGATTAGCGATATAATAAATGAGTATAACTTAAACATAGTTAGCCCAACCCTAATGTGTAAAAAATTTATTACTACATATCATGATCAAAAAAAACTAATTATTAATATCGGTTCTGGAGCAGCTAACAGCCCTATTCCATCATGGAGCACCTATTGCGCGACTAAAGCCGCACTCGATATGCTTACCAAGGTTATTGCAGAAGAAAATCATAAAAACTTAAAAGTATTCTCTGTTCATCCAGGAATAGTAGATACTAATATGCAAAAAACTATAAGGGAAACCAGCAGGGATTTATTCCCATTATTAAGTAAATTTACAGCATATAATTCCAAAAATGAACTAGAAACAACCACTATTGCCGCTAAAAAGATCCATTATATTATACTAAATTCTAACCAATTTATCAAAAGTATACTCTCAATTCGTGATGTTGATTTAAAATAGCTCATTTATCTTATTTTTACTACAATTAAATACTTTAATCGCTGAAATTCAACGAATTATATTGTATTGTAATTTTTAACAAGTTAATGTTTACAACCATAGGCATAACAATATATAATTTATATATAATTAATACCTAAAACATTATATATCAAACATTTAAATATACAACAATTTATTAAAAAAACAAATTGTCTAAAAAGCTTATTCTAAAAGAAGAATTGGTAAAACATTCAAAACAAATCAATTATGTTCTAAGTTTGGCATCAGTATTAACTAAATTATTTTAAATTATGGACAATGTATTTAAGTATTTCAATGGCTTTTTTAAAGGCTTAACAGGTTTAATCATGACAGTTTTAGGTCTAGGTGTAGCGGTAGAAATCCTTTTTGGAGGAGGAGCTTTGTTTGGGATTAGTGTTATTGAAAACGTTATGGGAGTTGTTAACGGTCTTGGTAATGCAGGATTTGGAGGTTTAATTGCCTTATTAGTTTTATTCTCTCTTTTAACAGCTAAGTAAGAATAATTAGATGAATAATAAAATAGCCCTACCTAACCGTAGGGCTATTTTACTTTAAAAACTTATATTTGACCATATCAAAAAAATAAGATGAAAAAATTATTTACAAAAATAAATCAAAGCATAATTGACTTTACTTCTACCGCACTTACCTTTTTATGTTTAGGAGTTATTATTCAACTTCTTTTAGGTGAAAATATATTAGGATGGGATCCTGTTGGAAATATCCAGAAGGCAGGTCCTTCTTTTATTGGAGTTATTGCACTTGTTGTACTTTACTTGTTATTTATTAAAAAGAAAGCGGAGTAGCCTAATGGGCCTCAAGCCAATTTACTCCCTCACCAATATCCACTGTTAAGGGAACTTCTAGAGTTACTGCTTGCTCCATTTTTTCTTTTACTAAAGCCTTTAAGTCTTCTGCCTCGTCTTTATGCATATCAAAAACCAACTCATCATGTACTTGCAGTAACATTTTTGATTGCATTCCTCTCCTGTCCATCTCTGCTTGTACATCAATCATTGCTTTTTTTACAATATCAGCTGCAGAACCTTGTATTGGTGCATTAATTGCATTTCGTTCCGCTCCTGCACGCATTACTGCATTTCTAGAATTAATATCCCTTAAGTATCTTCTTCTTCCCATTAATGTTTCAACATATTCCTTTTTCCTAGCTTGCGCAATTGACCAATCCATATACTCTTTTACCTTAGGGAATTCTTCAAAATAGTTGTCAATTATCTCATTAGCTTCTGATCTAGAAACACCAATATTTTGTGATAATCCAAAAGCCGAAATCCCATAAATAATCCCAAAATTAACAGATTTGGCATTTGAGCGCATAGTTCTATCTACTTCTTCAACAGGAACTTTATATACCTTAGCTGCAGTAGCAGAATGAATATCGACTCCATTATTAAAAGCGGTAAGCATACCTTGATCCTTACTTAAAGAAGCCATAATTCTCAATTCAATCTGAGAGTAATCAGCTGCCATTAAAATATGATTTTTATCTTTGGGAATAAATGCTTCACGCACTTTCATACCCCTCTTAGTTCGTATTGGAATATTCTGCAAATTAGGATTTGCGGACGACAAACGACCTGTAGCGGCAACTGACTGATTAAAAGTTGTATGTATTCTATTCGTATCCTTATTCACCAATAAAGGTAAAGCATCAACATAAGTAGAAACTAATTTCTTAGTAGCTCTAAATGTTAAAATAGCGTCAATAATAGGATGCTCATCTTTTAATTTAAGCAAAGTTTCTTCAGATGTAGAATACTGCCCAGATTTTGTTTTTTTAGGTTTCTTAGTTAGCACCATTTTTTCAAACAATATTTCTCCAAGTTGTTTTGGTGAGGCAATATTAAATTTCTGCTCTGCTAGCTCATGTATTAAGTCAGTTAGTATTATTAATTCTTCATTAAGCTCCTTACTATACCTCGCTAACATATGTACATCAAGAGCAATGCCCTCATTCTCTATCTTTGCCAACACAACACTCAATGGCATTTCAATAGTTTCAAATAAAGTTAGTACCCCAACCTGATGCATTTCTTTCTTTAAAATATCATATAACTGAAAAATAATACTCGCTCTTTCAGATGCAAAATCAACAATATTGGATGGATCTAAAGATGAAAAGAATATCTTATTTTTACCTTTTCCTAATACATCTCCTTCATCAAGTATACTTTTGCCTAAATAATTTTCGGCAACTAACTCAAGGCTATGCCGCATATCTGGATGAAGTAAATAATGAGACACTTCCACATCAAACAAATTACCTGTAATTACTAAACCCTTGCTATAAAGTACTTTTACAGCAAACTTTAAATCAAAACCTATCTTTTCAATATTTTTATTTTCAAAAATAATCTTAAATGTCGATAAATTTTTTGTTAAAAAGGGAATGTAGAAGCCTTCACTATTGTTACAAACAAAACTAATACCAACTAACTTAGTCGTTAAAGCGTCTTTAGTGTCCGTAATTAATTGAAAAGCAAATCTTCCAGATTCAGAAATAGTATTTACTAAACTGATTAACTTATTTTCCTGCGTAATTAATTTATAATTACTTATTAAAACTTCTTTTTCATCAATCTTTAATTGCTTATCGAACAAATTAAACTGACTGTTAGTATTAAGTTCTATTTCTAACTTAAGGGAAGGTTTTTTTACTGCTTGCTTTTGGGCTGGAGAATTACCTAATATTCTTTGTAATAAATTTCTGAATTCTAATTCTTCAAATAAATCTGTAATTTTTTGTTCGTCTTTAGGAGTCAAAAGCATATCCTCCACATTAAAATGAATAGGTACATCCGTAATAATAGTAACTAATTTTTTACAAAGAAGTCCTATTTTTTCTGATGCTTCAACATTCTCTTTCATTTTTCCTTTTAGCTCACCTGAATTCGCAAAAAGCCCTTCCATTGAATCGTATTGCTTAATAAATTTCTGAGCCGACTTTTTACCTACACCTGGAATCCCAGGTATATTATCAGCTGAATCCCCCATCATTCCTAAGTAATCAATCACCTGATCGACCCTTTGAATTTCAAACTTTTCCAATACTTCAGGGATTCCCCAAATTGTAGTAGGCTGCCATTTATTACCAGGCCTATACATAAAAATATTATCTGAAACTAACTGAGCAAAATCCTTATCAGAAGTCATCATATAAGTTTGAAAGCCTTTTTTTTCGGCTTTTTTTGCTAATGTACCAATTACATCATCTGCCTCAAAACCATCTGCAAATAACTTAGGAATGTTATAAGCTTCTAATAACTTATCAATATATGGGAGAGCATCACGCAAGCCGTCAGGCATTGCTTCTCTATGAGCCTTATAAGCCGGAAATTCGATATGTCGTTCAGTTGGTTTTTTTGTATCAAAAACAACTGCTATATGAGTCGGATTTTCCTTTTTAATAACTTCATTTAAGGTGTTTACAAATCCAAAAACAGCAGAGGTATCCAGCCCTTTTGAATTTATTCTTGGGTTCTTAGCAAATGCAAAATATGCTCTATAAATTAAGGCAAATGCATCTAAAAGGAAGAGTTTTTTTTCAGCTTTCATATTCTCAAAAATACAATTTTATAGTTGAATCAATTTGTAATTCACTACTTTTATTGCGTTAATTTTAGGCCTATGAATACAACAGAGAAAAAGAAAATTCTTTCAACATTATTTATTCCACTCCTCTTTTTACTGATGATGTGGTTGGTAAAAATTATTGAAGTGAATTTCCAAATCAACTTTATTCGTTATGGTGTTTTTCCTAAAACAATTGATGGCTTAAAAGGCATATTATTTTCTCCATTTATTCACAAGGATTTTACCCACTTAATAAACAATAGCTACCCAATTGTTATTCTGGGTGGAATGTTATTTGCTATTTATCGCAAAATTGCAACACAACTTTTTATTTGGCTGTATTTTATTGCAGGCTTCTGGCTTTGGGTTATAGGGCGTCCATCATTTCACATTGGGGCTAGTGGACTTATTTATGCGTTAGCATCATTTTTATTAGTAAGTGGAATCATTCGTAAGAATCCAAGATTAACAGCGGTTTCCATGTTAGTTATTTTCCTTTACGGATCTATGATATGGGGATTGCTACCAACAAATGAATCAATTTCTTGGGAAGGACATTTTGCTGGATTTATAGCTGGAATTTTAGTAGCTATCTTTTACAAGAATGAAGGCCCAAAGCCTAAAAAATATCAATGGGAAATTGATGAAGAGATAGAAGAAAAATTATTGAAAAAAGATATCAAAAGATTTCACTATACAATAAAAGAAAGAGATCAGCCTAATTAAATTTTATGTTTAAATATACCAAGATTAGATGCGAACCATGTTCTTTCATGAAAATAATAAAATATCAATTTTGCAACTCTATCAACAGCAACCAGCCAACCAACTGAACTTTTATCAATGGGTTCGAATCCAAAATAGGGTGGTAAAGTTGACAATATAAAAAATGTTATTGTCATAGCCAACAAATTCCAAGTTATAGCCTTGAAAAAATGTCTTCTTTTACTGATTGTAAGCTTATTCATTTTTTTCATTTTCTTATTACAAATATACTATAATATCTGACTAAAAATACATGCTTGTATTTGAGTGAAAAGATGTATTTTCGCTGTTTATGAAGAAAATTAGAAATTTTTGCATTATTGCACACATTGACCATGGTAAATCAACTTTGGCCGATCGACTTTTAGAGTTTACTGGAGCTGTAACGGAAAGAGAGGCTGAAGCGCAATTACTGGACAGTATGGACCTTGAAAAAGAAAGAGGGATTACAATTAAAAGTCACGCTATACAAATGGAGTACTGTTACAAAGGTGAGAATTATATTCTGAACTTAATTGACACTCCTGGACATGTTGATTTCTCATATGAAGTTTCTCGTTCAATTGCTGCATGTGAAGGTGCGTTATTAATTGTTGATGCAGCTCAAGGAATTCAGGCACAAACAATTTCTAATCTTTACTTGGCTTTAGAGCATGATCTGGAGATTATACCAGTATTAAATAAAATTGATTTACCTTCAGCTGATCCAGAAGTGGTGAAAGATCAAATTATTGATTTGATTGGCTGTGAGGATGAAGATATTATTCCTGCAAGTGCTAAAACTGGAGTTGGAATTGAGAAAATATTAGCTGCTATTGTAGAAAGAGTTCCTCAACCCAAAGGAGATGTAAATGCCCCATTACAGGCTATGATTTTTGATTCTGTTTACAATACCTTTAGAGGTATTGAGGCTTATTTTAAAATCATTAATGGTGAAATTAAAAAAGGTCAAAAAGTAAAATTTATGGCAACCGATATGGAGTATCATGCAGATGAAATTGGAGCTTTAAGACTTAAGCAATTTCCCAAAAAATCAATGCAAGCGGGTGAAGTTGGGTATATTATATCAGGGATAAAAAATGCAAAAGAAGTAAAAGTAGGAGATACAATTACTACTGCTGAAAATCCTGCATCTGAAGCGGTAAAAGGATTTGAAGAAGTAAAGCCCATGGTATTTGCGGGAATATATCCTGTAGATACAGAGGATTTTGAAGAGTTAAGAAATTCAATGGATAAATTACAATTGAATGATGCCTCCCTAACTTATGCTCCTGAATCATCAGTTGCACTAGGATTTGGATTTAGATGTGGGTTCTTAGGGATGCTTCATATGGAAATTGTTCAAGAAAGATTAGAGCGTGAATTCAATATGACTGTGATTACTACCGTTCCTAATGTGTCTTATTACGCATACACGAGGGCAGGTAAAAAATTAGAAATTCATAATCCTTCCGACTATCCTGATCCAAGTATTTTAGAGAGTGTCGAAGAACCTTTTATAAGAGCGCAAATAATTACAAAAGCTGATTTTATTGGTCCTGTAATGACCCTCTGTATTGCTAAAAGAGGGGAATTAATAAATCAAGTTTATTTAACAACCGACAGAGTTGAACTTACTTTTGAAATACCATTGGGTGAAATTGTATTTGACTTTTATGATAAATTAAAATCAGTTTCCAAAGGATATGCTTCATTTGATTATTACCCAATTGAGTACAGAACTTCAATATTAGCAAAACTTGATATTCTATTAAATGGCGATCCTGTTGATGCGCTTTCAGCTCTAGTACATAAAGCCAATTCCTATGCTTTAGGAAAAAAATTATGTGCTAAACTAAAAGAACTAATCCCAAGACAACAATTTGATATAGCCATTCAATCGGCAATTGGTTCTAAAATTATTGCTAGGGAAACAGTTAAAGCACTAAGAAAAGATGTAACCGCAAAATGTTATGGGGGTGATATTTCAAGAAAAAGAAAGCTGTTAGAAAAACAGAAAAAAGGAAAGAAAAGAATGAGACAAGTAGGTAATGTTGAAATTCCACAAAATGCTTTTATGGCTGTATTAAAACTAGATGATTAAACTATAAATTATGGGAAGAGCATTTGAGTTCAGGAAAGCTAGAAAAATGAAAAGATGGTCAAAAATGGCCAAGACTTTTACCCGAATAGGTAAGGATATTGTTATGGCTGTAAAGGATGGAGGGCCTGATGCTGACACAAATTCTAGACTAAGACAAATAATGCAGAATGCTAAGGCAGCCAATATGCCAAAGGACAATGTATTGCGTGCTATAAAAAAAGCTAGTAGTAAGGATACGGCTAACTATGAAGCAATGTCATTGGAGGGGTATGCCGTACACGGTGTTGCTATTTTTGTTGATTGTGCTAGTAATAATAATAATCGTACAGTAGCGGATGTTCGTTCTTGTTTTAGCAAGTGTGATGGGGCCATGGGAATAAATGGTTCGTTAGAATTTATCTTTGATAGAAAAGGGGTTTTTACAATTGACCCTGAAAATATAAACATGGATGTTGAGGAATTAGAAATGGAACTTATTGATGGTGGTTTGGAAGAGTTAGAAGTTGATGAGGAAGCTATAACTATTTATTGTGAGTATACTAACTTTAACAATATGCAAATGAAATTAGAGGAAATTGGTGTTGAAATTATAAACTCTGATCTACAAAGAATTCCAAATAATGTTAAAAACATAAATGTAGAGCAATCAGAAAAAGTATTAAAGTTATTAGATTTACTGGAAGAAAATGATGATGTCCAACAAGTATTTCATAACATGGAACTGACTGAGGAAATCCTAATAGCTATGGATAGCGAATAAAATTATAGAATGAACGTATTAATACTAGGAAGCGGGGGAAGAGAACATGCATTTGCATGGAAAATTGCAAAAAGCAGTTCATGTAATCAATTATTTATTGCTCCAGGTAATTCAGGTACAGCTCAAGTTGGAATCAATATTAATATTGAGATAAATAATTTTCAGAGTATAAAGGAGTTTGTGCTAACTGAGAATATTGAGCTAGTTTTAGTAGGGCCTGAAGATCCATTAGTAAATGGCATCTATAACTTCTTCAAAGAAGATAAAGAGTTAAAAGGTATCTCTTTAATCGGCCCCTCAAAAGAAGGGGCCCTATTAGAGGGAAGTAAACAGTTTGCAAAAGAATTTATGTTCAGACACGATATCCCAACAGCAAGATATCGAGCCTTTACTAAAGATAATTTAGCAGAAGGATATAATTTCTTGGAAAGCCTCGAAGCTCCTTATGTCTTAAAAGCAGATGGTTTGGCGGCAGGCAAAGGAGTTCTAATTTTAAATGATCTACAAAAGGCGAAAGAGGAATTAAAAGCTATGTTGAAAGACGCTAAATTTGGATCTGCATCATCAACAGTAGTAATTGAGGAATTTCTAGAAGGAATTGAACTTTCAGTATTTGTTTTAACAGATGGTGATTCTTATAAAATTCTTCCTTCAGCAAAAGACTATAAACGTATTGGTGAAGGTAATACTGGTTTAAATACTGGAGGGATGGGTGCTGTTTCACCTGTACCATTTGCTGACAGATTCTACATCGAAAAAGTAGAACGAGAAATTATTAAACCAACAATAGAAGGGTTAAAAAAAGATAACATTGAATACAACGGATTTATCTTTATTGGCCTAATAAATGTAAAGGGAGAGCCTAAGGTAATTGAATATAATGTGCGTATGGGAGACCCTGAAACGGAAGTTGTTATTCCTAGGATAAAATCAGATTTACTTAATCTTTTAAACGGAATTAAAGATGGAACTTTTAGTGAAAAGGACTTAGAAATAAGGGAAGAAGTAGCAACAACAGTAATGCTGGTTTCAGGAGGTTATCCTGAAACTTATGAAAAAGGGAAAGAAATTTCAGGAATTAAAGAAGTAAGCGAAAGTATTGTATTCCATGCAGGAACAAAACAAGAGGGAGAAACAGTGAAGACTAGTGGGGGAAGAGTTATTGCTCTAACTTCATTCGGAGAAAATATGAAAGATGCGCTTAAAAAATCATATGAAAGTGCAGAGAAAATAGATTTTGAAGGCAAATACTTTCGTAAAGATATTGGCTTTGATTTATAATGAAGCGTGCTCCTCTCCATCTTTTCTATGCTTAAGCATTTTAGTAATCCATATCACTAAAAAAGCAAAGATGATAACAATATATAAATAGTTTATTGAATTTCCTACTGCCTCAACGCCACTAAAAATCAGACCAAAAAAATCTGCTATTGCATAAAATATTTTATTCATAATTTTTGTTTTAATTTACTGATGCAAATTTAACTATTTTTAGAGAATACAATGTTTCTTAAACACCTTATAAATCCAAGGCCAACAATAATTATATCTTTCATTGTTTTTTGCATACTATTTACCTGTTTACCCTTACTTAACTCCTCTTTAGAGCTAATCTTTTCACATCAGTTAATATCTCCTTTTTTTGTGTTTTTATGCGCACTACTTCTTCCAGCATTTAATGCTTTAGGGATCAATAATTTAGTATATGAAAAAAATGTTATTCGCAAAGACAACCTTGTACTTGGGTTTGTATTTATAATGCTTTGTAGCCCTTTTGTAAATGCTTTTTCAGAATCGATAATTTCTTTTTTTTTACTTTTTTTTTTAAATTTCATCTTGGAAACTTATCAAAAAGAACACCCATTTTCCCAAGTTTTTAACGCAGCCATTATCATCTCTATTTTAAGTTTTATTTTTCCTAACTTACTCTTCCTTATTCTCCTTATTTTGATTAGTGGAATTAATTATAGTAATTTAAATTTGAGAAATTTATGCGTATCCTGTATCGGTCTTATTACTCCCTATCTCTTATACTTTGTCTACACTTTTTTATTTGATAAACCCTTTATTTCTCCAAATTTTGAAACACTAAAAATTATCAACCTTCCATACATACATGAATTAAAAATATCAAAGATAATTTGGCTTAGTATATTAATTATTATCAGCTTAATTTCATTTATTGAACTTTTTCAATGGCTATACAAAAAAAGTATTCGCTCTAGAAAATCTTTTCTAATCATTTTCTTTTATTTTTTATTAAGTACATTACTAATTATTTTTGGGGGGCTCAAATCATGGTACTTTTTAATGACTCCCTTGTGTGTAATAATTGGAAACTATTTCACATACACTAAGAATAAGAAAATTGGTAATTTTTTATTTTTACTTTTCATAATTTCTTCCGTCTATTGTAGGTACTCGGTTATGTTATAATGTGTAAATTTGTCAAATTAAAAATAATATTATGAAATTTGGTGTAGTTGTTTTCCCTGGCTCTAATTGCGACATGGATATGGTTTATGTTTTAGAGACTATTATGAAGCAAGAAGTAGTGAAACTTTGGCATAAAGATACTAATTTACAAGAGTGTGATTTTATCATTTTACCTGGAGGATTCTCTTTTGGAGATTATCTAAGATCAGGAGCAATTGCTAAATTCTCTCCTATTATGACAGAAGTTATTGGCTTTGCAAATTCAGGCGGCTATGTAATGGGGGTCTGTAATGGATTCCAGATTTTAACAGAAAGTGGATTATTGCCAGGAGCACTACTGCACAATGATAGTCATAAATTTATTTGTAAAAACACCTATTTAAAAGCTGAAACAAAAAATACTTTAGTTACAAATCAATATACTAAAAAAGCAATAAAAATTCCTATCGCTCATGGTGAAGGAAAATATTTTGCAGATGAAGAAACAATGAAATCTTTAATTCAAAATGATCAGATTTTATTTAAGTATTGTGATGAACATGGACATATTACTAATGAAGCAAATCCTAATGGATCTTTATTAAATATTGCTGGCGTTTGTAATGTTAATAGAAATGTTTTTGGAATGATGCCTCACCCTGAAAGATCAGCTGACAAAGAACTAAATAATCAAGATGGCCTTACTTTATTCAAAAGTATTTTAACTGTAATTCTTCCCTAGTTTCTTTACATATAAAAAATCTGACCGCATTTAATTTTTTATTTTTTAATCGAGTAACTTTAGTTTGTTAACTAATTGTTGAAAAAGATGTTGAGAACCAACTCTAAGATGATGTTGGAATTTTAATAATATTTCTAAACTTGTAGTCAATAAAAAAATACTGAAAAATTAAAAGCTTTAATCTGAAAACTAAATGACCACGATTACACAAAAACCACAAGACGTTAAAACAAAAACAAAAAACAAAAAAACTTACGCATACGAGCAAGTTTTAGAAGCTGCAGTTGCCTATTTTAATGGGGACGAATTAGCGGGTACGACTTGGATGAACAAGTATGCAATGAAGAATAAAGATGGTGAATTTGTTGAGCTAGATCCAGACGACATGCACAGAAGAATGGCTAAGGAGTTTGGTAGAATTGAATCTGATTATAAATTAAAATATAACTTAAACGGTAGTGCTAAATTCTTATCTAAGTATGGGCAAGAAAGAGAAGATTTAACTGAAGAAAAGGTTTATAATTACTTTAGAAAATTTGGATATATTATTCCCCAGGGAAGTGTAATGAGTTCATTAGGAAATGAATATAAATTAGCTTCTTTATCTAACTGCATCGTTGTTCCTGAACTACATGATTCTTATGGTGGTGTTTTTTACACTGACCAACAATTAGCACAATTATTTAAAAGAAGGTGCGGCGTTGGAGTTGATATTTCTAACTTACGTCCATCTGGAGCAAGAGTTTCTAATGCTGCAGGAAGTACTTCAGGGGCTGTTTCCTTTATGAATCGTTTTTCAAATACAACCCGTGAAGTAGCACAAAATGGTAGAAGAGGAGCTTTGATGCTTTCTATGGATATTGCACATCCTGATGTTGAAGATTTCATTACTATAAAACAAGATTTACAAAAAGTAACAGGAGCCAATATTTCAATTCGTTTGTCTGATGAGTTTATGAAAGCTGTAGAGAGTAATTCAGAGTACACACACAAATGGCCAATTGATTCTGAAACACCTAAATTTAGCAAAACAGTGAAAGCTAAAGAGCTTTGGGATACAATTATTGAATGCGCACATAACACTGCTGAGCCTGGGCTAATCTTTTGGGATAGACAACATTGGTACTCTACATCATCCGTATATCCTGGATACAAAAACACATCAACTAATCCATGTTCAGAAATTGCAATGCAAGGTGGAGATAGTTGTAGGTTGATTGCAATTAACCTATTCAACTTTGTTGAAAACCCTTTTACTAAAGATGCAAAATTCTTAATGGAGGACTTCTACAAATCGACTTATGAAGGACAAAGATTAATGGATGATTTAGTAGATTTAGAAACAGAAGCTATTGGTAGAATCCTTAAAAAGGTAGATGATGATGATGAACCTGAAAACATCAAACAAGTAGAAAAAGAAACTTGGGAATTATTGCTTAAAACTGGTAAAGAAGGGAGAAGAACAGGCTTAGGATTTACTGCGCTTGCTGATATGGTAGCTGCATTGGGATTGGCAATCGATTCTGATGATGCTATCGCTAAGGTAGGAGAAATAATGAAAGAAAAATGTAGAGCAGAATTTGATAGCTCTATTGACATGTCACTAGAAAGAGGAAGTTTTGTTGGTTTTAATGCTACAATTGAAAAGACTTCCGAGTTTGTACAAATGTTAGAGGCAGAACTTCCTGAAGTATATGAACGAATGATGAAATTTGGAAGAAGAAATATCTCTATTAGTACAGTTGCACCAACGGGAACACTAAGTATGTTGGCACAAACTTCTTCAGGAATTGAGCCAGTATTTATGACACACTATAAAAGAAGAAGGAAAATAAACGAACAAGATAGAGAAGCAAAAGTTGACTTTATTGATGATTTAGGAGATAAGTGGCAAGAGTTTACGGTTTATCACCATAACTTAAAAACTTGGATGGAAATAACAGGAGAAACGGATATTACAAAAAGTCCTTATGCAGGAAGTACTGCTCCAGAAATTAATTGGAATAAAAGAGTCGAAATGCAGGCAGTAGTGCAAAAATATGTAACCCACTCTATTAGTTCAACTATTAATTTACCTAATGATGTGTCACTTGATGAAGTAAGTAATATCTACTTGGAATCATGGAAACAAGGAACTAAAGGGATTACAGTTTATAGAGATGGATCAAGAGCAGGAGTATTAGTCGCTGCTGATGATAATGGAAAAAATGACGTTCTTGAAAATACTGAATTTAAAGAAACGAAAGCCCCTTCTAGGACCAAACGATTAGATGCAAAAGTAGTTAGATTTCAGAACAATAAAGAAAAATGGATTGCAGTTGTTGGGTTGCTAAATGGAAGGCCATACGAAATCTTTACTGGTAAAACTGAGGATGTGTTTAATGTCCCAGCAGCGGTGGAATACGGTTGGGTAATAAAAAATAGAAGAGAGGATGGTTCTACTCAATATGATTTCCAATATGAAGATAAGGAAGGATATAAAATAACAATGGGAGGCCTATCACGTTCATTTGACAAAGAATTCTGGAACTATGCAAAATTAATTTCTGGAGTACTACGTCACGGTATGCCTTTGCATTATGTTGTGGACTTAATTGGGAAAATGAACATGTATGATGAAAACATCAATACTTGGAAGAGTGGTGTTGTAAGGGCTCTAAAAACTTTTATTGCTGATGGGACAAAGGTTAGCGACCACACTTGTGGAGAATGTGGTGATGAAGGCTTAGTATATGAAGAGGGCTGTCTTAAATGCGTTAGCTGTGGTTATAGTAAATGTGGTTAAAAAATCAAACTTAATATTAAAAACCCATCTATTTTAGGTGGGTTTTTTATTGCCTTTGACTAAGCCAAATAGAGTATATTTGCAAATAATGAAATCTATTTATTCGATATTTTTTTTCCTGACATTATTAAGTAGTTGTGCGAATATAGTTGCTCCAACTGGAGGAGAAAAAGATTCTGATCCTCCTAAAATTCTAAATAAAACAATATTAGAAAAGGAAGGGGTTACAGACATTAATTTCACATTTAACGAATATATCCAGACCAATAAATGGGAAGAATATTTTTACATCTCTCCACCTGTAGAAAAAAGAATTAGAAAAAAAATAAAAGGTAAAAAACTAACTATAACTATTGAGGATACATTAGCTAAGAATATGACATATAATATTGTTTTAAATAATTGCATAAAAGACAATAATGAAGGAAATATTCTTGATTCACTTTTTACAATCTTATCAACTTCTGATAAAATTGATAGCCTTACATTAAGCGGAAAATTGCAAGATGCTTATACTTTAAATGAGGTTGAAAATGCATGGATTATGCTTTTCGAAGAAAACAGAGCTGATAGCGTTCTATTTAAAGAAAAGCCTAATTATATTGCTAAAACAAATAAAAATGGGGATTTCTATTTCCCAAATTTGAACAACAAAAACTATAATATTATATCCCTAACAGATTTTGACTTCATCTATAATGAAGAAGAAGAGATAGCCTTTTTAAATGCTGTAGTTAATGCAGAAAGGGATAGCTTCATTGAATTATTATCATTTGATCCTATTATAATAATTGATAGCTTACTAAAAGATAGCCTAATAATTGAGGGTGATAGTATATCAACTGATTCCTTAGTTATAGATGAAATAAAGTATGGAAATCTTAATATTATTAGCGAAGAAAGTAAGCAATGTATCTTCCAATTGTTACAGAATAACAAAGTAATTAATGAATTTAAGTTTGCTGAAGAACCATTTCTACTCACAAAAATTATACCTGGAAAGTATAACTTAAAATATATTAATGACAGAAACAGGGATGGAAAATGGACAACAGGTAGTTGGATGAAAAGAACACAAGCTGAACAAGTTGTTAATTACCCTTCAGAAATAATAATTCGTTCTAATTGGAACCTGGAATTAGATTGGGAATTAAAGTAATTTAAAATTATCTCTGTCCTGCAAAAAATTCATTTGTCTTCTTTTTAATTTCAAATCATCTAAACTGATTTCAAATTGTAATACTTCTTCCTTGTTTTCAATTGCAGAAAACAACTCGTTACCAAAAGCGTCAAAAACTTTGGAATGACCATTAAATAGAACTTTATTACCGTCTTCACCTACTCTATTTACCCCAATGGTATAGCATTGATTTTCGATAGAACGCGCTTTTAAAAGCGTATCCCATGCGGCAATTCGTTTTACAGGCCAATTGGCTAAGTAGATTAATAAATCATATTCTATATCATTTCTACTAAAAACTGGAAAACGCAAATCATAACAAATAAGCGGGCAAATTTTATAACCCTCTAATTCTAAAACTAATCTTTTATTTCCCTTACTTATGTATTTTTCCTCCTTAATTAAAGAAAACAAATGACACTTATCGTAAGTGTAAATTGTTTCATTTTTTAAAACCCAGACTAGGCGATTAAAAACTTTTTTATCTTCTCTGATCATTAAAGTTCCGACAATAGCACAACCTTTTGCTTTAGAAATTTCTTTCATCCAGCTAATTGATTTGCCATCCATACTTTCAGCTAAGTGACTAGATTTTGGAGAAAAAGAAGTATTAAACATCTCAGGTAATAAAATGATATCAGTCCCATTAATATTAGAAATTAATTTTCCAAAATTAGATAAATTTGAATTCACATTTTCCCAAAAAAGATCAGATTGGATTAAGGTAATATTGAGGCTGCTTTTCATTTATCCAAAAATAAGCATAAAAAAGCAAGTCCTAAGAACTTGCTTTTAATTTTTAAAAAATCTATTTTATTCTTCAGAAGAAATAGAAGCTGAAAGATATTCTCGATTCATTTTAGCTATGTATTCTATAGAAATAGATTTTGGACATTCTATTTCACAAGCGCCTGTATTTGTACAGTTTCCAAAACCCTCTTTATCCATTTGTTCTACCATATTCAACACTCTCTGTTTACGCTCTACTTGACCTTGAGGTAAATAAGCATACTGAGATACTTTAGCAGCTACAAATAGCATAGCAGAAGAGTTCTTACATGTAGCTACGCATGCTCCACATCCAATACAAGCTGCTACATCAAACGCTTTGTCTGCATTCATTTTAGGTATCGGTAATGCATTAGCATCTTGGGTGCTACCTGAAGTATTAACTGAAACAAAACCACCTGATTGCTGTATTCTATCAAAAGCAGATCTGTCAACAATTAAATCCTTTATAACTGGCATTGCTGAAGATCTCCATGGTTCTATATATATCGTCTCACCATCATTAAACATTCGCATGTGTAGTTGACATGTAGTTACTTTTCTATCAGGACCATGTGCTTCTCCATTAATATACAAAGAGCACATACCACAAATACCTTCGCGACAATCATGATCAAATGAAACTGGCTCAATATTCTGATTTATGAGCTGTTCATTAAGGATATCTAGCATTTCTAAAAAAGAAGAATTTTCTGAGATTCCAGCGACGTTATAGTCTACTAAACGGCCTCTATCTTCTCTGTTCTTCTGTCTCCAAACTTTTAGTTTTAAATCCATAACTATTATTTATAACTTCTTTGCTTTAATTCAATATCATTAAATTCCAAATGCTCTTTATGTAAAATTGCTTCAGAAGGCTCTTTATTAAATTCCCAGGCTGAAACGTATGAATAATCTTGATCATCACGCTTTGCCTCTCCTTTTTGCAAGCCATCCAATTCAACAGATTCTTCTCTAAAATGACCTCCACAAGATTCGTTTCTATTTAAAGCGTCTTTAGCAAATAACTCCCCTAGTTCCAACAAATCTGAAACTCTACCGGCCTTTTCTAACTCTGGATTTAAAGATTTTCTATCCCCAAGAATTCTAACGTCTTTCCAGAATTCTTCTTTAATTAATTTTATTTCTTTTATAGCTGTTTTTAATCCCTTTTCATTTCTAGACATCCCAACATACTCCCACATGACTTTACCCAATTTCTTATGAAAATAATCTGGAGATTTCTTACCTTTTATACTTAACAGATTGTCTAACTTATCAGTAACATTCTTTTCGGCAAAATCAAACTCCTCTGAATTAATCGAAATTGGTCCTGTTCTAATATCTTCTGAAAGATAGTCACCAATAGTATATGGCAATACAAAATACCCGTCCGCCAAACCTTGCATTAAAGCTGAAGCGCCTAATCTATTTGCCCCATGATCTGAAAAGTTTGCTTCACCAATACAATAACAACCAGGAACTGTTGTCATTAAATTATAATCTACCCAAACCCCCCCCATTGTATAATGCACAGCAGGGTATATCATCATTGGTGTTTTATAGGGATTCTCTGCTACTATCTTTTCGTACATTTGAAATAAATTACCATATTTCGATTCAACAATTTTCTCTCCTAAAATTATTATCTCTGCATTTGTAGGGTTTTTAATTCTAGCAATAGCCGCCTCCTGCTTGCCATATCTTTCAATAGCAGAAGAAAAATCTAAATATACTGCCTCCTCTGTTTTATTTACTCCAAAACCTGCATCTATTCTTTCTTTTGCTGCTCGTGATGCAACATCTCTTGGAACTAAATTACCAAATGCAGGATACCTTCTCTCCAAGTAATAATCTCTATTCTCCTCTAAAATTTCAGTTGGCATTAATTTCCCAGCTCTTATTGACTTAACATCCTCAATGTTTTTTGGCACCCAGATTCTTCCGTCATTTCTTAACGACTCGGACATTAATGTTAACTTGGCTTGATTATCACCACTTCTAGGAATGCATGTGGGATGAATCTGAGTGTAACAGGGGTTAGCAAAAAAGGCCCCTTTTTTATGGATTTTCCAAGCAGCTGTCACGTTAGATCCCATTGCGTTAGTTGACAGAAAAAATACATTACCATATCCACCACTAGCAATTACAACTGCATGAGCTGAGTGTCTTTCTATTTTTCCTGTCTCTAAGTTTCTTGCAATAATACCTCTAGCTTTACCTTCAACTTTAACTAAATCTAACATCTCATGTCTATTGTAAGGTATAATTTTTCCCTTACCAATTTGTCTATTAACTGCTGAATAGGCCCCCAATAATAACTGCTGACCAGTCTGACCTTTGGCGTAGAAGGTTCTGGAAACTAAAACACCTCCAAATGATCGATTATCTAGAAGTCCGCCATAATCGCGCCCAAATGGCACGCCCTGAGCAACACATTGATCGATAATGTTAGTTGACACTTCAGCTAACCTATGTACGTTAGACTCTCTACTTCTATAATCACCTCCCTTAACTGTGTCATAAAAAAGTCTATGAACTGAATCACCATCATTTTGATAATTTTTTGCTGCATTAATACCTCCTTGAGCTGCAATAGAATGAGCTCTTCTTGGAGAGTCTTGGTAGCAAAAGGTTTTAACGTTATAGCCCATTTCTGCTAAAGAAGCAGCTGCGGAACTACCAGCTAGTCCTGTTCCAACAACAATTATGTCAATATTTCTTTTGTTAGCTGGGTTTACTAAATTTATACTATTCTTGTGATTAGTCCATTTTGAAGAAATAGGTCCACTCGGTGTTTTAGAAATAAGTTTATCAGAACTTATTTTGGATAAATTTTGGTTTTCTTTTTCACTAAGAGGATCTAACGTTTTCTTTTTCAAAATTCAGTTTTTAGTATTATATTATATAATTTATGTAATGAAATAATGCTATAAATATGAAGCCAAATGGTATTGCAATTGCGTAGATATTACTTGCTAATTTGATGACTGGAGTATATTTGTTTGAGTTAAATCCTGCAGACTGAAATGCAGACTGAAAACCATGAAGCAGATGGAGTGACAAAAATATAAATGATATACAATAAATAATAACCCTCCAAAGATCATGAAATTTATGATTAAGCTCTTGCCAATACCTATATTCACCATCATGTAATCCCGTCCAATCACCCTTGATAAACTTAGTGTTGATTTCGGGAAACCAAAAATCATAAAAATGGAGGCCTAAAAAGAGAAAAATCATCAAGCCTGAAATAATCATATTCCTACTCATCCAATTTGAATTAGCCGAAGGCTTATTCATTGCGTATTTTATAGGACGAGCCGTATTGTTTTTAAAGTCAAGATAAATCCCCATAAATAAATGAAACATAAAGCCTAGAATTAATATGGGCTGAAGCACAAGTTGAATTAGAGGATTAGTACCCATAAAATGAGAAACCTCATTAAACAAATTATCATCAATTACAGATAACAAGTTAATTGAAAAGTGTTGTAATAAAAAAACCATCAAGAAAAAACCTGATAAAGCCATTAAGACTTTCCTTCCAATTGATGAACTAGCTAAATTTTGAGCCATTTAAATAATTAATTGATGCAAAGATAAGACAGAATTTCAAAAATGTACACTATTTATTTTATAAAATTTAATTAATATTCATCAGAAATTAATAATTTAATACTTTTGATTATATTTTAAAACATAACAATGAAATACTTACCAATTGATAGCCAATTATTTATTAATAATAGAGAGAAATTATCTATACGATTAAAAGCTAATGAATTAGCTATTTTTAATTCAAACGATGTAATGCCTACAAATGCAGACGGAACGATGCCTTTTAAGCAAAACAGTGATTTATTTTGGTTAAGTGGCGTGGATCAAGAAGAAAGTGTACTGATTATTTTTCCTGACCATCCAGTTGAGTCGCAAAGAGAAATTCTCTTTTTAAAGGAAACTAATGAGCACATTGCAATTTGGGAGGGAGAAAAACTTACTAAAGAAGATGCGCTAAAAACTGCTGGAGTAAAAACAGTTTACTGGCTTAATGAATTAGAAGGAAAGCTTGATGAATTAATTAGAAAATGTAATGGTGTTTACTTAAATAAAAATATTCATAGTCGCTCTGCATCAGCTGTTGAAACTAGAGATGATCGATTTAGGAAAATGATTAAAACTAAGTTCTCAGCAACAACAATACATGAAGTAGCTCCAATTATGCATGAACTAAGAGCTATTAAATCAAACTTTGAGTTAAAACTAATGCAAAATGCCTGTGATATTACTGAAAAAGGACTGAGAAGAATACTTCCATTCATTAAAGCGGGAGTCATGGAATATGAAATTGAAGCTGAGCTAATGCATGAATTTCTAAGAAATCGATCTAATGGATTTGCTTACCAGCCTATTATTGGATCAGGAGTAGACTCTTGTGTATTGCATTATATTGATAACAACAAAGTTTGTAAGGATGGAGATATTTTACTAATGGACTTTGGGGCTGAATACGCTAATTATGCTTCTGACTTAACAAGAACAATTCCAGTAAGCGGAAAGTTTACAAAAAGACAAAAGATGGTTTATAATTCAGTATTGTATGTAATGAAAGAAGCAACTAATATGTTACGTCCAGGGACTATATTTAAGGAGTACAATGCTGAAGTTGGGAGGATAATGGAATTAGAACTTATTAAATTAGGGTTGTTAGACAAACATGATATACAAAAGCAAGATGCTAAGAACCCATTATTTAAGCAATATTTTATGCATGGTACCTCCCATTATTTAGGATTGGATGTACATGATGTAGGTGATTTTGACTGGCCAATGAAAGAAGGGATGGTATTTACTTGCGAGCCTGGAATATACATTTTAGATGAAAAATTAGGAATACGATTAGAAAATGATATTCTAATTACAACAAAAGGACCTAATGATTTAATGAAGAATATACCAATTGAAGCAGAAGAAATTGAACACTTAATGAATGGCTAAATCTTAGCTGTTCATTCAGATTATTGCACCACTAATTTTTCTTTACGAATAGTTCCATCTGTGAGTCGTATTACTAACAAATAGGTGCCATTTGGTGTGTTCTGTAAATTAATTTTCTTTAAAAATTGAGAATTTGACTGATAAACCTCATTTCCAAGCATATTGTACAGAACAACTTCTGATACAGGAAATTTATTAAGAAAATGAATAGTTTTATCTAAAAAATAGAAGCCATTCTCTTTAATTTTAATAGCATCATTTAAGCTACTAATCATTGAATTATTTAAAACATATATTTGATTTGTTAAATGCTCATTAGCCTGTGATCCTGAAACTTGAACTCTAGGCCATATAACTACAATATTATCACCTGTTAAATAATTTTGCTGATGAACTACTTCATACATCATGCCTAAAGGAAGTTCAATACTATCTCCTGGAAATAATGCTCCTGGGTTAATATGACCAATTTCTCTTTCATCAACTAAGCCCTGGGGCTGACATGATCTTGCGGCTCTAAGAGCTATCTGGTCAGTAATAACACTACTCCCATCATTTACTATCCAACAATGATACCAAATTGTATCTCCCATAGAAATAGTGTCGGGAAGAGAAATATTATTTGACGAAAAAGAAAGGGCAATATTCTGACCACTTGTAAAAGTAGAGCTTCCCAAAAAGAATATAATAACAAAATGTCTTAATTTCATATACACAAAAATAAGAATTTATTTGCAAGTACTCACCTAACTTAAACAATATTAAATTATCTTAGCCGTTCAAAATAAGAAAATGAACATTTTATTCGAAATTATAAACTCCCTTACTAAGGAAGAGAGTCGCTTTTACAAACTCTTTGCAGGTCGAACCAATAGTGGTGATTTTCGTAAAGATATGATTTTGTTTGATTTCATTAAAAAAAATGGAGAACAATATGATGAGCAAATAATTTCTGAAGAACTTTATCGAGATAATAAAAATAGTTTTTATCAGCTTAAAAATAGATTATACAAAGATTTAAATAAAAGCATGATGCTTCAACACATGAGTAAGGAATCAGATATTTTTACCCTTCATTTTGTTTTACTTTCAAGAGTTTATAAAAGAAAAGGGAAGTTAGAGCTCTCTTTACATTATTTGAAAAAAGCTGAAAAGGAGGCTGAAAACATTGAAGCCTTTGAATTACTTTCAATTATTTACTCTGAAATACTCTCACTTTCTCACGATATAGTTTCCATTAATGTTGAGGAATATATTGAAAAGAAGAGGGGTAATAATGAGCGATTGAGCTGGTTCCAAGAAATGGATTTACTATTAGCTGCAGTAATGAATAAGATTAAGATTACACAGAATTTTTCAAAAAAAGACGAATCTATAAATGAAATTCTACAAAAAACTTTAAATAATTTTTCTAAAAATAAAAAAATACCAAAAAGTCCAAAGTTTAGAATTAAGGTATTTCAATTGGTTAGCAGAGTGCTATTACAACAACATGATTTTGATGCCTTAGAAGAATACCTTCTGCATACCTACAAAGAATTTACAAAAGATAAGATATTAACGAAATCAAATCATGAGCAGAAATTAACTATGCTCTCCTACCTAACAAATTGTTTATTTAAAACACATAAATATCAACAATCATTAGCTTATGCCGAAATCCTTAAAACTAGCATAAATGAATATGATGGATTCCTAAAAGATAAGTATCTATTCTACTACTATAACTCTCTTGTTATCAACTACTCATTATCTGACAAAAATAAAGCTTTAGAGGTTCTAAAAGAAGCAAAAAATAATGATGTCATTCAAAATTCACCTACATTCTCGGTATTCATTTATTTGAATACAGCACTTATATATTACGATCAAAAAAAGCTTTCTCTTTCTGCAAAAAATTTATCACGACTTATGCTTCAGGATGATTTTGTGAATATTGGAAAGTCATTTCAACTTAAAATTCATGTTGCAGAACTTATTGTTCGCTATGATTTGAATCAAACAGATGTTATTGACGCTAAATCAAAGCACATAAAAAAAACATATGCTAAATTACTTAAAGATACTAATTTTAATAGAGATAATCAGATTATTGAAATTATTCGCTTGTTGATTTACTGCAACAACTTAACAAATAATAAACAACTTTTAAAAAAAATTACTGATTTGAGCGCTATAATTACTGATGATCAAGCTGATGATATTGATGTTATTAATTATAATTTTTGGCTAAAAAATCTTATTTAAAAACAATTCTTATGGATTTCTCTATTCTTTCATAGCGTCCCAACCCTGCGCGGTAAGTAAGTGTGAGGTTCCATCTTTTGCAATAAAATTATTTCCTTCACTAGATTCAGTTACATAACCAACGATGGTAAAGTCTGCATCTTTCTTAAATTTATCATAATGCCCTTGACTGACAGTAAATAACAGTTCATAATCCTCTCCACCGCTTAAAGCACAAGTTATAGGATTCATATTAAATTCATTTGCCAAATTCATAGTTGTATAATCGATAGGTATTTTATCTTCATGAATAGTAATTCCTACTTTTGATGATTTTGCTAAATGTAAAATTTCAGAAGAAAGACCATCAGAAATATCTATCATTGAATTAGGAGTAATATTCAGATCCTTTAAAATTTTAATATACTTAATTCCTGCTTCTGGCTTTAGTTGTCTTTTCAATACATAATCATTGCCTGACAAGTCAGGCTGCATAGTTGGATTTTCTTTAAACATCTCTTTCTCTCTATTGAGAAGCTGCAAACCCAAATAGGCCGCCCCCAAATCACCTGTGCAAATTACTAAATCATTTACTTTGGCTCCACTTCTATATACTACATTTTCTTTTTCAACCTCCCCTAGTATTGTAACACTTATCATTAAACCTGATGTTGAAGAGGTGGTATCTCCACCTACTAAATCAACTCCATAGTGTTCACATGCTAATCTAATTCCTTCATAAAACTCATCAAGAGCCTCAACAGTAAAACGATTACTCATAGCTAAGCCTAAGGTAATCTGTTTAGCGACACCATTCATAGCGCATATATCAGAAACATTAACGGCAACAGATTTATATCCTAAATGCTTAAGGGGCATGTATGATAAGTCAAAATGAACACCTTCAACTAATATATCGGTACTAATTAACTGATACTTATCTCCCACATCAATAACAGCGGCATCATCACCTATTCCCTTTACAGAACTTGCATTTTTAACTTTAATATTTTTAGTCAGATGATCAATCAAACCAAATTCTCCTAATTTTGAAATTGGAGTGGTGTTTATGCCTTTATCTTCAAGTAAACTCATGCTGACAAAGATACACAATTATCTGATTTAAAATTTGTACATTTGCACTCCTAAATTTGAACAATTCTAAAACAATGATAAATATAAGTGATCCTGCAAGAGATAGGCTTCTTTACTTACTAGATAAAGATGAAAAAGATAAAGAGTTTGTTCGCGTAGGAGTAGAAAGTGGCGGGTGCTCTGGATTAAGCTATAAATTAGATTTTGACAATAACAAAAATGAAGATGATGAGCTTATTGAAGACAATAGAATTAGACTTTTGATCAACAAAAAAAGTTTTTTATATTTAGTTGGCACAACATTAGAATTTTCTGACGGATTAAATGGAAAGGGGTTTGTATTCAATAACCCAAACGCAAGCAGAACCTGTGGTTGCGGAGAAAGCTTTTCTCTATAATAATTTATAAAACATGAGTGAACAAAAAAGACAATCGGAAGATAAGTTATTAGAAAAAGTAACTTCAAGTGAATACAAATATGGCTTTACAACTGATGTAGAATCGGATACCATCCCAAAAGGACTATCTGAAGATGTCGTTCGTATTATTTCTGCAAAAAAAAATGAGCCAGAATGGATGCTTCAATACCGATTAAAAGCGTACAATGCTTGGTTAGAGATGGAGGAGCCGAATTGGGCAAATATCAACTACACAAAACCTAACTATCAGGAAATTATCTATTATTCAGCGCCAAAACAAAAACCAGTTTTAGATAGTTTAGATGATTTAGACCCTGAAATGAAAGAGATGTTTGATAAACTTGGTATTTCTATTGATGAACAAAATAAATTGGCAAATGTTGCAGTTGATATAGTAATGGATTCTGTTTCCGTAGCCACTTCTTTTAAAGAAACCTTGGCAGAAAAAGGTATTATTTTTTGTCCTATTTCTGATGCCATACAAGATCATCCAGAATTGGTGAAAAAATATTTAGGAAGTGTTGTCCCCGCTAGGGATAATTTCTTTTCTGCATTAAATGCAGCAGTATTCTCTGATGGGTCTTTCTGCTACATCCCTAAGGGAGTAAAATGCCCTATGGAGCTTTCTACCTACTTCAGGATTAATGAAGCTGGAACGGGACAATTTGAAAGAACATTATTAATAGCAGATGAAGGTTCTCAAGTAAGTTACCTTGAAGGTTGTACTGCGCCTATGAGAGATGAAAATCAGTTGCATGCAGCTGTAGTGGAATTAATTGCAATGGATAATGCAGATATAAAATATTCTACTGTACAAAATTGGTATCCAGGAAATGCTGAAGGAGTTGGTGGAGTATTCAACTTTGTAACTAAAAGAGGTATTTGTCATAAGAGTGCAAAAATCTCGTGGACACAAGTAGAAACAGGCTCAGCAGTTACTTGGAAGTATCCCTCTTGTATTTTGAAGGGAGATAATTCTATAGGAGAATTTTTCTCAGTTGCAGTAACTAATAACAGACAACAAGCAGATACAGGTACAAAAATGATTCACTTAGGTAAAAACACTAAGAGCACAATAATTGCGAAAGGAATATCAGCAGGAAAAAGTGAAGGAAATTATAGAGGACTAGTGCGTATTTCAAAAGGGGCAACCAACTCAAGAAATTTCTCTCAATGTGATTCTTTACTAATGGGAAATAAATGTGGTTCTCATA
The DNA here is from genome assembly GCA_905181635.1 of uncultured Flavobacteriales bacterium. Classification (GTDB taxonomy): domain Bacteria; phylum Bacteroidota; class Bacteroidia; order Flavobacteriales; family BACL11; genus UWMA-0277. The sequence goes on from CAJIYM010000005.1 coordinate 113,602, forward strand.
CCTTCCCTTACATTGAAGTGAAGAATAACTCTTCAAAAGTGGAGCATGAAGCAACTACATCAAAAATTGGAGAAGACCAGATATTTTACTGTAACCAAAGAGGCATCGGAACAGAAGCAGCAATTGCACTAATCGTAAATGGTTATTGTAAGGATGTACTCAACCAATTACCAATGGAATTTGCAGTAGAAGCACAAAAATTATTAGAAATCAGCCTAGAAGGTTCAGTAGGTTAAAAAATAAACTATGTTACAAATAAAAGAATTGAAAGCAGGTATTGAGGGTAATCAAATCCTTAAAGGAATAAATTTAGAAGTAAAAGCAGGAGAAATACATGCAATCATGGGTCCTAATGGCTCGGGTAAAAGTACACTTTCAGCTGTCATAGCAGGAAAAGAGGAATATGAAGTAGAAGGAGGGGCTATAAGTTTTGATGGGGAAAATTTATTAGAATTAGACCCTGAAGAAAGAGCCCATAACGGCATATTTCTTTCTTTTCAGTATCCAGTTGAAATTCCAGGAATTTCGGTTTCTAACTTTATCAAAACTTCTATAACAGAAAAAAGAAAAGCGCAAGGACTAGAACCACTTCCTACTAAAAATTTATTAAAAATGATGCGTGAAAAAATGGAACTATTAAGCATCAAAAAGGGATATTTATCTAGGAACATGAATGAAGGGTTTTCTGGTGGAGAAAAGAAAAGAAATGAAATTTTTCAGATGGCAATGCTAGAGCCTAAACTTGCAATTTTGGATGAAACAGATTCAGGCTTAGATATTGACGCACTTAGAATTGTTGCGAACGGAGTCAATAAATTAAGAACTGGAGATAATGCAACAATCGTTATCACGCATTATCAAAGGTTATTGGACTACATTGTTCCTGACTTTGTACATGTTTTACATAATGGAAGAATTATAAAATCAGGAGGTAAAGAATTAGCTTTAGAACTAGAAGAAAAAGGATACGATTGGATAACTAAAGAAGCGGATAAAAAGTGGGCTTAATTAAAAATATAAAATCGTATTCTGAAGGTATTCAGATTTCTGCTGAAAAAAGAGAAATACTTACTTCTTTTCTATCAAATGGATTTCCGACAACTAAAGATGAAGAGTGGAAATATACTTCTTTAAAAAAAGTAATTGCTAACGAATATAGCATTGAAAATAAAGGGACAATTATTGATTCTTCAGTAATAGAAAAATACTCCTTAGGGCTTAAAAATAAAATTATTTTTTCTGATGGAAGACTGATAAATTCTCCATCAATAAAAGGTGTAAATATTAATGGTTTTTCAGAATTTGAAAGTGCAAATACTGACAGTATATTACAACTTAACAAAGCTCTTTCTAAAAATGGCTTTACTATTTCAGTAGATAAAAATACAGCATTAGAAAATCCTATTGAAATCTTGTTTTTCTCGACAACAGTAAATGGTTTTTCTCAATATAGAAACCAAATTTCTATTGGCGAAAATTCAGAAGTTAAATTTATAGAACGATTACAAAACCTAAACAATTCGGCTTCTTTTGTAAATCATTTTACTCAGATAAATTGCGCTGAAAACACTAAAGTAGAATACAATAAAATACAGAATAATACTGCAGAATCTCAACTAATTGACACTGTGAATGTATATCAAGAACAGGATTCAACTTGCAACATTAACACCCTTATTTTTGGAGGTTCTTTTATTAGAAATAATTTAAATTTTGAGCAAAACGGTTCTAATTGCGAAAGCAATATGAATGGAGTCTCAATACTAAACAATAATCAGTTAGCTGACAATCATACTTTTGTAGATCATAAAAGTGCACATTGCAGAAGTAATGAGATGTATAAAGGAGTCTATTTGGACAATTCTAAAGGGGTATTTAATGGTAAAATTATGGTTCGCCCTGATGCTCAAAAAATTGATGCTTTCCAGTCTAATAATAATTTACTTTTAAGTGACACTTCAAGTATTGATAGTAAGCCTCAACTGGAAATTTATGCTGATGATGTAAAGTGTAGTCATGGCTGTACAATAGGCCAATTAGATGACGATGCGCTTTTTTATATGAGAAGTAGAGGGATAGGAATTGAAGAAGCGAAAGCAGTATTAACCTATGCATTTGCATCTGAAGCGATAGAAAACATCTCAGTAGAACAGGTTAAATCACTAGCCAAAAAACTACTAGCTAAAAAATTAAATGTTGATTTAGATTTCAGCTTATAAATGCTAGACATTAACCAAATACGAAAACAATTTCCTATCCTAAGCCGCAAGGTAAATGGACATGAATTGGTGTACTTTGATAATGGAGCAACTACTCAAAAACCGAATTCAGTTATTACTGCCGAAAGCAATTATTACCAAAATGAAAATTCAAATGTACACAGGGGGGTTCATTTTTTAAGCGGATTAGCAACCGATAAATTTGAGGAAACAAGAATTACTATACAGAATTTCATAAACGCAAAACACTCTCATGAAATCATCTTTACCAAAGGGACTACTGACTCTATCAACATAGTTGCAAGTGGATATAGATCCCTATTAAATAAAGGAGATGAAATTATTATTTCAGAATTAGAGCATCACTCAAACATAGTTCCTTGGCAAATGTGTTGCGAACAAAGTGGAGCAACGCTAAAAGTTATTCCATTATTGGATAATGGGACTTTAGACATTACTGAATTTGGAAATCTTCTTTCTAAAAACACAAAATTAGTTGCTATATCTCATATTTCAAATACATTGGGGACTATAAACCCTATTGAAAAAATTATTAAAAAAGCAAAAGCAGTTGGAGCAAAAGTGCTAATTGATGGTGCTCAAGCAGCCTCACATATTTCAATAAATATGCAAAATTTAGATGCTGACTTCTATTGTTTTTCAGCACATAAATTGTACGGACCTACAGGAGTTGGTGTCCTTTACGGAAAGGAGGATCTTTTAAATGAATTGCCGGCGTATCAAGGTGGTGGAGAAATGATAAAAGAAGTAAGCTTTAAGAAGACTACTTATGCTGGACTTCCCCATAAATTTGAGGCAGGAACACCAAATATTGCAGGAGTAGTTGCTTTTAAGGCAGCAATTAATTTCATTACAGGACTGGGGATAAACAACATTGCTAAGTATGAAGAAGGGCTTTTACAATATGCAACAGAAGAAGTATTGAAAATAGAAGGACTAAAAATTTACGGAACAGCTAAAAATAAATCAGCAATTATTTCTTTTAATATTAAGGGATTACATCCATATGATATTGGTATGATTGTTGATAAAATGGGTGTAGCAATACGAACAGGTCATCATTGTACTCAACCTATTATGGATAAATTTAATATTCCTGGAACAGCTCGCATTTCTTTAGCAGTGTACAATACAAAGGATGAAATTGATATTTGTATAAATGCCATTAAAAAAGCAAAAATGATGTTATCCTAAATGAGTACAATACAAAAAATACAAGCAGAAATTATTGAAGACTTTGAATTGTTTGACGACTGGATGCAGAAGTACGAATACCTAATAGACCTAGGTAAAGAGCTGGCGCCAATTAAGGAGAAGTACAAAACAAAAGACAATCTTATAAAAGGATGTCAGAGTAGAGTTTGGCTTCATGCAGAACATACTCAAGGTAAAATAATCTTTACTGCAGATAGTGATGCTATTATGACAAAAGGAATTGTAGCTATACTTATAAATGTATTGTCCAATCAGGAGCCCAAAGATATTGCAACTGCAAAACTTGATTTTATAAACGAGATAGGGTTAAAAGAGCAGCTATCTGCTACACGTGCAAATGGATTGGTCTCTATGATAAAAAAAATGAAATTATACGCTATTGCGTTTAACAATTAGTCAGATGAAAACAGAAGAAGAATTACAAAGAATAGGGGAAGAAGTTGTTGAGGTAATTTGTGAGATTTACGATCCTGAAATACCTGTAAATATTTATGCCCTTGGTTTGATTTACGATATTGAAGTAAGTCATGAATGTGATGTAAAAATTACCATGACATTAACATCCCCAAATTGCCCAGTTGCTGAAAGTTTACCTATTGAGATTGAAGAAAAAGTAAAGGTGATTCTTGCAGTAAAAAAGGTAGAAGTAGAAATAACTTTTGAGCCAACTTGGACGAAAGAAATGATGAGTGAAGAGGCCAAGCTAGAGCTTGGAATGTTATAACCAATGAGTAGAGAAATTGTAAATAGAGTGGCAAACAGTAGTCTAATCACTATGGATCTGACTGATTATGCGCCAACAAAACCTATTGCTGTTTTAGATTTAAAAGATTTCCTTTTCCAAGGAATTATACTAAAAGAAAAAGAGTACAGGAAAAGTTTAAAGGAATTTGATTTTTCTATTTATAGAAACACAACTGTAGCTCTTAATTGTAGTACCGATGCAATTGTGCCCATGTGGGCTTTTATGCTGGTTACTTCTTACTTAAATTCAGTTAATTCTGATATCCATTTTGGTATAAAAGAAGATGTATTTCAGCAAATTTTTACAAATAATATTAATTCGATTAATGCCTCTGAATTTGAAAGTAAAAAAGTAATAGTAAAAGGCTGCGGACAAATCCCTTTAACTGAAGCGCTATATATTGCAATTACAAAAAAACTACAAAATACAGTAAGTAGCTTAATGTTTGGGGAGGCATGTTCGGCTGTACCTGTTCTAAAAAATAAATAATTAATAATGAATAACAATATTCAACATATAAATACTCAGATTTCTGAGCATAAAAAAGCAGTTATTAATCATCCTTTATACAACCAATTAAACACCATTGAGGATATCCAAAAGCTTATGGAGATTCATGTATATGCAGTATGGGATTTCATGTCTTTATTAAAAGGACTACAAATTGAGCTTACTTGTACAACCTTACCTTGGAAGCCTATTGGAAATACTAAAATAAGAAGGCTGATTAACTCAATAGTTTTAGAAGAGGAGAGTGATGTAGATGCTGTGGGTAATCCTTCTTCTCATTATGAAATGTATTTGGATGCAATGGAAGAATGTGGGGCTAATACCAATAACATTGAGAAGTTTGTCAATAGTGTTTCAGGCGGAAAACTACCTAAAGTAAATAAAGCTATTGACTCATTTTTAGCAACTACTTTTGATATTCTAAATAGTGGGGAGGCGCATAAAATTGCAGCAGCCTTTACTTTTGGACGTGAGGATTTAATACCAGACATGTTTACTGCAATTGTAAATGATTTAAGCAAAGAACATAAGCTTGATAAGTTTATTTACTACTTAAAAAGACACATAGAATTAGATGGAGGAGAGCATGGGCCTTTAGCTTTGGAGCTCATTAGTAATTTATGTGGGGAAAATAAGCAAAAATGGAAAGAAGTAGAAGAAACTGCTATTGCCTGTTTAGTTGCTCGTAAAGAGTTATGGGACCTGGTTTTAGATGGACTTGACTAATCTATTTTCCTTCTTCAAAAGTTTTAATAGAGTGTTCTACTGACTGATTAATTTGATTTAATTCTCTAGCGGTAAAATTACGATACTCTCCTATAGGAATATCTAAATTAATATTCATAATTCTAACCCTTTTCAGCTTTCTTATATCATATTCCAAATACTCACACATCCTACGTATTTGTCTATTTAATCCTTGTGTTAAAATAATCTTGAACTTCTTTTTATCCGTTTGTTTAACGAAGCATTTACGTGTAACAGTATCCAAAATTGGCACTCCATTTCCCATAGCTTCGATAAATTCCTTCGTTATTGGCTTGCTGACTGTAACTTCATATTCTTTTTCATGATTGTTTCTGGCACGCAAAATTTTGTTAACAATATCGCCATCATTCGTTAAAAAAATAAGGCCTTCTGAAGGCTTATCCAATCTTCCAATCGGAAAAATACGAGTTGGATAATTAATATAATCAATAATATTATTTTTTTCCCGCATTTGGTCAGTTGTACAAACAATACCTACTGGCTTGTTAAAGGCAATATATACCATTTTCTTCTTTATAGCTCTGTGCACTAACTTTCCATTTACACTTACCTCATCTTCAGCCGATATTTTAGTTCCCATTTCAGGAACCTCACCATTTATTTTTACTCTACCTTGTTCAATTAATTTGTCAGCTGCTCTTCTAGAACAGTAACCAATTTCTGATAAAAATTTATTTATCCTTGTTAGATTTGTATCACTCATAATTGCCACAAAAATACGCTAAAAAATTGTTAACATCTCGATAAAAACAAAAGACCCTAAATTACTTAAAACAGTCTGTTTCATTAAATTTGCGTTAAATAAAAAATAAAAAAATGACAAATAAAATTTTATCAATAGTAATGGCAGGATTTTTCTCTTTATCAGCAATGGCTGATGAGGGAATGTGGCTTCCACAGTTATTAAAAGCAATGAATGAAAACGATATGCAAGCACATGGTCTTCAGCTTACTGCTGAAGACTTGTATTCTGTAAATAACTCATCACTTAAGGATGCAATTGTATCATTAGGAGGATTCTGTACGGCTGAAATGATTTCATCAGAAGGATTAATGCTTACCAATCACCATTGTGCATTCGGCTCTATTCAAGAACATTCAAGTGTTAGTAATAACTACTTAAAAGATGGTTTTTGGGCAATGAGTCGTGATGAAGAACTGGTAAATGAAGGATTGACGGCATCATTTTTAGTAAGTATTGATGACGTGACTGCTCGTGTATTAGCAGAACTTACTGATGATATGACAGAAAAACAAAGATCAGCAAAAATTAGAGAAATCTCAAAAACTATTGTTGATGAGAAAACTGCAGATACACACTACAATTCAAGGGTAAAATCTTTCTTTGGAGGAAATGACTTTTATATCATGACCTACGAAACATTTAAAGATGTTCGTTTAGTTGGGGCTCCACCATCATCAATTGGTAAATTTGGGGGGGACACTGACAACTGGATGTGGCCTAGACACACTGGAGATTTTGCTTTATACCGTATTTACAGCGCTCCAGATGGAACACCAGCCGAATACTCAGTTGAAAATATTGCCTACAAACCAAAACATCACTTGCCTATACAGCTAGATGGTGTAGATAATGGTGACTACACTATGATTTTCGGTTTCCCTGGAAGTACTGATAGATACTTAACATCTTATGGCGTTCAAGAGGCATTAGATATCACAAACCCAACTACTGTTGATATCCGTGAAGAGAAATTAGCAATTATGAAAGCCGGGATGAATGCTTCTAAAAAAGTGAAAATTCAGTATGCTTCAAAATATGCGCAAACTTCTAACTACTGGAAATACTTTATTGGACAATCAAAAGGATTAAAGTCAATGAAAGTTCATGATAAAAAAGTAGCAATTGAAGACGATTTCAGATCTTGGGTTGCTAAAGATCAATCAAGAATTGATAAATATGGCGAGGCCTTAAACTTAATTGAAAGCGCTTACAACACAAACAAAAAAATTGCTTTAAACAGAACTTACCTAAATGAAGCTGTATTTATGGGATCAGAAATAATGTACTGGTCATTCAAGATGAATAGAGCAATTGCAGCATTACCTAGTGAAGGAAAGGAAAGGAATGTTGCAATTAGAGAGATCAAAAAAGAAGCTAAAGATTTTTACAAAGATTATAATGCTTCAGTTGATGAAGAATTATTTGGATCAATGTTAGAGATGTACTACTATAATGTACCTAAAACACAACACTCTCCATTATTTAAGAGAATTGAAAATCAATTATTTGGTTTCAAAAAATTAGATTTTGGTTGGTACGCCAAAAATACATTTAGAAGATCAGTATTTTCATCAAGGGAGAAATTCTTTACTTTCTTAGAAAACCCTTCTACTACTAAAATTGAGAGAGATCCAGCTTACAAAACTATAATGTCAATCTACAATCAGTACATTGAGCAAATTTCTCCTAAAAGAACTAATGCAAGAAAGAACTTAACAAAAGGAAATAGATTGTTTATTGCAGGATTAAGAGAAATGAATCCTGATAAAAATTATTACCCAAATGCTAATTCTACTATGAGGGGTACATATGGTAATGTAGGAGATTATGCTCCAGGAAATGCAATGCATTATGACTACTACACTACTATTGATGGTATTATGCAAAAAGAAGATGCTACAAATGAAGAATTTCAAGTACCTGCAAGACTGAAAGAGTTATATGAAATTGGTGATTATGGACAATATGGAGATAAAGATGGTAACTTAAGAATTAACTTCATTTCAAACAATGATATTACGGGTGGTAACTCAGGCTCTCCAGTAATTAACGCTTGGGGAGAAATTGTTGGTACAGCTTTTGATGGTAACTGGGAATCAATGAGCGGAGATATTGCTTTTGAAAAAGAAGTGCAAAGAACTATTTCTGTTGATATCAGATATACAATGTTCATTATTGACAAATTTGCTGGAGCAACTCACTTAATTAATGAAATGACTATAGCTCCTAAGCATGCTGAAAAAATGACTAAAAAAGAATTAGCTGCTGCAGCTATGGAAACTGCTTTAGAAGACCCTAACACTATTGTTAAAGAACTAGAACTTAAAGAATATTTAGGAACTCAATTACCAGTATTCGATATGCATTCATTTGGTTCTGCTTTTGATATGGCTGTTGAACAATATGGCTCTTCAAAAGAACAAAGATTCTGGTGGTACGGCAATGTGTATACTACTGAGAAAAGATAAATTATCTCACATTTTTAAAAAAGCTCTACCGATTTGGTGGGGCTTTTTTTATATTTACAAAAAATGATTAAAAATATTTTAGCTTTTATAACGGGAATACTATTAGGAATTATAGTAAATATGGGGCTCATAATCTTAGGGAGCAAGCTTATACCTACACCTAAAGGCTTTGACCCAATGAATGCCGTAAACTGGGCGGCTAGTTAATTTTATTTTCCCTTTTCTAGCACACGCTTTAGGGGCACTTTAGTAGGGGCTTTTTTAGCGGCTAAAATTGCTAACTCATTCAATTGCCATTATCAATTAGTATTGGCGTATTTTCTTAACTGGAGGAGTTACAATGATCTATATATTACCTGCTTCTGTATGCTTTATATGTAAAAATTTAATAGTAGCCTAGATTCCAACGGGACATCTATAGTGGATAATTGCGAAAAAAGTTTAGTAAGCTCTTGCTTTATTTCCTTCCATATAATTCATAAAAGCTTTGTTTACCACCTTCACCCCGCCTGGAGTTGGGTAATTTCCTGTAAAGTACCAATCCCCTTTATGGTCAGGACAAGATCCATGTAAATCAGAAATAGATTGATAAATAATCTTTACCTTAGCCTTTGTATTTTTAGGAGTTAACAATTCACCAATCTTCACTGAAATTTCTTCTGCAGTAAAAGGATTGTATATTTCCTGAATATAATTTACCATTAACTCTTTTGATAAAAATGCTTGTGCTTTACATTTATCGTATACAGTTGTAAGAATGTGCTCTTGCTCAGTGTCTTTTAATAATTCAACAGCTGCATTAAAGGCAATAAAATCACCCATTTTTGCCATATCAATCCCATAACAATCAGGGTATCTAATCTGTGGTGCTGATGAAACAACAATAATTTTTTTAGGTCCTAATCTATCTAAAATTCTAATAATAGATTGCTTTAGAGTTGTTCCTCTTACGATACTATCATCAATCATCACTAGATTATCAGTATTTTTGACTGTTCCATAAGTAATGTCATAAACATGAGCTACTAAATCGTTCCTGCTTTCGTCAGAGGCAATAAAGGTTCTCAACTTAGCGTCTTTAATTGCAATTTTTTCAGCTCTTGGAGAAATCTCCATAATTTTCGAAATTTCATCATGGCAAGGATTATTTCCTAATTCCTGAATCTTTTTGGTTTTTACTTTATTTAAATAAGCATGGCAACCTTTTAATAGTCCAAAATATGAAACCTCTGCAGTATTTGGAATATAAGAAAATACTGTGTTTTTCACATCATTATCAATTGACTCTAATACCTTAGGGAAAATACGTCTACCGAGTTCTAGTCTCTCCTTATAGATACCGGCATCATTTCCTCTTGAAAAATAAATGCGTTCAAACGAACATGATTTCCTTTCTAATGGCTCTCTTACTTGTTTTTCTTCAACCTTCCCGTCTTTTTTAATGATAAGAGCATGTCCTCTTTTTATTTCCTTAACATCATCAATATTTACATCAAAAGAAGTTTGTATCACTGACCTTTCAGAAGCAACCACAACAATTTCATCATCTTTGTAGTAATATGCTGGACGTATTGCATTTGGATCTCTCAATGCAAAAGCATCCCCATGCCCCATTAGCCCACACATAACATAACCTCCATCCCAGTATTTTGCAGATTGAGTTAAGATATCTTGAACATCTAATTCATCTTCAATTACATTTGTAATCTCTTTTTTAGTAAACTTATCTTTGTGTTTGTAGTAAATTTCATCATTTGCTTCGTCTAAGAAATGCCCAATTTTTTCCAAAATTGTTACTGTATCTGCTTTCTTTTTCGGATGCTGACCCAAATCGACTAATTGCTGAAAAAGCTCATCAACATTTGTCATATTAAAGTTTCCTGCCAAAACTAAGTTTCGAGTTTTCCAATTACTTTGTCTTAAAAAAGGATGGCATTGCTCTATTGTGTTCCCACCAAAAGTACCGTAACGCAAGTGTCCTAAAAATAACTCACCTGTAAAAGGCATATTTTCTTTCATCCACTGAGGATCTTTTAATTTTTCTGGATCATTCTTCTCTAACTCAATAAACCTTTTATTTACTTGCTTAAATACATCCTGAATTGGATTAGTTGCTACTGACCTTTTTCTACTAATATACCTTTTACCAGGATCTACATCTAACTTTATGTTGGCCAATCCAACTCCATCTTGCCCTCTATTGTGTTGTTTTTCCATCAATAAATACATCTTGTTTAAGCCATAAAGCGAACTACCATATTTTTCTTGGTAATAAGATAAAGGCTTAAGTAATCTAAGCATTGCTACTCCACATTCATGTTTTATTGAATCACTCATGGTATTATTTTTAGGAATGCGAAATTACAGATTATTGCGCTAATATTTTCATTAATCCATTAATACCTGGGTTTGTAAAACTCACTCCATCCACCATTAGTGTTGGGATTACTCTTTTACCGTTATTTATTTCTTCAACTAGAGCAATAGCCTGTTGATTATCAGTAATATCAATATATTCAAATTCAACTCCTTTAGAGTCTAAAAATCTTTTTGCAATTACGCAATCTGAGCACCAATCTGCTCCATACACTTTAATGTTCATAATGATAAAATTTATAAGTTATTTCGTTTTGTATTATTGTACATTCCTTGCAATGCGAAAGAAAGGTGAATTTATAATCAATATGTAAATCAAAAGCACTGTTATCGACTGTAAATATTCTATCACATTCTAATTTTCCATCTGGTGAAAATCTTTGAATTCTATATTTATTTTTCTCATCAGTAATAAAAAACCAAGAACCAGAACCAACTGTACCACTTAGCCATTGCGCTTTGTCAGGAATATTAATATCTTTCTTAGATTTCATAGCTATATACTTTCAATACTAGTAAAATATGATTTTATGTGGCTTTTCTTTATTTGTCTATAATTTTTCACTCCCATAACATAATAATTAGAATTTGCGATGCTAATGTTCCTCTTAGGAGATGGAGACAAACAAAAAGGATATTTTAATCTAAATCTAGTAATCCAATGTGGTTTTGAAGCAAGCATTATTGTGGTAACAAATCTTGAGCAATTAGTACCTGTCGGAACTATTGGGCCATATGAAATTAATCCCATTTTTTGTATCTCCTTAGCTTTTTCATAAGCCTTATTGAAATCAATATTTTTTAAAATTGAAGCATATAGTTTACCGTGTCCGTGCGTAGCCTTTAAATTAGATATCTCTAATAATATCTCCTCAATATTATCAATTGAATTGTCTGAAATTATAGGTTTAGATTTCAGCAATATATCCGGATCTGTTTCTAAGTCTCTTACTCTACCATATCCAAATGGACTATGATATCTACCAAAATCAAAATAATTTATTTGATTCTTAGCTGAATTTACTAAAATTAAAGCTGAATGTCCTACCCTATATTTTCCATTAGTCGAAAACACTTTGTCATACCATGCGCCTGCAGCTGCAACCATGCCTTCGGGCCAAGCAAGTACGATTATAAAGTCTTTTTGCATTCTGTAAAAATAAAAAAAATAGCAAATTAATACCTTGCAATATTTAAAACTTTAAAAGTTAAATATATATTATATTATCTTTTTTATTTTCTCGATAATTTCAGAAACTGCAGGGCAAACTTCTACATTCTTTTCAGTTAATTTTAGCAATTGACTTTGTCTAATTCTATTTGTATGTGGGAATTCACGGCAGGCCTTTGGCCTAACATCATAAATAGAACATCGGTTATCGCTTCCTAAAAAAATACAGGGGACAGATTTAAGAACATAATCCTTATCCTCATCGATTCTTAAGTACTTGCCTGCAAATACTGATGGTTTAATTTTTAAATGATTAGCAACTCTACTAATATCCTTGTCCGTAAATAAAGGCCCTGTATTGTTACAGCAGTTTGCACACTTCAAGCAATCGGTACAGGAAAAAATCTCATCATGTAAAGGGTGAATAAGTTTATCCAACACTTTAGATTTTACTTTTTTTAAACGATTAAAGAGCTTCTTATTTTCTTTGCGCTTTAATATTACTTGCTCTTTATGTTGAGCTAAATTCATTAACTTATTTTTCCATTATATAACTTAAGTGCTGCAGCCAAAATGGTTATCGATTTCTGTAATGATTTTTTATTTAACACATAAGCAATACGTACTTGATTTGTACCAATATTAGGTGTTGCATAAAAGCCTGCAGCAGGAGCTATCATTATAGTTTCTCCATCTAATTCAAAATCTTCCAATAACCACTGAGCAAATTTATCAGCATCATCAACAGGAAGCTCTGCAATAGCATAAAAAGCACCAGTTGGTTTTGGGCAAAATACACCTTCAATTTTATTTAACCCTTCTACTAGCAAATCTCTTCTACTTACATATTCTGCGCTTACTTCTTCAAAATAAGAAATATCTGTTTTTAAGGCTGCTTCGCCAGCAATTTGCCCAAATGTAGGTGGTGATAATCTTGCTTGCGCAAACTTCATTACAGCTGCCATTAAAACCTTGTTTTTAGAAACTATACACCCCACTCTAATTCCACACATAGAATATCTCTTTGAGGTAGAATCAATTACAATTGAATTCTCTTTCAAGCCTTCGATATTCAACACTGAATGATGCACATTTCCATCATAAGCAAATTCACGATATACTTCATCTGCAATAAGAAACAAGTCATGTTTTATCACAATATCTCTAAGAGTTTCTAATTCCTTTTTAGAATATAAATACCCAGTTGGGTTTCCGGGATTACATATAAGGATAGCTTTAGTATTAGGTGTAATTAGTTTTTCAAATTCTTGTATTTTGGGCAATGCAAAACCATCATAAATTGATGTGGCAATTGGCTTAACCTTTACGCCTGCTGAAGTAGAAAAACCATTATAATTTGCGTAAAATGGTTCTGGAATAATAATTTCATCTCCAACATCAAGACAAGTATTTAAAGCAAACAAAAGAGCCTCAGAACCTCCTGTTGTTACAATTATATCGTCGTGATTAATTGCTATGCCTAAATTTTGGTAATATTTAGCTAGTCCTTTTCGATAACTCTCAAATCCTGCTGAATGAGAATATTCTACTACTTTATCAGAAAAATTATGTATTGCTTCCAAAGCTAATTCAGGAGTTTTAATATCAGGCTGACCAATATTTAAATGATAAACTTTTTTCCCATCTTTTTTTGCTTTTTCAGAAAATGGCACCAACTTTCTTATTGGTGACTCTGGCATATTAATTCCCTTCTTTGATATTTTTGGCATTATTGTAAAATTTTTATAAAAAAACACCCTCATAAATGAGGGTGCTAATGTCGTAATATATTTTGAATTACTTATTTCTTTTCTAAAGGAGATCCTTCCGTTTTTCTTAATGGAGCAGTCTCTTCTTTTGGAGCAGGATTAACCTCACCTTTAATTGTTAAGATAACAGGCTTCTTACTAGCATTAGTAGTTAAAGTAATTGTTTTTGTGAATTTTCCTACTCTATTAGTTGCATACTTTACACCAATTTCAGCTGTAACTCCAGGAGCAATAGGTTCTCTTGGCCATGTTGGTACTGTGCAACCACAACTACCTTTTGCATTTTTAATTAACAAAGGCTCAGTTCCATTATTCGTGAATACAAAACTTCTAGCACCGTCAGCATTGTGCTCAATCGTTCCATAATCCATAACTTTCGATACAAAATCAATAGTTACATTAGTAGATTCTTCAGTTTTGGGTGCATCAGTATTTATAACATTTTGAGCATTTACCAGGGTAAATCCTGTTACAATTGCTAGAGATAAAAGTAATTTTCTCATTTCTTTTTTTTAAGTTAATTTTCAAATAGTGAACGGCAAATCTAACAAAATATTTTATTTATACAAATAAGATATTACATGAAATCCTCAGAATATTAGAATGTGTAGATTTGCAATTTACAAATAAAACTTAAATGAGCATTCCAAAAACATACAACCCCAGAAATACTGAAGATAAATGGTACGCCCACTGGATTCAAAAAGGCTATTTCAATTCGTCTCCTGATGATCGTGAGGCTTATACTATTGTAATTCCTCCGCCAAACGTAACAGGTGTTTTACACATGGGTCACATGTTAAACAATACTTTGCAAGACGTAATGGTAAGGCGTGCTCGTATGATGGGGTTTAATGCTTGTTGGGTGCCAGGCACTGATCATGCTTCAATTGCCACAGAAGCAAAAGTAGTGCAGAAACTAGCAAAAGAAGGTATCCAAAAAAATGACCTAACAAGAAATGAATTCTTAGAGCATGCTTTTGATTGGAAAGAAAAACATGGAGGAATAATTCTGGAACAACTAAAAAAATTAGGAGCTTCATGCGATTGGGATCGAACGAAGTTCACAATGGATGATGAAATGAGTGAATCTGTAATTAAAGTTTTTGTTGACTTACATCAAAAAGGACTTATTTACAGAGGCGTGCGTATGGTAAATTGGGATCCATCTGCACAAACAGCTTTGTCAGATGAAGAGGTAATACACAAAGAAGTAAATTCAAAACTCTACTATATTAAATATAAAATTGAAGGAATTAATGAAACAATAACAATTGCTACCACTAGACCAGAAACTATTTTAGGGGATTCAGCAATTTGTGTGAATCCTAATGATGAACGATACACACACTTAAAAGATAAAAAAGCAATTGTCCCTTTAGTAGATAGAGCTATCCCTATTATCTTTGATGAATATGTCGATATGGAATTCGGAACAGGGGCATTAAAAATTACTCCGGCACATGATATAAATGACTATAAATTAGGATATAAGTATGGATTAAAAACAATTGATATCCTAAATGATGATGGTACTTTAAGTGAAAGTGCAAGCTTATATGTTGGGAAAGATAGATTTGTAGTGAGAGAGAAAATTGCTTTGGACTTAAAAACTAAAGGCTGTTTAGTGAAAACAGAAGAATACCAAAATAAAGTTGGTTTTTCAGAAAGAACAGATGCGGTGATTGAACCTAAGCTATCTATGCAATGGTTTTTTAAAATGGAATCCTTTTCAAAACCTGCGTTAGAACATGTAATGAATGATGATATTCAATTTCATCCTCCAAAATTTAAAAACACTTACAGGCATTGGATGGAAAATATTAAGGACTGGTGTGTGTCTCGTCAGCTTTGGTGGGGGCAACAGATTCCGGCCTATTTCTACGAAGACAATAAATACGTTGTTGCTGAGAATAAAGAAGACGCGTTAGCTTTAGCTCAAAAAGAGAGTCCGTCAGTAACTATGGATGACTTAAAACAAGATTCAGATGTGCTAGACACCTGGTTCTCTTCTTGGCTATGGCCAATTTCTGTTTTTGATGGAATAAGAAACCCTAATAATGCAGAAATAAATTACTACTACCCTACTAATGATTTAATTACAGGACCAGATATATTGTTCTTTTGGGTAGCTAGGATGGTTATGGCGGGTTATGAATATAGAGGGGAATTACCATTTAAAAATGTTTATCTTACCGGAATAGTTCGAGATGATCAAGGTAGAAAAATGAGTAAAACATTAGGGAATTCACCTGACCCTATTGAGTTGATAACAAAATATGGAGCTGATGGAGTAAGAGTGGGAATGCTGCTCTGTGCACCAGCAGGAAACGATATTCATTTTGATGAAGGGCTTTGTGAGCAAGGCCGTAATTTCTCTAACAAAATATGGAATGCTTTTCGTTTAATTAAAGGATGGGAAGTATCTAATTGTAAGCAACCAGAAAGTTCAAAAATGGCCATAAATTGGTTTGAAAGCAAACTCAGTAAGACTATTAATGAAATTGACCAATCATATAGTAAATACAGAATTTCTGAAGCTTTAATGGGGACATATAAGTTGGTTTGGGATGATTTCTGTTCATGGTACTTAGAAATAGTAAAGCCTAACTTCGGAAGCCCAATAGACAGCACTACATATGCTGAAACAATTAAGCAGCTAGAAAAAATACTAAAACTATTACATCCTTTTATGCCTTTCCTATCAGAAGAAATATGGCATTTGATTGATAATAGAAAAGAAGACATTATTGTTGCAGATTGGCCAGTAGTAGGAATTGTAAACGAGCAGTTATTATCTGATTTTGAAAACACAAAAGAGTTGGTGGCGGGAATAAGAACAATAAGAAAACAGCAAAATATTGCAAATAAAGAACAACTAGAATTACTCGTTATTGAAAACCAAAAACCCAATACTAATTTAGATGCTATTGCTGCAAAACTAGGAAATATTTCAAGCATAAACACTACACTTGGAAAACTAAATGGTGCTTTTAGTTTTATGATTAAGTCAAACGAATACTTTATCCCATTAGCTAGAAATATTGATGTTGCATTTGAAATTGAAAAACTACAAAAAGAATTAGATTACACTATAGGCTTCTTAAAGTCGGTAGAAACGAAATTGAGCAATGAGCGCTTTGTCAATAACGCCCCTCAACAAGTAGTTGCAAACGAGAAAAATAAAATGACTGATGCAAAATCTAAAATTGAAATCATAGAAATTAAAATTAAGCATCTTTCTTAATGAAAAAAAAAATATTAGTATTATTTTTATTATGTACTTCTTTTTGCTTTGCTCAGAAGAGTAATTCTAAGAAAAAATACTTGTCAGGTAATTTTGATTTAGGACTTAATTTTACAAAAAATACAGAAGAAACTTTTCAGCTGAATAGCATCTTTGATCTTAATTATAAATTAAAAAATCATACACTGACGCTTAATAATAACATTGCTTTTATAAGTAAGACTGGCCAAGAAGAATTGTTAAATAAAGGAAAGCAGGATTTAAAATACGAATTGACTTCTAAAAACTTAAACATTAGATTCTTAATTCAAAATTTATACGATATTGATAAAAAAATTAAAAACCGATTTACTACAGGCGTTGGAGTGTCCTATAATTTATTTGATAAAAAATCTGTTAATTTAGGAATAACGATACAAAGAGAAAAAGAAAATGTGTTGGGAAGAGATGAGAAATTACAAAAAAGACTCAACTCAAACATCCTTTTTACCAAAAAAATTAAGGAATCTATAGCTGTTACTTTAAAAAATAGTTATCAGCCAAATTTAGATAGTTTTGGCGACTTCAGATGGATTAGTAATCTTTCAGTAAGACTGAATTTAAGTACTCAATTTTTATTAAGCATTAATACTAATTTCAATTATGATAGCGAGCCTGAAACAGGAGTCCCGGAATCAGACTATCAGTTAATTAATAATCTCTCTTATTCTTTTTAGAAAGCCAGTAAACAAAACCTTTCACTCTATGATAAGCTGATAAAAATAATTAAAATAAGAAATTAGGCAATCCTTTTAACTTTATCGTGATGTTTAACTATAAATTCTTCTAGTACTTTAAAGAAATTTAGAATATTTTCATTTGTGTTTTCCCCATTAATAGTAACCAGCCTTACAAATCCTTGTTGATGGAAATAACCAAAGCCTACCATTAACTTATTGTACTGATATAATTTAGTACACAAATCTACTGGATCAAAATCTTTGTAGTTAAAGCAAATTGAAAGAGAATCACTAAAACTATATAGACTGTATGATTCATTATTTTTTACATAATCCCTTGCTATATCCGCTAATTGGAATTCGTGTTCAACAATTTCAGCAATCCCGTTAGTACCTATTGCCTTCCAGAGGGTCCAAAACTTTAAAGCATTGTTTCGTCTTCCACATTCAAAAGAAGTTTGACCCAAATTATAATTTTCATCATCAGTTTGGTAAAGATAAGTAGCATCATTATTAAATGAATTATATAAGTCCCTGTTGTCTTTTACCACTATTACTGATGTGCTTATTGGTGCTCCTAGAGTTTTATGAGCATTGAAGCAAAAAGAATCTGAAAGTTCAATACCTTTGACTAAATGATTATATTTATCAGTAAAAATAACTGTACCTCCAAATGCTCCGTCAACATGCATCCAAATATTATATTCTTTACAAACGGGAGATAACTCTGCTAAATTATCAAACGCACACAAGACAGTGGTTCCTGCAGTTGCATTCAAATAAAAAGGAATAAATCCATCTGCAATGTCACGTACTAATTGTTGTTTAAAGTCTGAAACATCGATTTGTCCAACTTTATTTGATTTAATATAGCGTATATTATCCCTCCCAATGCCTGCAAACGCTATGTTTTTTGCAAGAGAATAATGAGAGTTTACTGAAGTATATGCAATCAGTTTTCCTTGCATTCCTTTATTCTTAATCTCTCCATCTTTCTTATCTCTTGCCATAACTAAAGACATAAAATTAGCCATAGAACCACCCGTTGGAAAAGTACCTCCACAACCTTCAGGGTATCCAATTAACTTATTTACTTGTTTGATTATCTCCTTTTCAACCGCTACTTGAGGTCCTGCAATTTTATAAGTGGCCATACTATTATTAAGCATAACAGCCAATAAATCTCCTAAAATTGCTTTACTATGCCTACCTCCAAACAACTGATTAAAAAACAATTTTGAAGATGATTTGGGCGTGTTTAACACTAGTTTTTTCAACTCATTCTTAAAATCTTCAGGAATTGCTGGAGAAGATTTTAATTCCAAATCAAATTCTGAAATCAGTTCTGAAGTTGTAATTGCGTTAGCAATAGGATTCTCTAATTCGTCATTAATTAAATCATTAACTAATTCATTAAAAAAATGTAAATCTTCTTTTATATTATTTTGCATCAAAGTATATTAATTGGTTTGCAAAAGTAAAAAAAATGTACCTTTAAGTGACTGTCATTACTTCTTATGTTTGAACACCTAAGATAACTAGTTAATACTGCTAAGAAAATTATTATTTTTCTGTATTTTTGTAGAATGAATAAACTAATTTATACAGCCTTAATTATTTGTATCGCTTTATTTTCTGCAAATGGTCAAATTTTAATTAACGAATATTCTGCCGCTAATTATGATACTTACGCTGATAATTATGGAGAGTATGAAGATTGGGTAGAGTTATACAACCCTACATCTTCACCAATTGATATTAACGGATGGGCGCTTACTGACAAGCCTTCCAATCCTTCAAAATGGCTATTTCCATCTTCATTCATTATACCCGCAAATAGCTTAGCTATTATTTATTGCTCAGGTAAAGATGAGTTGATTGGAACAAATGCGCACACTAACTTTAAAATTACCCAAACAAAAGGAAATGAAGTGTTTATGATTTCTGATGCTTCTGGAGTATTTCAGGATTCTATACAAGTACTCCCAAACCAAAAAACACACACTAGAGGCAGAGAAACAGACGGAGCCTCAAATTGGAGTGTTTTTACTTCAGGAACACCTAATGCAAGTAATTTTGGTGCAATGGAAGAATACGCAACAACTCCAGTTTTTTCGCAATCTGGGGGATACAATAGTACTGCTATCAACTTAACGCTGAGCAGTCCAGACCCTGCCATTTCAATATACTACACTGACAATGGAGATGAGCCAAATAATGGATCCACACCATATACTATCCCAATTAATATTACTTCAACCTCTGTCATAAAGGCAATTGCCTATAGCGACAATGGAAATATTCCATCAAGTTTTATTGATTATCATACATTTTTCATTAATGATACACATACCATCCCGATTTTATCAATTGCAGGAGATCAAGTTGATAACTTATTAAATGGGAATCAAATAGAGCCTGAAGGCACTATGGAATGGTTTGGTTCAAACGGTATCTTGCTTGACAAAGGTACTGGTGAGTATAATAAGCACGGAAATGATTCTTGGGCTTATAATCAAAGGGGGTTTGATTTTGTTATGAGAGATCAATTTGGGTATAACTACGCTTTGCAAGATAAATTGTTTGAAACAAAGAGTAGGGATAAATTTCAGAGGATAATTGTAAAAGCTGCTGCAAATGATAATTATCCATTTTCTTATGGTGGTTCAGGCGCGCACATTAGAGACGCCTATGTTCATCATTTATCCCAACTGGGCGAACTGAGAGTCGATGAACGCTCGACTAGTTCTTGTATATTGTATCTCAACGGAGAATATTGGGGTGTATATGAAATTAGAGAAAAGGTAGATGACACAGATTTTCTAAGTTATTATTATGATCAAGATGAAGAATATAGAGAAAGTGCTGATTATCTTCAATTTTTAAAAACTTGGGGAAACACATTGACTAAATATGGTGATGGAATGCCTGGCCCTGGCAGTATCGCTAAAAACGATTGGGATGATTTTGTAGATTTTGTTGCTGCAAACCCAATGAGTAATCAAGTAAATTATGTTCAAGCTAAAAGCGAATACAACATGGGAAGCTTAATTGATTATTTTCTTTTAAATTCATATGTAGTTTGCCAAGACTGGCTAAATTATAATACCGCTTGGTGGAGGGGAATGGATCCCAATGGAGATAAAAAGAAGTGGCGATATACGATTTGGGATATGGATAATACGTTTGATCATGGAACAAATTACACAGGAATCCCAAGCTCTTCTCCTACAGCAGAACCTTGTGATGCGAGTACTTTAGGTAATTCTGGCGGACAAGGTCATGTTCCAATTTGGAATGAAATGCTTACCAATCAGGAATTTCATGATGAGTATATTAATCGCTGGCAGGATTTAGCAAATGGTCCATTATCTTGCACATTTATGATACATATTTTAGACAGTATGATAGCTGTAATTGAGCCTGAAATGCCAAGACAAATTACAACTTGGGGAGGCACTTATACAGGCTGGGAAAATAATGTAACTGATTTAAGAAATTGGATTTTAGCAAGATGCGATAGTATGAATTCTGGATTCGTTGATTGTGATACTGCTATTACAGGAATATACGATGTTACTGTTGAAATTATAGGTACCGGAGAAGTCGAGATGAGTAATAGTAATATCATTAATAATTTAAATTCCCCATGGACAGATCAAAGATTTGGGGGTATTGATTTGCCTTTTGAAGTGGTAAGTGGTCCTTTTGATCGATGGGAAATCATCTCAAACAACACATATGTTTTTGACCCCAATGCAGATACCTTAGTTTTAGACCTGCAAGGTGATGTAACTGTGCAAGCTTATTTTGTTCCTCCAACTCCTACCAGAGATATTACTTACAATATAATACCGTCAGGGACTGCAACAAATATATCAGCTAATGGATTATTAATCAACACCTTCCCAACAACAATAAACTATATAATTAATGAAAACATCAATATCTCGACTAATCTAGATCCTTCATATGGATTTAGCACATGGGATTCTGATAGCGTTGTATTAACACCAACAGTCATAAGTCCTATAATCTCATTCTCTGCATCTAATAATGACACGATAACTTTACATCTTTATAAAAAACCAACAATTATCTATGATATTTTCCCAACTGGAACGACAACAACTATTGATATTAATGGTGTAAATACGAGTATTTTCCCAACTAGTGCAATTTATTATAATAATGAGAACATTACATTAACACCTAATATCGATCCTTTGTATTCTTTTGTAAGTTGGGATTATGATAGTATTACTATGCTAAATGGTAATACTGAGGTTAATTCCTTTCTTTCAGCATATAACGATACTGTTAAATTAGTAATTAGTTTAATTCCTCCACTAGCAGCATTTATTTCTGGAGATGAAGTAGTTTGTGATAATAGTTTAGCTCAGGCTGATGTTAAGGTTTCCTTTGCTGCTGGTTTTCCTCCATATACTTTTATTTATGCTATTAACGATATTACTCAGTCAACTATCACTACAAGTGATAATCCTTATTATATTAAACCCAAACAAGATGGAGTATATACATTGACATATTTTTCAGATGCTAATAACAGTGGTAGTATTAATGGTTCAGCTTTAGTTACAGTTTTAGAATCACCTACTGCACTTTTCGCTACAGCTAGTGATACTTTGTCAGTTTTATATCCTTCTATACAATTAAATGATATTTCGATAGGAAATATAGTAGCTTGGAATTGGGATTTTGGAGATAACACGCCTAATGATTATACTTCAAGCCCTTATCATGTTTTTAAAGATTCAATAGGAATTTATCAATTGAATTTAATTGTTACAGATGATGTCGGTTGTAGCGACACTACATTTAAACAACTGTGGGTTGCGGATGATTACTGGATGTATATTCCAAATTCATTCACACCTGATTATGATGGAATTAATGATTTATTTTGTTTAACACATCATGGGATTAGAGAAGCTACTTTTTATTTTAATGTTTATGATCGTTTTTCTAATTTAGTATATGCTACTGAAAATATTGCTGACTTAGAGTGTTTCTTAAATGAAAATGGTTGGGATGGGAAACATTATAAAACAGGTAATGATTTACCTATGGGTACCTATATTTATGAAGTATATTTCCAAGATTTTGAAGGCTGGAAGCATCAAGATAAAGGCCCTATTTTTATTATACGTTAATTAAATTCAACGCATTTTTTTATGGTAAATTAGCATTGCTTATCTAAAATGCAAAAACTATATTTGCAAGCATTATATTTAGCATAAAAAATGAGCAAGTTCAAGCAATACAAACAATTAAGTTTATCTAAAACACATAAAGAGGTTTTAGAGAATTGGAGAAACAATGATGTTTTCAATCAAAGTATTGGAAGTCGAAAAGGAAATCCAACTTTTACATTTTATGAAGGACCTCCTTCAGCAAACGGAATGCCTGGCATTCACCATGTAATAGCGAGAACTATTAAAGACCTATTTTGTCGCTATAAAACCCTTAGAGGGTTTCAGGTAAACCGTAAAGCAGGTTGGGATACTCACGGGTTGCCTGTTGAACTTGCTGTTGAGAAAGAATTAGGAATTACTAAAGAAGATATTGGCAAAACAATATCTATTGAAGAGTACAATAAGGCTTGCCGTAAAAATGTAATGAAGTACAAGGGAAGTTGGGAAGATATCACTGAAGAAATGGGATATTGGGTAGACCTGAAAAATCCTTATGTTACTTATGATAACAAATATATTGAAAGTGTTTGGTGGCTATTAGGTCAGATGCACAAAAAAGGATTACTTTATAAGGGGCATACCGTTCAGCCTTTTTCTCCTAAAGCAGGCACGGGATTAAGCACACATGAACTAAATCAACCAGGTTGTTATCGGAATGTAAAAGATACTTCAGTAATCGCACAATTTAAAGTCATAAGAAATGAAAACTCTGATTTTATTTTTAGTAAAACTAAGAATGATATATATTGTTTAGCATGGACAACAACACCCTGGACGTTACCTTCTAATACTGCACTAGCAGTTGGTAAAAAGATTAATTATTTATTAGTAGAAACATTAAATCAATATACTGGAAAA
The DNA here is from genome assembly GCA_905181635.1 of uncultured Flavobacteriales bacterium. Classification (GTDB taxonomy): domain Bacteria; phylum Bacteroidota; class Bacteroidia; order Flavobacteriales; family BACL11; genus UWMA-0277. The sequence continues at coordinate 137,649 of CAJIYM010000005.1, forward strand.
GCAATTACAGTTATTTTAGCAAAGGATCTATCATCTAACTATTTTAAATCAGAAAATGCTAATTTGAAGTTTTCTGATTATGTAGTTGGGAGTAAAAATTTACCTTTCAAAATTATAGATGAGTTAAAGGGAGATAAGTTAGCAGACTTGAGATACGAACAACTTTTGTCTTACGCGCAACCAGAAGATGGTGATGCTTTTAAAATTATATTAGCAGATTTTGTTACTACTGAAGATGGCACGGGAATTGTGCACTTAGCGCCAAGTTTTGGAGCTGATGATAACAGGGTTTGTAAACAAAATGGAATAGGAAGCTTAACCCTGGTTAATAAACAAGGTAAATTTATTGATACCGTAACTGATTTTGCAGGAGTATATGTGAAAGATGAATACTATACTAATAAAGATAAAAAACCAAAGCTATCTGCTGATGTGCAAATTGTTATAAAGCTAAAAGAAGAAAACCTTTGCTTCAAAGCTGAGAAATACGAACACTCTTACCCGCATTGTTGGCGTACCGACAAACCAATACTATATTATCCTATGGATAGTTGGTTTGTAAAAACGACTGACTACAAAAGCAGAATGTTAGAGCTTAACAAGACCATCAACTGGAAGCCAAAATCAACTGGTGAAGGTCGTTTTGGAAAGTGGCTAGAAAATTTGGTAGACTGGAATTTGTCTCGCTCGCGCTTTTGGGGAATACCAATTCCTATCTGGCGTACTGAAGATGGGGAAACAGAAATCTGTATTAGCTCGATAGAAGAATTAAAGATTGAAATTGAAAAATCAATTACTGCTGGGCTTATGAATACAAATCCTTTAGCTGATTTTATTCCAGGAAATATGTCAACAGAAAACTATACAACTTTTGACTTACACAGACCTTATGTTGATAATATTATTCTTATTTCCAAAGATGGAAAGCCAATGAAAAGAGAATTAGATTTAATTGATGTTTGGTTTGATTCGGGCTCAATGCCTTACGCTCAACTACACTACCCATTTGAAAATAAAGAAGTATTTGAACAAAACTATCCTGCTGATTTTATTGCAGAAGGAGTTGATCAAACAAGGGGATGGTTCTTTACTTTGCACGCAATTTCGACTATGTTGTTCGATTCTGTAGCATATAAAAATGTTATATCTAATGGTTTGGTTTTAGATAAAAACGGAAATAAAATGTCCAAAAGATTAGGGAATGCTACTGATCCTTTTATGACTATAGATAAATACGGTGCTGATGCGACAAGATGGTATATGATATCCAATGCCCAACCATGGGACAACTTAAAGTTTGACGAAATTGGAATACAGGAAGTACAAAGAAAATTCTTTGGAACACTTTTCAATACCTATTCTTTCTTTTCACTTTATGCCAACATTGACGGATTTAACTATTCAGAGAGTGAGGTTTCAATTGTAAATAGAAGTGAAATTGATAGATGGATTCTTTCAGAGCTAAATACTTTAATAAAGCAAGTTGAGTACAATTATGATGAATACGAGCCTACAAAAGTTGCGCGGTTAATTCAGGACTTTGTAATGGACAAACTAAGCAACTGGCACGTTCGTTTAAGCAGAAGACGATTCTGGAAAGGGGAATATAATACAGATAAAATTTCTGCTTACCAGACGCTATTCGAATGCTTAGAGAAGATTTCAGTGCTATCTGCTCCAATTGCTCCATTCTTTATGGATCGTTTATTTCAAGATTTAAATACAATTAGTAAAAAACATTCTGCAACATCAGTGCACTTAGCTGATTTCCCAAAAGCAGACAACAATAAGATAGATGCTGATTTAGAGAGAAAGATGCAGTTAGCTCAGAATATTACTTCACTTGCTTTGTCGCTAAGAAAAAAAGAAATGATTAGAGTAAGGCAACCTTTACAAAAGATAATGATTCCTGTTTTAAATTCAAAAATGCAACAAGATATTGAAGGTGTTTCAAGAATGGTATTACGTGAGATTAATGTTAAAGAAATTTCCTACCTAACAGAAAATTCTGAAGTGCTTACTAAGAAAATAAAACCAAATTTTAAAACTCTTGGGCCTAAGTTTGGTAAAGATATGAAGTTAATTTCTGGAGTTATTACACAGTTTACTGCAGATGATATTAAAAAAATAGAAAAGGAAGGTGCTTATAGAATTAATGAAAAAATATCGATTGACTTAACAGATGTTGAAATATTTTCTGCAGATATTCCTGGTTGTATTGTTGCTAATAATGATGGAATAACTGTTGCATTAGATATTACGCTTTCAGCTGAGCTAAAGGAAGAGGGTTTGGCGAGGGAGTTTATAAATAGAATTCAAAACCTAAGGAAAGATAATGGCTTTAAGGTTACTGATAAGATAAATATCTTAGTTGAAAACAATGAAGACCTAAAATCTTCTATTCAGAATAATTTCTCTTATATTTGTGATGAAACTTTAGCGGATAAATTAGAGTTTTCTAAGAATATTGAAAATGATATTAACGAGATTGAATTAGTTGACGGAATTACTGCAAAAGTGAGTATTAAAAAACACTAAAAATATGGCTGAAAAGACTACATATACGAAAGATGAACTCGAAGAATTTAGAAAATTAATTCTAAATAAAATTGAACGTGCTCAAGACGACTTAGATGTGTTAAGAGCTGCTACTGCTAATGACTCTGACAATGGAACAGAAGATACCTCTCCTACTTTTAAGCAATTCGAAGAAGGGTCATCTACTCTTTCAAAAGAAGAAAACATTAAATTAGCTGAAAGACAGGCAAAATTTATTAGAAGCTTAAATAATGCGTTAATTCGTATTGAGAATAGGACTTACGGAATTTGCAGAATAACAGGAAAATTAATAGCGAAAGAAAGATTAAAACTTGTGCCACATGCAACGCTAAGTATTGAGGCAAAAAAAGCACAATAAGTTACTTTGAAAAAAATATTTTTCACAGCTTTTATTCTTATTTTACTTGATCAAACTTTAAAAATATGGATTAAAACCAATTTTATTTTAGGAGAAGAATCTAAAATTTTTGATTGGTTTATAATTCATTTTACCGAAAATAATGGTATGGCTTTTGGTATAGAGTTTGGCGGATATACAGGTAAAAAAATACTCACTCTATTCAGAATAATTGTTGTTGGAATAGGAATAAAATATATTTATGATTTAAAGAAAACAAGATTTTCACACGGCACTTTGATTGCGTTAGGCTTGATCATAGGAGGTGCTATAGGAAACATTATTGATAGCTCCTTTTATGGAATTATATTTAATGAAAGTTACAATAATGTAGCAAGATTTATGCCTGAGTTAGGAGGGTATTCTTCTTTTCTTCACGGGAAAGTAGTGGATATGTTTTACTTTCCAATAATGAATGGTCATTTCCCTAATTGGCTACCAATTTGGGGAGGTGAACATTTCATCTTCTTTCGACCAGTATTTAACATAGCTGACGCAGGCATATTTTCGGGTATATTTATAATCTTTCTTTTTTACAGAAAAGAGTTTAATTAATATTTATCTCTTTGCATATCGCCATAAATAGTTCCTTTTGATCTTATTTTTTCTGAGTATTTTTTGAAATATTTTTGATTTAATTGCCTTAAGGCACCCAATATTAAAAATTCTAATTTGCTTTTTAAAGGTATTTTAACTTCTCCCCATTCATTTGGAAATGAGTAATTATATTTTTGCATAAATGGCCCAAAAACAGCAATTGAGGCTTCCATAATATCGTTAGTGTAATAAGCTAGCATATCATTATTTTTACCTAATGTTTTGTTAGCAACTGGCAGTAATTTTGGATTATTAACTCCGGCTTTTTTAAGGGCTAATAAATAATCCTTAGCAATGTTTTCGTGCTTAATTACAAAATCACAATTATCAATAGTTAAACTAGACAGGTTATCATAAGGACTTTGATGAAATTTAATGAAATATTGTTGAAAAGATGAATTGTTGTCCTTTATGAAATTAAATTTCTTTCTTTGTTTTTTAGTTATATAGCCCCCGTTTTCTGAAAATAAATCAGGGTTAGTAAAATTTCCTTTTGCATTTGCCTTCATTTTTTCATATACTGTAACGGCAATTTCCATAGGATTTCTGAGTACTGCAAATACAAAATAATTTAACTCAGATTTAGTTGCTAATTTCTTAAATTCATAATACATGGAGTGCTTTCTTAAGTAGGGCTCTCCATCATACTCTAAATATAATTCTTTTGAAATTGCAGAAGATGCTGAAAAAGGCAGGCCAATAAAGAGGAGTTTATATTTATGACTAATGATCATTTATATGTAGTTTTTCATTAATAAATATTCTGCAATTTGTACAGTATTAAGTGCTGCTCCTTTTCTTAAATTATCAGATACCACCCACATATTTAACGTGTTTTTTTGTGTGAAGTCTCTTCGGATTCTTCCAACAAAAACTGCATCTTTTTTGCAGGCTGTTATAGGCATTGGATACTTATTTTCTAAAGGATTATCAACCACCTCAACACCAATCATATTTCTCAATGCTCCGCTAACATCATCTAAGTTAAAATCATTTTCAAACATTACATTTACACTCTCAGAATGACCTCCGACAACAGGAACTCTAACCGCAGTAGCTGTAACATCAATATCTTTATCTAATATCTTCTTGGTTTCGTTGATCAATTTCATTTCCTCCTTGGTATACCCATTTTCTTCAAAGATATCGCAATGGGGTATTACGTTCTGATATATAGGGTGTGGATAAGCCATATCTCCTAAAATGCCTCTTTCTTCATTTTCTAATTGAGTAACTGCTTTTACACCTGAACCTGTTATGGATTGATAAGTTGATACTACTACTCTCTTTACTATAAATCTTTGGTGTAATGGGGCTAGCGCCATCACTAATTGTATGGTGGAACAGTTAGGATTTGAAATAATCATATCTTTTTCAGTAAGTTCAATACCATTTACTTCAGGAACAATTAACTTATGATTTTCATTCATCCGCCAAAAAGAAGAATTATCAATTACCTTACAGCCTTTTGCGATTAATTGAGGTATCCATATCTCAGAAACCTTAGCTCCAGCTGAAAACAAAGCTAAATCAACCTCTTTATCTAGCAAATCTTCAAGTGAAATAACTGTGTGCGCTTTACCTAAGTAAGGGATAGTATGTCCACAAGACTTCTTGGATGCGACAAGAAACAGATCACTTATTGGAAAGCTTCTTTCTTCAAGAACAACCAATATTTCTCTACCTACCAAACCTGTTGCCCCTACTAATGCTAATTTCATTTGTTAATCCTATTTTTTAAGCCTCATATGTAAATTGTAATAATCAGAACTTTACATATATTTTTCTGACCCTCAAAAATACTATATTTACAGACTATGTGAAAATGCTTAACGCTTTTTATATTTAGTATTTTTTTTTCAATTAGGTTTAGTGCAATTTACGGTTGGATATTTTTTAAAAAATCTTGTTTGGGGATAAATATCAGAAAATGATACGCATATACAAACTGCCGCGTATATTAATTAAATTATTTTTAGAGGATAAGAATGGAGAGTCTTGTAAAAAAGTTGTTGCTTTGTCATAATAATGCCAGCACCAAAATATATACAAGAACTATTAAAAAATATTCCACAAAAATCAGGAGTTTATCAATATTACGATAAAGATGATAAATTATTGTATATCGGGAAAGCCAAAAACCTAAAAAAAAGGGTTACCTCCTATTTTACTAAGAAGCAAGAACACGGAAAAACAAGGGTATTAGTCAGCAAAATACATGATATAAAATACTTAGTAGTAAGTAGTGAGATGGATGCGCTGCTATTGGAGAACAACCTTATAAAAAAACATCAACCCAGGTATAATGTTGCTCTTAAAGACGGGAAAACCTACCCATGGATTTGTATAAAAAACGAGCCATTCCCGAGGGTTTTTCAAACTAGAAATGTAGTAAAAGATGGCTCAGCTTATTACGGCCCTTACATGTCTGTTCGTTTAGTGAAAACTCTTTTAGATTTTTTTCATCAACTATACCCTTTACGAAATTGTAGCTTAAACTTAACGGATAAAAATATAAAAGAAGAGAAATTAAAGGTGTGTTTGGAATATCACATTGGAAATTGCCTAGGCCCGTGCGAAGACAAACAAAGTGCTAAAGAATATCATATGGGGATTGAACATATTAAACAGATAATAAAAGGAGATATTAAATCAGTAATCCAGTATTTAGAAACTTCAATGCTTAATTTTTCAGACAAAATGGAATTTGAAAAAGCACAATTGATTAAGGATAAAATTGACTTATTAAGCAACTATCAAGCAAAATCAACCATTGTAAATCCTAAAATAAACAATGTTGATGTATTTACTATACTTAGCCAAGAAACAACTGCATTTGTAAACTATCTGAAAATAAATTCTGGAGCAATTATACAAGCACACACCTTAGAGCTGAATAAGAAATTAGAAGAAACGGAGGAAGAATTATTACAGTTAGCAATAGTGGAGCTTAGACAAAGATTTAAGAGTACTTCAAATACAATTTATTGTTCTCACTCATTGGATAATGTTTGGGATGATTTAAATGTTATCATTCCTAAAATAGGAGATAAAAAGAAGCTCATTGATTTGAGCTTAAGGAATGCAAAATACATGCTCTTAGATCTACAAAAACGAAAAATAAATAATGTTGAAAAACAAGATAATAAACGTATTCTGGAGCAATTGCAAAAAGATTTACACCTAATAAGCCGCCCAAAACATATTGAGTGTTTTGATAACTCCAATATACAAGGAGCTTACCCTGTAGCGGCTTGTGTCGTTTTTAAAAATGCAAAACCAAGCAAAAAGGATTATCGACATTTTAATATCAAAACTGTAGTAGGACCTGATGATTTTGCAAGTATGGAGGAGGTCGTGTACAGAAGATACAAACGCCTTTTAGACGAAGAACAGCCCTTACCAGAACTAATTGTTGTTGATGGTGGAAAAGGGCAACTTAGCTCAGCAGTAAAAAGTTTAGACAAATTAAAGTTAAGAGGGAGGATAGCTATAATTGGTATTGCCAAACGTTTGGAAGAAATTTATTTTCCAGAAGATAGTGTTCCATTATATTTAGACAAAAGATCAGAAAGCTTAAAATTAATACAGCAATTACGTGATGAAGCCCACCGATTTGGAATTAACCACCATAGAAAACAAAGAGGGAAAGATAGCCTTGGCACTTCACTAGATAAAATTGACGGAATAGGTTCAAAAACAGTAGAAATGTTGATTACTCACTTTGGTTCAGTTAAAAAAGTCATGGAGGCCAAAAATGAAGAATTGATAAAACTGATTGGGAAGAGTAAAGCAGAAAAGATTAAAAAATCATAAATAGCAAAAATAGAATTACTTATTTTTTCTCAAAAAAGCAATCTCATACTCAGCACTTTTTAGTTTTGGTTGTGAGAAATTTAGCTTATTTTCGCTCAATATATTTTAAATATCAATCTTTAAAAAAACAAAAACATGGAGCAAGAAAAATTTTTAGAACAACATATATTTTCAGGACTAGAAAATCTTAATAATGGTTTTGGAAAAGATGGAATACAATTTTTTTCTGAAGCAGATTTTGAAATAGTTCTTCAACGATCGGAACATTTTGGACTAAGCATTTATACTATTGAGCCTTGGATTAAAAGTGAAGTGCTTGAAGCTTCATCACATGAAGACCATAAAAAAAAAGCAACTGACCCTAAATGGTACAAAAAGGAATTTTTGACGCTTAAAACTAACCAAACTGGTCTTTTGTATTCCGCAAAATATAAAGTTTCTAAAAAACTTTTAGCAAGAGAGTCTTCTATCAACTAAGGTTTTTCAAAAACCCTATTGCTCAGCCCCTCCTTTTTCTGCTTTCATTTGTGGGAAAAACAGTACATCTTGTATAGAATTACTATTGGTCATAATCATACTTAATCTATCAATTCCAATTCCTAAACCTGCTGTTGGTGGCATTCCGTATTCTATTGCTCTTAAGAAATCTTCATCCAATAACATTGCCTCATCATCTCCTTTTTTTCCTAATTCCAATTGCTCTTCAAATCGTGCTCTTTGATCAATTGGATCGTTGAGTTCAGAGTATGCATTGCATATTTCTTTACTATTACAAAATCCTTCAAAACGCTCAGCCAAACCTTCAACAGTCCTGTGCTTTTTAGTTAAAGGTGACATTTCAACTGGATAGTCCGTAATAAAAGTAGGTTGTATTAATTGTCCTTCACATTTTTCTCCGAAAATCTCATCAATTAATTTCCCTCTACCCATACTTTTATCCACCACAACGCCTAATTTTTTAGCTGTTTCAGCCATAGTAGGCTCATCCATTTTCGAAATATCAATTCCTGTAAAATGCTCTATCGCCTCATACATAGTATAACGTTTCCACGGTCTTTGGAAATTGATTAAATTATTACCAACCTGAATTTCTGTTTTACCGTGTAAGTCCATAGCAATTTTCTCTACCATTTCTTCAACTAAGTCCATCATCCAAGTATAATCCTTATATGCAACATACAATTCCATTTGTGTAAATTCAGGATTGTGAAAACGACTCATTCCTTCATTTCTAAAGTCTTTTGAAAATTCATAGACACCATCAAAACCACCGACAACCAATCTTTTTAAATATAACTCATTAGCAATCCTTAAGTACAATTCCATATCTAAAGTATTGTGATGCGTTTTAAACGGACGAGCAGCAGCTCCACCGTAAAGTGGTTGTAAAATTGGTGTTTCAACCTCTAGGTATTCTTTCTTATTCAAAAACTCACGCATGGAGTTTGTTAATTTAGTACGCTTAATAAAAGCATCCTTTACTTCAGGGTTTACTACCAAATCAACATATCTCTGTCTGTATCTTTTTTCAGGATCAGTAAAAGCATCATGCACCGTTCCATCAGCATCTACCTTTGGTAAAGGCAATGGGCGTAATGATTTTGTAAGGACTTTTAACTCTTTTACTTTTACTGATATCTCTCCAACTTTAGTGATGAAAACAGTACCTGTAACTCCAATAATATCACCAATATCCAATAGTTTTTTAAAAACTGTATTGTACATGCTTTTATCCTCTGTTGTGCAAATTTCATCTCTATTTACATAAATTTGAATTTTTCCAGCACTATCCTGTAATTCAGCAAAAGAAGCTTTACCCATAATTCTTCTACTCATCAATCTCCCCGCAATCACTACATTTAATTCCTCGCCCTCTACGTATTTTTCCTTAATCTGTTTTGAAGTTGTATTTACATCAAATAGTTCTGCTGGGTAAGGGTCAACACCTAAATCTCTTAATTTTTGTAAGGATTCTCTTCTCACTAATTCTTGCTCGGAAAGTACTCTTGTCATCAGTTAATTTTTTTGCAAAGATAGGAATTCTATTATCCTATTATTTCGTATTTTCGACTTCTTTTAACAAGCCAATTTTAATATCAAATTATAAAATAATTTAAGATGAAAATGAACGATTATATAAATGAATTTACCAATCATTTAAAAGAAGCAATTGAGATTGCAAACAATACAACTTTATCTCCTTATACTAAAGAAATCAAAAATATTTTAATTTGTGGATTGGGGGGCTCTGGAATTGGAGGTACAATTGTAAGTGATATTATTTCGTCAAAAGTAAATATCCCTATTGTTGCGTCAAAAGACTACAGCATACCTAATTTTGTAAATGAATACACTCTTGTTATTGCCAGTTCCTACTCAGGAAACACTGAAGAAACCCTTTATGCTTTAGAAAAATGCCAAGAAAAAGGAGCAGAAATTGCAGTAATTACTTCAGGTGGAAAACTAAAAACTATTGCTGAAGAAAATAAATACAACAAAATAATTATTCCAGGAAATCAGCCACCAAGAGGCATGTTTGGCTACGCATTTACTGAACTATTCTTTATGTTAAATCATTATGGGATTATTGGCAACTCTTTTGAGGCAGAATTTAATAATGCAATTTCCCTAATTGATATAGAAAAAGCTGACATACAAAAACAAGCAATGGATTTGGCAAAAAAAATGTACAAACAAACCCCTGTTATTTATGTCGCCCATGGCTTTGAGGGGGTAGCCGTTCGGTTCCGTCAGCAATTAAATGAAAATAGTAAAATGCTTGGCTGGCATAATGTTATTCCTGAAATGAATCATAATGAATTATTGGGTTGGCGTACCAATGTTGATGGGTTAGCGGTTGTTTATTTCCGTAATAAATGTGATTACGATCGTAACCAAATAAGAATGGATATTAATAAAAAAGTTATTTCAAAGTTTACAAGTAATATCACTGAAATTTGGAGTAAAGGAGATTCTCTAATTGAAAATTCACTTTACCATATTGTTCTAGGAGATTGGACTAGTTGGTATCTTTCAGAGATGAATAATGTAGATGCAATTGAGATAGATGTTATCAATTTTTTAAAGAGTGAACTTGCTAAAATATAATGAACAAACAAGTATCATTTAAAGATTTAGGACTGATTGATTATAAGCAGTGTTGGGATTTTCAAGAACAGCTTTTTGCAGAAATTTTAGCGGTAAAATCTTCAAATCGGAAAGAAAATAAAGAAGTTGATACTAAAAATTATTTAATCTTTTGTGAACACCCACATGTTTACACATTAGGGAAAAGTGGAGACGAAAAGAATCTTTTGGTAAATGAAGATTATCTAAAAAGTAGAGGTGCAACATTTCATAAAATAAACAGAGGAGGTGATATTACTTATCATGGTCCAGGCCAAATTGTAGGTTATCCTATTTTAGACTTGGATAATTTTTTTACCGATATTCACAAATATTTACGATTTTTAGAAGAAGCAGTAATTCTTACTTTAAAAGAATACGGATTAGATTCAGAACGATCACCAGGAGAAACAGGGGTTTGGTTTGACGTAGGCAAGCCAAAAGCAAGAAAGATATGTGCTTTAGGGGTTAAGAGCAGTAGATGGGTTACCATGCATGGTTTTGCTTTTAATGTAAATTCTGATTTATCTTATTTCGGAAATATTATCCCGTGTGGTATTACCGACAAAAGTGTAACATCCCTTCAAAATGAATTAGGAAGGAAAATGGATATGAATGAGGTAAAAAACAAGCTTAAAACCCATTTAGTTAAACTTTTTGAGATCAAAATTATTTAAGATGGGCAAAGTATTAAAATACTTTCTTTTAGTTTTTATTTCCCTAAACTTAATTATTCTTGTAAGTGGGAGAAGCTGGCTGTACAAAGGAATTTCTATTACATATTTAAAAGGATATACATCATCCTATATAAATGATTTTATTTACATGCCCGCTAAAACTATTAAATCAGGCAAACATCAAGAGTGGGTAACTGCTAATAATTATAATAAAGCAGAATTACCTGATTTTATTAACGCTGTAAACGAGAGTATGGAAACTGTTGCTTTTATGGTGATAATAAAAGATAGTATTCGCTTTGAAAAATATTGGCACGGCTATAGTTCTGATACTATGTCCAATTCATTTTCAATATCCAAAAGTTGGGTTTCTACTTTAGTTGGAGTTGCAATATCTGAAGGAAAAATTAAAAGTGTTGACCAAAAAGTATGTGATTTTCTTCCTGATTTCTGCAAAGGAAGAGATACGGAACTAACAATTAAAAATTTACTTACTATGAGTTCGGGCCTCAACTGGAATGAAGATTATTACAACCCAATTGGCCAAACTGCTGAGGCGTATTTCGGTAATAATTTAAACGATTTATTTAAAAACTTAAGTGTAATGAGCACGCCTGGCAAGATATTTAAGTACAATAGTGCTTGCACTCAATTACTTACTTTTATAGTAGAGGAAGCAACTGGAGAAACAATCAGTGAATACGCATCCAAAAAACTTTGGCAACCAATGGGAGCAAAACACCCTGCACTTTGGAGTACTGATGTTGAAGGTGGTGATGAAAAAGGCTTTTGTTGCATTAACTCAAATGCAAGAGATCTTGCCCGATTAGGGAAACTATATATGCACCAAGGAAATTGGAATGGCTTACAGCTTTTAGATAGCAATTACATAATCAAAGCAACTACAGCGGCTGATTTATTAAATGAAAAGGGAAATAAAAACACTAATTATGGCTATCAATTTTGGTTAGCCGAACGACAAGGCTTATCAATCTATTACTCTAGGGGACTTTGGGGTCAGTATGTGATTTGTATTCCTGAAAAAGATATGATTATCGTTAGGCTAGGAAGAAAATTTGGGCCTAAGTTACCTGATGGTCACCACGAAGATTTTTATCAATTTACTGATGCGGCACTTAAAATGTACCCTTAGATGTTATCCGAAATAAAAATAAAAAATGTCCTTTTTTTAGATATTGAAACTGTTCCTTGCTCACATAAATTTGAAGATCTAGATATTACCTTTCAGAACTTATGGTCTGAAAAAACAGCTTGGCAAAGAAAAGAAGAACATACTCCTTCGGAATTTTACAAGCTAAAATCAGGCGTTATGGCTGAGTTTTCTAAAATTATTTGCATTTCTGTGGGCTATTTATTTGTTGAAAAAAATGAAAATCATTTTCGTATAAAGTCATTTTATGGAGATAATGAAAAGCAAATTATTGCAGATTTTAATGAATTGCTAAATACACAATTTAATAAAAAACAACATAAGCTATGTGCACACAACGGAAAAGAGTTTGATTTTCCGTTTATATCTAGACGCGCACTTATTAATGGATTAAAACTACCTCAACTTTTAGATATTGCAGGAAAAAAACCTTGGGAAGTAAATCATTTAGATACTATGGAGTTATGGAGGTTTGGCGACTATAAAAATTATACTTCGATAAAATTACTAGCCGCCATATTTGATATTCCAACACCAAAGGATGATATTGATCGCAGCCAAGTCGCTGATGTTTACTGGATTAATAAAGATTTAGAACGCATAAAAAAATATTGTCAGAAAAACACTTTAACAGTAGCACAACTACTTTTGAAATATAAAGGAGAGAAGCTTATTTCAGAAAATAACATTGAGTTTGTTTAAGTAGAATTTAAAAACTATTTTTAACAACCAAAAAAAAAGCAGAAAATGGAAGATATATTATTGGAATTTAAGAATCTTGTTACCGAATTTCACACTGAAGGAACAATTGTAAAAGCTGTAAATGGGGTTAGTTTTACACTTAACAAGGGTGAAACCATCGGTATTGTTGGAGAATCAGGCTCAGGGAAATCAGTTACTTCACTTTCAGCTATGCGACTAATTCCTAGCCCCCCAGGGAAAATTAGTGGTGGTGAGATTATTTTTCACAAAAGTGATGGTACGGCTACTGATCTTTTAGCTATTTCAGAAGAGGAAATACGTAAGTTCAGAGGCAATGACATCGCTATGATTTTCCAAGAGCCGATGACATCATTAAACCCAGTTTTTACCTGTGGAGATCAAGTGATGGAGGCTATTATTTTGCATCAAAAACTCAACAAGAAAGATGCAAAAGCATTAACTATAAAATTATTTAAAGAGGTTCAACTACCAACTCCTGAGCGAATTTTTAGCACTTATCCTCACCAAATTTCTGGTGGACAAAAGCAGAGAGTCATGATTGCTATGGCAATGAGTTGCCAGCCGTCAGTTTTAATAGCTGACGAACCAACAACTGCTCTTGATGTTACTGTACAAAAGACCATATTGCAACTAATGCAAAACTTGCAAAAAGAACATGATATGGGGATTATGTTCATCACCCATGATTTGGGGGTAATAGCTGAACTTGCCGACAAAGTAGTCGTGATGTATAAAGGGAATATTGTGGAACAAGGCAGTGTTTGGGATATTTTTACAAACCCAAAGCATCCTTACACCAAAGGGCTTTTAGCTTGCCGACCACCTTTGGATAAACGCTATACTTTTTTACCTACAGTTTCTGATTTTATGAAAATTGATGAGAATGGAGAGATAATTGATAATGGTATTTCAGTGTCAGAATTTACAAAAGACTTAGCTATTCCTGAAAGTGAAAGAGTTGCAAAACACAAGAAGCTTTACGGCCAGCAACCTTTAATGCAAATCAAAAATTTGAAAACTTATTTCCCAATTCGTAATGGTTTTTTTGGTGGCATAAGTGATCATGTTAAAGCGGTAGATGATGTTACTTTTGATGTATATCCTGGAGAAACTTTAGGCTTGGTTGGAGAGAGTGGCTGTGGTAAAACAACAATTGGAAGAACTATTATTCGCCTTGAAGAGCCCACTGAAGGGGAAATGATTTACAAAGGGAAGGATATTGCAAAAATGAACACTGATGAGCTTAGACTCTTCCGTAAAGATGTTCAAATTATCTTCCAAGACCCTTACTCATCACTTAACCCAAGAATGACAATTGGAAATGCAATTATGGAGCCGATGCAAGTGCATGGTATTCTTGAAAACGACGAACAGAGAAAGAAAAAAGTTGAAGAACTCTTAACGAGAGTAAGCTTAGATCCTGCTCATTTTTATCGTTATCCACATGAATTTTCTGGAGGACAAAGGCAGAGAATTGGTATTGCAAGAGCATTGGCTGTAAAACCTAAGTTTATTATTTGTGATGAGTCAGTTTCTGCATTAGACGTATCTGTACAAGCGCAAGTCTTAAACCTATTAAACGAACTAAAAGAAGAGTTTGGATTAACCTATATCTTTATTTCTCATGATTTATCAGTTGTAAAATATATGAGTGATAGAATGGTTGTTATGCAAGCTGGAAAGATTGAAGAAATGGGAGATGCTGATCAAATTTATAATAAACCAGCCACTGAGTATACTCAGAAATTAATTGACGCTATTCCTGAAGGAAAACTGGAAGACATAAAAAAGCATTTAGAAAGCAAGGGGATTAAAGTAAATTAGTCTAAGAAATTTAGCAGAATCTAATAGTATCGTTTCGGAAGAAGTAATTAAGAGGTCAATGTTTTAACTGATTGTCTTGATTAACTTTACAAAACTATTCTAAATCAAGTTGTGATTAAATTTAACTCACTAAGCCATAGAATTCTAAGAGGGTTGTCGAGTAATAAATCAATATATGAAAATCAAATGTTTTTGGACTTAGACCGTGGCCGTATTTATTATCTAGTATCCCGTGAGTAACCTTAGACTGTCCTGATCCAGCTTTTTTATATAGCAATCCCAGTGTGTACATTCAATTTTACTCTCATCAGATCTTTCATAAGTCCAAATGTTAGGTCCTAAAATCCATTTTAATTTATTTCCTTCTATATTAAACGATCCACATATTTTTTCTTCTTCTTGTCCTATTTCCAGCCTACCAGTATATCCTGTTTCTTGTGAACACAAATCACTTCCTTTAATTGACCAATTCCCCACATTTTCATAACCTTCATTATCACCCATACAGTAGGTACCATCATCATTTATAACAAGATATTCTCCCCAAGAAGTATCATAATCATTAACAGAGATAATCCATTTACCCACAATTTCATTTTCTGATTTATTTATTTCTACACAACTAAACAGAAATAAACAAATACTTGATGCCATTAATGTTTTTTTCATCTTTTTTATTTATCCTGAGAATTTTCCATTTTTAAAAGCCCCCCTTTTTCATTTAGAATGTGTGATATTCTTCTATTACCTAAATTTCTTTCTTCTTAGATATTCATTTCAGGAACTTCACCTTCAATAATTAGCTTAGCTTCAGTCGCATTTTTTATTTTATCAACACTTACGCCTGGCGCTCTTTCTAAGAGTTTAAAGCCCTTTTCAGTAACTTCCAAAACAGCTAAGTTAGTTACTACTTTCTTTACACAATTTATACCCGTAATAGGTAATGTACATTGTTTCAAGATTTTACTTTCCCCTGAACGATTGGTATGCATCATTGCAACAATAATATTATCAGCAGAAGCCACCAAATCCATAGCGCCACCCATTCCTTTCACCATTTTTCCTGGTATTTTCCAGTTAGCTATATCGCCATTTTCAGAAACCTCCATAGCACCCAGCACTGTAAGCTGTACATGCTGTCCTCTTATCATGGCAAAGGAAGTAGCAGAATCAAAAAGCGCTGCACCATCCAGAGTAGTAATGGTTTGTTTTCCTGCATTTATTAAATCGGGGTCTTCATCTCCCTCAAAAGGAAAGGGTCCCATTCCTAACACTCCATTTTCTGATTGAAATTCAATGTCAATCCCTTTAGGAATATAGTTTGCAACCAAGGTTGGGATTCCAATCCCTAAATTTACATAGGTATTGTGCTCTAACTCCTGAGCTATTCTTTGAGCAATTTGATTTTTATCTAAAGCCATTATTTTTTAGTTCTAACTGTTCTTTGTTCTATTCTTTTCTCATATTTATTTCCCTGAAAAATTCTTTGCACAAAAATTCCTGGAGTGTGAATTTGATTTGGATCTAGCTCTCCTGCTGGAACTAGTTCTTCTACTTCAGCAACCGTAATTCTTCCCGCCATTGCCATAAGTGGATTAAAGTTCCTGGCAGTACCTTTAAATATTAAATTACCCGCAGTGTCGCCTTTCCAAGCTTTCACGAACGCAAAGTCTGCCGTAAGTGCAGTTTCCAAAATATGAGGTTTACCATTATATTTCCTAACCTCTTTACCTTTAGCAACTTCAGTCCCATAGCCTGCAGGAGTAAAAAATGCAGGTATTCCTGCCCCTGCTGCACGACATCTTTCCGCTAAAGACCCTTGAGGAATTAAGTCCACCTCTAATTCTCCACTTAACATTTGTCTTTCAAACTCCGCATTCTCTCCTACATAAGAGGAAATCATTTTTTTAACTTGCTTTCTCTTTAATAAAAGTCCTAATCCAAAGTCATCTACTCCGGCGTTATTAGAGATGCAAGTTAGTCCAAAAATTTCTTTCTTTGAAAGAGATACAATTGCATTTTCAGGAATTCCTGAAAGCCCAAAGCCTCCAAACATAAAAGTCATATTGCTTTCCACTCCTTTTAGTGCATGTTCAACATTTTCAACTATCTTTTTTACCATAATTTAAAATTCTTCATCAAATTCTTCAGTTCCAAAACTATTAGTTTCCTCCCCACAATCTAATTTTAGATCCACTGACTTTGGAATATCAAAGTCAATTGGATAAATTCCTGACTCCAAGGTATCAGCATACACCCTCTGCATATATTCTGCAAAAACCGGCAATGCCATGTTGGCTCCTTGTCCGTAATGTATTGTTCTAAAATGAGCTGCCCTATCCTCACAGCCGCTCCAAACACCAGTAACTAAATTGGGGGTTATACCCATAAAATACCCATCAGACTGGTTTTGAGTCGTTCCTGTTTTACCTCCCATTTCATTTTTAAAACCGTACTTAAATCGTAATCTCACGCCTGTACCTCTAGTTACTCCTGCTGCAGGGCTATACACCCCATCAACTACACCTTGCAACATTCTTACCATAAGGTCAGCCGTTTCCTTACTCATAGCTTCCTGAGTTTTTGGTTCAAAATCCTCCAATACAACGCCATTCTTATCTTCAATTCGAGTAACAAAAATAGGTTCTGTCCATACTCCTTTATTTACAAAAGTAGAGTACGCTCCAACCATTTCATAAACCGATAAATCAAAAGTTCCCAAACATAAAGAGGGTACTGCCAAAATCTTAGACTGAATTCCAATCTTTTTTGCCAAATCGACCACAGCATGAGGGCCAAATTGCTTCATAATATAAGCTGTAACTGTATTAATAGAGTTGGCCAATCCAAACTTTAAAGTTAATGACATTTCATCATACTCATCTCCTGAATTTTTTGGCACCCAGTCTTTCTCCAACCTCCATCTCTTTTTATCAAAAACAACCGGAACATTAGAAACTTCAGAACATGGGGTGTAGCCCTCCTGCATTGCTAAGGAGTATAGAAAAGGTTTGAATGTAGATCCTACTTGTCGTTTTCCAATCTTAACATGATCGTACTTAAAGTACTTATAGTTTATACCACCAACATAAGCCTTAACATGCCCTGTTTTTGGATCCATACTCATCATGCCGCTATGAATAAAAAACTTGTTATATTTTATGGAGTCTCTAGGAGAAAGCAAAGTGTCTATCTCGCCATCCCAAGAAAATAAAGTCATTTGCACCTTCTTTTGGAAAATACTTTTTATTTCATCTTTAGACTTCCCCGCCTTCTTTAGCTTCCTATATCTTTCAGAACGCCTCATTCCTTGGTCAATAATTTCATCTATTTGCTCCCATTCAAAATCATCAGGATATGGAGCCTTAGTATAGCCCTTCCAATGGTTATTAAAGTCTTTTTGCAAAGATGAAATATGAGTACGCATACCCTCTTCAGCAAACTGCTGTAAACGAGAATTAATTGTAGTATATACTTTTAAACCGTCCGTGTAAGCATTGTAATTGGTGCCGTCCGGCTTAGTATGTGTTGAACACCAATTCTTTAATTCTAACCTAAAATATTCTCTAAAATAAGGAGCTAAACCTTCATTATGACTTGCTTTTTTAAAATTTAAAATAATTGGTTGTTGCACTAAAGAATCAAACAAATAGTCCGAAATAACATCATATTTTCTCATTTGAGAAAGAACAATATTTCTTCTTCTCTCTGTTAATTCGATTCTTCTGTTTGGATTATAGTATGATGGGTTTTTTAACATTCCTACAAGCATTGCAGACTCTAAAACATTCAAATCAATAGGTGCTTTGTTAAAGTAAACTTGTGATGCTGATTTAATTCCTACAGCATTATTTACCCAATCAAACCGATTTAGATACATAGTTAATATCTCATCCTTTGTATAGCGCTTTTCAAGTTGTCCTGAAATTATCCACTCCTTTAGCTTTTGCATAACTCTTTCGACTCCAGAACTAGGCTTATCCGTAAACAACATTTTGGATAATTGTTGAGTAATTGTACTTGCTCCTCCTGAACTGCTTTTTCCAGTTAAAGCTCCATAAATAGCTCTAAGTAATGCTCTTCCGTCTATTCCAGAATGATTCCTAAAGCGTACATCTTCGGTTGAAATGAATGCGTTAATTAAATTTTCTGGAAGCTCATTGTAGTTTGCCCTACTCCTATTTTCAAAAAAATATTTCCCTAAAACAACACCATCTTCCGAAATAATTTCAGTGGCTAAATTATTCTTTGGATTCTCTAGCTGCTCAAATGAAGGCAGATCACCAAAAACACCAATAGCTGTAAGATTAACTAATAGAAACAAACCAAAAAATGGACTTGTAATAATCAACCACAATAGTATCTTTCTATATCTACTCATCTTGTTTTTCTATACTTATTCCTACAGCAAGTATATTATTTAGTATTTGGATTTTTTCAGATGCCCCGTATCTCATTGCTTGTTCAATTTGAAAAGAATAATTCCCCTTTTTACTAAATAACTTTGCATTATGATATTCAAATTCAAGCTCTCTAACATCGCCAATCCCATTACCTAACCACATTCCTTCTTTATTTGCCAATATCAATTCAACTGTATCCATCATCTCTGTCTTGACAAATAAAAATAAATTCTGAAACTCATAATCAACCGTATGCCTTAGCTTAATTTTGATTTTGTTTTTACTAGTAGTGTCATTTATTGAATAATTAAAAGAAACTATACTGTCGGCAATCCATTTCTGATTTTCAAAACTTTTATATTCTTCATAAACAACAGAATTATTACATGAAGTAAACATAACTATTATGCCAATTAAAGCGAGATTCCTCATCATATAATTACTTTTTAATTACGATGAGATCCATCACAATTTCCATTTGGATTTTTGGTTTTTCCGCAATGACAGTTTCCTTTTTTTTTCTTTTTAAATTTTAATTTCTTTTTTTTATCAAATCGACTAATATTATCTTGACCCATAGCGTCTTCAAAAGAAACTTCTTTTTGCCCGATTTCAATTACAAAACTTTCAAAGCTTGCTGGTGTTTCTCCTTTTTTATTTAATGCAATAATTTTATTTACATTCTCAATAGTTAGCTCAAGTAAATCACCTGGGCTGTCCATGTTAAAATAAAATAACACTCCTTTAAAAACATCTAATTTGACAAATTTAGCATTTCCTTTTTTCGATTTTAGTTGCACTTTTGTGCTGGGGAAATCTTTTAGGGCTTCAGTATATCCATCTAATTCAAAATTTAAACAACACTTTAACCTTCCGCACTGTCCCGAAATTTTTTGAGGATTAATTGATAGTTGCTGATAACGAGCAGCATTAGTTGACACTGATGGAAAATCAGTCATCCACGTAGAACAACAAAGCTCTCTTCCACATGAGCCTATTCCTCCAATTTTGGCAGCTTCTTGCCTGACTCCAATCTGACGCATTTCTACCCTAACCCCAAAACTTCTTGAATATTCTCTTATCAACTCCCTGAAGTCTACTCTTTTCTCAGCTGTATAATAAAATGTTGCTTTCGAGTTATCCCCCTGAAATTCAACATCAGTAAGCTTCATTTCTAGCCTGGAATTTTCAACAATTCGTTTTGCTTTTATTAAAATTTCGTCCTCATTAGCTACGGCATTCTTCCACTTGATCATGTCATTTTCTGACGCTATTCGAAATAGTTTTCTAATAGGATCCTTTTCAACATCTCGGCTTTTACGTTTTATCTGCAAAGCGACTAGTTCGCCCTTCATTGTTACTTTACCGATATCATGCCCTGACTTTTCACCCTGCACAACCACCCAATCTCCACTATTAATATCAATATCATCTGAATTAACATAGAAGTCTTTCCTGTCTCCCTTAAACTGTACTTCAACTAAGTTTGTATTTTCGCTTTTTGGAGCATCAATTTGATACAACCAGTCAAAAACAGTGCTGTTAGCAGAACCTCTATTTTCGGAAACCTCACATGTACTACAATTACTACAACCCATTTTTTTTATTTTATTGCAAACTTACGTTTAAGTCTTAAGAATTTCACCATTTGAAGTGAAAGCTCAAAAAATAAGATTTTTGCATTTGCATTTCTATTAATTCCCTTTATTGATTCCTCTAATTTTTCAGTTATCATTACACTGTTTTCCTCATGAATAAATGGTGAAAATTTAGTTAAAAAAGTAAATTCCTTTTTGTTTGTTTTAAGTAAGGTGCTACTCGCAAAATTATAAATTAAGCACTCCCTAACCATTTTTATAGCATATGATAAGAATAAATTTTGTTGTTTTCTTCCCTTTAACGAAAGGTTTTCCACCCATTTTGAAATCCCCTGAACATCCATTTTGTATGTAAGTCGCATCCATGCTGAAAAATCAGCAATCAAGTCTTGCTCATCTTCTCTGTCCTCCAAAATTTGATTGATTTTTCCCAAATCAGCATTTGTTAAGTTTCTAAGTTGTTTTGCCTTTTCCAATGACAAAACCTGCTCTCCAAAATGAGCGATGATATCTTCCAGTGTAAAGTCAGCAACCTTAATTGTCTGTAGTCTTGAAATTATAGTTGGTAAAAGTTGATTGGCATTTTCTGTTACCAACAAAAAGATGGTTCCCTTTGGTGGTTCTTCAAATAACTTCAGTAGCTTATTAGATACGTCTAAATTCATTCTTTCTGGCATCCAAATCATTACAACTCTATGATCAGCCTCATAATTTTTAAGACTTAGCTTTTTATGAATATTGTTTGCTTCGTCTTTATAAATTGTGCCCTGCTGCCCTAATTTATTTTCAGTCCCAAATGAATCAATCCAACCATTTAATGACCCATAATAGTTGTTAGTTATGAAATTCCGCCACTGCCCAATAAAATGGTCGCTTACAGGCCTCTGCACTTTTTTAGTCTTTAAAACTGGTATAACCAAATGCAGGTCAGGATGTGAAAGACTATTAAACTTTAAGCAAGAGGAGCAGACACCACAAGAATCAACTGCAGTTCTGTTTTTGCAATTTAAAAACTGAGCATAAGCAAGCGCTAAAGCCAATTTAGCACTACCGCTTTTTCCAGAAAAAAGCTGAGCATGACTAATTCGATTATTTCTAACCGCATTAATTAGCTGCTTTTTCACATTACTATTTCCTGTAATCTCCTTAAATAACATTCAAAATTTATTTCTGTCAAATATAAATAATTTGTGCTCATTTTTATCATTTATTTTACTTTTGCATAATGAATAATATAAGCGACGTATCTCTAAAAGGAAAAAAGGTTTTAATACGAGTTGACTTTAATGTTCCCTTAGACAAACATTTTAACATTACTGATGACAGTAGAATTCAAGCAGCCCTACCAACAATTAAAAAAGTTATTGCAAGTGGAGGTAGAGCAATTATTATGTCTCACCTGGGAAGACCAAAAAATGGTTTTGAAGAAAAATTTTCATTAAAACATATTCTAATGCGCCTATCTAATTTGCTTAAAGTTAAAGTTGGTTTTAGTGCAGAGTGTATTGGTGGAAAAACCTTAAATGACATATCTAAAATGGAAGATGGAGGTGTATTGGTATTAGAAAATTTGCGTTTTTACTCACAAGAAAAAACTGGAGATAATGAATTTGCAAAACAATTAGCCAAACTTGGCGATGTGTATGTGAACGATGCTTTTGGAACCGCTCATAGAGCTCACGCTTCTACTTTCGCTATTGCTAATTATTTTCCAAAAAATAAATATTTTGGACTATTACTTAGCACTGAAATAAATAACTTAGAGATTGCCCTTAAAAACCCTAAAAGACCTTTTACAGCAATTATAGGTGGTGCAAAAATAACGGGTAAGATTGATGTTATTACTTCACTTTTAGACAAAGTTGACAACCTAATTATTGGTGGCGGTATGGCTTATACTTTTGCTAAAGCAATGGGGGGGTGTATTGGTGATTCATTAGTGGAAAATGATAAGGTAGCTTTGGCAAAAAGCTTAATTACAAAAGCCAAAGCTAAGGGAGTTCAATTACTATTGCCTTCTGATTCTATAAATGCAAATGAGTTCAACAATAATGCAATAATTCAACATTCTGAAATTACAAATATTCCTGATGGGTTTATGGGGTTAGATATTGGAAGTGACAGCATCACTAGGTTCTCTAAGGTAATATTGGATTCAAAAACAATAATTTGGAACGGGCCTATGGGTGTTTTTGAAATGGATAATTTTTTGAACGGCACTAAAAAAATTGGCGAAGCAATATGTAAAGCGACTAAAAAAGGAGCGTTTTCATTAGTTGGGGGTGGTGATTCTGTTGCGGCTGTGAAGAAGTTTGGTTTTACTAAAAAAGTATCCTATATTTCGACGGGTGGAGGCGCTATGTTAGAGTATCTTGAGGGCAAGAAACTTCCTGGAGTAATCGCTATTCAGGATTAATTTTCTGATTAATCTTCTCCTTTGCTTTTTTAGCCTCTATATCCATTTTGTCTAAAATAGATTGGTGTTTTTTAAACTGTGGAGTAATTATTTTTGCAACATTAGTAAGTGGGTCAAATAATACAGAAGTCTCCTTCGTTTGTTTTTTCACTAAGTTATAATCGTTAATTAAAAAGAGTAAAAAACTAAAAACAACAACTACTTTTAAAAATCCAAAAACACTCCCAAACACCCTACTAAAAACTCCTAATGCTAATGCTTTCGTTAGCTTGTCAACAAAAAACCCTAATGTTTTTATAACTAGCACCGTCACTAAAAACAAAACCCCAAAAGCTAAAAGAGGAACAAACTGCTGATAACCATCCAATATATCTATAAATTTTGGCTCCAAATATTCTGAAAAATTAATAGCAATATAAACACCTGCAAACAAAGCTAATAGTGAGGTTACCTCTTTAACAATTCCATTAGAAAAACCTTTTATCAAACCATAAAATAAAGGAATGGCTATTATAATATCTAGATAATTCATACCGTAAAGATATTAAAATTTTAACTTTGCATTATGGATGACTTAGATAAAAAATGGGATGCTTTAGTTTTAAAAATAGAGAAGAAATTTGAAGATGAAATAAACTTAAAGGCTATTCTTTATTTAATTGGTGTGCAAGAACTAAATATGGGTATTAAGCGATTTGGCAGGGAAGAGAAGGTAGACATTCTACATGTTGCAGTCTGTAAGATACTAACTCCTTTTGGGTTTTATAAGTTTGATAGAGTGGATGAGGATGGGTGGCCGCACTGGACTGAATTAAAAGCTTTAAAAAATCTTGATGATGCAAAGCAAGGGCTACTAATGAAGGAGGCTATTATAAAATATCTTAATAATTAAGCAATTTTACCACCTGCGTTGTTGTTTTTTCTTTTTGAATATTAATGATATTTGCCCCTAAGTACTCATCATTTCCGTCTACTTTTAAAACAGATACATTTAAAATCATTTCTAAAGGAAGTGTAAATTCTACTCTTCCATTATTATCAGTAGACTCTGCCTTAAATAAATCTGAATATTGTCCTGTTGGGCTATAAGAAGTGTCTAGGTTGGCTTTTACTAAAAGGTCTAGGGATCTATTCGCATAATCATCAGGGTCATATGTGTATAGTGATTGTTTTAATTCATTTGCATGTAAAATAACCCTTGCTTGAGGCACTGCATTTCCAGAACCATCTTGCACAATAACTACAGCTATTGTCTCTTTTTCTTTTTTACAAGATATAAATGTAGTTGCAATCACTAGAGCAAAAATCCCTAATAATATAGTTTTAAAAATCCTATTTAGCATAATTATTGTTTCTTTGTAATTCAATTAGCAAATATATATAAATTATTGCAATGTTAGAAAAGGTAAAGGGATTACTACAAGAAGTTGAAAAATTTTCTCCAAAATCAGAGATAGAAACTGAAGAGTTTCGCCTCAAGTTTTTAGGGAAAAAGGGGGAGATGAATACTTTATTTGCTGCATTTAAAGAGGTTCCTAACGAAAGCAAAAAAGAGTTTGGACAAGCAATAAACGCCTTAAAGCAAAATGCCCAAGCTAAAGTTGAAGCATTTAAAGGAAGTTTCAACACTGAAAAGGAGAATGAAGAAATTGATTTAAGCCGACCAGTTTCTTTAGATAATTTAGGAAGTAGACATCCTATTTCCTTGGTAAGAAACCAAATTGTAGATATTTTTAATCGCATTGGCTTTACTGTTTCAGAAGGGCCAGAAATTGAAGATGATTGGCATAATTTTTCTGCTTTAAATTTACCACAAGAGCATCCTGCAAGAGATATGCAGGACACCTTTTTTATCCAAACTAACCCTGATGTTTTATTAAGAACACATACCTCATCCGTACAAGTAAGATATATGGAGGGTAATAAACCCCCAATCAGAACACTTTCACCAGGAAGAGTATATAGAAATGAGGCGATTTCAGCACGAGCACATTGTATTTTTCATCAAGTAGAAGGTTTATATATTGATGAAAACGTAAGTTTTGCCGATTTGAAACAAGCGCTTCTTTATTTTGCAAAAGAAATGTTTGGAGAAAAAACAAAAATAAGATTAAGGCCTTCATATTTCCCATTTACAGAGCCCTCAGCTGAGGTAGATGTAAGTTGTAATATTTGTAATAGCAAAGGATGTAATGTATGTAAATACACTGGTTATTTGGAAATTTTAGGTTGTGGAATGGTTGACCCTAATGTTTTGGAGAACTGTGGAATTGACTCTAAAAAATATACGGGATATGCCTTTGGAATGGGAATTGAAAGAATTGCTATGTTAAAATATGGAGTAAAAGATTTACGGTTATTTTTTGAGAATGATGTGCGTTTTTTAAAGCAGTTTAACAAAAGCATCTAAACTTAGATGGACATAATATTAATCTGCTTAGCGGCATTTTTCGCATCACTACTCACTTTTTTTTCTGGTTTTGGTTTAGGCACAATTTTAATGCCTGTTTTTGCTCTTTTCTTTCCTCTTGAAATGGCAATCGCCTTAACTGGAGTTGTTCATTTGTTAAATAATTTTTTTAAAATGTACTTGGTAGGCAAAGAAGCAAATTGGAGAATTGTGCTGAAATTTGGGGCTCCTGCTGTAATTAGTGCGTTAATAGGAGCATGGCTATTAATAACCTTTTCTGAGACTACAGAGTGGTATGTTTATTCTCTTGGTGCTAAGGAATTTATAATGACTCCTATAAAAGTGGTGGTTGCCTTTTTAATGTTTGGCTTTGCATTTTTGGAATTAATGCCTTTTTTCAAAAAATTAGAATTTGCTGAAAACAAATTATTTATTGGGGGTATTATTAGTGGGTTTTTTGGTGGACTATCAGGCCATCAAGGGGCGCTAAGAAGTGCTTTTTTAATTAAGTACGGATTGAGCAAAGAGAGCTTTATTGCTACTGGGGTGATGATTTCCTCTGTTATTGACATTTCAAGAGTCTCGGTTTATTTCACAAAATACATCTCTATTGGTATTGAAGAAAACATCAATCTTCTTTTAGCAGCTGTGCTGGCTGCATTTGCCGGCGCTTTAATTGGCAAAAAACTATTAAAGAAAATCACCACTAACTTTGTGCAAATTACTGTTGCAGTATTGATTATGCTAATGGCTGTTGCTATTGGCTTAGGGATTGTCTAGCGTGTTAAAAATATTCTATTTATTTATGAGGCTTAATAGCTAAATTAGATTTAAAATAGAAATAAAGTATCAGTCTTTACCTAAAGCTCCAATCGTAAGTATGTAGGTTTTCTACTGAGTGACGCAATAAATCAATTGCTCCTCTTACGTCCTCTTTGTGGACCATCTCTATAGATTGATGAATGTGTCTTGTTGGTATAGAAACGGCCCCAGCAATACTTCCTCCTGGATTCATTCTTTGTATTCCCGCTGTATCTGTTCCACCTGCAGGCAATATTTCCAACTGTGTTTTTAGCTCCTTCTTTTTCGCTAATTCTTTCATGTATTTTACCATACGGTAATCACAAACAGTAGCAGAATCCATCACCTTAATACAAGCCCCTTCACCCAAAGCAGAAACTTGTTCTTGTTTAGTGCTTCCTGGAGTATCCCAAGCAATAGTAGTGTCTAAACCAAAACCAAAATCAGGATTTATATCCATTGAAGAAACGTTGGCGCCTCTAATACCTATTTCCTCTTGTACAGTAAATACTCCGTATACATCATAAGGAGGTGTTTGTTTCATTTCACGGAACATTTCAATAAGTATAAATACAGAAACTCTATTGTCTAAAGATTTACAATTTATACAGTCTCCCATCTCAATCAGATCACTACTTCTGGTAATTGTATCTCCTACTGAAATTATTTTGTCTAATTCTTTTTTGGGTCTTCCTGTGTCAATAAAATAATCTTTAATAGTAGGCACCTTTGCCCTATCAGCAGCATTCATTAAATGAATTGGCTTACCCCCCATTACCCCAATAATATCCTCTGTTCCGTGTATAATCACCCTTTGTGCTGTTAGTGTTTTTGGATCAAAACCACCTAAAGTATGGAAATAAACAAACCCCTTGTCATCAATATGAGTAACAATAAATCCGATCTCATCCATATGAGCACCAATCATTACTCGTTTACTTTCTTTTCCTTTTTTTATTGCCACAACATTTCCCATGTTGTCTATTCTTATTTCATCTACTAAGGATTCCACCTCTCTTAGTACAATTTCTCTTACTTTTTGTTCGTGTCCTGGTGCTCCTGCTACCTTACAAATCTCTGCTAATAATGCTGTATTTATCATTTTTGGTGTTATTTTACTTTACTTAATTTCATCATATTTGTCATGCCTTTTTCTTGGGCTGGCATGCTAGCCAAATTTACTACTAAGTCTCCTTTTTTTAAGAAACTCCCATCTCTTAAAATTTCTTTAGTTTCCTTTATAGTTTGATCCGTTGTCGTTCCTCTGTCGTAATAAAAACCTCTTACCCCCCAAACTAAGCTTAGTGTGTTTAAAATCGTATGGTTATTTGTAAAGGCGTAAATAAACGCACTTGGCCTGTAACTAGACATTTTAACTGTGTTAAATCCAGAATAAGTAACTGTAATTATTGCTTTAGCGCCTGTACTTTTAGCTATATCGCAAGCATTCGAACAAATTGCATTTGTCAAAAATCTTTCGTTGTTTATAATGGTTTTATTTATTCTATTTTTTGATATATTATGGTCACTACCCTCAACATCTCTAATAATTTTCCGCATAGTATCGACAACACTCAATGGGTAGTGCCCAACAGATGTTTCTCCGCTTAACATTACGGCATCAGCACCGTCAATAACAGAATTTGCCACATCATTTACTTCAGCCCTTGTTGCTGATGGATTTTCAGTCATACTTTCCAGCATTTGTGTTGCAATTACAACTGGCTTTGCCTGTGTAATACATTTTTCAACAATCATTTTCTGATAAACAGGAACCTTATGTGGTGGCACCTCAACTCCTAAATCCCCCCTTGCAACCATAATTGCGTCAGCTGCTTCAATTATTGAATCAATATCATATATTGCTTCTGGTTTTTCTATTTTTGCGATTACTTTGTGATTTAGCTTTTGCTTATCAATTATTCTTTTAAGAATTCTAACGTCATTTGCTGAGCGCACAAACGACAATCCTATCCACTCTATTTTTTCTGAAAGTACAAAAGCCAAATCTTTCTTGTCTTTTTTTGTTAGACAGGGCAATGAAATTTTAGTGTTTGGTAAATTAACCCCTTTTCTTGACTGCAATAAACCTCCAAATATTACTTTCAAAACAACAGCGTCTTTCTTATTTGTACTTTTAGCCTCTAACACTATCTTGCCATCGTCTAACAGAACCCGATCCTTTACCCTAACGTCTTTAGCGAAATTAATGTAACTTATATGAATTGTGTTTTTCTTTTTTTTTGTGCTAAAAACTACCTCCTCTCCTTTTTTAAGTTTTATTGGCTTTTCGAATATACCTACCCTTATTTTAGGGCCCTGTAAGTCGGCCAAAATAGCAGTATGCATATGTAACTCTTGGTTAATCTCCTTTATGCTTGAAATAATCTTTTTTGCCGCATCATGTTCAAGGTGAGAAAAGTTTAGCCTACACACATTAACTCCTCTCAATATAATTTTCCTCAACATCTCTTTGGATGATGTTGCTGGGCCTATAGTTGCTATAATTTTAGTTTTCCTTATCATTGAAAATAAACCTATCTATGTGTTTTAAACTTGCTATATCTACTTCAAAAGCCAACAAAACATCTGGAACGCTTCTTAATTTAATCATAAAATCCATCATCTCTTGCTTCCAGTAGTCATTCTTAATAACCAAAAAATAATTAATACTTTTTTGGTTTGGCACTAAATATCCTTTTTTTGATCTATTAGCTAATAAATCATACTCTATTCCTTCATCTGAAATATAGGTATATCTTGAAAACCATAAGCCTCCTTTAATGTTATGATCGTTTTTTTTTTCAAAGTTTAATTGCATTGAACTGTTAATATTCCAACACAATTTGTAAGCTTTAATGTGGCTATTTATTGCCAACACAGCAAAATCAAATTCTTCAGCACACTCTAATATAAATCGTGTTTTCATAATTGCTAAAATACACTATTATATGCTTTTTTAGCTGCTTTTTGCTCAGCTTCCTTAATAGAGGATGCTTGCGCTTCTGCCTTTTTAATTTTTTCTATATAAACTGCAACCAAAAACTCTTGCCTATGGCTTGGCCCCTCTCTTTTTATAACTTTATATGTTGTTTTTATTTTTAATTTCTGAGACAATTTTAAAAGCTTACTCTTATAATCTATATCAGAAAGCTCCTTAATAAATTCTGAACTATAGATATGCTTAATGATAAACTGTCCGGCTTGCTCCATCCCTTTATCAATATAGATAGCCCCTATAATTGATTCAAGCGTATTTCCATAAACACTTTTAGGTATTACCTTTAGATTACTTTTAATGTAAGAGTCCAAAAAAATTTTCTTACCCACTAGGTTTAAGTGCTTTCTTCCGACTATTATCGCTCTTTGTTGGGACAAAAAGCCTTCTTCTTGTTCTGGGTGCTCCAAATACAACTCCTTAGCAACAATAAAATCTAAAATTGCATCTCCCAAAAACTCTAAGCGCTCATTGTTTTCTTTAACACTATAAGATTTATGCTGTAATGCTTTTAGGTATATACCTTTATGAGCCGGATTGTATCCTAATATTTTAAACAAAAAAGACTTACTCTTATTGCAAAAAGCAAGTCTTTGGTATATTAGTTTTAAAAACGTTATGGTGTATATTTTTTAAACAGGACAGATGCGTTATGACCTCCAAAGCCGAAGGTATTTGTTAGGGCGTAGTTCACTGTTCTTTTTTGTGCTTTATTGAGTGTTAAATTCAGTCTACTGTCTATATCAGGGTCATTAGTCACGTGGTTAATCGTTGGTGGGATAATATCGTTCTTAACAGCCATAATACATGCAATCGACTCAATAACTCCAGCAGCACCTAACAGATGACCTGTCATTGACTTAGTCGAGCTAATGTTTAAGTTATAAGCATGGTCGCCAAATAAAGCTTTAATTGCTTTGGTTTCCGCTATATCTCCAAGAGGAGTAGATGTCCCGTGAACATTGATATAATCTAAGTCTGTTACTGGAATTTCGGCCTCCTCAATTGCTAGACGCATAACATTACGCGCACCCAAACCTTCAGGGTGTGGTGCTGTTATATGATGTGCATCTGCCGTTAAGCCTCCACCAACTATCTCTGCATAAATTTTTGCCCCTCTTTTAACAGCATGTTCGTACTCTTCAATGACAATTGCACCTCCACCTTCGCCCATTACAAAACCATCTCTATCTTTATCAAAAGGGCGAGAAGCTGTTTTTGGATCATCATTTCTAGTTGATAAAGCCATCATTGCATTAAAACCACCTATTCCTGTTTCAAAAACACAAGCTTCAGATCCTCCCGCAATAAAAATATCCGCCTTATTCCACTTGATATAATTAAATGCATCTATAAGAGAGTTTGTTGATGACGCACAGGCAGAAACTGTAGTGAAATTAGGCCCCCTAAAACCATGCTTTATTGATATGTGGCCAGCAGGAATATCTGAAATAAGTTTTGGGATAAAAAATGGATTATACCTAGGAATTCCATTTCCTTGAGCAAAATTTGTAGTTTCCTGTTGAAAACTATTCATTCCCCCTATACCAGACCCCCAAATAACTCCCGCTCTATCGAGATTAATTTCATCCAAATTTAAATTAGAGTCTATAATCGCCTCATCACTAGCTACCATTGCATATTGACAAAACAAATCCATTTTTCTCGCTTCTTTTCTGTGAATAAAATCAGTAACCTCAAAACTCTTTACCTCGCAGGCAAACTTTGTTTTAAAATTTTCAGGATTGAAGTGAGTAATTGGCGCAGCACCACTTACCCCGTTTTGCAGGGCCTTCCAATAATCCTGTAAGTTGTTCCCAATGGGAGTTAAGGCTCCCATTCCAGTAACAACCACTCTTCTACCTTTCATCTTAATTTGTTAGGCTGCCTCAATAAATGAAATGGCATCTCCAACGGTTGCAATAGCCTCTGCCTTGTCATCTGGAATTTGTATATCAAATTCTTTTTCAAATTCCATAATAAGCTCTACTGTATCCAAGGAATCCGCCCCTAAATCATTGGTAAAATTTGCCTCATTAGTCACTTCACTTTCGTCAACTCCTAATTTGTCAACAATAATCGCTTTTACTTTTTCTGCTACATCAGACATATTTAAATGTTTTAATTATTAATGTGCAAATAAAACTATAAATTAAAGAACCTGCAACCTTTCCTATTTTCTATTTTAACATATCTTTGTTTATACTATTTTTAATGAAAAACTAATAATGCTAAAAAAACTTGCAATATTCGCTTCTGGGTCAGGTTCAAATGCCGAAAATATCTGCAATTATTTTGCTGAATCATCTAATGTAGAGGTGGTTTTGATTTGTACAAACAAGCAAGATGCTTTAATTGTAAAAAGGGCTAAAAAACTGAATATTCCAGTGCTCGTATTTACCAAATACGAGCTAAATAATTTTATTGATTTACATAAAAAACTACAAAGTATTGGTGTTGATGTTGTCATATTGGCTGGATTTTTACTTAAAGTTCCATCAAAAATGATCGATAGCTACCCAAATCGCATTATTAACATTCACCCCTCATTACTTCCAAAATATGGAGGAAAAGGAATGTACGGCAACAATATACACAAGGCCGTAATTGAAAACAAAGAAACTGAAAGTGGAATTAGCATCCATTTTGTGAATCAAAACTATGATGAAGGAGAGCTTATTTTACAAGAACGGTGCGCTATTTCTTCTAATGAATCTGTAGAAACACTAACACAAAAAATACGTGAACTAGAGTACGCCTATTTTCCTAGTGCAATTGAAAAAACAATTAAAGAATTATCCAATTGAAAATAATTTTAATAATCTTAAAGACGCTATTTAATTAATGAGCATTATTATTTACACTGATGGTTCTGCCAAAGGAAACCCTGGAAATGGAGGGTATGGAATTGTGATGATGAGCGGCTCCTACAGAAGAGAGTTAAATCAGGGGTTTAGGCTTACAACCAATAATCGCATGGAATTATTGGCGGTTATTATCGCTTTAGAAAACATTAAGAAAGAGGGGTCGGCTACAACTGTTTACTCTGATTCAAAATATGTAATTGATGCTGTTGAAAAAAAATGGGTGTTTGGCTGGGAAAAGAAAAACTTTAACAAAAAGAAAAACCCTGACTTATGGATTCGTTTTTTAAAAATATACAGAAAACAAAAGGTAAGTTTTGTTTGGGTAAAAGGTCACGCTAACAACAAAGAAAATGAACGATGTGATTTATTAGCTGTACAGGCTGCTGAATCTAAAGATCTTATTATTGATAATTGGTATGAAAACAATGTTAAAAATACCGGATCTTCTTTATTTTAATCAAATATCAAATTTGACTAATTTTACAAACTCATTTATTCTCTCATTAACATCTATCTGAGTGATTTCTGTTAATTTCTGCGTACCAAACTTTTCAACACAAAAAGACGCCATGGCAGAACCATTAATAACAGCTCTTTTCATGTTTTCAAAAGAGATGTCATTTGTTTTGGCTAAATAACCTATAAATCCTCCCGCAAAAGAATCTCCAGCTCCTGTAGGGTCAAACACATCTTCCAAAGGTAGTGCTGGAGCAAAAAACACCTCATCATCATTAAACAAAAGAGCTCCGTGCTCTCCTTTTTTAATTATTAAGTATTTAGGTCCCATTGCTAAAATTATTTTTGCCGCCTTCACTAGCGAATATTCTCCCGAAAGCTGCCTTGCTTCTTCATCATTTATAGTCAGCACATCAACCTCCTTTAATGCTTCTTTTAAATCATCCATAAAAAGATCCATCCAAAAATTCATTGTATCCAATACAACCAATTTTGGTCTTTTTTTCATTTGACTTAAAACCTGCTTTTGAACACTAGGCATTAAGTTTCCAAGCATTAAGAATTCTGATTCTTGATATTTTTCAGGAACAATTGGATTAAAGTTCTCCAATACATTTAACTGTGTATCCAAAGTATCTCTAGTATTCATATCGTTGTGATATTTTCCTGACCAAAAAAATGTTTTTTCTCCTTTTTTTATTTGCAAGCCAGCAATATCTACTGATTTGTTTTTTAGCATCTGTATTGCATCTGAAGGAAAATCCTCCCCAACAACAGACACTAAGTTTAAGTTTTTAGCAAAAAATGACGACGATAAACATATATATGTTGCTGCTCCACCAACTATTTTGTCTGTTTTACCAAAAGGAGTTTCTATTGCGTCAAAAGCCACTGTTCCTACCACTAAAATACTCATAACTATTTTTTTTGCAAATATATTTTATTATTTCAACCTTTGTGTTATTTTTGCAGCCGTTTTAACAACACTCCTCCTTAGCTCAGCTGGTTAGAGCATCTGACTGTTAATCAGAGGGTCCTAGGTTCGAGTCCTAGAGGGGGAGCAAACAAAAAGTCCAGCTATTTAAGCTGGACTTTTTGCGTATTAACCAAAATTGTTTTCTATATAAATACTACATTTTTGACCCCTATCAAATAAGTAAGTGCAGATTACAAACAATATTAATAGTGTGCCTTTCTTTGTTATTTACACATTATTAATTTTTACGAATTAGTAATTAAACTAGTTGCACCAATAGCTATTTAATTACTTTTTTCTTTTCTTAAACAACCTACTGCTTCCTTTTTTAGATTTTTTTCCTATTTTTTTCCCATCTTTATACAACACTAACCTCCATTTTGATTTCTTTTTTTCTGTAGATGAGTTTTCAAAATCAGTGCAAGGCAGGGTAGCTGAACCGTTAAATGTTTTTTTTGTTCTGCATGAACTCAACACAACAACACTTAACAATAAGATAATGATATGTTTACTTTTCAATAGTCTCACTTGGTAAAATTAAACATATTTTTGTTACTTACATTATGAAGAAAAATAAAAAAAAGAGGCAATCTGATAAAATAGGGTTTTCTAATTCAAAACTATTTGATTTAATATTATCCGTTTTCAGAGAAAATCCAAACAGAAAACTAAATTATAAGCAGGTTTCTAAAACATTAAAAGTTACAGAGATGGGTGTGAAAATCCAGATTATTGATGTAATGAAAGAAATGGTTACTTCCGGAGTCTTATCAGAGGGGCAAAGAGGGTCATATCGTTTATTAGAAAAATTATCGACACTTATTACAAATATAAAAAATACAAACAATAGGGGTTCTTACGCAAATATTGATGAAGAAAATGAAGTTTTTATTCCAAAAGAATATGCTCAATTTTCTCTAGCGGGTGATGAGGTTGAGATATTACTTTTTCCAAAAAGAAAAAACAAACAAGAGGGAGAGGTTGTTAGTGTTATAAAAAGAAGAAAAGAAGAGTTTGTTGGAACAATAGATGATTCTTCTTCTAATTATTTTTTAATTACAGATGATAAAAAAATATCTTTTGATGTTTTTATTCCTCCAAAAACAATAAAAAAGGAATATCTCAACAAAAAAGTAGTCGTAAAAGTTGAAGGTTGGGACTCTAAATTTAAAAACCCTATTGGTAAAGTAGTTCAGGTTATTGGAGAAATTAATGATCATGATACTGAAATAAATTCGATTTTATATGATTATGGTTTTTCTCCTAAATTTCCTGAAAAAGTAGAGAGAGAGGCTAATAAAATTGTAGAGGAAATTTCAAAAGATGAGATTAGTAAAAGACTTGATATACGAAGTACAACCACATTTACTATCGATCCTAAAGACGCAAAAGATTTTGATGACGCTCTATCTGTTAAAAAAATAAATAATGGAAATTGGGAAATTGGAGTTCATATTGCAGATGTATCTCATTATGTAGAGAGGGGTGGTGTTATTGATAAAGAGGCTGTTGAAAGAGCTACATCTGTTTATTTGGTAGACAGGGTAATCCCCATGCTTCCAGAGATACTTTCAAATAATATATGCTCATTAAAGCCTAATGTTGATCGCCTAGCCTATTCCATTTTTTTTGAAATGGATGAAATGGCTAATCTTGTAGGTTATAATATTAAGAAAACTGTCATCCATTCTGATTTTCGTTTTACATACCAAACTGCACAAAATATTATAGACGATAGAAAAGGTCGGCTATCAAAAGAACTTTTACTTCTTGACAAATTATCAAAAATATTAAGAGAAAAGAGGAAAAAAAATGGTTCTATCAATTTTGAAAGCTCAGAAGTTAAATTCGTTCTAGACAACAACAACAACCCTATTGACGTATATTTTAAAGAAAGTTTGTCTACCAACCATTTAATTGAAGAGTTTATGTTGTTGGCCAATAAAACAGTTGCTAAGCACATTAGTTCTTCTTCCGGGGGATCTAAGACTTTTGTTTATAGAATACACGATATACCTGATGGTGATAGAATTTCAACGTTAAATAACATTGTTAAAAAGTTTGGTCATTCTATTAATAATGATTCTTCTGATAAATTATCTCAATCACTAAATAAATTACTTGAAAATGTAAAGGGTAAGGCAGAGCAGCAAATGGTAGAAACGCTAACAATACGTTCAATGGCAAAAGCAGTTTATACTACTGATAATATAGGTCACTATGGTTTGGCTTTTAAATATTATTCCCATTTTACCTCCCCTATAAGGCGTTACCCTGACTTAATAGTTCACAGGCTGTTGGATAAATATATGCATAATGGGGATTCCGCTAATAAAGAGTCTGTTGAAAAAATATGTAAGCACTGTTCAGAAATGGAGAAAGTATCATCAAGGGCTGAGCGTGATTCTATCAAGTATATGCAGGTTAAATTTTTAAAGAATAAAATTGGATCTATTTATGAAGGAGTAATATCAGGAGTTACAGAATGGGGTTTATATATTGAAATTACTGAAAATAAATGTGAAGGTTTAGTTAAAGTAAGTAGTATTAAAAACGACCATTATGTTTTTGATGAAAAAAAATATGCATTAATTGGATATAAAACAAAATCTAGCTACCAATTAGGACAAAAAGTAAAAATTAAGGTCCAAAGAGCAGACTCAGATAAGAAACAAATGGATTTTGTTTTAGTTTAATTACTCTTTAATCCATTTTCTTGTTTCACTCCAATCACTTCCTTCAAATTTTATTTTATATATTCCTTTTAAAAGTTTTGAAACATTTAAATAATCTTTATTTGAAGCTTTATTTTCAATAACTAATCTACCTGTAATATCGTATATTTTAATCAGTGTATTATCTTCTTTTAAATTTGATATATATATTTTATCAGTTCCTGGGTTAGGATAAATATTAACTCTATTAGGTCCATTTAATTCTACCCCTATACTAGCAACAGCACACGCATTATAACCTGAATTAACGGCTGTTGTAATATCTGTTGATGATGCATTATCAATTTGATTATTATTGTCAATAAACATTCCTACAATATGAATTTGTGATTGATCCCAAGAAGGATCTAAAGTAAATTCAAAACAAATAGTTTCTGTATCTCCTACTAAAAGAGAAGTTGAGCTTAAAGATTCTCCTTCAAATCCTGGTGCAACACCTCTTGCTACGTGACGATAAATCATTTGTGAAGCAGGAACATTTGACGGCATATTAGCCCAATCACTTCCATCTACATCTATTAATGATCCAGAACCTCCACCACTATATGAATTAGATTGATAAAAAGAATTAGCTGTTCCTGTAACAGAATCCTCTACTAAAACACATGCTAAACTATAATTTCCATTAATATTATTTTGAATATCAACAGTAAGAGATACTTTTAAAATATTACCATTTAATTCTGCTCCATTTGATATAATACCATTTGGTGCAACAATAATTCTTTGTAAAAAATCTTGTTTAAATGCACCTGGATCTATATCAGAACCTCTATCAACAAGTCCACTAGGATAACCAGAAATATAAGGAGCCATTCCATTATCGTAATCAGGATCAGTCATAGGATCTCCATTATGCACAGCTATTCCTTGCCAATATCCTTCATAATCTTTATCCATCCAATTTAATGCTACTGCACCCCTTGGACACCACCCACACCAAGTACCTGTCGCTTCTTCCCCAATAACTAATTTACCTTCCGCTGGAATGATTGCTTCTATTTGAATTGACATTATATCATCAAGTGGGTCATCATCAGGTCCTAAATTATTTACATTATAAACAGTTGCTGTTCCTATATTTATTCCTCCTATTAATGTTATTCCATTAGTCATATTAACATTATAAACATCTTGAGTTGACATATTTACACCACTAATATTTTCAGTTATTGTAGTTCCATTATATTCAAAATCTATATCAAATGATGTAATATTAGATATTCCTAAATTCCTTACATCTACAGATGGATTTCTATCTTGTCCTGCTAAACCTGTAATTGAATTAACTAATATAACCTGGGCATTTAAATTTTCTAAATTTGGTTCTATATATGACCAACAAACATCATCTACATAAAATTGATGTCCTATAATTGGATATAAATCTAATGATGCTATTTTATTTACTGAATTTGTAAAACTTCCTTGACTTTGATTATCTATAAATAATTCCCAATTATTATTTGTTAAATCACAAACTAGTTTTAATTCAAACCAAACTTCTTCAGGATATGTAGTTGTTAAATAATTAAAACCATTTCCTGTATTTTCTAAAATTAAAGATCCTAAATCCATTTTACAATCTAAAGACCATACATTTCCAGGTATATTTTCAGCTTGAAAATTAAAATATGCTCCTGTTCCTGCATTAATATAAAACATTGAGGAAAATTCAAATATACCTAATTCATATGGTGCTGCAGTTCCAAAAGGTAAAACAATATCTTGAGCACCTTGAGAGGCGCCGGAAAATAAATATAAAGAATTTAAACCACTGTAACTCATAATATTACTAATATTAGCATCATCTGCAAAAGGTGCTGTAGTTCCACTCATTAATTCTCCCCAAGTATTCCAATCTGATAATGTTTGAGCTACTGGATCACCATTTTGAAATGAATCAAAATTTTCACATACACTTGTTTGAGGTGGATTTGAAGAACAAGGTCCGGATGTCCAAGAAGTATTACCTCCAACTACTTCTGCATAACATTCATTATCATAAGTAACCCCATCACATCCACAAACCTCATTAATTAACGTAAAACAAAAAGCTGTTGGATCTATCAAACTACTATCTACACAAGTTATTTGTGCATTTGAATTGAAAAAAATTAAAGTTCCAATTAATAAAGTAAATATATTTTTCATAGTTTTAAAGTTAATTATTTAGAGTATAAAAGTATACAAATTTATTTAAAGTAAAAATTGAGTTAACAGTAATTATATATAATATATATATTATTTATTTAAAATTAAAAAAGATTTATGTATATATATATAAGCTGTTAGTTTGGTTTATAATTATTTAATATTAAAGTAGGATTAATTATTTTTTAAAATAAACCAACAATAAATAAATAACAATGTTAATTTTTAAGCTATAAAAATCAATTACTTGTGTATTTAATTAACTAATAAATTAAATTGTTAATAAGCTTGTTTAACTATAAAATATTAATAAATAATTATAAATTTACAATCAAATAAAGTTAATAAGTATACTTAAAAATAAAATATAAATAATAGTAAAATTAGTTGACTTTGATTTTCATTATTAGCTTAGTTTTTTAAAATAAATATTGAATAAAAGTTATTATTTTTGACTAGTAATTTATGAACAATTTTAAGACATAATTTATTAATAACTCAAAAATTTGTACTAGGTTAAATATAATTAATATTAACACCCTGTTAAAAGAATAAATTATGAAAATAGGTTTAGCATGCGATCACGCTGGATATGAATTTAAAGAACAATTAAAAAAATATTTATCTAGTAAGGATAATGACATAAATGATTATGGATGTTATTCTTTAGAGAGCGTTGACTACCCAGATTTTGGACATAAATTAGCAGAAAGTATAGAAAAAGGAGTTAATGAACTGGGTATTCAGTTTTGTGGAACTGGTAATGGAATAAATATGTCAGCCAATAAACACCAAGCAATACGGGCTGCACTTTGTTGGAACTCTCACATTGCCGAACAAGCCCGCTTACATAATAATGCAAACATACTTACTATGCCCGCTCGGCATTTAGACTGGCAGGAAGTAGAGGAAATTGTAGACACATTTCTTAGCACCCAATTTGAAGGAGGAAGACACCAAAAAAGAGTAAAAAAAATAAAAATTTAAAATAACTATGAAAAGAACACTACTAACTTTATTAAGCGTACTATTTTGTGCAATAACTTTTGCTCAGAGTGTACCACAAGGAATCAATTACCAAGCTGTAGCCAGAGATGCAAATGGAGATGTACTGATGAATCAAGCTTTAACGATTCAGTTTTCTGTTATATCAGATATAACTACTTCAGCTGTAAGTTGGCAAGAAACCCACACAGTATCACTAACGATTATGGTTTATATACAGCCATTATAGGTGGAGGAACAGCAACATCTGTTGGTAGTTCAGCAACCATTTGATGTAATAGATTGGGGAGCTTCTAATCATTTATTAAAAGTAGAGGTAGATTTTGGAAGTGGATCTTGTAGATATGGGAACAACAGCATTTATGAGTGTTCCTTATAGTATGAATGCACTTAGTTCAACCCCTCAATCTTTAACTATTTCAGGAGATACTTTATTTATAAGTAGTGGTAATTATATAATTTTACCATCCTCAGCACCAACTTTATTAGGCTGTACAGACTCTACAGCATATTCTGGATATAATCCATTAGCAAATACAGATGACGGTTCTTGTGTTGCAGTTGTACTTGGTTGTACAGACTCAACAGCATTTAACTATAATGCTGCTAATACAGATGATGGTTCTTGTATTGCAGTTGTAAATGGCTGTACAGACCCTACAGCATTTAACTATAATGCTGCAGCTAATACATATGATGGTTCTTGTATTGCAGTTGTACTTGGTTGTACATCCCCTTTTTCATCAAACTTTAACCCATTTGCTAATACAGATGATGGTTCATGTATAGTTGTACTTGGTTGTACAAACCCAATTGCATCAAACTTTAACGCATTGGCTAATACAGATGATGGTTCTTGTTTATTTAATGGATGTACTACCCCTTTTGCAATCAACTATAACCCATTTGCAATTACAGATGATGGTTCTTGTATCATTATTGGTTGTACAGACCCTTCTGCACCAAACTTTAACCCATTTGCTAATACAGATGATGGTTCATGTATAGTTGTACTTGGTTGTACAGACCCAATTGCATCAAACTTTAACGCATTGGCTAATACAGATGATGGTTCTTGTATCATTATTGGTTGTACAGACCCTTCTGCATTAAACTTTAACCCATTAGCTAATACATATGATGGTTCTTGTATTTTTCCTCCTTTTACTGGTGCAATAGGAGATACTTATCAGGGCGGTATTGTCTTTTGGCTGGACGGAAATGGTGGAGGCTTAATCGCAGCTCCTACAGACCAATCTTCTGGTGCAGAATGGGGTTGTTATGGAACTGAATTTCAGGAGCAGATGGAACAGCTATTGGAACAGGTAATCAAAACACTATTGATATTGAAGCTGGATGTACAACATCAGGACAGCTGCAGATATTTGTGCTAATCTAACTATTGCTGGTTACAATGATTGGTTCTTACCTTCAAAAGATGAATTAAATGAAATGTATTTAAATATTGGTCAAGGTAATGCATTAGGATTAGGAAATATTGGTGGTTTTGCTAATAACTTCTATTGGAGTTCTACTGAGTACGATTCCAACTCTGCGTGGATTCAGAATTTCGACTTCTTTGGAATCCAGTACTACAGCGGTAAGGACTTCACCAGCAGTGTT
>CAJIYM010000006.1 GCA_905181635.1 uncultured Flavobacteriales bacterium
GCTGCAAATCTCACCTCTTTTAACTAAAAAATAAAATCATTAGCCTATTTAAGACCTAAAGTGTATATTTGCACCCCTTTTTTAATAAGGTATATCAATGGAAAGACCAATTAAATTTTTTGCAGGAAATAATACTAAGAACTTAGCTAGTAAAATCGCTAATGCCTTTGGTGTTGAGTTAAATAAGTCATCAATGATTGAATTTTCTGATGGTGAGTTTGAGCCTTCATTTGACGAAACAGTAAGAGGTGCTGATGTATTTTTAATCCAATCTACCACACCTCCATCTGATAATTTGATGGAATTATTGCTAATGATTGATGCTGCAAAAAGAGCTTCAGCAGCCAATATTATTGCAGTAATGCCTTATTTTGGCTATGCTCGTCAGGACAAAAAAGGAAAACCAAGAGTACCGATAGGGGCTAAACTAGTTTCTAATTTACTTACTGCAGCAGGCGTTGATCGTATTATGACTATGGATCTTCATGCTGATCAAATTCAAGGTTTCTTTGAAGTTCCTGTTGATCATTTATATGCTTCTGAGCTTTTTATTGAAGATATTACAAGTCTTAATTTACCTAATCTGACTATTGCCTCACCTGATATGGGGGGTAGTAAAAGAGCAAATGCTTATGCTAAAATCTTAAATTCAGGAGTTGTTATCTGTTACAAAGAGCGCAAGCAAGCCAATGTTATTGGTGAGATGAAAGTATTAGGAGATGTAAAAGGTAAAGATGTTGTAATTATTGATGATATGGTAGATACCGGTGGTACACTTACTAAAGCTGCAGATTTAATGATAGAAAATGGAGCGACAAGTGTAAGGGCATATTGTACACATGCTATTTTATCTGGTAAAGCTTATGAAAGGTTAGATAATTCAAACATTACGGAATTAGTAGTTACAAATACAATTCCTAAAACACATAGTAGTAGTAAAGTTAGAGAAATTTCAGTTGCTGGTTTCTTTGCTCAAACAATCACTTCAGTAGTGAAAAATGAGTCCATTTCTGATAAATGGAGAAGCAACCAATAAATTAAGAATTAATAATCAAATTTAAATAAAGATGAAAACACTAGCAATTAACGTAAAAGAAAGACAGAATGTTGGGAAAACTAACACTCGTGCGTTAAGAAATCAGGGTAATGTACCATGTGTACTTTACGGGGGAGAAAAGCAAGTGACTTTCTATGCTCATGAAAATGACTTTAGAAAGCTTGTGTATACTCCAGATACTTTTTTAGTTGAATTAAGCATTGATGGTACTGTTACTAAAGCTATTATGCAAGATATTCAATTTCACCCAGTAACGGATAAAATACTACACATTGATTTCTTAGAAGTATTTGATAACAAAGAAATTACAGTTTCTATTCCAGTTAACTTAAATGGTACTTCAATAGGAGTTAAAAATGGAGGTAACTTAATGTTTAGAAGAAGTAAAATTATCACTAAAGGTTTAGTGGCTAATTTACCTAATTCAATAGAGCTAAACATTGAACACTTAAATATTGGTATGTTTACTTATATTAAGGATATTACTATTGAAGGATGTGCGTTAGTTGCTCCAGGAAATTCAGTTGTAGTCGGTGTTAAAACTGCAAGAGCTGTTGTTGAGGAAGAAGTTGAAGAAGTTGAAGAAGTTGCTGAGGGAGATGCTCCTGCTGAAGGTGCTCAAGCGCCAGCTGCTGAATAAATCATGAAATACTTAATCATTGGATTAGGTAACCCTGGTGCTGAGTATGAAAATACAAGGCACAATATAGGATTTAAAATGTTGGATAAGCTTGCGGGCTTATCCAACATTTCTTTTTCTACCGAAAGGTTAGCTGATGTTGCTCAGATAAAATTTAAGGGGCGCACTTTGGTTTTGGTTAAACCAAATACCTTTATGAACCTTTCAGGCAAGGCTGTAAAGTATTGGATGCAACAAACTAAGGTCGATATTGAAAATATTTTAGTAGTTACGGACGATATTTCATTGCCTTTTGGCATTGTTCGTATGCGAAAAAAAGGTTCTGATGGAGGTCATAACGGATTGAAAGATATCCAAAGTCAGTTGGCAACCAGTATTTATCCAAGGTTGCGTTTTGGTGTTGGTGACGATTTTTCCAGAGGAAAACAAGCTGAATATGTCTTGGGTAATTTTACTGATCAGGATTACATTACTATGGATGATCGTACAGATTTAGCAGTAAAAATGATTCAAGCATTTACTAGTATGGGTATAGGTCGTACTATGTCCGATTTTAATGGAAAATAATTTGTTTAATTAGGGTGCTGATAGTTTAAAAATAATTAAATTTGCACTACTCGAAATGGTATCGTGGCCGAGTGGCTAGGCTATGCTCTGCAAAAGCATCTACAGCAGTTCGAATCTGCTCGATACCTCGGAAAAATGCTTGTTAGAAATAACAAGCATTTTTTTTTATATTTGTCCATCTTAAAAAATAGTATGAAGACATTAAAAAAAATAGTATTTATAGTTGCCTTACTTTTTAGTTTCACAGCTCAATCTCAATGTGGATACGATACATTATCGGTTAATATTACAAATATCCTTTGCTTTGACGATAATATAGGGGAGATAGGTTTAATTGTTCCTAACGTAAATGCTTCATTTACTTGGAGTGGTCCAGCTGGTTTTTCGGCTACATCAATTCCTATTAATTCACTTTATGCTGGAGACTATATATTAACAATATCAGAATATAGTATTCCTGGAGATCTTACATCACCATTAATTTGTCAGATGTCGGATACATTTACTGTAAATGAAACAAATGATATTGAAGCTACTTTTATATTGGAGGGACTTTGCTCTGAAGATGATACTGTTGATTTAGTTATTAATGTTTCAGGGGGAACACCTTTTAATGGGGGAGAGCTTTATACTTATGAGCTTACAAATAGTTCAAATATAACTGTTGGTACTAATGATTCGATATTTAATTTACCTACTGGTACTTACTCTTTGAGTGTAACGGATAAGAACGGATGTACTCCAAAATATCCTCAAAATATTTTGATTGAACCTGTTGTAAGCATGAATTCTTTTATGTCTTCAGTTGGCGTTATTTGTAAAGATGATAATGGAGGAGAGGCTAGGGTGTTTGTTCAAGAAGGTACTTCTCCTTTTCTGTTTCAGTGGTCTATTGATAGCACGATTACTATTGAGCACGATTCATTTTCAAGTATTGTCGGCTTGTTTCCTGGTGAATATTATATAAAAATTACTGATGCATTGGGTTGCGTTACCTATGATACTATTGAGGTGAAATCAAACCCTGCTATTTGTATTACAGTTTATAAAGTATTTTCTCCTAATGATGATGATATTCATGAATTTTGGGAAATAGAAAATATAGACCTTTATCCTCAGGCTTTAGTTTTAGTATATGACA
The DNA here is from genome assembly GCA_905181635.1 of uncultured Flavobacteriales bacterium. Lineage (GTDB taxonomy): Bacteria > Bacteroidota > Bacteroidia > Flavobacteriales > BACL11 > UWMA-0277. The sequence goes on from CAJIYM010000006.1 coordinate 3,406, forward strand.
GAAATGGAAGGCAAGTTTTTAGAAGAAGAAATTATATAAATACAGAAGATGTGGCTTTTGGAGGTAAAGATTTAAATGGTAACCCATTACCTTCAGGAACCTATTATTATGTAATTGATTTAGAAAATGAAGATGAGTTGTTTAAAGGAGTATTAACAATTGTAAGGTAATGAAAAAAATATTTTTTATAATAGGAACATTATTTGTGGTAAATGCATTTGCTCAACAAGAACCATTATTTACTCAATATTATGTAAATGATATGGTTATTAATCCAGCCATTTCAGGAAGTAAAGCATATAACCCATTAACAATACTAACTAGGCAGCAATGGTTAGGTTTTGAAGGAGCACCATTAAGCACAAATATATCTTATCATGGGACTTTAATTGATCAAGGTCGTTCTGCTATGGGTGGTTATCTTTTGTTTGATAAAGCTACTCCTTCTTTACAAGCTAATTTGCATTTAAACTACGCTTACCATGTTCCTCTTAATTATGATGATGTAAAATTATCATTTGGCTTAGGGGCTAAATTAATGTATCACAATATAGATTTTAATAAAGAAGATCTCCCTCCAGGAAATGACCCTGCTTTCTCTACAGATTCCTATGATAAGACTTTAACAGATGCTTCTTCAGGAGTCTATCTTTATGGAAAAGAGTTTTATATTGGATTTTCAATATCAAATATGTTTCAATCATCATTTAACACTCAGGTGCAAGGATCTCCATACCCTAACTCAGAATATAGAAATTATTATGGAATAGGTGCTTATAAATTTCAAGTGATAAATAATGATTGGCAGTTGGAACCCTCTATTTTAATTAGAAAAATGCAATATCAAAAAAGCCTAACTGACCTTACAACAAGAATTATATTTTTAGAAAATAATTGGGCAGGATTAACATTTAGAGATAACGGTACAGCTATTTTTTCATTTGGATTTGGTGCAAAAAATACACATATATCATACTCTTATGACCATTCATTTTCTAATGAAATCACACAATATTCATATGGAACTCATGAATTAGGTATTTCTTTTAGAATTGGAACTCTATCATCTCAAAGGCACACGGGTTTCTGGGGTTATTAAAATGAGAAAAATTGATCATATCGGTATTGCTGTTGATGATATTGAGGCCTCAAATAAATTGTTCGCTAAAATATTTGGTAAAGAAAATTTTAAATCAGAATCCGTAGAATCAGAATCCGTAATAACTTCTTTTTTTCAGGTAGGCGAAAGTAAAATTGAATTAGTTTCTGCAACAAATGAGAATAGTTCTATTGCAAAGTATCTAACTAAGAATAGAGAAGGAATGCATCATATTGCCTTTGATGTTGTAGATATAAAAGCAGAAATGGCACGTTTGCAATCTGAAGGTATTCGAACTTTGAATGACCAGCCAAAACAAGGAGCTGACAATAAGCTGATTTGCTTCTTACACCCAAAGGATACTAATGGTGTTCTTATAGAATTATGTCAGGAAATAGAAATGTAATATCTTCATTGTCTAATAAATGATGACAATTTATTCCTAATTTTTTTGCGCTGGCTATATGTTGTGGAGAATCATCAATGAAAAATACATCTTCAGCTTTTAGTTTCTGTTCATTAAGAATATACTCGAATATTTTAGCATCTGGTTTCCTTAAACCTAGTTCGTGAGATAAATACATTTTGTCAAATAATTCACAAAATTCCAACCATTTTTTATTTCCTAACTCTTCCTTAAATGCATTAATATGTATGGAATTGGTATTACTAAGCAGGTAAATCGTATGATTATTTTTTAATTTTTTTATCAACTGTAATCGTTCTTTTGGTAAGTCTAGTAGCATAGCATTCCAAGCTATCTTTACTTGTTTGATTTTTGCATTTTTAGTTTCTTTCTGCAATGCTTTCAGAAATTCATTATTACTAATCTTACCTGTTTCAATTTTATTAAATAATTCTGTTTGTACTTTTTTAGAGTAAAAAGTTTCTGCATTTTTCACCCCTAATTTGGTGAATTCATCTATCGTATTTTCATAGTTAATGTTAAGGATAACAGCTCCTAAATCAAAAATAATAGTTTTGCATTTTTTCATTTAGTAAAAATGCAAATTATTGAACAATTTTGATAGTTTTGCAATTGCTTTTTAAATAGGGCCCATAGCTCAGCTGGTTAGAGCACTTGACTCATAATCAAGGGGTCGCTGGTTCAAGCCCAGCTGGGCCCACAGAAACCTCACCTATTTGGTGGGGTTTTTTATTGATTAAAATATTAATTAACATATCTTCTGTTAGTAGATTGTATGATTTCTTCCATATTAATTTCTTCATTTTAGCAATCTCATGTATTTTAATAATTTCTTTGTTATTTGAACATATTTCTAAGTATCATTTTTTCAATCCACGATTTGATAATTCTTGTAATGTGACAAATTTCTAAAAAAATATATATAATGTAGATTAAATTTTGAGGTTATACTTATTTTAGCAATTAAATTAATTATTTATGAAATTCATATTTTCAGCTCTACTATTGATTGTATCTCATCTTTGTTTAGCACAAATTGATTTGTTAAAAGTTGCTAGTACTAAGGCCAGTGCGTTACTTTCATCTTCTGCTAATAGCGATGAAGTGACTAAAGGCTTAAAGGAAGCTTTAGTTATCGGTGCTAGTAAAGCTATTCAAAATTCGTCAGCTAAGGACGGGTTCTATACTAACTTACTTATTCGTATTCCTTTTCCTGCTGAGGCTGAAAAAATGAAGAAAACTTTACAAAAGGCAGGCATGAAATCACAAATTAAGGAATTTGAAAAGAGTATAAATTCAGCAGCTGAATTGGCTTCTAAAGAGGTTTTAGTGATTTTTGTTGATGCCATTAATGCTATGAATATTAAAGATGCATTACAGATTTTAAAAGGAGGAAATACAGCAGCAACCTCTTATTTAAAAAAACACATAAGTGTACAACTGTATAAAAAAATAAAGCCAATAGCAAAAAAAGCTATTATGCAAGTTGAGGTTACAAACTATTGGAATCCATTGGTAAAGTCTTATAATGCAATTCCTTTTACTAAATCAGTAAATCCTGATTTAGATGATTATGTGACGAATAAAACAATTGATGGAATTTTTATACTTATTGCTAATCAAGAGAAGGAAATTAGAAATAATTCCAATTCTAGAACTTCAGCACTTTTACAAAAAGTATTTAAATAAAATATGGAAAAAAACGATCAACTTTTAATGCAATTAATTTATATGTTCCACACCTCTGCTATGCAGGGATTAGGTAAAATTGCTGATCCTTCAGGGCAGGTAAACCGTAATTTAGAATATGTAAGCCAAACTATTGATTTGATGGAAATGCTTAAAGTTAAAACAATGGGAAATATTTCCAATGAGATTGAAAAAGTTTTAGATGAAATGCTTTCAGAGTTATACATTAATTATTCGGATGAAAAAGCTAAGTCTGATGATGAAGTTGATAAAGAAACAAAAAAATAAAATGATGAATAAAATTAAAGAATTATGGTCAAACTCGACTGCTAGAAAAATAATTATTCTATTTCTAGGAATTGTTATTTTACTTATTGGTTCTCTTTTTTTTCAGCAGAATAGAATGGAACAGCAAATGCAATTAAAAGTTCAATTTATTGAGCAAAAAAATATGTTGCGTGACGAGCTTGATGATTTGATTGATGATCATGATAATTTGTTAGATGAATATGGCGATTTGAATGAACAGTTGTATGAAAAAGATTCTGTTATTCAGAATCAAATTGCTGAAATTAGAAGCCTAATAAGAACAAAAAGTGATTTAGATGAGGCAAGGAAAAAAATTGCAACTCTTAAGGATATTTCAAAAAGATATTTAGCAAATATTGATTCTTTATTGATTTTGAATGGAGTACTAGTTTTAGAAAAAGATAGTGTTGTAAAAGTAAATAAGGACATAAACTGGAAGAATTACAAGCTAAATAAGAAAAATAAGAAGTTGGAAGAAAAAGTAAGTAAAGGGGCTGTTTTGGAGGTATTTGATGCTAAAATTGAAACTATTCGCTATAGGAGTACAGGAAGGGAATTTGTAACTAGATATGCTAAAAAAGTGCAGAAAATTAGGACTTGTTTTTCAATTTCGGCCAACCAAATTTCTGACTCAGAAATAAAGACAATTTATTTGCAAGTTATTGATGGAAGCGGAAAATTAGTTTTGGGAACTAATATTCTTACAACTAATGTTGCTGACTCAACATATAACTGTACAAGTTCTTCTGAATTTGAGTATAAAAATATTGAAATGACACATTGTTTTGAGTGGGAAAGAGTACAGGTGTTATCAGCAGGAGCATATCAGGTTAATTTAATAATTGAGGGTAGTATTGCCGCTCAAGAAACCTTCAAACTAAGATAAATGCCAACTATAATTACATATAATGTTAACGGAATTAGGGCTGCTATTAAAAAGGGCTTGCCTTTATGGTTAAGCGCTTCAAATGCAGATATTTTATGTTTGCAAGAAATCAAAGCAAAGCCCGAACAATTTAATGAAGCTATCTTTAATGACTTGGGTTACACATGCTTTATCAATTCTGCTGAAAAACCTGGATATAGCGGTGTTGCTATCTTGTCAAAAATGAAACCTAAGCATGTTGAGTATGGTTGCGGTATTGAAAAAATTGATTTTGAAGGTAGGGTTGTACGAGCGGATTTTGAAGATTTCTCTGTTATTAGTGTTTATTTTCCTTCAGGAAGTAATCCTTTAAGGCAAGCTTTTAAAATGGAGTTTTTGTCTTTATTTAATGATTATGTTAAAGAATTAAAAAAGAAAATTCCAAACCTAATTATTTCAGGAGATTATAATATTTGTCATACTGAAATTGATATTCATAACCCTAAAGTTAACAAGAATTCATCAGGTTTTTTACCTGAAGAAAGAGATTGGTTGAGTCAATTTCTTGCTAGTGGTTTTGTAGACTCTTTTAGATATTTAAATGCTGAACTACATCACTATAGTTGGTGGAGTTACAGGGCAAATTCAAGAGCCAAAAACCTGGGATGGCGTATTGATTATAACATGATTTCTAATACTCTTTTGCCTAAATTAAAGCGGTCAAATATTTTGCCTTCAGCTAAGCATTCTGACCATTGCCCCGTCCTTATTGAGTTAGCGGATTAGATTTCTTATATTTGCAACTTTCAAAATTAATTAAATGGGAATATTACAGACAGCCGAAAGAAGTTCACATCTTGACCCTTCTGAAAATGTAATTTATCAAAGACACTTAATAGCTTATAAAGAAGCTGCTAAACTAATTAGTGGAACTGTACTTGAAATAGGAAGTGGTGAGGGGTATGGGATTATGGAATTAGCTCCTTTAGCTGATAATTATATTGCAGTTGATAAGTACAATACTGAAATTAGTGATGAGTTAATGAAAACAAACAATATTACATTTATTCAAACGGAAGTACCTCCTTTAAAAGAGATTGAAGATAATAGTATTGATTTTGTAGTTACTTTTCAAGTGATTGAGCATATTAAGGATGATGAAATGTTTTTGAAAGAAATCTATAGGGTATTGAAGCCAGGAGGGAAGGTGATCTTGACAACTCCAAATAGTATGATGTCCTTAACTAGAAACCCATGGCATATTCGTGAATATAACCCTGAACAGATGGGTGAAATGCTTAAAAATTCATTTGACAACTATGATTTGAAAGGGGTTATTGGGAATGATAAAGTAATGGACTATTATAATAAAAATAAAGAATCTGTTCGTAAAATTACTCGTTTTGATATTCTAAATTTTCAATACTGGCTACCTAGATGGCTGTTACAGATCCCTTATGATATCTTAAATAGATTTAACCGAAATAGTTTGCAGGTTGCTAATGAAGGAATTGTAAACTCTCTTGTCTATTCCGATTATTCAATATGTTCTTCTAGCACTGAGTGCTTAGATCACTTTTGCATTGCTACCAAGTAGTACTAAAAACATAACCCTCTTTTTTTAATTGCTGAATTACCTTTGCAAGTATTGGGTAAATATTTTTAAAACTAGCCTTATTGTTGTGTAATACTATTATTGATCCTGCTGTAGTGTTTTTTATAATATTTTCTTGTACTATTTTAGGGCTAGTATTCTGCTTAAAATCATAACTAAGAACATCCCATAGAATAATTTTATATTTTTCTTTGAGTACTGAAATCTGTCCTTTAGTGATTTTACCGTAAGGGGGTCGGAATAGTTTATTATTAGGCATTAATGCTTGACAACTTTCTATATCTTCTAAGTACTTTTCTTTATTGGTAAGCCATCCGTTTTTGTGTGAATAAGAATGATTAGCTATTGTGTGACCATCTTTAATAATAGCACCTGCTAGTTCTGGAAATTTTTCTATTTGTTGTCCAACTAAAAAGAAAGTAGCTTTTATCTTTTCTTTTTTTAAAACAGATAAAATCCACGGAGTGACATTAGGGCTTGGTCCATCATCAAAAGTAAGCCATATTCTTTTATCTTGTGTCTCTTTCCTCCAAATTAATGAAGGAAAGAGTGCTTGTATAAATTTTGGTGTTGTAACAAACAAGTTTATTATTGAATGCTTAAATAGTCATCCATAAAAGTATTGATGCGATAAGTTTCATAATCAATTTCTACTTTATTACCTCCGTTGCTTTTGTAATAGATTCCATCTTGATTAGTATAAGTAAATGATAAATCTTCTAATTTATGAATCTGAATAACCCTACCTAAACTGCTAAGTACTTGTCCTACTATTCCTATGTTTTGCTTTAGCCCACTTCCACTTTCAAACTCTTTTAAGTATTTAATTTCAGTTAAGTAATCATCAATCATTACGGCTAGTACTTTTTTCGCTTTTTCATCTTCTCCTAACTTGTAATAGATGTCAATAATTGGCAATGAAAAATAACTTAAGTTAACTACATCTCTTGGGAATTCTGCCATACATTTATCCAATGTTTCAATTGCTCTAACTGTATCTCCTTTAATAAATAAAGCTTCTGCTAAACGTGAGTAATTATTTCTGAAATTCATTACCATTCTAGTGTTAGTTTCATCAAAATATAAATCAGGATTATTGAAGCCTCCCCATTTAAAATTTCCTACTAATCTTTCATACATTTTTTCGGCATGTACAATTCCTGTTTGTCCATCAGGAGATTGGGCTACATAAGGGACAAGTCTATATGCTAGACCTTCTAACTGAAAGTATTTTTCTAAGCCCATGAAGTTATCTCTTCCCACAGTAATAGCAAAATATATAGGGCGTTCCCAATTGAAGTTGGCTAAAATGTCCAGCACCATTAATTTGTTTTTATAAAGCCCGTTTCCTTTTAATTTGAATTTTATTTCATCTACAATTTTTTCGTGATATTCTTTAGGGATAAATGATTTTACATTTTCTTTATTTACTGAAAGCTTTAGTTTCTTAGTAGGGCAATAACTTCTTAGTCCCGCAGAAGTATTTATCTTGGCTTTAGCACTCTTACTATTAATAAAATTTACGACATCCTTTACTTCAACATAATCTTTAAATCGTTCATTTATTGGAGTATAATCTCTTGTTCCCGCCCTGTAATCATCATGTTCTAATGATGATGGGATAGGAGCTGCATCATATGATGCTCTTTTCATTTGATCAATATACCAAGGAGTATTGAATAAAGATAAATTAACTACTTTAATATCTGTTCGTATACCTTCTACTTCCTGCGCATACCAAAGAGGGAAAGTATCATTGTCACCATTTGTGAATAATATAGCATTTTCATCACATGAGTTTAGGTAGTTTTTTGCAACCTCTAAAGCAGTAAATCTTCCACTTCTATCATGATCATCCCAGTTTTCAGCTGCCATTAGTGTTGGGATAATAAGTGCTATAATGGTGGCTAAGCCCGCACTTGCAGAGGAATTCATTTTTTTACTTAAAAAGTCATAGATTCCTAAAACTCCCATTCCTATCCAGATTGAAAAAGCATAAAAAGAACCAACATAGGCATAATCCCTTTCTCTTGGTTGAAATGGTACAACGTTTAAATAAATGATAATTAAGACCCCAGTAAATAAGAAAAATAATAAAACAGTTAAGGCATCTTGGTTGTTTTGTTTAAAGTGGAATAACATTCCAATTAAGCCTAAAATTAGTGGTAGGAAGTAATAATGATTTTTCCCTTTATTTTTCCCTAAATAATCCGGCACATCTACTTCTGCCGAAGGTGTTCCTAATCTTGCATTATCAATAAATCCTATTCCACTTTCCCAGTTTCCTTTTAAGGAATTCCCATCCATATTCATAAAATCATTCTGCCTTCCAGCAAAATTCCACATAAAATAACGAATATATGACCAGCCAATTTGGTATTTGAAAAAATAGGTTAGGTTTTGACCAAAAGTAGGCTTTGCATCTTTGTTTTTAAGACCTGCCCAACTTACATAACCTCCTGCATGTCTAGCTTGGGTATTGCTCCATATTCTAGGGAAAAACATTTTATCTTTTTTGCTGTAATTTGGAAGCGTATTTTTTCTCTTGTCTATTACAACATATTTGCCTTTCTTTTCATCTTTTGCGTAAACAGGATTTCCATCCAAATATGGTTTTTTGCTATCTAATTTTGCATTAAAATGTTGCCCGTAAACTATCGGCCAGCTCCCATACTGTTCTCTTTTTAAATATGATAAAAGTCCGACTGCATCTTCAGGATTGTTCTCATCAATAGGAGGGTTTGCATTAGATCGGACAACTAAAATTGCGAATGATGAATACCCTATTAGTAACATCATAACTCCTAATATTGCAGTATTCCAAACCCCTTTATTGTGTTTCTTGGTGTAAGATAATCCGAATGCAATAGCCCCTATCACTGAAAGGAAGTAAATAATAGTTCCTGAGTTAAATGGCAAGCCTATTGTATTTACAAAAAATAACTCAAAAGTAGAGATTAAACTTACAGCACCTGGAATAATAACTCCCTGAACTAACCCTAGTAATATCATTGAAATGATGAATGCTTTTATCGCTCCAGACTTTGTGTATTGGTATTTTTTATAATAGTAAATCATTCCCATTGCAGGTATTGTAAGTAAGGATAATAAATGAACCCCAACTGAAAGTCCTATTAAATAAGCAATTAAAACAAGCCATCTGCTCGCTAGAGGTTGGTCAGCTTCTTGCTCCCATTTCATAATACACCAAAAAGTTATGGCTGTAAAAAAGGATGACATAGCGTACACTTCTCCCTCAACGGCCGAGAACCAAAAAGAGTCAGAAAAGGTATAGGCTAAAGCTCCTACAAGACCACTTCCTAAAACAGCATATATTCTACCCGTTTCATAATTATTACCTTTGAAAAACATCTTTCTTCCAAAGGCTGTAATAGTCCAAAATAGAAATAGAATGGTAAATGAGGAGCATAATGCAGATAGAATATTGATAGCAACTGCTACTTCTGAAGTTCCTTGAGCTGCAAAAAGCGTAAAAATTCTACCAAATAACTGAAATAATGGAGCTCCAGGAGGATGTCCAACTTGTAATTTATATGCGGTTGCAATATACTCACCACAATCCCAAAAACTCACGGTTTGTTCAATAGTGGATAGATAAACAAATGAAGCTATTAAAAACACGCTCCATCCAATAATATTATTTAGTTTTTTAAATTGATTCATCTTTAAATAGTACTTTTTTGTTAGGATGGCGAATGTATAAAATTAATTATTGATTTCTGTCTTGATTTTATAATAACGAAAAAATGAGAATTTATTTTGTACTTCTTACTTAATTGTTATTTTTGCCGACCAATTTGTACATTGCCCGATGGTGTAACTGGCAACACGTCTGCTTTTGGTGCAGAAGAGTCTAGGTTCGAGCCCTAGTCGGGCAACTTTTTGCAAATTGGAGTTTAATTTACTATCTGCGCAAATAATTTCAGGACGCACATTATGTAAATTTCCTAATTTTTTGTTCATAAGTGATATGCGTAAGGTTTCTAATGGACTGAAAATTTTTCTTGTTTTAAGTTATAATTTCAATTATTTAATTCTACTAATTTAATATTTTAGGTTTCATAAATATCTAGAAATGAGGCTATAGGTGTAGTTTTATTTGTAACTGTTTTATTTTATTTAGCGTATGATAAAGAATTATAATTGTAGATTTTTTTAGAATATTATATTGATTTGTCTAAATAATTTTTAATTAATTATGATAAGTATTCTTTGAAAAATATTCGTAGAATGTTGATGATTACATTATAGGTAATTAAATAATTTTGTATATTCGCAAACAATATTACTATTACGACAAATGATAGTTTAGAATAAGTATCAAAATAAGTATTAAAACAAATATTATGAAAAGAAATTTTATCAAAAGTTTATTAAACTTTACATTAGTTTTTTGTTTAGGTTTTTTATTGAATCCTACAACAATTATTGCTCAAAACCTTAATGATTTTTCACCAACTGTTTCAATTTCACTTTCGAATACTGATTGTGATAGTTTAACAGATTTAACTGTTACTGTAAGTCAGGATGCTGGTGAGGTAGATATGTTGACTTCATTATTTACAACAGATGCAGGTTCTTTTGATATTTCAAGCATGTCTTCTGGAGATATTATTGGTTCAGCTAGTATTGTTGCTGGTGCAGGTTTAAATACAGTTAATACTAATTTGGTAGTTGTTTCAACAGTTGGTTCTACTCAAGCAATTATTGAATCTTTGGATATAACTACTGGATTATCTTTAGGTACTTTTACGATTAACAATTTAAATCCAGGAGTTAGTATATCAGCTACTTCTATTCCTGATGGGAATAGTTTTACTATTGGTAGCTCAAGTACTATTAACTTTCTTAATGTATTTATTAATCCTACTGCAGGATCTTTAACAGTCACTTCCACAATTGATTCTGAGTTAGGAAATATTGATGTTCAAACATTTCCGTTTGCTATTGTTTGTGTAGTCTTAGATTTTTCACCAACTGTTTCAATTTCACTTTCGAATACTGATTGTGATAGTTTAACAGATTTAACTGTTACTGTAAGTCAGGATGCTGGTGAGGTAGATATGTTGACTTCATTATTTACAACAGATGCAGGTTCTTTTGATATTTCAAGCATGTCTTCTGGAGATATTATTGGTTCAGCTAGTATTGTTGCTGGTGCAGGTTTAAATACAGTTAATACTAATTTGGTAGTTGTTTCAACAGTTGGTTCTACTCAAGCAATTATTGAATCTTTGGATATAACTACTGGATTATCTTTAGGTACTTTTACGATTAACAATTTAAATCCAGGAGTTAGTATATCAGCTACTTCTATTCCTGATGGGAATAGTTTTACTATTGGTAGCTCAAGTACTATTAACTTTCTTAATGTATTTATTAATCCTACTGCAGGATCTTTAACAGTCACTTCCACAATTGATTCTGAGTTAGGAAATATTGATGTTCAAACATTTCCGTTTGCTATTGTTTGTGTAGTCTTAGATTTTTCACCAACTGTTTCAATTTCACTTTCGAATACTGATTGTGATAGTTTAACAGATTTAACTGTTACTGTAAGTCAGGATGCTGGTGAGGTAGATATGTTGACTTCATTATTTACAACAGATGCAGGTTCTTTTGATATTTCAAGCATGTCTTCTGGAGATATTATTGGTTCAGCTAGTATTGTTGCTGGTGCAGGTTTAAATACAGTTAATACTAATTTGGTAGTTGTTTCAACAGTTGGTTCTACTCAAGCAATTATTGAATCTTTGGATATAACTACTGGATTATCTTTAGGTACTTTTACGATTAACAATTTAAATCCAGGAGTTAGTATATCAGCTACTTCTATTCCTGATGGGAATAGTTTTACTATTGGTAGCTCAAGTACTATTAACTTTCTTAATGTATTTATTAATCCTACTGCAGGATCTTTAACAGTCACTTCCACAATTGATTCTGAGTTAGGAAATATTGATGTTCAAACATTTCCGTTTGCTATTGTTTGTGTAGTCTTAGATTTTTCACCAACTGTTTCAATTTCACTTTCGAATACTGATTGTGATAGTTTAACAGATTTAACTGTTACTGTAAGTCAGGATGCTGGTGAGGTAGATATGTTGACTTCATTATTTACAACAGATGCAGGTTCTTTTGATATTTCAAGCATGTCTTCTGGAGATATTATTGGTTCAGCTAGTATTGTTGCTGGTGCAGGTTTAAATACAGTTAATACTAATTTGGTAGTTGTTTCAACAGTTGGTTCTACTCAAGCAATTATTGAATCTTTGGATATAACTACTGGATTATCTTTAGGTACTTTTACGATTAACAATTTAAATCCAGGAGTTAGTATATCAGCTACTTCTATTCCTGATGGGAATAGTTTTACTATTGGTAGCTCAAGTACTATTAACTTTCTTAATGTATTTATTAATCCTACTGCAGGATCTTTAACAGTCACTTCCACAATTGATTCTGAGTTAGGAAATATTGATGTTCAAACATTTCCGTTTGCTATTGTTTGTGTAGTCTTAGATTTTTCACCAACTGTTTCAATTTCACTTTCGAATACTGATTGTGATAGTTTAACAGATTTAACTGTTACTGTAAGTCAGGATGCTGGTGAGGTAGATATGTTGACTTCATTATTTACAACAGATGCAGGTTCTTTTGATATTTCAAGCATGTCTTCTGGAGATATTATTGGTTCAGCTAGTATTGTTGCTGGTGCAGGTTTAAATACAGTTAATACTAATTTGGTAGTTGTTTCAACAGTTGGTTCTACTCAAGCAATTATTGAATCTTTGGATATAACTACTGGATTATCTTTAGGTACTTTTACGATTAACAATTTAAATCCAGGAGTTAGTATATCAGCTACTTCTATTCCTGATGGGAATAGTTTTACTATTGGTAGCTCAAGTACTATTAACTTTCTTAATGTATTTATTAATCCTACTGCAGGATCTTTAACAGTCACTTCCACAATTGATTCTGAGTTAGGAAATATTGATGTTCAAACATTTCCGTTTCTATTTTTGTATAGCTTAGTGAATGGTTGTACAGATGTTACTGCCTTTAATTATGATGCTTTAGCAAATCAGATTTCATGTTACTGTAGTGATGTGTCAGGTTATGTTATTATTTTTACAACAGATGAGGTTCTGATAGTTAGAATGGTTGTACAGATGTTACTGCCTTTAATTATGATGCTTTAGCAAATACAGATGATGGTTCATGTATAGCTGTAGTGAATGGTTGTACAGATGTTACTGCCTTTAATTATGATGCTTTAGCAAATACAGATGATGGTTCATGTATAGCTGTAGTGAATGGTTGTACAGATGTTACTGCCTTTAATTATGATGCTTTAGCAAATACAGATGATGGTTCATGTATAGCTGTAGTGAATGGTTGTACAGATGTTACTGCCTTTAATTATGATGCTTTAGCAAATACAGATGATGGTTCATGTATAGCTGTAGTGAATGGTTGTACAGATGTTACTGCCTTTAATTATGATGCTTTAGCAAATACAGATGATGGTTCATGTATAGCTGTAGTGAATGGTTGTACAGATGTTACTGCCTTTAATTATGATGCTTTAGCAAATACAGATGATGGTTCATGTATAGCTGTAGTGAATGGTTGTACAGATGTTACTGCCTTTAATTATGATGCTTTAGCAAATACAGATGATGGTTCATGTATAGCTGTAGTGAATGGTTGTACAGATGTTACTGCCTTTAATTATGATGCTTTAGCAAATACAGATGATGGTTCATGTATAGCTGTAGTGAATGGTTGTACAGATGTTACTGCCTTTAATTATGATGCTTTAGCAAATACAGATGATGGTTCATGTATAGCTGTAGTGAATGGTTGTACAGATGTTACTGCCTTTAATTATGATGCTTTAGCAAATACAGATGATGGTTCATGTATAGCTGTAGTGAATGGTTGTACAGATGTTACTGCCTTTAATTATGATGCTTTAGCAAATACAGATGATGGTTCATGTATAGCTGTAGTGAATGGTTGTACAGATGTTACTGCCTTTAATTATGATGCTTTAGCAAATACAGATGATGGTTCATGTATAGCTGTAGTGAATGGTTGTACAGATGTTACTGCCTTTAATTATGATGCTTTAGCAAATACAGATGATGGTTCATGTATAGCTGTAGTGAATGGTTGTACAGATGTTACTGCCTTTAATTATGATGCTTTAGCAAATACAGATGATGGTTCATGTATAGCTGTAGTGAATGGTTGTACAGATGTTACTGCCTTTAATTATGATGCTTTAGCAAATACAGATGATGGTTCATGTATAGCTGTAGTGAATGGTTGTACAGATGTTACTGCCTTTAATTATGATGCTTTAGCAAATACAGATGATGGTTCATGTATAGCTGTAGTGAATGGTTGTACAGATGTTACTGCCTTTAATTATGATGCTTTAGCAAATACAGATGATGGTTCATGTATAGCTGTAGTGAATGGTTGTACAGATGTTACTGCCTTTAATTATGATGCTTTAGCAAATACAGATGATGGTTCATGTATAGCTGTAGTGAATGGTTGTACAGATGTTACTGCCTTTAATTATGATGCTTTAGCAAATACAGATGATGGTTCATGTATAGCTGTAGTGAATGGTTGTACAGATGTTACTGCCTTTAATTATGATGCTTTAGCAAATACAGATGATGGTTCATGTATAGCTGTAGTGAATGGTTGTACAGATGTTACTGCCTTTAATTATGATGCTTTAGCAAATACAGATGATGGTTCATGTATAGCTGTAGTGAATGGTTGTACAGATGTTACTGCCTTTAATTATGATGCTTTAGCAAATACAGATGATGGTTCATGTATAGCTGTAGTGAATGGTTGTACAGATGTTACTGCCTTTAATTATGATGCTTTAGCAAATACAGATGATGGTTCATGTATAGCTGTAGTGAATGGTTGTACAGATGTTACTGCCTTTAATTATGATGCTTTAGCAAATACAGATGATGGTTCATGTATAGCTGTAGTGAATGGTTGTACAGATGTTACTGCCTTTAATTATGATGCTTTAGCAAATACAGATGATGGTTCATGTATAGCTGTAGTGAATGGTTGTACAGATGTTACTGCCTTTAATTATGATGCTTTAGCAAATACAGATGATGGTTCATGTATAGCTGTAGTGAATGGTTGTACAGATGTTACTGCCTTTAATTATGATGCTTTAGCAAATACAGATGATGGTTCATGTATAGCTGTAGTGAATGGTTGTACAGATGTTACTGCCTTTAATTATGATGCTTTAGCAAATACAGATGATGGTTCATGTATAGCTGTAGTGAATGGTTGTACAGATGTTACTGCCTTTAATTATGATGCTTTAGCAAATACAGATGATGGTTCATGTGTTCCATTTGTTTATGGTTGTACCGATCCTAATGCATCTAATTATAATTCTGCAATAAATTCTGATGATGGTTCTTGTATTTATTTAGGTTGTACAGATTCTACTGCCTTTAATTATGATGCTACAGCCACTGTAGATGATGGCTCATGTTCTTATACTCTTATTTTAGGTTGTACCGATCCTAATGCATGTAACTATGATAGTACAGCTAGTGTAGATGATAATAGTTGTTATTATCCACCTGTGTCATTAACAAATGTTATTGAGTGTGATAGTTATTCTTGGAATGGACAGACTTATACTGTATCTGGAACTTACAATTTTGTAATAACAAACTTTAATGGATGTGATTCTACAGCAACATTAAATCTAACGATTAATCCTTATACAACCAGTTCATCATCTGCAACTTCTTGTGATGACTACAACTGGAATGGACAGACTTACACTGCATCTGGAACTTATACTTTTGCAACTACAAATTCTAATGGTTGTGACAGTATAGCGACACTAAATTTAACGATTAATTTATCACTTTTTTCTATCAATAATCAAGCTATTTGTTTCGGGTCTTCATATTCTATAAATGGGAATACATATTCTTCTAGTGGCACTTATTTAGATGTTTATACTAATAATTTAGGTTGTGACTCTACAGTGTCAACTATTTTAACAATACTACCTGCCTTTAGTGTTACAACTCAAAATCCAACAGGAGGTTCTCCTATATGTTTGGGTGAGAGTGTAACTTTGACTATGACTAGTTGGTCACCAGCAAACAGTATTTACCAGTGGAATAATTTAAGTGGTGCTATTTCTGGCGCGACTTCTTCTACATATACAACTTCTGTAGCGGGTACTTATAGTTTAACAGTTACTAATCCAGCTGGGTGTACAGCAACTTCATCTGGAACAAATATTACTACTATTTCATTATCTGCTCCAACAGGTTTATCTGCATCTAACATTCAGTTAGATAGAGCGACTATGAACTGGTTAGCAGTTACAGATGCAGATCATTATAATATACGTATGAGAGTTCAGGGAACTTCTTCTTGGAGTATTGCATTGAATTATTTATATGGTACTTCAAAAGAGAAATTAAACTTAACTTCAGCTACTTCTTATGAGTGGGAGATACAATCAGTTTGTTCTTCTGATAATAGTTCAGTATCAGCATGGAGTTCTACTCAGTCTTTCGCTACTTCAACGGTATGTACTACTCCAACAAATACGAATACTACAGCAATTGGTTTAACTGACGCTACTTTAGGTTGGGATGTATCACCTGGAGCTTTGGAATATATAGTTAGATACAAGCAAGTAAATCAAGGTTGGGGAACATTTACTTATATTACAGTGACTACTAATTCACTTGATTTATCTTCTTTATCTTCTGGGACAGCTTATCATTGGCAAGTGAAGAGTGCTTGTGATGCTAATGGCAATAATAATTCTGCATTTTCAAGTTTTGAGGTCTTTAATACAGGTTCTTGTAATGCTTCATTAAATATTATTCAGACTAATGTTGGCTGTTTTGGTGGTAGTGATGGGGCTCTTGATTTATCAGTAAGTGGTGGTAGTGGTTCATTCTCTTATTTATGGAGTGATGGTTCTACTAGTGAAGATCTTACTTCTTTAGCTGCAGGTACTTATAGTGTAACGGTTACTGACAACAATACATGTCAATATACTGCTACTTATGTTATTACTACGCCAGCTTCAGCCTTTAGTGTTACAACTCAAAATCCAACAGGAGGTTCTCCTATATGTTTGGGTGAGAGTGTAACTTTGACTATGACTAGTTGGTCACCAGCAAACAGTATTTACCAGTGGAATAATTTAAGTGGTGCTATTTCTGGCGCGACTTCTTCTACATATACAACTTCTGTAGCGGGTACTTATAGTTTAACAGTTACTAATCCAGCTGGGTGTACAGCAACTTCATCTGGAACAAATATTACTACTATTTCATTATCTGCTCCAACAGGTTTATCTGCATCTAACATTCAGTTAGATAGAGCGACTATGAACTGGTTAGCAGTTACAGATGCAGATCATTATAATATACGTATGAGAGTTCAGGGAACTTCTTCTTGGAGTATTGCATTGAATTATTTATATGGTACTTCAAAAGAGAAATTAAACTTAACTTCAGCTACTTCTTATGAGTGGGAGATACAATCAGTTTGTTCTTCTGATAATAGTTCAGTATCAGCATGGAGTTCTACTCAGTCTTTCGCTACTTCAACGGTATGTACTACTCCAACAAATACGAATACTACAGCAATTGGTTTAACTGACGCTACTTTAGGTTGGGATGTATCACCTGGAGCTTTGGAATATATAGTTAGATACAAGCAAGTAAATCAAGGTTGGGGAACATTTACTTATATTACAGTGACTACTAATTCACTTGATTTATCTTCTTTATCTTCTGGGACAGCTTATCATTGGCAAGTGAAGAGTGCTTGTGATGCTAATGGCAATAATAATTCTGCATTTTCAAGTTTTGAGGTCTTTAATACAGGTTCTTGTAATGCTTCATTAAATATTATTCAGACTAATGTTGGCTGTTTTGGTGGTAGTGATGGGGCTCTTGATTTATC
Organism: uncultured Flavobacteriales bacterium; assembly: GCA_905181635.1. Taxonomy (GTDB): domain Bacteria; phylum Bacteroidota; class Bacteroidia; order Flavobacteriales; family BACL11; genus UWMA-0277. The sequence goes on from CAJIYM010000006.1 coordinate 21,452, forward strand.
AGTAAGTGGTGGTAGTGGTTCATTCTCTTATTTATGGAGTGATGGTTCTACTAGTGAAGATCTTACTTCTTTAGCTGCAGGTACTTATAGTGTAACGGTTACTGACAACAATACATGTCAATATACTGCTACTTATGTTATTACTACGCCAGCTTCAGCCTTTAGTGTTACAACTCAAAATCCAACAGGAGGTTCTCCTATATGTTTGGGTGAGAGTGTAACTTTGACTATGACTAGTTGGTCACCAGCAAACAGTATTTACCAGTGGAATAATTTAAGTGGTGCTATTTCTGGCGCGACTTCTTCTACATATACAACTTCTGTAGCGGGTACTTATAGTTTAACAGTTACTAATCCAGCTGGGTGTACAGCAACTTCATCTGGAACAAATATTACTACTATTTCATTATCTGCTCCAACAGGTTTATCTGCATCTAACATTCAGTTAGATAGAGCGACTATGAACTGGTTAGCAGTTACAGATGCAGATCATTATAATATACGTATGAGAGTTCAGGGAACTTCTTCTTGGAGTATTGCATTGAATTATTTATATGGTACTTCAAAAGAGAAATTAAACTTAACTTCAGCTACTTCTTATGAGTGGGAGATACAATCAGTTTGTTCTTCTGATAATAGTTCAGTATCAGCATGGAGTTCTACTCAGTCTTTCGCTACTTCAACGGTATGTACTACTCCAACAAATACGAATACTACAGCAATTGGTTTAACTGACGCTACTTTAGGTTGGGATGTATCACCTGGAGCTTTGGAATATATAGTTAGATACAAGCAAGTAAATCAAGGTTGGGGAACATTTACTTATATTACAGTGACTACTAATTCACTTGATTTATCTTCTTTATCTTCTGGGACAGCTTATCATTGGCAAGTGAAGAGTGCTTGTGATGCTAATGGCAATAATAATTCTGCATTTTCAAGTTTTGAGGTCTTTAATACAGGTTCTTGTAATGCTTCATTAAATATTATTCAGACTAATGTTGGCTGTTTTGGTGGTAGTGATGGGGCTCTTGATTTATCAGTAAGTGGTGGTAGTGGTTCATTCTCTTATTTATGGAGTGATGGTTCTACTAGTGAAGATCTTACTTCTTTAGCTGCAGGTACTTATAGTGTAACGGTTACTGACAACAATACATGTCAATATACTGCTACTTATGTTATTACTACGCCAGCTTCAGCCTTTAGTGTTACAACTCAAAATCCAACAGGAGGTTCTCCTATATGTTTGGGTGAGAGTGTAACTTTGACTATGACTAGTTGGTCACCAGCAAACAGTATTTACCAGTGGAATAATTTAAGTGGTGCTATTTCTGGCGCGACTTCTTCTACATATACAACTTCTGTAGCGGGTACTTATAGTTTAACAGTTACTAATCCAGCTGGGTGTACAGCAACTTCATCTGGAACAAATATTACTACTATTTCATTATCTGCTCCAACAGGTTTATCTGCATCTAACATTCAGTTAGATAGAGCGACTATGAACTGGTTAGCAGTTACAGATGCAGATCATTATAATATACGTATGAGAGTTCAGGGAACTTCTTCTTGGAGTATTGCATTGAATTATTTATATGGTACTTCAAAAGAGAAATTAAACTTAACTTCAGCTACTTCTTATGAGTGGGAGATACAATCAGTTTGTTCTTCTGATAATAGTTCAGTATCAGCATGGAGTTCTACTCAGTCTTTCGCTACTTCAACGGTATGTACTACTCCAACAAATACGAATACTACAGCAATTGGTTTAACTGACGCTACTTTAGGTTGGGATGTATCACCTGGAGCTTTGGAATATATAGTTAGATACAAGCAAGTAAATCAAGGTTGGGGAACATTTACTTATATTACAGTGACTACTAATTCACTTGATTTATCTTCTTTATCTTCTGGGACAGCTTATCATTGGCAAGTGAAGAGTGCTTGTGATGCTAATGGCAATAATAATTCTGCATTTTCAAGTTTTGAGGTCTTTAATACAGGTTCTTGTAATGCTTCATTAAATATTATTCAGACTAATGTTGGCTGTTTTGGTGGTAGTGATGGGGCTCTTGATTTATCAGTAAGTGGTGGTAGTGGTTCATTCTCTTATTTATGGAGTGATGGTTCTACTAGTGAAGATCTTACTTCTTTAGCTGCAGGTACTTATAGTGTAACGGTTACTGACAACAATACATGTCAATATACTGCTACTTATGTTATTACTACGCCAGCTTCAGCCTTTAGTGTTACAACTCAAAATCCAACAGGAGGTTCTCCTATATGTTTGGGTGAGAGTGTAACTTTGACTATGACTAGTTGGTCACCAGCAAACAGTATTTACCAGTGGAATAATTTAAGTGGTGCTATTTCTGGCGCGACTTCTTCTACATATACAACTTCTGTAGCGGGTACTTATAGTTTAACAGTTACTAATCCAGCTGGGTGTACAGCAACTTCATCTGGAACAAATATTACTACTATTTCATTATCTGCTCCAACAGGTTTATCTGCATCTAACATTCAGTTAGATAGAGCGACTATGAACTGGTTAGCAGTTACAGATGCAGATCATTATAATATACGTATGAGAGTTCAGGGAACTTCTTCTTGGAGTATTGCATTGAATTATTTATATGGTACTTCAAAAGAGAAATTAAACTTAACTTCTACTACTTCTTATGAGTGGGAGATACAATCAGTTTGTTCTTCTGATAATAGTTCAGTATCAGCATGGAGTTCTACTCAGTCTTTCGCTACTTTAACGGTATGTACTACTCCAACAAATACGAATACTACAGCAATTGGTTTAACTGACGCTACTTTAGGTTGGGATGTATCACCTGGAGCTTTGGAATATATAGTTAGATACAAGCAAGTAAATCAAGGTTGGGGAACATTTACTTATATTACAGTGACTACTAATTCACTTGATTTATCTTCTTTATCTTCTGGGACAGCTTATCATTGGCAAGTGAAGAGTGCTTGTGATGCTAATGGCAATAATAATTCTGCATTTTCAAGTTTTGTTGACTTTAATACAGTTAATGGATGTATTCCGCCAACTAATATAATTATTGACTCTATTACAACATCATCAGCCGTATTAAGTTGGGATCCAAATCCTGTTGCATTTTCTTACAGACTTATGTATTTAGTAGTCGGCGCACCATGGAATACAAGAATTGACACTACAATCACTCCTGGATTAAATGATTTTACGTTATCAGGTTTAATTTCAAATGAGAATTATCGTTTTAGGATTAGAACAGTTTGTGATCCTTCAGTTAGTTATAATTCTGCTTGGACTGGATGGGACACCCTTACAACTCTAGCAGGTATAAGGATTGCTGCTGGAGATATTGAGTTAGCTGAAAATTTAAATGTTTACCCTAATCCAACAAGAGGACTATTTAATGTTAGCTTTATGGCTGAAAAAGTAGATGATTTTGAAATTATCATAGTTGATGCATTTGGTAAATTAGTGTATCAAGAAGATAAACAAGCCTTTATTGGAGAGTATACTAAACAAATTGATTTGTCTGATTCTCCTAGAGGGATTTATATGCTTCAGATTAGGACACGTTACTCATTTGTTAGTAAAAGAATTGTCTTGCAGTAAAAGGTTTGCGAGATTAAATAAATCTCCTTATATTTGCAGACGAAAATAGGTAAGGAAAGAGGAAGAGGCTGTTAGCCTCTTCTTTTTTTACATAGCATTATGATATCGAAAGAAGAAATAAAAAAAGTAGCTGAACCAAAGATAAAAGAACAGGGTGGTTTCTTTGTAGACGTGAAAGTGAATACTGCCAATGTTATTACTGTATTTTTTGACAGAATTGAAGGTGTTCAGGTAGAACATTGTTTGCTGATAAGTAAATATATTGAGGAGCATTTTGATAGAGAGGTGGAAGATTATGAGCTTACTGTTTGTTCTGCAGGTTTAGATAATCCTTTCATGGTTGATGAGCAATATCAAAAATATATTGGAAAAGAGGTTGGTGTTTTATTAACTAACGGAAAAAGAAAAACAGGTATTATTCTTTCTTATAATGAATCACTTCTGCTAGAAGTGATAAAAAAGAAAAAAGGAAATAGTAAAGATTATATATTGGAAGAGGTGAGTATTCCAAAAGAAGAAATAAAAGAAACTAAACTTAAAATAAATTTTAAATAAACAAAATGGAAGTAGAAAATTTAATTGAATCGTTTTCAGAGTTTAAAGAGGTTAAGAATATTGATCGTGAGACTATGATGAACATCTTAGAGGATGTCTTTAAAACGGTATTGACTAAAAAGTATGATGAACAAGGAAATTTTGATGTCATTATTAATGTTGATAAAGGAGATTTAGAAATTTGGAGAAATAGAGAGGTAGTTAAAGATGGTCAAGTTGAGATACCTATTGCGCAAATATCTTTGACTGATGCTTTGAAAATTGAAGATGATTATGAGGTAGGAGAAGAAGTTTCTGAGCAAGTAAGTTTTGAATCAGAATTTGGTAGAAGGCAAGTACTTTCTATTCGTCAGCATTTAATGGCTCGTATTGCTGACCAGCATAGAGATGAGTTAATGAAGCGTTATGAAGAAAGAATTGGTGAAATTATTCATGGTGAAGTTTACCAAATCTGGAGAAATGAAATTTTATTACAAGATGATGAAGGGAATGATTTGTCTTTACCTAAATTAGAGCAGATTCCTAGAGATTATTTCAAAAAAGGAGAGTCAGTAAGAGCAGTAATTAAAGAAGTAAGTCTTAAAAATAATAAAGCAAATATTGTTCTTTCTCGTATTGCACCAGAATTTATTGAACGTTTATTTGAACAAGAGGTTCCTGAAGTATTTGATGGTATTATAACAATTAAAAATGTAGTTAGAGTTCCTGGTGAAAGAGCTAAGGTAGCTGTAGAGTCGTACGACGATAGGATTGACCCTGTAGGTGCGTGTGTAGGAATGAAGGGCTCAAGAATTCATAGCATTGTTCGTGAGTTGAAGAATGAGAATATTGATGTTGTTAATTATACTGAAAATTCTCAATTGCTAATTACAAGAGCCTTGAATCCAGCAAAAATTACTTCTGTGAAATTAGATGATGAAAAAATGAGAGCAAGTGTATTTATGGCTGCTGATCAAGTTTCATTAGCAATAGGTCGAGGAGGACATAATATTAACTTAGCTGGGAAATTGTCAGGCTATGATATTGATGTATATAGAGATGCAGGTAGTTTTGAAGATGACGTTGCCATTGATGAGTTTACAGATGAATTAGAATCGTGGGTAATTGATGCTTTAAAAGCGATTGGTTGTGATACAGCTAAAAGTGTGCTAGATATTTCAGCAAAAGACCTAGTATTAAGAACAGATCTAGAAATTGAAACTGTAGAAAGTATTCTGAGCGTCTTAAGTTCAGAGTTTGAAGATTAATAAAAATTAAGACCTAAGTATGTCAGATAAAAAAAGCGTAAGGTTAAATAAGTTAGTTAAGGAATTTAATGTCAGTATTGACAGGATATATTCATTTCTTGAGGCAAAAGGTGTTGAGGATTTAAAGCCCAATACAAAAGTATCTCATGATATCTATATGGACTTGTTAGGCGAATTTGATTCTGAAAAGAAAGCAAAATTGTCAGCTGAGTTATTATCCAAAGAAAAAGAATTAGCTAAAGCTGAAGAGATCATTAAACAGCAAGAAGCAGAGGAAAAAGCTCAAAAAGCAGCTGAAGAGAAAATGAAAGTTCAGCTAGAGCTCAAATTAAAGAAGGAATCTGCTATTGCTGAAAAAGAAAAAGCACCTCCTAAAGATGAGGTAATAACAGCAAAAACAACAAAAAAAGAATTGAAAATTGTTGGTAAAGTTGATATTAAGCCAAAGAAGGCTGTTAAGGAAAAACTGGAAATACCTAAGGTTGTTGTAGATATTCCAAAAGAAGAAGAAAAACAAGATGAGCTTAAGAAAGTTGAAGGAATTATTAAAGCAACTGCTGGTAAGCTTAGGGGGGTTAAAGTAACCGGAAAAACAATAGATTTAACTCAGTTTAAGAAACCAGAAAAGGCTGAGAAAAAGAAAAGAGCAAGAATTGTTAAAACTAAGGTTGATCCTAAAAAGTTTAAAAAAACAGTAAGACCTGTTAAAAAAACAGTTGAAATCTCTCCAGAAGAGGCTCAAAAAAGAGTAAGAGAAACATTAGCTAAGTTGCAAGGAAGAGGAGGTAAAAAATCATCTGTAAGAAATAGAAAAGATAAAAGACAAGCGCATAGAGATGTCGCTGATGTTGAAAATCAGGAGAAAGTTGCAGGAGATCAAACAATAAAGATTGCGGAGTTTGCTACTGCAAGCGAGTTAGCAGTTTTAATGGATGTTGCTGTTACTGAGATTGTAACAACATGTATGGGTCTTGGTATGATGGTTAGTATGAACCAAAGGTTAGATGCTGAAACAATCCAAATGCTGGTAGAGGATTTTGGTTTTAAAGTTGAATTTGTAGGGGCTGATGTACAAGAATCTATTGAAGAGATTGTTGATACTGAGGATCAATTAGAAACCCGTGCTCCTATTATTACAATTATGGGACATGTTGATCATGGGAAAACTTCATTGATGGATTACATAAGAGAAACAAATGTAATTGCAGGAGAATCAGGTGGGATTACACAACATATTGGGGCATATGAGGTGACATTAAAAAATGGAAAACAAATTTCATTCTTAGATACACCTGGTCATGAAGCGTTTACCGCAATGCGTGCAAGGGGAGCAAAAGTTACTGATATTGTAGTGGTTGTAGTAGCTGCGGATGATAGGGTGATGCCACAGACAAAGGAGGCGATTAGCCACGCTCAGGCGGCTGGGGTGCCTATTATTTTTGCAATCAATAAAATTGACCGACCAACGGCTGATACTGAAAAAATTAAAGGAGAATTAGCGGAAATGAATCTTCTTGTGGAGGATTGGGGAGGAAAATATCAATCACAGGATATTTCAGCTAAGGTAGGAACTGGTGTTCCGGAAATTTTAGAGAAAATAATTCTAGAAGCTGAAATGCTTGATCTAAAAGCAAATCCTAATAGAAATGCTCAAGGAACAGTTATTGAAGCATCATTAGATAAAGGAAAAGGATACTTGTCTACTTTATTAGTGCAGAAGGGAACACTAAATGTAGGAGATTATGTTTTAGCAGGTTCTTATTCAGGTAAAGTTAAAGCCTTATTAGATGAAAGAGGAGAAACAAGGAATGAGGCAGGCCCTTCTACTCCAGTTGTATTATTAGGACTCGATGGCGCGCCAACTGCAGGTGATGAATTCCATGTTATAGAAAGTGAGCAGGAAGCGAAAAAAATTGCTTCAAGAAGAGCTCAATTACAAAGAGAGCAAAGTGTAAGAACACAGAAACATTTAACTCTTGATGAAATTGGAAGAAGGATTGCTTTAGGTGGTTTTCAAGAAATTAATGTTATTATTAAAGGGGATGTTGATGGTTCTATTGAAGCATTGTCTGATACTTTACAGCAACTTTCTACTGAGGAAATAAAAGTAAATATTATTCAAAAAGCAGTAGGTCAAATTTCAGAATCCGATGTGATGTTAGCTGCAGCCTCTGATGCAATTATTATTGGGTTCCAAGTTAGGCCGTCATTAAAAGCACGTAAATTGGCAGAAGCTGAGCAAATTGATATTAGATTATATTCTATAATTTATAAAGCAATTGAAGAATTGAAATTAGCAATGGAAGGGATGCTTAGGCCTGATGTTGAAGAAAAAATTATTTGTAATATTGAAATTAGAGAGACCTTTAAAATTTCTAAGATTGGTACTATTGCTGGTTGTATGGTACTAGATGGGTCGTTAACAAGACAAACAGGTGTAAGACTTATTCGTGATGGAGTTGTAGTTTACACTGGTAAATTATCATCATTAAAACGTTTCAAGGATGATGTTAATGAAGTGAAAAAAGGATTTGAATGCGGTATGTCAATAGAAAACTTTAATGATCTTAAGGTAGGTGATATTATTGAAGGATATGAAGAGGTAGAAGTTAAAAGAGTGTTAAAATAAATACTTATTTTTTTAACTGAGAAAAATTAATAATCTCAGGAACAGGATAAGCACCAGGAAAGTTTTTACTTATCTGGTGCTTTATTTTTATAGCCTCTAGTTTTGTTCTAAAGTTTCCTACTAGTACTCTATAGTAGGGCGCTTCATATTCTAAATAAGTAGGGATATTAGGATAAAGCTTAATGAAATCGATTTTTAATTGAGTTATTTCTTTTTGTTTTGCTTTAAAAAGCAGCTGTACACGCCAACCTTCCACTCCATTTTTGGCTTTTAAAATGTTTTCGTATTTATTAAATAAGGCATCTATGCCTTGTTCATTTACACTAGTAATCACGTTATTTTCATTAAGAGTAGTATCTGTTTGTGCTGCTAAAATAAAAGGAAAAGCAATAAATATTAATAGTATTTTTTTCATCCTTCAAAAATATAAAATAAAATGAGTTTGCTTTTCCTATTTTTGCAGAGTGAGATTTTTGTATACATTTAATGTTGATAGGCCAAGTGAGTTAATTAAGTTATTGCTTTATAAAAGCCAGTTGCTTAATTATATTAGCGTATTGGATTCTAATAACAAGAGCAATTATAACAGCTTACCTGCTGATTATATTAATTACGATTTGATTGCAGGTGTCGATGCTCTTGAAGTGCTTAATTTTGATAGTTACTCGTTTAATGCTTTACAAAATTTTCATGACAAACATAAGGATTGGTTATTTGGCTATCTTTCTTATGACTTGAAGAATGAAGTAGAGCAATTAACTTCTAATAATGATGATGGAATAAAAGCAGACAGTTTATCTTTCTTTATTCCTAAATATGTATTGCTGTTAAAAGGTAATACATTGGAGGTTAAAAGCTATGAAAGTAAGGCAGATTGTCAGCAATTTTTAGATTGTCAGCAACTAGATTGGAAGGACATAAGCAATGTGGTCCAGTTAAAGCCAAGAGTTAGTAAAGAAAAATATTTAGAAAAAATTGGAGTGATTAAAAAGCATATTCAAAGAGGTGATATTTATGAATTAAATTATTGTCAGGAGTTTTTTTCTGAGCAAGTAATACTTAATCCACAGCATGTATTTCTGCAATTAAATAAAAATTCAAAAACTCCTTTCGCATCTTTTTTAAAATTAAACGATTTGAATGTAATGTGTGCTAGCCCTGAGCGATTTATTAAAAAATCAGGAAATAAAATTATCTCACAACCGATTAAGGGAACAAGAAAAAGAGGGAAGGATTTAAATGAAGATAATGTCTTGAGAAATGAACTTGTTGAGAGTGAGAAAGAAATTTCAGAAAATGTAATGATTGTTGATTTGGTAAGGAATGATTTGTCAATTACAGCTAGTAAGGCAAGTGTAAAGGTTGAGGAATTATGTGGGATTTATACTTTTAAAAAAGTACATCAGATGATTAGTACCATTTCCTCAAAGGTGGATGATAAAAAAAATTTTAGTCAAATACTAAAATCAGTTTTCCCTATGGGTTCCATGACGGGCGTCCCTAAACTTAGAGCAATGGAACTCATAGAACAATTAGAGGAATTTAAAAGAGGAATTTTTTCTGGAGCGATTGGTTATATTACTCCTCAAGGAGATTTTGATTTTAATGTTGTTATCAGAACTATTTTGTATAATGCGACTACAAAATACTTGTCAGTGGCTGTTGGAGGTGCAATTACGATTAAATCGGATGCAAATGAGGAATATGAGGAGTGTTTGGTAAAGGTTAGGCCCATTTTTGAGGTGTTAAATTTTCAATTTGATGAAAAATAAAGTACAGCATTTTATTACTGAAAAATCTCTTTTTAAAAAAAAAGATAAGCTTATTCTAGCTATAAGCGGTGGCGCTGATAGTATTTGTTTAATGCATGTTTTATTAGCATTAGGGTATTCATTTGAATTAGCTCATTGTAATTTTAATTTGAGAGAAAAAGAGTCGGATGCTGACGAAAATTTTGTTATAGGGTTAGCAAAAAAACACCAATTAAAAATCCATGTAAAACAGTTTGATACTTTAGCTTATGCTGATGAAAATAAGATTTCTACACAAATGGCAGCTCGTGATTTAAGATATGCTTGGTTTGAGAAATTACTGGTTAAGTCAAGTGCTAAATACTTAGCCATTGCTCATCATGCTAATGATGATGTAGAAACCTTTTTTATTAATTTAGTAAGAGGGTCGGGGTTAAAAGGTTTCTTGGGGATTAAAGAGAAAAATAATGCGATTGTTAGGCCTTTACTTTTTGTTTCGCGATTAGAAATTGAGCAATATCTAAAAGAAAGAGGCTTAGTTTTTCGAGAGGATAGCAGTAATGCTTCTGTGAAGTATTTACGAAATAAAATTAGGCATGAGTTAATACCTTTGTTGTCAGAGATGAATCCAAGTATTCAGCAAACGGTAAAAGATGAGATGAGAATTTTGGAAGATGTTTCTCAGATCTATGCTTGCAAAGTTAAAGAAGTAAGAAAGGATTTAATTCAAGAAAAAAATGGAATTGTGAAGTTTGAGATTGCAGAATTATTAGCACTTAATCCTCTGCACAGCTATTTATATGAATTATTATCTCCTTATGGGTTCTTTAATGTAGAGCCAATTTCAAAAGCACTTCAAGGACAAAGTGGTAAACAGTTTTTTTCTGCAACCCATCAGTTAGTAGTGGACAGAGAAAACATCTTTATTTCTCGTTTAAATAAAGATATTGAGGCTTTTGAAATTACTAAAAAAACTACAAGTTTAGTTCATCCGCTAGATATAAAATTTAAAGTTACAGCTGATAAAACTATTATTTATGATAACGATATTGCTCAATTGGATTTTGAAAAGTTAAAATTTCCTTTAACTTTACGAAAGTGGAAACAAGGAGATAAGTTCATGCCATTAGGAATGAAGAGATTTAAAAAATTAAGTAATTTTTTTATTGACAATAAATTTTCAATTATAGATAAGCAAGAGCAGTGGTTGTTATGTTCTGATGTTGATGTGGTATGGCTGGTGGGATCCAGGATTGATGAAAGGTATAAGCTAGAAAGCAATACAAAAAAAGTGTACATTGCACAACTTTAAATTTATAGAGGTATGTCAGAGTTTAATTTTATAGAAAAACAATATTTGGGGCTTAATAAAATGTCACTTAGCAGAAGAATGTCATTGGCAATTTTTTGTTTAGTTGCTTATTATTGGAGAGAAAATAATGATAAGGCTGGAGAGCTTTACTTCTTTATTGGGATAGGAATAATGGTCATTTCAATATTACTATTATTTATTCTTCATTTTGAAACTAAAGTGAAAAACGGAAGTATCATTCTAGATGGGCTTTGGACTTCCAGAAAAATAAAAATTGATACAGCAAGTATTGTATCTGTTAAAAACGTAAAATATAGCAAATATTTTTTGAATCGTTCCGTTTACAATTTGCATATAAAGGGAACAATTCGATTTTATACAAGAGGGATTGATGCTGTTGAACTAATTGATAAGGATGGTTTGATCTATCTTATAGGTAGTCAAAAATCGGAAGAATTAACAAGAGTAATACAAGATAAATTAAAATGACAATGAAGAAAATTTTCATCCTATTTTTTACACTTCTGAGTGTGATTACATCAGCACAAATTTTCACTCCTGTTTCTTGGGATTTTTCTCAAAAACAGGTGTCGGATAATGAAATTGAATTACAGTTCAAAGCAACTATTGATGATGATTGGTATTTGTATTCTCAATTTATTGAGGATGATGGACCTGTACCTACAGAGTTTACCTTTACAACACAAGGAGGTTATTCATTAGTTGGAATTCCTGAAGAAGGAGAGCCAATTGAAGAATTTGATCCTAATTTTGATATGATTTTAAAATACTTTAAAAATGAAGCTATTTTCACGCAAATAGTACAAGTTTCGTCAGTTGAAGATTTTAGCTTAGATGGGAATGTTTACTTTATGGTATGTGATGAAGCTCAATGTTTACCACCTGAAGAGGTAGAGTTTTCTTTTGAAATAAAAGGTGTTGATGGGGGTGTTATTCTTGAAGATACAAAAAATACTTCTGATGAAAAAGAAGGAAAAAGTATGTGGGCACTCTTTTTTATTGCCTTTATAAGTGGTTTTGCGGCACTGTTAACTCCTTGTGTTTTCCCTATGATACCTATGACGGTTTCTTTTTTCACTAAGCAGTCCAAAACAAAAGCGCAAGGAATTGCAAATGCTATTATTTACGGACTTTCTATTATTGCAATTTATGTTGCTCTAGGAGTTGGTGTTTCTTCAGTATTTGGGGCTGATGCTTTAAATAATATGGCGACTAATGTTTATTTTAATATTGGATTTTTTATATTGTTGATTGTTTTTGCAGCTTCTTTTTTAGGGGCTTTTGAAATTCAATTACCATCCTCTTGGACAAACAAAAGTGTTGAGGCGGAAGGGAAGGGAGGTTTGATTGGCATCTTCTTTATGGCTTTCACTTTAGCTTTAGTTTCTTTTTCTTGCACAGGACCAATTGTAGGGACTTTACTGGTTGAAGCCGCAACAGGAGGGTATATGGGCCCAATTATTGGTATGCTCGGTTTTTCATTAGCCATTGCCTTACCATTTGCTTTATTTGCAGCCTTCCCAGGTTGGTTAAACTCTTTACCTCAATCAGGAGGATGGCTAAATTCAGTAAAAGTAACTTTAGGATTTTTAGAAATTGCATTAGCTTTCAAATTCTTGTCGAATGCGGATTTAGTAATGCAGACTCATTGGTTGGAACGCGAGTTATTTATTGCAATATGGATTATGATTTTTGGACTTCTGACTATGTACTTGCTAGGATTCTTAAAGTTTGCCCATGATTCGGATTTAAAATATGTTTCTGTTGGTCGTTTGAGTGCTGCTATTTTAACTGGTACTTTAACTTTGTACATGATTCCTGGTATGTGGGGAGCGCCATTGAAGATAATTAATGCTTTTCCACCACCTATGCAATACAGTGAATCTCCATATGGTGTTGGAAATTCTCAAGAAGGTAATGCTTTTTCAGTTCATGAAGAAGATGGTCAGCATTTAGGGCCTCAAGGAATTCTTGTTTTTCATGATTATGATATGGGAATGGTTCATGCTAAAAAAATAAATAAGCCCGTGGTATTGGATTTTACAGGACACGCATGTGTGAATTGTCGTAAGATGGAAGAACAAGTTTGGTCAGCTGAAAATGTTAAGAATACGCTAGCTAATGATGTGGTCTTAATTTCATTATATGTTGATGAAAGAATTGACCTTCCAAAGGAGCAGCAGTACGAAACGACAATGGCAGGAAAAACTAAAAAAGTAAAAACCACTGGAGATAAATGGATGGTATTGCAAGCCAATAATTACGGGACTAATTCACAACCGTACTATGTGTTTTTAAATCATGATGAAGAACCATTAGTCGAAAATGCCAACTACCAAGATTATGGGACAGTAGATTTGTTTACTGATTGGCTAAACAGAGGTCTCCAACAATTTAATAAATAGAAATATAAAACTTAAATAATGGCAAAGAAGAAAATTATCTCTAAAAAATCAGAAGCTTTTTTAGAAAAATATTTAAATAATCCATCTCCAACAGGATTTGAGAGTGGAGGGCAAAAATTATGGTTGGAATACATTAGCCCTTATATTGATGAACATTTTGTAGATACTTACGGAACAGTAGTTGGGGTGATAAATCCTGAGGCGAAATATAAAGTAGTTATTGAAGCTCATGCTGATGAAATTTCTTGGTTTGTGCATTACATAACTAAAGACGGATTTATTTATTTAAGAAGAAATGGAGGGTCTGATCATCAGATTGCTCCTTCTAAAAGAGTTAATATCCATACTAAAAAAGGAATGGTTAAGGCTGTATTTGGTTGGCCAGCAATTCACACTAGGAGTGGAGCAACGGAAAAGTCTCCAAAGTTAGATAATATCTTTTTGGACTGTGGAGCTAAGGATAAGGATGAGGTTGAGGGATTAGGCATTCATGTAGGTTGTGTGGTTACTTATGAGGATGAGTTCATGATTTTGAATAAAAACTTTTATGTCGGAAGAGCATTGGATAATCGTATAGGAGGTTTTATGATTGCTGAGGTGGCACGTTTGTTAAAAGAAAATAAAGTAAAATTACCGTTTGGTTTATACATTACTAACTCGGTACAAGAAGAAGTAGGTTTAAGAGGAGCACAAATGATTGTGGATACGATAAGACCTGATGTTGCTATTGTAACGGATGTTTGTCATGATACAGGCACACCAATGATTGATAAAATAAAACAAGGAGATACAAAATGTGGAGCAGGTCCGGTATTGACTTATGGCCCTGCAGTCCAAAATAATTTATTGGAGTTAATTATTAATACTGCTGAAAAGAATAAAATTCCTTTCCAAAGAATGGCAGCTTCTCGTGCTACAGGTACGGATACGGATGCTTTTGCCTATTCAACGGGTGGAGTTGCTTCTTCTTTAATATCGCTTGCGTTAAGGTATATGCATACCACAGTTGAAACTGTACATAAGGATGATGTTGAAGATGTAATCCGATTGATTTATGAATCGTTACAAAAAATTAAAAATAATCATGATTTTAGATATTTGAAATAAAAATTAAGGAGCCAATTGGCTCCTTTTTTTTACGTATATTTGAGTTAAAATTTAAAACAATTTAAAACAATAAAAAATGGATACAAATATTATTTTCGGAAACATAATTTACATCATAATTGCCCTTTTCTTGCTAAAAGGAACTTTTTATATGGTAAAGCAGCAAACAGCAGTTGTTATTGAGCGTTTAGGTAAGTTTCATAAAATATCTGGGGCAGGACTGCAGTTTAAAATTCCCTTAATTGACAGTATTGCAGGCGATATTAATTTGAGAGTTAGAGAATTGCCTGTTGAGGTGGAAACCAAAACTAAGGATGATGTATTCGTTAAGATTATTGTCTCTGTTCAATTTTTTGTTGTTGATTCTATTGATGGTATAGAAAATTCTTTTTATAAGTTAAATAATCCTGAACGTCAAATTCAATCTTATGTATTTGATTCTATTCGTTCTGAAGTGCCAAAAATGGAATTGGATGCAGTATTTGCCGAAAAGGATAAAATTGCAATAGCAGTTAAAAATGAGCTTTCGGAAACTATGCAACAATTTGGTTTCGACTTTATAAAAGCTTTGGTTACTGATATTGACCCTGATGCAAAGGTTAAACATGCAATGAATGAAATTAATGCAGCTAAGCGAATGAAAGAAGCTGCTAAAGAAGAGGCTGCTGCAGCAAAAATTAGAGTGATTGCAGCTGCAGAGGCGGATGCTGAAAGTAAGCGTTTGGCTGGGGAAGGTATAGCCTTACAGCGAATTGCTATTGCTAACGGATTGAAAGAATCAGTCGCTGAGGTTAAGTTAGCTATGGAGGACCATGTTACTAGTCAGGATGTTATGAATATGCTATTTATGACTCAACATTATGAAACGGTTGCTAAGCTTTCTGAAAATAATACAAGTACTATATTTATGCCTTACTCTCCTGATAATGTTGGCGACTTGCAAATGCAAATTCAAAGTAGTTTGTTGGCAGTGGATGCAATGAAAAAGCCTAAGAAATAGAAACTAATTATTGAATAATTAAGCCTTATAACATTACTATTCTGTTGTGCTTTTACCATTAAAGCACAACAGAACTTAGTACTTAATAGGATTTTTGAGTTGAATAATGCAACTCAATATTGGACTGGTTTCAATTGTAGGTTACTTACTTTTTAATTTTTATAAGACTCTGAACCTTTTCTTTTCTAACACTAGCAAAAAAACCAGTTATATATTTTTTTTCTAGAATTTCAAGTCTTAAGTCGTATTTATCCCAGTTCCATTTTGTTGGAATTATTAGATAATCGTTTAGTAATTCTACGTCAGCAATCGACCCTTTTGGGTGTAGATTTATTGAAAATATTTCTGAGGCTTTATGTTTTAAAAAGATGCTGTAAGTTGGGTTTGTCCATGCCCAGTCGTCAAGTTGGGTTGTTGTAGCTTCAATTTCCTTTTCGCCACGCATTAAAACTGTAGGTATGTAATACATTAGATGGTCCCCATTAGTTAAAACGACTTCTATTTCAATAGGCATTGGCATTTCACCTTTATTAAGAAGTATTATACTTCCATTTTTAGTTGAAGAAAACTCAGAAATAGCATAATCGATGGTTTTGGTAGTATTTACAAAATAATCAAAATACCAATCGAGTTCAATTCCACTTTCTCTCTCAAAAATTCTTTTAAAATTGCTTGCAGTAGGGTGTTTGAAGCTCCATTCTTTAAAGTATCGCAATAGAGATCTATCTACTATGTCCTGTCCTACAATGTGGCTTAATTGGTCAATTATTACGACCCCTTTAGAATAAGAAGCTGTACCGTAAGCCCAATTTGTGTTAAAGTGATCGGCATGAGTACACAATGGCTCTTCGTACTTACTTTTGGCTATTCTTTTATATCCCTTGTAAGAGCTTTCATGAGTATCAGGCCAATCTTCAGGAAATAATTGTTGCTCTATCCTGTTTGAAGCATATGAGGTAAACCCTTCATCCATCCACGCAAAAAGACTTTCGTTTGAAGCTAACATCCCTTGATACCAACTGTGCATAGCTTCATGAACACAAACGCCAACCAAACTTTTTAGATTTCTGTGTCCTGTAATTAATGTTGCCATAGGGTACTCCATTCCTCCATCTCCACCTTGTATGATAGAGTAATGAGGATAAGGATACTTACCAAAATTTTTATCTGCATAAGCAAACGTTTCAATCATATAAGGACCTAAATTCTCCCATTCCTTTGTTTTTTCTCCTTTTAAATAGAAGAGATGAAAGTCAGGTCCATTGTCGTTTACTACAATATCGTGTGTGTATTCTGGGTCTGCAGCCCAAACGAAATCATGTACTTTATCTGCTTTAAATTTCCATGTAAGTCTATTTAAAGTAGTATCTACAGCAGTATTTGAATACCCATGTCCTATTTCTTCTGCATTTTGTAAAACTCCAGTTGCTGCTATGGTATAGCTTGCATCCATATTGATGTTCACTTCAAAAGACCCCCAAATGCCATAAAATTCACGACCAACATATGGGTTAGTATGCCACCCATCTGTATCGTATTCACACATTTTAGGATACCATTGCGACATAGAATAGTCAATACCTTCTTTATTCATTCTTCCAGAACGACGGATTTGTACAGGTACTTGAGCTTTAAATTCCATGCTAAAAACAGCAGTGTCTCCAGGAAGAATTTGATTTTCTAAAAACACCTCTAAAATAGTTCTATCGTGTACAAATTTTAGAGACACATCATTGTGTTTTAAAGAGATGATTTGCTGTCTTCCTACCTCATTATCTTTTAGCTTAGAAATTCTATCACCTACACGTTTATCAGCATCTAGTATTGTTCTGGAGCGTATATCCATCATGCTCCCCGGTTGAAAAGCATTGAAGTATAAATGATAAAATACCTTCTTTAAAGTGTCTGGTGAGTGGTTTATGAAAGTCAATTCTTGATTTCCATCAAAACGATGATTCTCAGAATCAAAATTTATATCCATTTGGTAATGAGCTTCTTGTTGCCAATAAGATTGACAGTATCCACTTATGGAAATAGATAAAAATAGAAGTATTGAAACAAAACTTTTCATTTGAATAGATTTTAATTAATTTGGAAGTAAATCTACAAACTATATTTTGCTTCTAGGTATATGTCTGAACAAAGAAAAATATTGCGTATTTTTAAGCTTATTAGCTCGTTATCATTAACACTAAAATACTAGTTGTGATTCTGAAAATTAATTTATTATTAATATCCATTAGTTGTATCCATTTTCTTTTAATCGATATCTTAGGTTGTTTCTAATGTTTATCCAATATAAATTATAATCTGCTATATGGTAATTTTTCATTTTGTAAAAACGAGCAAAGGGAATCTTTATGGGTTTAATCCAAATCACTCCATTTTTCGTATATGCTTCTATTGAATTTGGATAATATATTTTATGATTCTTAAAAAGAATACCTAGATGTTCTTCCTTTTTTGAAAGTAAATTATCAGTTTGCCAACTAATAGGATTTACACATGAAATACTGTCAGAAACTTCCCAGTCTTTTGGGAAATACCCTTCTGCTAATGTTCGCCAAGATAGAAAGCAATTTAATTGATTAGGCGAGCTGCAGGGGGGTAAGTCTTTATGGAACTGTTTGATTGGCATTCCTGGTAGGTAACTAATAAGTAGTCTATTTCTCATACTGTCATTTTCAAGAATTATTTCTTTCAATAATCTTTCTGTATGATTAGTGCCTTGACTATGTCCAGCAATTATAAATTTATTTCCCTTATTAAATTTTTCCCAATAATACATAAATGAATTTTTCACATCTAAATAGGCAACTTCAAAGGCCTGTAATCCATTTTCTAAATCGTAATAAGATTGAATATGCATCTGCCTATAATGTGGAGCATAAATATTTGCAATGCCTAAGTAAACACTTGCTTGATTGTTTATAGCTGCATCTCCAATCTCCTTATTTAGCTTCTTGTCGTTTATGTCTGCATTCCATGTATTACCTTTAAAATAAAGAGTAGGATGCACAAAAAACACATCTATTATAGGTTCAGATTTGTATGTAGAATCTATATAATTTTTTGGAAGACTTGCGTAATGATTTTCTTTTTCAGGATGCTCTACCCAATATTTCAGATCAGCATAGTTTGGTGTATCTTCTGATAAATTTATATCAAAATTATGCTCTGGAGTACCCTGCTTTTCAGGAATAAGTCTATAAGTTTTACAGGCAGTAATATTTATGAGTAAGAAGACAAAAAGCAGATTTCTAATTAAGTATCTCATCTTTCTTACTTTTTATTTCCCATGACATTTCTTAAATTTCTTCCCACTTCCACATGGGCAGGGAGCATTACGCTCTACTTTTTCTTCAGCTCTTATCGGTTGTGCTTTTGGCTTTGGTTTTCCTGCTTGCTGAGGTGTATTGCCAGAATTTTCTGGTCGACTTGTTTGATGATTTTCAGCCCTGTGCCTATCTTCTTGCACCGCTGATTGTGTAGGTAAGCCAGCCTTAATTAAGAAAGAAACAATATCTTTATTTACTTTGTTAATTAATGCTTTAAACAAATTGAAAGATTCAAATTTGTAAATTAAAAGTGGATCTTTCTGCTCATAACTTGCAGTTTGTACCGCTTGTTTCAAATCATCCATTTCACGTAAATGTTCTTTCCAAATATCGTCAATAATTGCAAGTGTCACACTTTTTTCAATAGCTTCTGCAATGTTTCCCCCTTCCGAATCGTGAGCCTCTTTAAGATTAGTTACAACTTGTAAAGTTTTTAACCCATCGGTAAACGGAATAACAATATTTTCATAGGTTGCTGATTGATTCTCGAAAACATCCTTAATAACTGGATAGGCCTGGCTTGCTATAGCTGATGATTTTGCTTGGTAGCTTTTATAGCAGTTTTCATATACTTTCTCTGTTAAAACTTCTATTGAGTTATCCTTAAACTCTTCTTCACTTACAGGAGATTCTGTAGCTAACAACCGAATCAATTCCAGTTTAAAGTTTTCATATTCTTTATTTGCTTGTAATTCCTCCACTATGTTTTCGCAAGTGTCATATATCATATTTGCAACATCTAATGACAAACGATCACCATGCAAGGCATGTTTTCTCTTTTTGTAAATCACTTCCCTTTGTTGGTTCATTACATCATCATATTCTAGCAATCTTTTTCTAACTCCAAAATTGTTTTCTTCTACTTTCTTTTGGGCACGCTCTATTGACTTACTTACCATAGAATGTTGAATAACTTCTCCTTCTTCAAGTCCCATTCTGTCCATTAGTTTGGCAATTCTTTCTGAACCAAACAGTCGCATTAATTTATCTTCAAGCGAAACATAAAATTGAGATGAACCAGGATCTCCTTGTCTTCCTGCACGTCCTCTTAATTGCCTGTCTACCCTTCTTGAGTCATGTCTTTCAGTTCCAATTATTGCTAATCCTCCAGCTTTTTTTACTTCTGCTGTAAGCTTAATGTCTGTCCCTCTTCCTGCCATATTGGTTGCGATAGTTACTCCTCCAGCTATACCTGCTTCAGCTACAATATCTGCTTCTCTTTGGTGCATCTTTGCATTTAGGACATTATGTTTTACACCTCTTTTCCTAAGGATAGTACTTAGTAATTCTGAAATTTCAACTGATGTTGTTCCAACTAATATAGGCCTTCCTAGGTCAGTTAGTTTTACGATATCTTCAATTACAGCATTGTATTTTTCTCGGTTTGTTTTAAATACCAAATCATCTTTATCATCCCTTTGTAAAGGACGATTTGTTGGAATTGCAACTACATCTAGTTTATATATCTCCCAGAATTCCCCTGCTTCAGTTTCTGCTGTACCTGTCATTCCAGCAATCTTGTTGTACATCCTGAAATAATTCTGTAAAGTGACAGTTGCATAAGTTTGAGTAGCTGCTTCAATCTTTACATTCTCTTTAGCCTCAATAGCCTGGTGTAATCCATCAGAATATCTCCTTCCATCCATGATACGACCCGTCTGTTCATCAACAATTTTTACCTTGTTATCCATCACTACATATTCTATATCTTTTTCAAAAAGAGTATAGGCCTTTAGGAGTTGGTTAATGGTATGTATGCGTTCGCTTTTAATCCCAAAGTCGCGTAATAATATATCTTTTTCGCTTGCTTTATTATTATCACTTTTTTCAGATTTTTCAATAATAGCAATTTCAGCCCCAACATCAGGGAGTATAAAAAAGTCCTTGTCTTCAGTGGAACTTGTCATCAATTCCAACCCTTTTTCAGTCAATTCTATGGAATTTGATTTCTCATCTATCACAAAATAAAGTTCTTCATCTACTAGATGCATTTCCTTATTTTGGTCTTGCATGTAGTAGTTTTCCGTCTTCTGTAATTGGATTTTCACA
>CAJIYM010000007.1 GCA_905181635.1 uncultured Flavobacteriales bacterium
GTTATGATGAGAAAACAATTCGTAAAAAATGGAAAGAAGATACTCCCAAATATGTGCTGGAATTAAAAAATAAATTATCAGTATTATCTGATTTTTCTTCTGAAAATATTGAAGTAGAATTTAAAAAATACTTGCAGGAAAATGAGTTAGGAATGGGAAGATTGTTACCCGCTTTTAGAGTTTGTTTAACAGGACTTGGGATGGGACCTTCTCTTTTTGATATTGCTTCTCTTTTAGGTAAAGAAGAAACGATTAAAAGAATGGAAACAGCTTTAGAAAAAATTAACTAATGGGATTAATTACAGTAGAAGGAATTAGAGTTTTTGCTTATCATGGTCATTTGCCAGAAGAAGCGGTTTTGGGGGGACACTTTATAGTAAATGTTTGGGTGGAAGCGGACACATCAGAAGTAGAAAAAACAGATGACTTGAACCATACAGTGGACTATGTGAAAATCATAGCTATTGTAAAAGAGAAAATGGCAATTCGAGCGGATATGATTGAAGTTCCTGCAAAAAGAATTGTTGATACAATTTTACCTTTAAATAAAGTGCAAAAAGTAACAGTAGAGGTGGAAAAAGTATTGCCTCCAATTGACGCTTATTTCGATAAAATTTCAGTGACTTATCAGGGAGAAAACTAAGCCAAATATTTAGTAATATTTACTTTTCCAGCAATAATAGAATGTAGTTTCTCAACTGAAACTCTTTCTTGTATCATAGTATCTCTATCTCGTAAAGTAACCGTATTGTCTTCTAAAGTTTGATGGTCAACTGTAATACAGAAAGGTGTCCCAATCGCATCTTGTCTTCTATATCTTTTCCCGATAGAATCCTTTTCTTCATACTGGCAATTGAAATCTAGCTGTAATATTTTCATTATTTCTCTTGCTTTCTCTGGCATTCCATCTTTTTTAGTAAGAGGTAAGATGGCTGCTTTTATTGGAGCCAAAACTGCAGGAATTTTAAGAACAACTCTGCTCTCTCCATTCTCTAATTCTTCTTCACGGAAAGAATTACTTAATACACTAAGGAACATTCTGTCCAAACCAATGGATGTTTCTACTACATACGGTACATAGCTTTCTCCTAATTCAGGATCAAAATATTGTAATTTTTTTGCGGAATGTTCTTGGTGTGCCTTTAGATCGAAATCCGTACGGGAATGGATCCCTTCTAATTCTTTAAATCCGAACGGAAATTTAAACTCAATATCAGTAGCGGCATTAGCATAATGCGCTAAGTTCTCATGATCATGGAAGCGGTAATTATCTTCTCCCATGCCTAATGAATTATGCCATTTCATTCGGAAATCTTTCCAATAAGCATACCACTTCATTTCTTCTCCTGGACGAACAAAAAATTGCATTTCCATTTGTTCAAATTCACGCATTCTGAAAATAAACTGACGCGCTACAATTTCATTTCGGAAGGCTTTCCCAATTTGAGCAATTCCAAAAGGAATCTTCATGCGAGCTGTTTTCTGGACATTCAAAAAGTTTACAAAAATACCTTGTGCAGTTTCTGGACGTAAATACAAATCGGAAGAACCATCAGCAGTAGCTCCCATTTGTGTTTTAAACATCAAGTTAAATTGACGAACATCCGTCCAATTATTAGTTCCTGAAACAGGACATTTTATGTCTAATTCTTCAATTAATTCTTTTACTTTTTCCAGATTATTTGAAGAAAGAGAAGTATTCATTTTCTCATTTATAGCATCAATTTGTTTTTGTCTATCTAAAATCCTTCCATTGGTAGCAAGAAATTCTTCTTTGTTAAAAGCTTCCCCAAAACGCTTTGCTGCCTTTAAGACATCTTTCTCAATTTTAGCTTCTATCTTAGCAATATGATCTTCTATTAACACATCAGCACGGTATCTTTTCTTAGAATCCTTATTATCAACTAAAGGGTCGTTAAAAGCATCTATATGGCCGGAAGCTTTCCAAGTAGTGGGATGCATAAAAATAGAAGAATCAAGTCCTACAATATTTTCGTGCATATTTACCATTGATTTCCACCAATAATTTTTGATGTTATTTTTAAGTTCTACTCCATTAGGTCCATAATCGTAAGCAGCTGCTAAACCATCATAAATCTCGGAGGATTGGAATACATAACCATACTCTTTTGAATGGGAAACAACTTTTTTAAATATATCTTCATAATTTGACATGCTACAAAAGTAGTAATTTATTGTAGTTTTGTCTTATGATTCAAGTACAGGATAAAATAATTTCTTTAGATGTTTTTGAAAAACATTTTGTGTGCGATTTAAACGCTTGTAAAGGGGCGTGTTGTGTGGAAGGTGATTCAGGAGCACCATTATTAAAAGAAGAGGGAAAGATACTAGATGAGATTTATGAGGCAGTAAAGCCCTACATGAGAAATGAAGGAATTATTGAGATTGAAAACCAGGGAGTTGCAGTATATGATGCAGATGGAGATTTGACTACTCCACTTGTAGATAATAAGGAATGCGCTTTTGTAACTTTTGAAAATGGAATTACAAAATGCACTATTGAAAAAGCATATCTAGATGGGAAAACAGATTTTAAAAAACCAATTTCCTGCCATTTATTTCCAATACGCATACAAGAATACCGTGATTTTGATGCGGTAAATTATGAGGAAATTAAAATATGTGCCCCCGCTTGCAAATGCGGTAGCAAATTAGAAGTACCTGTTTACGCTTTCTTAAAAGAACCCCTTATCCGAAAATATGGAGAAGCTTGGTATAAGGAATTGTTGGAAGCAGCAAGAATTTTGAGGGGTTAAATTATTCTTATTATGTTTGTATTTAGATAGTTGTTTGCTATAAAAATGACAATAATTAAAATTATAAATTGAATGAAAAATTATTTAGAAGTGCTGCAAAATTATGCGGTTTTTAAAGGTAGAGCAACTAGGACAGAGTATTGGTCCTTTATATTGATTAATGCTATTATCGGCTGGGTTCTTGGTGTGCTTGAGCCTAGTCAGATTGGATATTCAATCTATTCGTTAGCGGTATTAATTCCGACTCTTGCAGTTGCCGTAAGAAGAATGCATGATGTTGGTAAAAGTGGATGGTACTTATTGATCCCAATCTATAATTTTATCTTAGCTGTTTCTATTGGGGATAGTGGAGATAATGAGTATGGCGTAAGTACATTATATGATGAAAACGGTGAGTTAATTGACTAAATCATAAAAAATAATATTATAAAAAAGAGGCATAGGCCTCTTTTTTATATACTCAAATACTTTTGTCAGTTTTTTAGAAATGGAAAAATTTGGTTTTTTAAATAAGATATTCTTATCCTTATAATATTAATAAGGTTCTAGTTCTTTAAATATTTCCAATCTATATAAAAAGTTCCAAAGGGTAGGATAGAGGCGAGTAATACAATTCCTAGATCTTTAATTCCCCAGTTCTCATTTTCTTTAATTAGAAATGCGAATAGTATATAGCTGACAAATAAAATTCCGTGTGGCATTCCTAGTAATTTCACATAAGTTGGGTCGCCTAATTGGTATTTGAAATACAAACCAACTGTCATTAAAAGGATATAAGATACTCCTTCTAAAAATGCAATGATTCTAAAAGTGTTTTTCATTAATCCTATTTAAAAGCGTTCTCTCCCGTAATATCCATACCCGTAATCAACAAGTGAATATCGTGTGTTCCTTCATAAGTAACTACTGATTCTAAATTCATCATATGTCTCATGATTGAATATTCTCCTGTAATTCCCATAGCACCTAAAATTTGTCTTGCTTCTCTAGCAATATTTAGTGCCATATCTACATTGTTACGCTTACACATAGAAATCTGAGCAGTAGTAGCTCTTCCTTCATTTTTAAGCACCCCCAAACGCCAAGTTAATAATTGTGCTTTAGTGATTTCAGTAATCATTTCAGCCAATTTCTTTTGTTGTAATTGAAAAGAAGCAATTGGTTTCCCGAACTGAATTCTTTGTTTTGCATATCTCAAAGCAGTATCATAACAATCCATTGCTGTACCAATTGTTCCCCAAGCAATTCCGTATCTTGCAGAGTCCAAACATGCTAGTGGAGCTCCCAAACCATCCTTATTAGGCAAAATATTATTTTTAGGAATTTTCACATTATCAAAAACTAACTCTCCTGTTGCTGAAGCCCTTAAACTCCATTTATTATGTGTCTCAGGAGTTGAGAATCCTTCCATTCCTCTTTCTACTAATACACCTTTAATTCTTCCTTCATCATTTTTTGCCCATACTACAGCAACGTCAGCAAAAGGTGAATTTGAAATCCACATTTTAGCACCATTTAATATATAATGGTCCCCCATATCTTTTATATTGGTTACCATTCCTCCAGGATTTGACCCATGGTCAGGCTCAGTAAGCCCGAAACAACCGATAAATTCTCCAGTTGCTAATTTTGGTAAAAACTTCATTTTTTGTTCTTCACTACCATATTTCCAAATGGGATACATTACCAATGATGATTGAACGGATGAGGTAGAACGAATTCCACTATCCCCTCTTTCTAATTCTTGCATTATTAGCCCATAAGAAATTTGGTCAAGCCCTGCTCCACCATATTCTAATGGAATATAGGGGCCAAACCCACCAATTTCTCCTAGTCCTTTTAGAATTTGTTTTGGAAATTCGGCTTTTTGACAAGCCTCTTCAATGATTGGAGAAACTTCTCTTTTCACCCATTCCCTAGCTGCATCTCTAATTAATTTATGTTCTTCTGTTAAAAGTTCGTCCATTTGAAAGTAATCAGGAGCTTGGTATAAATCTTGTGACATAGTATTGTTAAATTATTTGACAAAAGTATATATTTTATAGCTAAAAAATGAGTTCTTAAAAGGTATATTTGCATTGGAATAATAATACTAATGATTGCGTTAATAAAAACCATTTTAAATCAGGATATAATATTTGTATTACTTACAATTTCATTTTTATTGATTGCAATGTTAAAGTCTTTCTACTGGAAACATGCTAAGCTTCTTTTTATGGGAATTTTTGCTCAACGCTATGCTAGCCAGTACTTGAGGCAAGAAAATGCTTTTACTGAAAGGGTTAGTTTTATCACCTTTTTATTGATGTCAATAAATATTTCACTTATCATTCTTAAGCTAACTCCTAAAAATTCCGTTTTAGAAACCTTTAGTGTAATTGTTGGGGTGATGCTATTTTTTATTATTAAAATTGGAGTAATACTTTTGTTAGGAAGTATCTTTAGAGTACAGGATATTGCAAAGTTAGGTGTCTTCTTTTCTTTTCTTTTTGACAGGGCTTTTGGATTATTTCTTTTTCCTTTAGTTATGGTACTATACTTTTTTGCATTTAACATTACTCCACTAGTCACATTAATAGTTTCTATTGTTTTTGTAGTTCTGTTATTGCTAAAGTTGTTTTGGCTCTGGAAGATAGGGGTCAATTCTTTTGGAATTTCTCATTTCTATATTTTTTTGTATCTTTGCACGCTCGAAATTTCTCCACTCCTATTACTAGGAAAAGAAGTTGTTTATTAATCAGAAGGCAAAGGAATGATAGAAAAAAATGAAGAAAGTAAAGTCAATATTAATTTCGCAACCAGAACCTGAAGGGAAATCTCCATATGCTGCTATTGAGCTAAAACACAAATTAAAGATTGATTATAGACCTTTTATGCATGTTGAGGAAATTTCAGCACAAGAATTCAGAGAACAAAGAATTTCTATCCTTAATCATGATGCAGTAATTTTTACTTCAAAAAATGCCATGGATCATTATTTTGGAATGATGGAAAAATTAAGGTTGAGAATTCCTGATTTTACAAAATATTTTTGTGTTTCAGAGGCTATTGCACATTACTTACAAAACTTTATAACTTACCGTAAGCGTAAAATATTTACAGGAGAGCAAACTTTAGCAAGTTTAATTCCCATCATGCAAAAACATAAGGAATCTAAATTTCTATTTCCTTGTTCAGATGTTCTTAAAAAACAGATGAATAAATCTTTAGAGGAGAGCGGATTGGAATACACAAAAGCACAGATGTATAAAGTAGCTTGTTCTGATTTGTCTGATTTAAATGATGTTAAATATGATGTTCTTGTGTTTTTTAGCCCTACTGGAATTAAATCTCTTTTAGAGAATTTCCCTGAATTTGTACAAGGTGAAACTAGATTGGCTGTTTTTGGACCAACAACTATTAAGTCTGTTGAAGACAATGGATTAAGAGTTGATATCGCTGCTCCAAATAAGAAGGCTCCTTCTATGTCAATGGCTTTGGACCAATATGTTAAAGAAGCAAATAAAAGAAGACGTTAATATATTTTCAAATAAATAATTTACAGGAGATTTTGAGCTCCTTTTTTTGTAATTTTATCATATGTTTGAATTTCCAAAAAAACAGAAGTTGTGCAGTGAAACCGTTATAAAAGAGATGTTTTATAACGGAAAATCATTTACAACATCTAGTTTTCGTTTAGTTTGGAAGCAAGATGATAATGAAGTTAAAGTTAATTTGAAGTCAATCATTGTTGTTCCTAAGAAAAGGATAAGACTAGCCACAAAAAGAAATATTATTAGAAGGAGAATGAATGAGGCCTATAGGTTGCATAAAATTGAATTTGAAAACATTTTGAAAGACAGGAAATTAAAGTTAAGTATTGCTATTATTTATCAAAATGTAAAAATACTGCCCTATTCGTCTATTGAAGATGAAATAAAATTAATTTTGGAGCGTTTAAGTAAAGAAATATGAGTATTTTTTTTTCTTTTCTTTTCCGAACAATAATTATTTTATATCAAAAGACACTTTCACCTTTATTGCCACCAATGTGTAGGTATACGCCCACCTGTTCAGCTTACGGATTAGAAGCAATAATAAAATATGGTCCCTGGAAAGGGGGGAGATTAACTTTGCAAAGAATATTAACTTGCCACCCATGGGGAGGGCATGGACACGACCCCGTTAAGTAAAATAAAAAATATGAAGAAAAGATTTAAACTTATAATTTTAGCATTTGCACTGTTCTTAACGTCACTAGTTTCTGTAGGCTTTACAGATAATTACTTTGAGATTGCAAAAAACCTTGATATCTTCACAACCCTTTACAAAGAGTTAAATACTTTTTATGTAGACGAAACTGACCCTGGTAAGTTAATGAAAGAAGGGATTGATGAGATGTTAAAATCGTTAGACCCATATACTGCTTATATTCCAGAATCTGATATTGAGGACTTTCGTTTTATGACCACGGGACAATATGGGGGGATAGGCGCAATAATTACAAAAAGAGAAGAGTATGTGTATGTGAGTGAGCCATACGAGGGGTTTCCGGCACAGAAAGCTGGGCTTATGGCTGGTGATAAAATACTTCAGATTAATGGAAAAACAGCGAAAGATAAAACCACTGAAGAAGTAAGTAAAGTATTAAAAGGACAGCCAAATACTTCTGTAACTTTATTGATTGAGCGTAAAAACCTTGAAAAACCATTTGAAGTTACTTTTGATAGAGAAAAAGTGTCTGTAAAAAGCGTGCCTTATTCTGATTATATTGAAGATGGAATTGGTTATGTAAAACTAAGAAGCTTTACTAGAAATTGCAGTAAAGATATTAAAAATGCAATAGAGGAATTAAAAGCAGAAGGAGAGTTAAAAGGATTAATTCTAGACTTAAGAAGTAACCCTGGGGGCCTGTTGAACGAATCTGTTGATATAGTAAATCTTTTTGTTGAAAAAGGAGAAGAGATAGTAAGTACAAAAGGAAAAATTAAATCTTGGGAAAAATCATATATAGCAAACAATAAACCTCTAGACACGTATGTTCCCTTAGTGGTGTTAATTAATTCGTCATCTGCTTCAGCTTCTGAGATTGTTTCAGGTGCAATTCAGGATCTAGATAGAGGGGTAGTAATCGGACAAAGAAGCTATGGAAAAGGATTGGTTCAGCAAACAAGAAAGTTGTCCTATAATTCTCAGCTAAAACTTACAGTCGCTAAGTATTATATTCCTAGCGGTAGATGTATCCAAGCACTAGATTATTCTAATAGAAATGAAGATGGAAGTGTTGGGAAAGTCCCTGATTCACTCATGACATCTTTTCAAACTAAAAATGGAAGAGAGGTATTTGATGGTGGAGGGATTAACCCTGATATCATTACTGAAATAGGGACTGTAAGCAACATTGTAATTTCTCTTTTCAGAGAACGTTTATTCTTTGATTATGCTACTGATTTTAGGTTTGAAAATGATGCTATCCCGGAAAATTTTATTTTTTCAGATGATCAATACAAGCATTTTGAACATTATCTTTCAGATAAAGAATACGCTTACAAAACAAATACTGAACAAGCTCTCGAAAAAGTAAAGCAGAAAGCAATTGATGAAGGTTATTTTGCGGCCTTAAGTGAAGATTATGATAACTTATTAGTACAATTGGAGGCAAATAAAGGAGATGATTTATTTACCAATAAACAAGATGTAAAAGAAATACTGTCAGGTGAGATTTCAAGCCGTTATTTTTATCAGGAAGGCAGAATAAAATCAGCTTTAAATTTTGACTCGGAACTTAAAAAAGCAATCGAAGTTTTACAAGATGAAGAGATGTATAATGGTATTTTAGGCAATGAATAAACTGGTAAATAGAATTCAACAATTCCTTTTTATTCTATTAGGGGTTTTTATTCCTACTTCCATAGCAATAACAAATTTAATTATTGGTTTTTTAGCTCTTTGTTGGATTCTTGAAAGAAATTTCATAACTAAATTTGATGTTATTAAATCTTCCAAATGGATGCTTGCAATCTTCGCGTTAATAGCGTTTTATGTGTTAGGAATGTTTTGGGGTGACCAGCATCTAAATGCTGATTGGCAATTCCAACGCTTAGCTTTATTGCTTATTTTCCCTATTTTGATGACTATGAATTTAAATCAAGAAACAATTAAAGGAGCAGTTTTTGCATTTCTAGCAACAGTCTTCATTTCTGCTATTGCAGCTATAGCAATTAATAGTAATATTATTTCACCTTTATCTGAATACCTTTCTTTTATTGACCCATCATGGAGAAATTCTGCATTTATCTCCTATAATTATCATAATGTTATTCTTGCGCTCGCAACAACATTGTCATTATATATATTAATTGAGAAAAAAAGTAAGTATACTTATTTATTACTATTATTTATAGCAGTTTATTCAATTAGTATATTTACAGAAAGAGGAAGAGCTGGGCAGGTCATCTTTAATTTATCATTCGTTTTTTATATTATCTACTATAACAGGAGAAAATTACTCAGGTTATTCACCCTTTTAGTATTACTATTTTTATTTCAGTGTGTAATATATAGCTCTACAAGTGTGTATAAGGATAGATTTGATGCGGTATCTAATATCATTCAGAATAACGGAGTTAGAGGAGTGGGGAAGACTGAAGACATTCGTTATTTATTTATTAGAGAATCATTAAATAGAATAATAGAAAAACCAATATTGGGTTACGGAACAGGTAGTTTTGGTACTATTTTTCATAAAGAGGTTAATTCAGGGCATATATTTAACATTCACACCACACCACATAATCAATATCTTTATGTTTGGTTTGAATTAGGTATAGTTGGCTTAGTATTACTTCTGTTAATATTCTATCATCAGTCAAAAGAAATGTTCAGAAAAAAGGATGGTGTACATAGGTTGTTACTCCCATTGTCTTTTATAGTCCTAATGCTTGTTGATTCCTACTTCTTTATCTTTATTCTAACCATCTGTTATATGTTTCTATATACTATATACAGTAGGTATCAAGAGCAATAAACCCGCTTAATTCGTCTATTTAAACTAGAAAAAATTTCATAAGGAATGGTGCTTAGCTTGATAGCTATTGATGAAATTGTATTCTCTTCTCCAAAAATAACGACTTCATCACCTGTTTTTGCAGTTGTTCCCTTGAGATTAATCATACAGGAGTCCATACTAATTTTACCAACAATTGGGCAAGCTATATTTTGGACTATAATAACTCCATTTTTAGTGCTTAATTTCCTATTTAAGCCATCTGCATAGCCAAAAGGAACTACTCCAATTATCATATCTTCTTTTGCAAGAAAGGAAGCATCATAACCAACCTTACTGCCTTTTTTTATATTTCTTATTTGTGAAATAACACTTTTAAGAGTACTTACTTGCTGTAGGTTTTTATCATTATTTACACCATATAGTCCAATCCCAAGCCGTACCATTTCATATTCTTTATTGCTGAAACGTAATACTCCATTGGTATTTAAAATATGTCTATCAATAATTTTACTTAAACTATTTGAAAGTGAAATAGATACATTATCAAAAACTTTGAATTGTGCATTTGTAAAACTATCTTCAGTAATATTATCACTAGCAGCTAAATGCGAGCAAATACTTTGTATGTTTAGTTTTGGATATTTTTGTAAATCAGCTACAACGCTTTCTACTTCACTAGCGTCAAAACCATAACGATTCATACCTGTATCAAACTTAATATGTATCCTAATTTCTGTGTTTAATTTTCCATAAAGATTAAGTAATTCAGAATTGTAGATAACAACATCTAGTTTATTATCGATAATTTCTTGTGTACTTTTTGTTCCGGGATTTGCAATAATAATTGGGATGTTAATTCCATTTTTTCTTAAACGAGCACCTTCTTCAAAGTCAGCTACCCATAAAGCATGAGCTCCCAGCTTTTCAAGATAACTTGCAATAACGATATCACCATGTCCATAAGCGTATGCCTTTACAACTGCAATAATTTTTGTATTTGGTTTTAATTTACTTTTTAAATAATTAAAATTATTGGCTAATTTATTAAGATCTATCTTTAGTATAGTTTCGTGAATTACTGTCATTTCATTAACTCATTTTTCTTAAAAAACAATCTCTACATAGTGGTTTGTACTCTTCCTTTTCTCCAATTTGAATTAGATTTTTATCAGTATTTTTTCTAAAAGAATGATTGGCAATTGAACAGCAATCAGTGCATATAGCATGTACTTTAGTAATGTGCTCTGCTATTGCTAGGAGCTTAGGCATAATTCCAAAAGGTTTCCCTAAAAAATCCATATCTAATCCAGCAATAATTACTCTTATTCCAGAATTGGCCAATTCAGCGCAGACAGAAACTAATTCTGAGTCAAAAAATTGAGCTTCATCAACAGCTACAACCTGCACTTGATCGATTAGTTTCAAAATATCTTTTGCACTTTTAATAGATATGGCTTCAATAGTATTATCGTCATGAGAAACTACTTTTTGATTATCATACCGTTTATCAACTTGGGGTTTAAAAACAGCAATAGTAAGTTTAGAAAACTTAGCTCTTTTTACTCTTCTTAACAATTCTTCTGTTTTCCCTGAGAACATAGAACCACAAATTACTTCAATACTTCCATTTTGCATTGGGTGATTTATTTGTGATTCTAAAAACATTTAGCGTAATTTGTTTTATTAGTTTTGCTAACAAATGTATAAAAGCTATTCTATTTTATTATGAATTTTAAAAGATTGTTTTGTCTATCCTTTTTGGTATTGCTTAATTGTTCTATTAATGCAAAACCAGATTCTACAAAAGTTAAAATGGGAAAAGTATTAGTAGTAAGTAGTAGCTTGGCAGCTGTATTAGGAGGGTCTTACTTATATGTTAAGAATTCATGGTGGTCTGACAAACAAATTCCATTTCATTTTGATGATGGGGCAGACCTTACTTATGCTTTGAATGTAGACAAAGTAGGGCATTTTATGGGTGGCTTGGAAGCAGCTGATTTTTTTTCTTCTTCAATGAAGTGGGCAGGAATGAATGAAAGAAAATCGCTTTGGTATGGTGCGGCATTTGGTACAGGCTTGCAGTTAACTATTGAAATGAAAGATGCTTACGCCCCTTATTGGGGATTTAGTAAATGGGATTTAGCACTTGGTTCGGCTGGCTCATTCTGGCCTGTTGCTCAATATTATAATGATGATTTAAAAGCAATTAATTTTAAGTTTTCATATTACAAACAATCAAATATCTATTGGGATTTAGACAAGCAAAGAGGAAAAGAAACCAATAAATATGCTTGGCAAGATGATTATCCGAACCAAACCTATTGGGTAACTTTTGATGTTAATTATTTTATCGAAACTTGCTGTTGGCCTGATTGGCTAAATATTGCTGTAGGATTTGGAATTGATGATACTCAATATTTAAATGCAAGCAATAGAAAAACAGGAGGTAATAATGAATGGTATATTGCGCTTGATTATGATGTTCCAAAACTGTTAAAGAAATGGAATAGTCCAGCAGGAAAAAAAATTAAACATTGGCTTAACTATTTTCACTTCCCAGCACCTACAATAAGAATCAGTCCTAAACTAGAATTATATCCTTTATTCCTATAGATTTGTAAGATGTCAAAATTATATTTAATACCGACTCCAATAGGAAATTTGGAGGACATAACCCTTAGGGCTTTACGCTTATTAAAAGAGGTGGATATGGTTTTGGCAGAGGACACCAGAACCACAAGGAAATTATTTACTCACTATCAGATAAGTACTCCATTAGCCCCATTCCACATGCATAATGAACACAAGGTGGTTAATAAATGGATAGAACGATTAAAGTCGGGAGAAACAATTGCACTTGTTTCTGATGCTGGAACACCTGCAATTTCTGATCCTGGTTTTTTATTGGTTCGAGAATGTGTTAAAAACGATATTGAGGTAGATTGTTTGCCAGGAGCGACAGCTTTTGTACCTGCTTTAGTAAATTCAGGGTTACCTTCAGAAAAATTTATTTTTGAAGGGTTTTTACCTTCTAAAAAAGGAAGGCAGACAAGATTAAAAATATTGGCTGAAGAAGAAAGAACAATGATTTTTTATGAATCTCCTCATAGGATTGTTAAAACCTTAAGTCAGTTTATGGAATATTTTGGAGACGAAAGAATTGTTTCTGTTTCCAGAGAGATATCTAAAATGTTTGAAGAAACTAAAAGGGGAAGTCTGAAAGACGTAAAGGAATATTTTGAAGAGAAAAAACCTAAAGGAGAATTTGTAATTATTGTGGATGGTAAATAATGGAATTTCAGAAATTTATACATA
The DNA here is from genome assembly GCA_905181635.1 of uncultured Flavobacteriales bacterium. GTDB lineage: Bacteria > Bacteroidota > Bacteroidia > Flavobacteriales > BACL11 > UWMA-0277. The sequence continues at coordinate 13,081 of CAJIYM010000007.1, forward strand.
AAAAGCCGTACTTGATAGCTGGACCCTGTAGTGCAGAATCAGAAAATCAACTTTTAACTATTGCTAAAGCAGTTGAAGGTACTGCTGATATATTTAGGGCTGGAGTTTGGAAGCCAAGAACCAAACCTAACTCATTTGAAGGAATTGGGAAAGATGCTTTGTCTTGGCTTAAAACCATTCAACAAGAGACAAGCCTAAAGGTAGTTACAGAGGTAGCAACAGCCAAACATGTTGAACTGTGTTTAGAGTCAGGGGTTGATATGCTTTGGATTGGAGCAAGAACAACTGTAAATCCTTTTTATGTCCAAGAAATTGCAGAAGCTTTAAGAGGAGTAGATATTCCTGTTTTTGTTAAAAATCCTATTCATCCAGAACTGGGACTTTGGCTAGGTGCTTTTGAACGCTTACATAAAGTTGGAGTAAAACAATTAGCGGCAATCCACAGAGGTTTTTATAGTTATGAGAAAGTTGCTTTCAGGAATGACCCTAAATGGGAAATTCCAATCAAATTAAGAGAAGAAATTAGAGATTTACCAATTATTTGTGATCCTAGTCATATTGCAGGCAAAGCGGCTTTGGTTGGGGATATTGCTCAAACTGCTATGGATATTAACCTAGATGGATTGATGATTGAAACACATCATAATCCTTCTGCGGCTTTAAGTGATGCTGAGCAGCAAGTTACTCCAAAAGAATTAAATAGTATTATGAATAATTTAGTATTGAGAGATACAAAGTTAAGAGATGAAGAATTTAAAGGTAGGTTGCTAAATTTTAGGAATCAGATTGATAATTTTGACTTAAAAATTATTGAATTACTAGATAACAGAAAACAAGTGGTAGAACACATAGCAAATTTTAAAAATGAAAATAAATTAACTATTTTTCAAATTGATAGATGGTTTGAAATACTAAATACCAGAAAAGAAAATGCAAGTTTATTGGGGGTAGATGAGCAGATGGTAGAAGAGATATTTGCTTTAATTCATAAATATTCGATTCTAACACAAACTAAAATAATGCGTAGGTAATGCAGAAAAATTGGAATATATTAGAATCAAACAATACAGTTGTTTCCAAATTATCAAAAGCTTTAAATGTATCTGAAATTGTGGCGCATTTGTTGGTGCTCAGAGGTATTACAACTTTTGAAGAGGCTAAGTCATTTTTTCGACCAGAAATATCTCATTTGCACGATCCTTTGCTTATGAAAAATATGCAGAAAGCGGTGGATAGAATCCAGACTGTAATTGCAAATGGAGAGAAGGTTTTGGTGTATGGTGATTACGATGTAGATGGCACAACATCAGTGGCTATGATGTATTCATTTTTAAAGAAAAAGGTAAAGGAAATAGAATATTATATTCCTTGTAGATATCATGAGGGTTATGGGATTTCTTTAAAAGGTATTGATTATGCTAAAGAAAATAATTTTGCTTTAATAATTGCTTTAGATTGTGGTATTCGTGCTGTTAATCAAGTTGATTATGCAAATGAAAAAGGAGTTGACTTCATTATTTGCGACCATCATAATCCAGGTGGAAAAATACCCAAAGCGATTGCAATACTTAATCCCAAACAAGCAGATTGTAATTATCCGTATAAGGAGCTTTCGGGATGTGGAGTAGGCTTTAAATTGATCCAAGCTTTTAGTCAGCAAAATAATATTGATTTCTCTGAAATTATAGAATACTTGGATTTGCTAACCGTAAGTATTGGTGCTGATATTGTACCTATGACAGGAGAAAATAGAGTATTTTCTTTTTACGGTTTACAACAAATAAACAAAACGCCTAGAGTTGGTTTAAAGGCATTGATGGACATAGCAAATAAAACTAGGGGGGTAACAATAACTGATGTAGTATTTGGTGTTGCACCAAGGATAAATGCGGCTGGTAGAATAGAACATGCAAAAAAAGCAGTTGAGATATTAGTAGAAACTGATTATGCTAAAGCAAGGCTATTTGCGGATAAAATTGAGGAGAATAATACAACTAGAAAAGGCTTAGACAAAAGCATTACCAAGGAAGCTTTGGAAATGATTGATGTGAAAAAAAAATCAATCGTTGTTTATAGTGAAAACTGGCATAAAGGTGTGGTTGGAATTGTTGCATCTCGTCTAATTGAAACCCACTATAAGCCAACTATTGTATTGGCAGAAAAGAATGGAATGCTTACTGGCTCAGCTCGTTCAGTACACGATTTTGATTTATATGGAGCAGTAGCTAAGTGCGAACACTTTTGCGAAAAGTTTGGAGGACATAAATATGCTGCTGGTTTAAGTATTAAAAAAGAGAATTTGCCTCAGTTTATTGATGCCTTTGAAAAAGTAGTAAGCGAGTCCATTGCTGAAGATCAACTTACGCCAAAAATTAATATTGATATGGTAATAGATATTAATGATGCGGATGATAAGCTATATCGAATCATAAAGCAGTTTGCTCCATTTGGACCAAAAAATTTATCACCCATTTTTGTTAGTAAAGGAGTAATTGACAGTGGTTATGGAAAGCAAGTTGGAGGGGATAAAACTCATTTAAGAATTAATGCAAAAAGAAATAAAGGTGCTATTGCTGGAATAGGTTTTGGTATGGGAGAGTATTTTGAAATTATTAAAGATAATCAATCTTTTGATGTTTGTTATTCTATTGATGAAAACGAATGGAATGGTAAAAAAAGTTTACAGTTAAGAGTAAGAGATATTAAAAAATAAAAGTGTCGGAATATTAGCCTTAAAACCACACTTAGTCCACTAGATTACTAAATAATTTTCCTAAAAAGTCCGAAAAAAATAGATTTTATTCTTAGCTTAAATATGTAAAAGAAATATTTCTCTCTACTCTTTCTGACAAGGTATGATGTACTGGGCAATTATGGGCAGCACTTTCTAAAATATTTTTAGTTTTAGAATCGTATTCTTTTGGAAAAGTAAAATCAATTTCAATTTTAGCGATTCTTCTAGGATTATTTCCCATTGTTTTTTTAACAATTGCTTTAGTATCTTTAATGTCAACATCATTCTTTTCTACAGCAATTGCCATAATAGTTAAGATGCAGCTGGCTAAAGCAGAACACACCATGTCTGTTGGTGAAAAGGTTTGACCAAATCCATGGTTGTCTTTTGGAGCATCCGTACTTATTTCAGAGCCAGAATCTAAATGAATGGCAGTTGTTCTTAAATCTCCTTGGTACTTAATTTCGAATATGTTCATAATATATCTTTGAATAAATATAACCAGGTGGTTATTATTTGTTTTATTTATTTATTAAAACTGTATAGATGTTGGTAGATAGTTTAAAATAACTTTGCTTAGGTCCACCAAAAAGAAGTTCCATTAAGTGAGGATTTTTTTTAACCTACATTTCTCCCAAGGGATTTAGCAATCTGAGTTTTTATTTGTGTAAGGTGGCTTAACAGTTTGATCCCTTCAGTGTCAATACTCCCATCTTTTATTTTTAGTTGTAAATCTTTTATTTGCTTATCAATATGTTCTTTTTTAAGTGATAAAATAGCTTTTTCAGTAGTTTTACGTATTTTTTCATCTTCTCTGCCAGTATGTATTTTATGTCGATCCACCCAATTGCTACTGATGCTATGTTTATTACTAATAAGATCTATTGCCTTTTGACTAATCTCTTGGTTTTTATGATTAATAAAATGCTGTAAATCAATAATTCCTTTTTCTTTAATCACGCTTATAATTTCAATATACATTGCGTTAAAACTAGTATTTGTAAATGTGATATTGTCAGCATCAAGGTCACTAAAAATTAGAGAGGCTACACTCTCTTTCTCCTCCTCCTCTGTAATAAAAGTATCATTTCCATAATTTATTAATAAGCGTAAAATCTCTTCCTCTAACTTCATTAATTTTTCGTCTGAACTTAGCTTTTCTTTTGGTTTTCTTACAGTCTGTTCACTTAGCGTATTTACAGCTGCTATTTGTCCAAAAGAACCAATATTAGCTCTGGCTTTTGCGACTTCACTTAATAGTACATTTTCAGAAATATCTAGTTTCTTACTGAATGTTTTGCAATACTGTGAACGATTTAAACTATCAGGAATACAAGACATAGATTCAATAATATCTCTTTTTATATTTGTGATTTTTGTAGGATCCTCAATAGTATTTAAATCAGATATTTTGATTTTATAATCAATAAAATCTACCGCCTCATTAGTCAAGAACTCTTTAAAATCGTCAGTTGATAGTTTTTTTGATAAAGAATCAGGGTCATCTCCTTTAGGGAAGGCTACAATTTTTACATTCATTCCCTCCTTTAAAATCATATTGATTGATTTGTAGGTAGCTTTTATTCCTGCGTTATCTCCATCAAAAAGCAGAACTACATTTTTAGCTAGGCGATTAATTAGTTTAATCTGTTCCAAAGTAAGTGCAGTACCTGAAGCGGAAACAACATTCTCTATTCCATTTTGGTGCATAGAAATTACATCAGTATAACCTTCAACTATATAGCAAACGCCCTCTTTTCCTATTGCATTTTTGGAATAATTAAGGCCATATAAGACTTTGCTTTTGTGATAGATTAAATTTTCGGGGGAATTTAAATATTTTGCTTTTGCATTGGGGTTAAATGCCCTTCCCCCAAAACCTAAAGTACGCCCAGAATAGGATTGAATAGGAAACATAGTTCTTTCTTTGAAACGATCAACTATTTGCCCTGAGCTTTCATTAATTAAGGACAAACCTGAAGAAATAAGCACCTGTTTGTCGTATGCTTTTTTAATGGCCTCTTTGCTGAAGGCATCTTTAGCCTTAGGATTATAACCTAGCTCAAATTTTTTAATTGTTTCATCAGTAAAGCCTCTTTCTTTAAAGTAACTAAGCCCTACTGATTTGCCTTCTTCTGTATTCCATAGTACATTCTGAAAATATTCCTTTGCATAGTTTGAAACAATAAATAAGCTATCCTTTTCATTTGAACGTTCTATTTGTTCTGAGGATAATTCCTCCTCTTCAATTTCAATATTATACTTTTTGGCTACAAATCTTAAAGCCTCAGGGTAATTGTAATGCTCAATTTCCATGATAAAATTAATACTATTTCCCCCTTTTCCGCAGCCAAAACATTTGTAAATTCCTTTAGTGGGAGATACCGTAAAAGATGGGGTTTTTTCATTATGAAAGGGACAGTTTCCAATATAGTTAACCCCTCTTTTTTTAAGAGATACAAAGTCGCCAACAATTTCTTCAATTCTGGCAGTTTCAAATATTTGATCTATGGTTTCTTTAGGAATCATTTTTGGCGGTTTACAACATAATCCAATAATAGTATCAAGGATTCTTTTGCTTGATTTTCATCAAATGGTTTTAATAAATCAAGGGCAGTATTGTGATATTCATACATTTTTTCTTTAGCATAATCAAGACCACCATTTTCTTTTACAAGAGCTATAACCTCCGCTACTTTTTCATCATCCTTATGATGATTTTTTATAACATTGATAATGTAATTTTTAATTTTTTCATTTACAGTATTTAGAGTATAAATCAAGGGCAGTGTCATTTTCTGTTCTCGAATATCAATCCCCGTAGGTTTTCCTATAAAGGTGTTTTGTGTGTAGTCGAATAAATCATCTTTTATTTGAAAGGCTATTCCTGCTTTTTCACCAAATAAGCGCATATTTTCAACTACTTCTTTATCCTGCCCTACAGAGTTAGCTCCACTAGCACAACATGCAGCAATTAATGATGCTGTCTTTTGGCGAATAATATTAAAATATACTTCTTCAGTAATATCAAGTTTTCTTGCTTTTTCAATTTGTAAAAGCTCCCCTTCACTCATATCCTGAACGGCAGTACTCATTATCTTTAAGAGTTCATATTCCTCATTTTTCACAGCTAATAATAGTCCTCTACTTAGTAAAAAATCTCCGACAAGTACAGCAATTTTATTTTTCCATATTGAGTTTATAGAAAAAAATCCCCTTCTGAAATTAGCTTCATCAATAACATCATCATGAACCAAAGTTGCAGTATGTAATAATTCAATCATGGATGCGGCACGGTAAGTATTTTCTTCAAATTTACTAAAGAGCTTAGCTGATAGAAAAACAAACATTGGTCGCATTTGCTTTCCCTTTCTCTTTATGATGTAATGCATTATTTTATCTAATAATGAAACATTACTTTTTAAGGAATCTTTGAACTTCTGTTCAAATAAATTCATTTCCTCTTTTATAGGAGCTTTTATGTTTTTTATTACAGACAATATAGATGTTAGCTAGAAGTGCAAATATATAAAGATTTCTCTCTGAGAAAACTTGTAAATAGCTTTGTTGAAATCTATTTTAGTTTGTTTACCAATTGCCCGCAAGCAGCATTAATATCTTTTCCTTTACTTTTTCTTAGAGTAACAAGAATGTTACGCTCCTCCAAGTATTTCATAAATTGTTCAGTAACTCTGTTAGACGATCTTTCATATGGCAAATCTTCAACTGTATTGTACTCAATTAAGTTGATTTTACAAGGACTTGCCTTGGTAAATTGTACTAATTTTTGAGCGTCCTCAATACTATCATTAAGGTCCTTAAATAAAATGTACTCATAAGTAACTCTACTGCCTGTTTTATCATAAAAATAACGAACTGATTCTCTAAGTTCTTCAAGGTTAATTTTCTTATTAATAGGCATAATAATATCTCTTTTGCTATCCTTTGCTGAGTGCAGTGAAATAGCTAAGTTAAAACGAACCTCATCATCACCTAATTTTTTTATCATCTTAGCAATACCTGCTGTTGAAACTGTAATTCTTTTGGGTGACATCCCAAGTCCTTTTTCAGTTGTAATTAGGTTAATACTTTCCAACACTGAATTATAATTTAACAAAGGCTCTCCCATCCCCATAAATACGATATTTGAAAGGGGTTTCCCGAAATTAGAAATTGCTTCTTCATTTAAAATAAATACTTGATCATATATTTCTGCAGCAGTTAAATTACGAGCTAATTTTAATGTTCCAGTCGCACAAAATTCACAAGCTAAGCTACAGCCAACTTGAGAGGATACGCAGGCGGTTAATCGATTCTTAGAAGGGATTAGAACCCCCTCTACTAATAACTTGTCGTGCAGTTTTAAGCTGTATTTTATTGTTCCATCTATACTTCTCTCCCCTTTGTGAATTTTAACGGCATTAATGCTAAAATGGTTGGCAAACAGATTACGCATAGGTTTTGAAAGTGAAGACATTTCTTCAAAAGAAACAGCTTTTTTCTTCCATAACCATTCTTGTACTTGTTTAGCTCTGAACAGAGGTAGTTTGTGCTCTGCACAAAACTTTTGTAAGTTCTCTACACTTGTATTTCTGATGTCTTTTTTTTCTTCCATTTCTTTTGCAAAGATATATTACTTTTGTGCTATGCGATTTTTAACAGCCGATTATTTATTTACTTTATATACTACTCCAATAAAAGAGGGGGTTTTACAAATTTCGGATGATGGGAAGGTTATTTCTGTTTTTAAAAACAGGAGGGAAGTAAATCAAAATCAATTAGAGATATTTGAAGGTATACTATGTCCTGGGTTTGTAAATGCACATTGTCATTTGGAGCTTTCACACTTAAAAGGGAGTGCTAAAAAAGGAAAAGGGTTTTTGGAATTTTCAAAAACAATAAGGTTAAGAGATAACTATTCAGACACGGCTAAAAAACAGGCTATTGAAGAAGCAGAAAAAGAAATGATTTCTAATGGAATTGTCGCAGTTGGCGACATTTGTAATAAAGTTGATACTTTAGAAAAAAAACAAAAAGAGAATTTGACGTATTATAATTTTATAGAAACTTTTGGTGTGGATTTAAATAATACTGATGTTGTATTTAATCAAGCAATAGAGTTGAGAAATGAATTTAGAGTTGCTGGTCAAAAAGCTAGCATTGTACCTCATTCTCCTTATTCTGTGCCACCAGTTTTAATGAACAAGATTATCAATGCTTTTGATAATGCCGATGAATTACTAACAATTCATATGCAAGAAACAAATGAAGAAAATCAGCTTTTTGAAAATCAGGAGGGAGCTTTTTTTGATTGGTTAAACAGTATGAATGCTACATCAAGTATTTGGTTAAATAGAAACAAACCGACTGATGTTTTACAAGATTTATCTGATAAAAAGGTGTTATTAGTGCATAATACTTTTGCAAGAAAAGAAGATATAACAGATAATTATTACTGTACTTGCCCAAGAGCAAATTTGTATATTGAAAATGATTTACCTGATTATTCTATTTTTGATAGCGACAAATTATGTGTAGGAACAGACAGTTTAGCTTCGAACGATTCCCTTTCAATTTTAGATGAGCTGTTAATAATTCAGAATAATTCAAATTTCGATTTGAATACACTACTTAAAATAGCATGTAAGAATGGAGCAAAAGCATTGGGATTTAGTAAGTTAGGAACTTTTAGAAATGGAAAAATTCCAGGAGTTAATTTAATTAAGAATTTGGATGGATTTAAATTTACCGCCGATTGTTTTATTCAAGTTATCTAGTTCATATATCCAGGTAAATCTTAATTCTCGCATTTCTATTTTATTGCAATAGTATCTTCTTTTCTAATTTAAATTCAGTTAAGCAATAATTACGATTATAAAATTTCAACAATTTTTAAATCTTCTTCAGTTGTAATTTTAAGGTTTTTTTCCTCCCCTAAAACAGCATTTATTTTTCCGCCATGTGATTCAAATACAGAAGCATCATCAGTAAAAATAGGTGAATAATCTTGGTTGTAAGCTTCCTTTATGTCGGTACTTAAAAAACATTGTGGAGTTTGAACTTTAAACAAATTTTTTCTATCAATTTGTGTTGATTCACCCATATCAACTTTCCTATATGAATCCTTCACAGGGACAATAGGAATAACTCCAACACCACTTTTAGATTCAGCAACTAGGTTATCAATTAATGTCGTAGAAATAAGTGGACGAACACCATCATGAATGGCAACAATAGTGTTATCCGCTATTCTGACTAATCCATTCTTTACTGAATGAAATCGAGTTTCACCGCCAGAAACTAAGCTATGTTTTTGTGTGAAATTATAGGTTTCACATAGTTCTTTCCAGTATTTAAATTGCAATAGAGGTAAAACTAAAACAATTTCCTCAAAGTGAGAAAATCGTTTTAAAGTGTGCATCAGTATAGGGGTGCCATGTAATAGTAAAAACTGCTTTGGGATACTCGCTTTCATGCGCTCCCCTTTTCCTCCAGCAACTATTAAAGCAATTTTACGCATGTTATAGAATTAACATAGCATCTCCATAAGTATGGAAATTGTATTTGTTTTTTAAGCCCTCTTTATATGCTTTCTTCAATAAATCTAATCCTGAAAATGCTGCTACTTGCATCATTAATGATGATTTTGGTAAATGGAAATTGGTTAGCATACAATTAGCAATCTGGTAGGTGTGTGGAGGAAACAAAAAGATATTTGTCCAGCCTGTAAATGGAATAACTTCACTTTTTGTTGAAACTGAACTCTCCAAAGTACGCATCACAGTTGTCCCTACAGCACAAATTTTTCTTCTCGAATTTTTTGCTCTGTTAATTTTTATAGCAGCTTCATCTGGAATGATAATTTCTTCAGATTCCATTTTGTGTTTTGAAAGATCTTCTACCATTATATCATTAAAGGTCCCAAGACCGACATGCAAAGTTGTTTCTGCAAACTCAACTCCTTTTAGCTCCATTTGTTTCATTAATATCTTGCTAAAATGCATTCCTGCAGTTGGTGCTGAAATCGATCCATCGTGCTTAGCGTAAATTGTTTGAAAACGTTCTGTATCTTCTTCAGTTGGCTCTCTGTTAATATGCTTTGGTAAAGGAGTTTTGCCTAATGCAGTTAAGGTTTCTTTGAATTCTTCATGTGTTCCGTCAAAAAGGAAACGTAATGTTCTTCCTCTTGAAGTTGTGTTATCAATTACTTCAGCTATTAATTCGTCATTATCACCAAAGAATAATTTATTTCCTATTCTTATTTTTCTTGCTGGGTCAACTAACACATCCCAAAGTCTGTTTTCTTGGTTTAATTCTCTTAATAAGAATACTTCAATCATTGCACCAGTTTTTTCTTTATTTGCGTAAAGTCTTGCTGGAAATACTTTTGTGTTATTTGTTGCTATCACATCTCCTTCATCAAAATAATCACCAAGATCAGCTACTGTTTTATGTTCTATTTCCCCTGTTGATCTGTGTATAACCATTAGCTTAGCATCTTCACGGTTTTCAATAGGTTTATCTGCAATTCTTGTTTGTGGTAACTCAAACTTGAACATTGACAATTTGTATTTCATAGAATTTTGGTTTTAGTTTTGCCTTTAGGAAACTCCTGAAAGGTAGAATTTTAAGCCGGCAAATATAAAGTATTGACAAGCAGAAGTCAAGTGATTAGCTGTTTAGTTGCTTTTCGAAATCAGATAGATCTAGGGCGTTTGCTAATTGATAGTCCCCAATAGCGGTACGGCATAGTTTTGAAAGGTGTGCTCCACTGTTTAATGCAGCTCCAAAATCATTGGCTATTGATCGTATATATGTTCCTTTACTACACTTTATTTCAAAACTTACTTTTGGCATTTCAATGGTTTTTATATCAAAAGAATGAACACTTACTTTTCTTGGTTCAATTTCGAAGCTATCTCCTCTTCTTGCTTTTTCGTATAAGCGTTCCCCACCTCTTTTTAAAGCTGAAAAAATAGGTGGTTTCTGATCTATCTCTCCAATAAATTGTGCGGTAGTTTCTTTAATAAGGGTTTCAGAAATATGATTAGTTTCAAATTCAGCATTTATCTCTGTTTCCAAATCATAACTTGGAGTGGTGCCGCCTAAAGTAATATCTCCAGTATATACCTTTGCTTGCCCTTGCAATTCAGAAATTCGTTTAGTAAATTTACCAGTACAAACAATTAGTAAGCCATTAGCTAAAGGGTCTAAAGTTCCAGCATGGCCTACTTTTATTTTTTTTAGACTATATTTTGTTCGTATTAGATTTTTAATTTTTTTCACTACATCAAAAGAAGTCCATCCCAAAGGTTTATTAATTAAAAGGATTTGTCCGTCTAAAAAATACTGTTCGTTTTCGGGAAATTTTTTCATGTTATAAAAAGGATGTAGTGATTACAATTCCTCCAATAGCAAAACAGTAATAGGCGAAATATTTTAATTTACTACTTTTTACTAATTTTATCATCCATTTACAAGCAAACATACCTGTGAGAAAAGCAAAAACAAAACCTATTATTAAAGGTATAAGGGTGGTGGGTTCATAATTTATATTACCTGAAAATATATCTTTAGCCATTTTACCAAAGATTAATGGGACAACCATTAAGAAAGAGAATCGTGCTGCTTTTTCTTTGTCTATACCTAACAGTACAGCTGTTGAAATTGTTGCTCCAGAGCGAGAAATCCCTGGTAATATGGCAATAGCTTGAGAAATTCCAATAAGAATAGAATGTTTAACTCCTACTTTTTTTGATGATGATTTCGCTGTGTCAGCAAGAAATAATAATAATCCAGTAATTATAAGCATGCACCCTACTAGATTCAATGATCCTCCAAAAAGAGCTTCTATTTCATTATTAAAAAACACACCCACAATAGCTGCTGGTATCATTGAAAGAATAATTTTTAAAGAGAACCAAAAAGAATCATTGTTTTTGAACTGTAATAATCCGTATATGATCTCTAGAATATCTTTTCGAAAAATAATAATTGTAGAAAGAGCAGTGGCAAAATGTAGAATTACAGTCATCAGTAGGCTTTCTTCCCCTACTTTTTTCTCTCCTAAAATCACTTTTGCAATTTCCAAATGCCCACTACTACTAACTGGCAAAAACTCAGTTAGCCCTTGAATAATTCCAAGGATTATGGCATTTATAATTTCCATATGTTAGGCTTGTTTACCTTTATGCATTATGGCGAATATTTCAATAATGAATCCCGAAGCAAGTAAAATAGGAGCGATTGTTAATCGAGTAGTATTAAATATCTCATCTGAAAACACTAATGGGTCATCTGACCCCCCTCCAATCATCAAGATTAGTCCGCTTGCCATAAAGGCTAAACCAACAAATAATAAAATGTAATTTTTTTTTGAAAATGCAAAGTCCATAGGTGATTTTTTAGTTGTAAAGTTCGCTTTCGTTTTGTTTAATAAATTTTCGTACTGCAAAAAATGTAGATATCCAGCTGAGAAAAAAACCAAATATAAATATTAGAGAAAATATCAATCCAATAATTTTTAAATCTGTAATGTTTAGCATGCTTGCTGTTTCGCTTTGTATGAGTTGTATAGACCCAATAAGCATGAAAATAGCAAAAATAGAGCTGTATACTCCTTGATACATTCCTTTAATTAAAAAAGGTTTTTGAATAAAGCTATTCTTTGCTCCAACAAGCCTCATTGTTCGAATTAAAAATCGTTTTGAATAAACAGAAAGACGTATTGTATTGTTGATAAGTGCAAAAGCTATGATGAATAATAAAAGACAAAATGAAAACAAGAAAAAGCTAAGGCGATTTATATTACTGTTGAGTTTGTCAATTAAATTTTCTTGATAAAAAATAGTGTGTACTAATTGATAATTACTCAATTCAGCTTTGATAAATACTAAGCTATCTGTATTGGCGTAATTAGCATTTAACTTTACATCAATTGAGGATAAAAGCGGACTGTATCCTAAAAAAGAAACAAAATCTTCTCCCAAATCATCTTGTAAATCCTTTGTAGCTTGTTCTTTTGACACAAAAGTACTGTTTTTTGCAAAGTCGGCAGCGTCTAATATTTTTTGAAAATTCATGATCTCTATTTCATTCACCCCATCTTTTAACATAATAGTAAATCCAATATTTTCTTTTACATAATTAGAGAGTCTTTGTGCATTTATCAGTACAAGTCCAAGTAGACCAATTACAAACAAAACTAATGATAAGCTAATTACAACTGAGGCGGATGACGATAAAATTCGCCTGTTTAATGATGTGTTATTGCCTGTTGTCATATAGATCGCTAAAATATAAAAATACAAATTACTATTTGATGTTATTCATTAACTTTGCAAAACAGAATAATATTATAAGATGGATTACAATTTTAACAAGCTAGAAAAAAAGTGGCAAGCTTACTGGAAGGCGAATGAGACCTATAAAGTAGAGGTAGATACAAGTAGGCCAAAGTACTATGTTTTGGATATGTTTCCTTATCCTTCAGGTGCGGGCTTACATGTTGGCCATCCTCTAGGTTATATTGCTTCTGATGTATACGCTCGTTATAAAAAATTAAAGGGCTTTAACGTTTTGCATCCTATGGGATATGATTCTTTTGGTTTACCAACTGAACAATATGCTATACAGACAGGTATTCACCCCGCAGTAGCTACAAAAGATAATACAGAAAGGTATAGGAAACAGCTAGATCAAATTGGCTTTTCATTTGATTGGAGTCGTGAAGTACAAACCTCTGACCCTAATTATTATAAATGGACTCAGTGGATTTTTAAGCAACTTTTCGGTTCTTATTATTGTAATGGAAGAAATAAAGCCATACCAATTACAGGTTTAATTTCTGACTTTGAGAAAACGGGTAATACTAAAACTAATGCAGTTTGTGATGATAATACACCAAAATTTTCATCAATAGAGTGGGGTGATTTTACAGATCTAGAAAAAGAAAAAATGCTGTTGAATTATCGATTAGCATTTTTATCAGATACTTGGGTGAACTGGTGTGAAGGTTTAGGAACGGTATTAGCCAATGATGAGGTAAAAGATGGATTATCAGAAAGAGGGGGTTTTCCGGTTGAACAGAAGCTAATGAAACAATGGTCATTAAGAATTACTGCTTATGCTGATAGGTTGATTTCAGGACTAGATACAGTAGATTGGTCGGATTCAATAAAAGAAATCCAAAAAAATTGGATAGGAAAATCTAAAGGTGTTTCTGTAATTTTTAAATTGGAAAATTCTGAAAATGAAATAGAAGTATTTACAACTCGCCCAGATACTATTTTTGGAGTTAATTTTATGGTTTTAGCCCCAGAACATGAGTTAGTAAATATAATTACAACTGCTACACAAATAGATGAAGTAGAAAGATATGTGAATAAAGCGAAACTAAAATCAGAAAGAGATAGGCAAGCTGATAATAGTGTTAGCGGAGTATTTACTGGAGCTTATGCTATTCATCCTTTTACAGGTAATAAAGTTCAAGTTTGGATTGGAGATTATGTATTGGTATCTTACGGAACAGGTGCTGTTATGGCGGTTCCTTGTGGTGATCAAAGGGATTGGGATTTTGCTAATCACTTTGGTTTGGATATAATTAATATTTTTGAAGAAGTTGATGTTACTGAAGGAGCAAATGAGGACAAAAATGTAAAAATTGCGCACTCCGATTTTTTAAATGGCATGACAGTTAAGGAGGCTATGAATTTGGCAATTTTTAAAATCGAAGAAGGTCGTTTTGGGAAAAGTAAAATAAATTATCGTTTGCGTGACGCTATATTTAGCCGTCAAAGATACTGGGGTGAACCTTTCCCTGTATATTATAAAAATGATACGGCTTATGTTTTAGACGATAATAAACAAGTTACATTGCCTGCGATCGATAAATATTTGCCAACTGTAAGTGGTGAGCCTCCATTGGCAAGAGCAAAAAAAGAGGATTGGAGTATATTTGAAGGAGATAGAATGGAAACCAATATCATGCCAGGATGGGCAGGTAGTTCTTGGTATTTTTTGCGTTACATGGACCCAAATAATGATGGTGAGTTTTGTGCAAAAGAAAAATCTGATTATTGGGGGCAAGTAGATTTGTATATTGGAGGTGCTGAGCATGCTGTCGGACATTTATTATATTCTCGTTTCTGGACTAAATTTTTGTACGATAGAGGATTTATTTCTTTTGATGAGCCGTTTAAAAAAATGATTAACCAAGGAATGATTTTAGGTAGATCGAGTTTTGTGTATAGAATAAATGACACCAATACTTTTGTGAGCTTTGATAAGAGAAAGAAATATAAAACTACAAGACTACATACTGATATTAGCTTTGTGAATAATGATTTACTTGATGTGGAGGCATTTAAAAATTGGCGAGAAGAATATGCTAATGCTGAATTTATTCTAAATAAGGATGGAAAATATTTATGTGGACATGAAGTGGAGAAAATGTCAAAATCAAAATACAATGTACAAACTCCAGATAAATTGGTAGAAGATTTTGGGGCAGATACTTTGCGTTTGTATGAAATGTTTTTAGGACCATTAGAACAGTTTAAGCCTTGGGATGTAAAGGGGATAAATGGTGTACATAATTTCCTGCGTAAGTTCTGGCGTTTGGTACATGACACAGAAAATAACTTTTCAGTTTCAGACAAAGAACCCTCAAATGAAGATTACAAGGCTCTTCATAAAACTATTAAAAAAGTGGAGGAAGAGATTGAGCGTTATTCTTTTAATACTGTAGTTAGTACTTTTATGATTTGTATAAATGAATTGACAGAGCTAAAATGTAATAACAGAGAAATAATCACTGATTTTACAATTTTACTTTCTTCTTACGCGCCTCATATTGCTGAGGAGATTTGGAGTAAATTAGGTAATGAAACTTCAGTTACTAAGGCAAGTTTCCCCGAATTTAATTCCAGTTATTTAGTAGAAAATGAAGTAAACTACCCAATTTCGTTTAATGGAAAAATGCGATTTAAAATTATTTTACCTGCTGAAATGAGTAAAGAACAGGTGGAGGTTGAGGTGATGAAACATAAAAAAACAGCTCATTATTTGGAAGGAAAGTTGCCTAAAAAAATAATTGTAGTGCCAAAAAGAATTGTAAATATAGTAATGTAGGTAAAAATGACATTAGATAAATTATTAGCTAATTTTTATAGGAAAAATAGAATTCCTTCAGATGGAGGTGTCAATAAAAATAATTTTAGGATTAAAGCATTTGGAATTAATTTAAACCTTCCGAATCCAAAATTCAGAAAAGATGTAACTCATATTCATGATATTCACCACATACTAAATAAGTGCAACGCAAATTGGAAGGGAGAGGCTTTTATTGCTGGCTGGGAAATTTCAACTGGATTTTGGAAATATTTTCCGATTTGTATTATAAGTCTATGGGCAATGGCATATAGTCTATGGCTACATACTAAAGCTGTTTTAAAAGGATTCAAAAAAGGCTTGAATAATATTGGGGTTATTGACTTAAAATTAAGTAGGTCTGAACTTATGAAATTAGAGTTTGACCAGTTAATTAATATAACTACAAAAGAAAAAACTACTCAAATAGTCATTATTGACTATCTTCAATTTTTATTTTGGGTTGTAACAAGTCAATTAATATTTCTATTTCCTTTAATTTTAATAATTACCAGTATTATATATCTGAAAAAATAAAATATAGAATTGAAATCATTCATTCGCTTTATTGTTTTTAGTAATATTTGGGTTGCATTTTGTGTGCTCGCTTTGGCTTTGAGTTCGGAATTATTGATTAGCGCTACAAATTATCAAATTAGTCAATTTGTATTTTTTGCGACTCTATTTACTTATAATTTTCAAAGGATTGTGAGAATTAAAAAGGGCTTGAATCATATTCGTAAAGTTTGGCTAGCAAAGCAAAATATTGCTATTTATTTATTAATGGCATGCGGTGGATTAGTAAGTGTCTATCTCTTTTTTGAGTTTCAATTAATAACTCAACTTTTTATAATTACTGTAGGCTTGATCTCTATTTTATATCCTTTTGGTTTAAGGGAGATTCCATTTAGTAAAATCTTCATCATTTCTTTTGTGTGGACCGTAAGCACTATGCTTTTGTTAGTACTTGAAAATAATATCCCCATTTCACAAAATATTGTATTGCACTTATTGTCACGATTTTTGTTTGTTTTCGCTATAACTATCCCTTTCGATATTAGAGATTTGAAGTATGACGCTCAAAATCTACAAACACTTCCATTATTTTTTGGTATTTTAAAAGCAAGATTTATTGCTCTTTTTGCTTTGTTTATGTGTTTGGTGATTTCAGTTTTTCAGCACTTAGAAAACACCATAATATCTTCAAATTTACTAGCATTAATTTTTCTGTATTTTGTTACTTCAATCTTTATAGTTAAATCTGATAAAAAAAGGGGTGAAATGTACTTTTCATTTTGGGTAGAATCTCTGAGTATTTTATGCTATTTATTTTTTGTAATTTCAGTTTTGATTTTTTAAATCAGATTGCTTACTTTTACTACTTTATAAAAATGAATAAATGTCAGAAGAAACAACATCAGTACATTACATAAATTACTTGGCTCTTGATAAGGTTTTAGATTCACAAAATCTACTTAGTGGGGATGGTAAAGAAGCGGCACATGAGGAGATGTTGTTTATTATCATTCATCAAACTTATGAATTGTGGTTTAAGCAAATTCTTCATGAGATAGGTTCAACAATGGATTTGTTTAAAGCGGATAAAATTAACGAAAGTAGTGTTGGGGTTATAGTTAGAAGAATGGATAGAGTGAATAAAGTTATGACCACTTTGATTGGTCAGTTGGATATCTTAGAAACTATGACTTCCTTGGATTTCTTAGACTTTAGAGATCACTTATCTCCCGCATCTGGTTTTCAGTCACATCAATTCAGAAAGATAGAAGTAATGCTGGGACTAAAGATTAAGAAAAGACATCAGTTTGGAGGATGTCCTTATCATAGTCAATTTGAGGGGGATAAGAAAGAAGAAATTTTAAATTTAGAAGTAACCGAATCTTTATTTTATTTAGTTGAGAAATGGTTAGAAAGAATCCCATTTTTAAATATGGAGGGCTTTGATTTTACTCAAAAATATGATGTAGCAGTAAAGCAGATGTTGGACAAAGAAATTGCAGGAATTATAGCAGCAAACTTAACGGATAGCGATAGGGAAATCAGAATTCGTATGATTGAGGAAAACAAAAAGTATTTTGAAAGAGTGCTTTCTGAATCGGAACACAACAAAGCGATTCAAGATGGAGAAACAACCCTTTCTTATAGAGCTACAATGTCAGCGCTACTAATTAATTTATACAGAGATCAACCGATCTTACATTTACCATATCAGTTCCTTAGAAGCTTGGTTGAGTTTGATCATAAAATTGCAACCTGGAGGTTTAGGCATGTTCAAATGGTTGAAAAGATGTTAGGGCAAAAAATTGGGACTGGCGGCAGTTCAGGTCAAGGATATTTGAAAGAAACAGTGGACAAGCACAAAATATTTACCGATTTGGCAAATATTTCAACACTAATGATTTCTCGCTCCTACTTACCGGAATTACCACAAAATATAAAAGATACATTAGGATTTAATTATAAAAAATAATTATAGAATAAATGAATTTAGATTTAAAAAATAAAAACGCTATTGTCTGTGGATGTACTCAAGGAATAGGTCTGGCAACAGCTATTGAATTAGCAAATATTGGAGCCAATATTACTCTTATTGCAAGAAATGAATCAAAACTAAAAGAAGTCATGACATTACTTGATACAACTCAAGGTCAGAAACATTCTTTATTAGTTGTAGATTTTTCTGAATCAAATAGTTTGAAAGAAAAAATAAAACTGCTAGCTAGTAATTATCATATCTTAATAAACAATACTGGAGGCCCTGCTGGAGGTCCAATTTCTGCTGCAAATACTCAATCATTTGAAGATGCTTTCAAAATGCACTTAATTAACAATCAGATCTTAGTGCAGAAAGTTGTTGATGGTATGAAAAAGGAATGTTTTGGTCGCATAATTAATATTCTTTCTACTTCTGTAAAAGCACCAATTCCAGGACTAGGAGTTTCTAACACAATTAGAGCGGCAGTTGCTAATTGGGCAAAAACACTTTCTATTGAATTAGGGGGGCACGGAATTACAGTTAATAATGTTCTCCCAGGATTCACAAATACAAATAGATTAGAGAGTATAATTTCTAATAGATCAAAAAAGCAAGGAAAATCAGAAAAGGATATAGCGCAGATAATGAAATCTTCAGTGCCAGCAAATCGCTTTGGGGAAGCTAATGAAGTTGCTAATGCAATAGCTTTTTTATGTAGCCCAGCTGCAGCGTATATTAATGGAATCAACCTCCCAGTAGACGGAGGAAGAACTGCAAGCTTATAATGGAAAAGATTTTAAATTATATAAATGGAGATTTAGTAGAACCTACAAACGGAAATTATTTAGATAATTATAATCCCTCAAATGGTCAGGTATATTCTTTAATACCAGATTCTGAAAAATTAGATATTGATAATGCAGTAGAAGCAGCTAAGGAAGCTTTTAAAACTTGGAGTGTAACTCCAAAGCAAAAGCGTTCGGATATATTAATGAAGCTAGCAGATACGATTGAAAAATATTCTGATGAACTTATAAAGGCAGAAAGTAAAGATAATGGTAAGCCAGAATCTTTGGCTGCTCATGTGGATATTCCAAGGGCACCAGCCAATATTCGTTTCTTTGCAGGAGCAATATTACATGATAGTTCAGAAATGCATGAAATGGATGGAATGGCTATTAACTATACATTGCGTCAACCAATTGGTGTAGCAGCCTGTATCTCACCCTGGAATTTACCCTTATATTTACTTACTTGGAAAATTGCACCAGCTCTTGCTTCAGGAAATACAGTAGTTGCAAAACCCTCTGAAGTTACTCCAATGACGGCTTATATCTTAAGTAAAATTTGTATTGAATCGGGGTTACCAAAAGGTGTTTTAAATATAGTTCACGGATTGGGAAGTAAAACAGGAGATCCTTTAACTACTCATCTTGATACCCCTATTATTTCTTTTACTGGAGGAACTATTACAGGAAAACATATAGCAACTGTGACAGCACCAATGTTTAAAAAAATATCTTTGGAGTTGGGCGGTAAAAATCCAAATATAATTTTTGCAGATGCTGATTTTGATAAGGCAGTAAGTATGGCAGCTCGTGCAGCATTTACCAATCAAGGTCAGATTTGTTTGTGTGGTTCTCGTCTGTTTGTTCAAGAAGAGATTTACGATAAATTTAAAGATGCTTTAGTTGCCAAAACTGCAAAACTAAAAGTGGGTGACCCAAAAGATACATCCTCTAATTTAGGAGCGGTAGTTTCTAAAAATCATATGGAGAAAATTTTAGATAAAATTGAATTAGCAAAAACTTTAGGAGGAAAAATTTTAATTGGTGGAGAAAGGGAAATACTCGAAGGAGATTTAAAAAACGGCATACTATCTCCAGCCTACAATTATTGAAGGATTATCTTCTGATTGCGATATTAATCAAGAAGAGATTTTTGGACCTGTTGTATCTTTAATTTCATTTAAAACAGAAGAACAGGTAGTGGAAATGGCTAACTCTACAAAGTATGGATTGTCAGCCTCTATATTTACCGAAAACATAAGTAAAGCCCATAGAGTTGCTGCAAATATTGATGCTGGTATTGTATGGATTAATACATGGCTTGCTTAGAGATTTAAGAATTCCTTTTGGAGGGATGAAGCAGTCAGGTGTTGGAAGGGAGGGTGGTTTTAAATCTCTTCAATTTTTCACAGAATCTAAAAATGTATGTGTTAAAATATAAAGATGACAACACAATTGCAAGTTGAAATAAATAAAGTAGATGCTGAGAAGATTAGACCTTTAAGGCATTCTGAATTAAGAAAAGGTCAAGATTATTTCTACTACTTCTTATCTGAAGGATTATGAAGAAGGCACTTTTCACATGGCTTGTATTGTAGATGATAAAATTGTAACCTGCGCTACATTTTATGCTCAGACATCAATGAAAATAAAATCCGAATAATGCATATAGATTAAGAGGAATGGCAACTGATTCTCAACTTTCAAAGAAAAGGTTATGCTAGAAATTTAATGTGTAGAATCATTTAAAGAACTTAAAAAAAGAGATTGTGATATGGTGTGGTGTAATGCCCGTTTAGTTGCAGTCAATTTTTATAAATCTGTAGGATTTAAGATTATCGGAGAGCTTTTTGACATTGAAGCAATAGGTCCTCATTATTATATGTATAAAGAAATTTAAAGAAATGAACGGAGAGAAATTTAATTCAGATAGAGCGCCTCAGGCAGTAGGGCTATACCCTCATGCTCGTAAAGTTGGAGATTTATTGTTTTTATCTGGTGTAGGGCCAAGAAAAGCTGGCCAAATTGATATTCCTGGTGTAACACTAAATACTAACGGAGATATAGATAATTACGATATTGAAGCTCAATGTCATTCTGTTTTTGAAAATATTCGCTTTATTCTTGAAGATGCGGGCTCCTCTTGGGGTAATATTATTGATGTTCAGGTCTTCCTTACTAATATGAAAGATGATTTTAAAACGTATAATAAAATATATGCAGAGTATTTTAAGGAAAATCAGCCTTGCAGAACAACTATTGAAATAAAGAGTTTGCCAACACCAATTGCAATTGAACTAAAAGTAATTGCAACCATTTAAAACTATAAATTATGAGCACTATCAGAAAACCTTTTAACTTCCTTAAATGGATAGAAGACAATAAAGATTTACTAAAACCACCAGTTGGGAATAAGTGTCTGTATACCGAATCAGGTGATTTTATTATTATGGTAGTTGGAGGGCCGAATGCTAGAAAAGATTATCATTATAACGAAACAGAGGAATTCTTTTACCAAATAAAAGGAGATATTGTTTTAAGAATTCAGGAAGAAGGAAATGCTGTAGATATTCCAATTAATGAGGGAGAAGTGTTTTTATTGCCTGCCAAAATTCCACATTCTCCTATACGTTCAGAAGGGTCTGTTGGTATGGTAATTGAATGTAGAAGAACTGCAAATGAAAGAGATGGACTTATGTGGTTTTGTGATAATTGCAATGAGCCTTTACATGACACTTATTTCCAATTAACTAATGTTGAAAAGGATTTTCAGCCTAGATTTAAAGAGTTTTATTCCTCTGAAGATAAGAGAACTTGCAATAATTGTGGAAATACTATGGAGGTAGATAAACGATTCATATAAATATGAATAAACTATTCACCATTGATATTCACACTCATATTTTACCAGAAAACATCCCTAACTTTAAAGAGAAATTTGGATATGGAGGGTTTGTAAGTTTAGATCATCATAAGCCCTGTTGTGCTAAAATGATGATGGATGATAAATTTTTTAGAGAGGTAGATGATAATTGTTGGTCGGATGAAGCTAGGATTAAAGAATGTGATAAGCTAGGAGTGGATGTGCAAGTTTTATCTACTGTCCCTGTTATGTTTTCTTACTGGGCAAAGGACAAGGATACTCTTGTAGTTGCAGAATTTTTAAATGACCATATTGCCGATATTGTAAAGAGAAATCCTAAACGATTTATTGGTTTAGGTACAGTCCCAATGCAAAATCCAGATTTAGCAATTCAAGAATTAACTAGATGTAAAGAGCTTGGATTAAGAGGGATACAAATTGGTTCTCATATTAATGACTGGAATTTGGACAGGGATGAACTTTTTCCTATTTTTCAAAAATGTGAAGAATTAGAGATGAGTATTTTTGTTCACCCTTGGGATATGATGGGCAAAGAGAAAATGGAAAAGTACTGGTTACCTTGGTTGGTTGGTATGCCTGCGGAAACCTCCTTGGCTATTTGTTCCATGATTTTTGGAGGTGTATTCGAACGCTTACCAAACTTAAAAGTAGCCTTTGCTCATGGTGGAGGATCTTTTCCTGCCACTATTGGGAGAATTGAGCATGGGTTTAATGTGCGCCCTGATTTATGCGCTATTGACAACAAGGTAAATCCTAGAGATTATTTAGGTAATTTTTATTTAGATAGTTTAGTGCATGAGCCAAAAATGTTAGAATTTATTGTTGATATGATGGGGGAAGATAAAATTTGTTTAGGAACCGATTACCCCTTCCCTTTAGGAGAATTAGAGCCAGGGAAGCTTATTAACGAAATGAACTATACCAATGCTAAAAAGTCTAAGCTGTTGGCTGAAAATGCTTTGAATTGGTTAGGGGTCAAAAAAGAAGATTTTATATGATGAAGGCAAAAATTAGTTTCAAAACTATTGATTTTGAAGTAAACTTTTCTAAAGGAAATGACATTTCTATTCCTATAAATTTTAATGGAGAACAACCTAATACTTATGGGGTTGACGGCGCAACTTCTAAACCTTATCAAGATGGGCAGTTTATTGGAGATACTCGAAAAGGTGGCCCTTGTAATTTTGAAACGTATAGTTTTACTCCTCATTGCAACGGTACACATACTGAGTGTATTGGTCATATTACGGATGCAAGGATTAGTATTTTAACTTCACTTAATAAGGAAATGATACGGGCAACTTTGGTTTCTGTTACGCCAAGAAACACAACGGAGAATTATACTCCTAACTTAAATAAAGGGGATCTAGTTATTACTAAAGAAGATTTGGAGTCTAAACTAAAAGCTTTAAACCCTGCTTTTTTGCAAGGATTAATTATTAGAACTACGCCTAATTTAGAAAACAAGAAAAGTAGAGATTACATGAAATTTGCTCCTGCTTTTTTCAGTATTGATGCAATGAAGTATATTGTAAGTTTGGGTGTAGATCATTTATTGGTTGACACCCCATCAGTTGACAGATTGCTTGATGATGGACACCTTTCTGCTCATAATGTTTTTTGGGAAACAAAAGGAAAAGAGTTTAACCCAAATACACAAAATAAAACCATAACAGAAATGATATTTGCTCCTTCTTATTTAGAGGATGGAGCCTATTTATTAAACTTGCAAATTCCTGCATTTGTTTCCGATGCAGCACCTAGCAGGCCCATAATATACAAGATAAATGAATTATAAAAACACAGCAGATTTTGCTATAGAATTAGATTCAAAAGATGAATTAAGAAGCTATAGAAATGAGTTTTATATTCCCTTACAAAAAAATGGAGAGGAGCATATTTATATGTGTGGAAATTCTTTAGGGTTGCAGCCTAAACGAACCAAACAATTTTTAAATCAAGAATTAGATGATTGGGCTACTTTTGGAGTGGAAGGGCATTTTCATGCTAAAAATCCTTGGCTTCCATATCATGAGTTTTTAGCTGAAAGCTATGCTAAAATAGTTGGAGCAAAAAGTACCGAAGTAGTTGCTATGAATACCCTTACGGTAAACTTGCATTTAATGATGGTTTCTTTTTATCGACCAACCCAAAAAAGACATAAAATTATTATTGAAGGAGATGCATTTCCATCTGATATTTACGCAGTTGAATCGCAAATAAAACATCATGGATTTTTACCAGAAAATTCTTTAATAAAGCTAAGGCCTCGAGTTGGAGAGTCTGCTATCAGAACAGAAGATATTGCCGAAATCATTCAATCAGAAGGTGGTGAAATAGCTTTGATTATGTTGGGAGGAGTGAACTACTATACGGGTCAGGTTTTTGATTTTGAAATTATTACAAAGTTAGCGCATAACAAGGGAATTACTGTTGGATTTGACTTAGCTCACGCAGCAGGAAATGTAAAATTAGAACTTCATAAGTGGGAAGTTGATTTTGCGGTATGGTGTTCATATAAATACTTAAATTCTGGACCTGGCTCGGTTGCTGGTGCGTTTATACATGAAAAACATCATAAGGCAAATTTACCAAGATTTGCAGGTTGGTGGGGGCACAATAAAGAAGAGCGTTTTAAAATGCCAGATAAATTTAATCCTATTGCTAGCGCTGAGGGTTGGCAATTGAGCAATCCTCCTATTTTATCTTTAGCGGCAATTCGCGCTTCACTTTCTATTTTTGATGAAGTAGGCATTGATAAATTAGTTTTAAAATCTAAAAAACTTACAGATTATTTAGTTTTTCTATTAAATTCAATTGAAAGCGATCGAATAGAAATTATTACTCCAAAAGAAAGAGGTTGTCAGCTTTCTATCCGAGTTAAGAATGGTGATAAAAAGTTGTTTGACTCAATAACTGTAAAGGGGGTAATTGCTGACTGGAGGGAGCCAGATGTAATTCGTATCGCACCAATTCCTCTCTATAATAGCTTTCAAGATGTTTTTAAATTTTACACAATACTAGAAGAAGAATTATAATGAAAAAAAATATTACAATTGTAGGGGCAGGACTAGCAGGTTCTTTATGTGCCCTGTATTTAACTAAAAGAGGGCACAATGTTTCTATTTTTGAAAGAAGAAATGATTTGCGGTCTGAAATTATTACTGCAGGCAAGTCTATTAATTTAGCACTTTCTGAAAGGGGTCTAACAGCATTAAAAAAAGTTGGTGTTGAAGCAGAGGTAATGAACATTGCTATTGCTATGGATAAACGAATAATGCATGATGAAAAAGGTAATTTAACAGAGCAACTATACGGAAATGATGGTCAGGCAATTTATTCTGTTTCACGAGCACAACTAAATGTACTCATGATGAAATTAGCAGCCAAAAATGGAGCTGATCTTTATTTCAATGAGAAATGTATTGATGCTAATCTTGAGGATGCTAGTGTAATTTTTGAAAATACTAATACAAATCAAAAGCAGACTGTTAAGTCTGATTTGATAATTGGTGCAGATGGGGCTTTTTCAGCTGTTAGAAAACAAATGGTGGAGCAGTATGACCATGATTTTGATTATAATAAAATTGATCACGATTATAAAGAATTACATATACCTGCAGGAAAAAACGGGTCTTTTTTATTAGATAAAAATGCCCTTCATATTTGGCCAAGAGGAGAGTTTATGCTTATTGCATTAGCAAATTTAGATGGTAGCTTTACATGTACATTATTTGCACCTAAAAAAGGAGAAAAATCATTTGAAGGGTTAAACTCCGAGATAGAGGTAGAAAATTATTTTAGTGCTATTTTCCCAGATTTTTTAAATTTAGTCCCTGACTTATATAAGCAATGGATTGCTAATCCAACATCTGGCTTAGGTATTATAAAAACTTTTCCTTGGCATATCAAAGATACTGCGGTATTGATTGGTGATTCTGCTCATGCAACTGTTCCGTTTTATGGGCAAGGAATGAATGCCAGTCTTGAGGATTGCAGAATGCTTGATGAATTATTAGATAAGCATGGTGAAGATCTTAAATCGTGCTTTTCAGAGTACTCTATAACTAGAAAGCCTAACGGTGATGGGTTGCAGGATCTATCTATGCAGAATTTTATAGTAATGCGTGATAATACAGCTGATCCTACCTTTTTACTTCAGAAAGAAATAGAAAAGAAATTTTCTAATCTATATCCTGAAAAATGGATTCCACTTTATTCCATGGTTAGTTTTACTAATATTCCTTATGCTGATGCCTGGAAAATAGGAATGAAGCAGGAAAAAATGATGGAAGAGATTATGAAAATTAAAAATATTGAAAAAGAGTGGGAAAGTGATGTAATAATGAATAAAATGTGCAGTTTAGTGTAATTTTAGCTCGTTTTTTATATTTTTTGTCATTTTACTAAAATTTATAGACACTATTTTAGTGGATTTTAATATAAAGCACTATTCTTGAGCACATAAATTATCCAAAATTTAATAAAAATGTATTATTTTGTGTTAAAATGCTTATTTATTTAGAAATAATGCTATTTTTTGCACAAAAATGAAAGAAAACGATATAAATAATAAAATTTACTAAATATACCTGAGATGATAAGTTTGATTATTAATTCGTTAAGAAATAATCATTAATTTTGATCCTAACTTTATAAAACATAAAATTATGAAAAAGCTAATATTCGCATTAGTTCCTTTCTTATTTCTTTTTAGTTGTCATAAGGAACAACAAAAAACAATTATTTTATCCAAAGCATCTTCAAATTATATAAAATGGATAGAAGCTGAAAATGTTATTGTTTTAGATGCTTACACAATTAAGAATACGGATAGTATTTTAGCTTTAGCTGATGGTATTATTTTAACCGGAGGTGAGGATATCAATCCTTTACAATATAATGACTCTATAAATTTGGCAGTGTGTGGTGATATCAATTACCAAAGAGATACGCTTGAAAGAAAACTATTTGATTTTGCTTTTAAAAACAAATTACCACTTGTTGGGGTTTGTAGAGGAATGCAAATGATGAATGTTGCATCTGGAGGGTCGCTTTATGGAGATATTCCAACAGAAATTGGTACAACAGTTATCCATCGCAACAATGGAGAGGTAATGCATGAAATTGTAATTATTGATACTTGTTCATTAATTTTCCCTATCGATAAAGATACCTTTATGGTAAACTCTTGGCATCATCAAGGCCTTAAAGATATTTCTGAAAACTTAAGAGTTATTGCTCGCTCCTTTGATGGATTACCTGAAGCAGTAATAATGGAAAAATCAGCGCATCCTTTTATGATTGCCGTTCAATTTCATCCTGAACGTTTAGGAACAGACAATCCAATTCATCAGAAAATGAGAGATAGTTTCTATAATGCAATGGGGGAGTAAGATATTTATTTTAATAAATACATTTTAAACGTTTTTTAAACGTAATCCAGTTACATTTGCAAACTTAAATTTTATACATGTTGCTTGATATTTTACGTCTTTTCTTATGGAGTATGTCGCCTTTAGGTGAGGCGAAAATTGCTATTCCTCATGCAATAGAAACATCTGAAATTCAGATTTTTTGGATTTTTATAATTGGGCTTACGGGTAATTTATTAGTATTCCCATTTTTTCATAAATTAATAGAGTTTTCTAATAAGCACTTTAAAAATAATCCATTATACATTAAGATGGTACTTTATTTTTCTAAAAGGGCTAAAACAAAAACAAAGGATATAATCCAAAAATATGGTGTTTGGGGGCTAATGATATTCGTTATGATACCTATTCCAGTAACTGGGGCATATATAGGAACTATTGCAGCATATGTTTTTCGTATTAGTTATAGAAAATCACTTACTGCTATTAGCTGTGGTATAGTTCTTTCTTCTATTATTGTAATCTTTGGTTGGCCATTGTTTATCTCATTATTTTAAGTTATTTAGTTCAATAATCTTCGACTAAATTTTATATTTGCACTGATATGAAAGGTAAGAAAACGGTACTTATTATTTTGGATGGATGGGGGCATGGCGATAAAACCAAGTCGGATACAATATATAATGCAAAAACACCTTTTATTGATTCGTTATATAATAATTATCCTAATTGTGAATTAAAAACCTTTGGAGAACACGTTGGATTGCCTAAAGGTCAAATGGGTAATTCGGAAGTAGGACATTTAAATATTGGTGCAGGTAGAATTGTGTATCAGGATTTGGCAAAAATTAATATTGCTTGTGAGGATAATTCCATTGCTGAAATGGAAAATTTAAAATCTTCTTTTACATATGCAAAACAGAATAATAAAGTATTGCATTTAATTGGTTTAGTTTCTGATGGTGGAATTCATTCTCATCAAAATCATTTATATAAATTATGTGAGCTAGCTAATAATGCAGGAATTGAAAAAGTATTTGTTCATGCTTTTACTGATGGTAGAGATAGTGATCCAAAAAGTGGAAAAGGATTTATTAAGCAGTTGCAACAGAATTTATTTGGAGCTAGAATTGCTTCAATTTGTGGTAGGTATTACGCAATGGATAGAGATAAAAGATGGGAGCGCATAAAATTGGCTTATGATTTACTTACAAAAGGAAAGGGAGAGGCCTCTCAAAATCTTACTGAAAGCATCCAAAATTCTTACAATAATGGGATTACAGATGAATTTATAAAACCAATTATTAGTGTAGACGAAAACAGAAATCCGATTGTAAAAATACAGGAAGATGACGCAGTAATTTGTTTTAATTTCAGAACAGATAGATGTAGGGAGATTACAACTGTACTTACCCAAACCAATATGCCAGATTTTAAAATGAGCACACTAAATCTGCACTTTACGACTCTAACAAATTACGATTCTTCTTACCAAAAGGTGAATGTAATTTATGATAAAGCTAATATTACAAATACTCTCGGAGAGGTTTTAGAACAAAACAATAAAACGCAAATCAGAATTTCAGAAACTGAGAAATATCCTCATGTTACTTTCTTCTTTTCAGGAGGTAGAGAAAAAGAATTTATTGGAGAAAAACGACTAATGATCAATTCACCAAAAGTGGCAACTTATGATTTGCAACCTCAAATGAGCGCCCATGAAGTTACAGAAACTATAGTTGTAGAACTAGAAAAAGG
>CAJIYM010000008.1:0-2500 GCA_905181635.1 uncultured Flavobacteriales bacterium
ATTTTAATTTTCTTTGATTATTTGTTGTGAGAATAAAAACAGTATATATTTGCAACCGCTTTTTGAGAGAAAAACTGTTCTTTAAAATATTTAAGTTTAAAATCTTTTTTAATTAAAAGTTGCAAGAGTTAAAAGTATTACTATTTTTGCAGCCGCTTTTTGAAGGAATTATAACTTACTTATTTAGTAAGAACAAAAAAAGTTTCAAAACAGATTGCAGATAATACTAACGTATTATTTTGCAGCCCTTTTTGAAAAACAGTTCATTGAATTATTGAAGATAGAATTAAATAACATCCAATTACAGTCAATTACAAATTTTTATACAACGAAGAGTTTGATCCTGGCTCAGGATGAACGCTAGCGGCAGGCCTAACACATGCAAGTCGAACGGTAACATAAGAGCTTGCTCTTGATGACGAGTGGCGCACGGGTGAGTAACGCGTATGCAATCTACCTATAACTGAGGGATAGCCCAGAGAAATTTGGATTAATACCTCATAATATTATTATTTGGCATCATTTGATAATTAAAACTCCGGTGGTTATAGATGAGCATGCGTTCTATTAGCTAGTTGGTGAGGTAAGAGCTCACCAAGGCTACGATAGATAGGGGGCCTGAAAGGGTGATCCCCCACACTGGTACTGAGACACGGACCAGACTCCTACGGGAGGCAGCAGTGAGGAATATTGCACAATGGAGGAAACTCTGATGCAGCCATGCCGCGTGCAGGACGAAGGCCCTATGGGTTGTAAACTGCTTTTTTACAAGAAGAAACCTTGGTACGTGTACCAACTTGACGGTATTGTAAGAATAAGCACCGGCTAACTCCGTGCCAGCAGCCGCGGTAATACGGAGGGTGCAAGCGTTATCCGGATTTATTAGGTTTAAAGGGTTCGCAGGCGGAATTTTAAGTCAGTGGTGAAAGCCTACAGCTCAACTGTAGAACTGCCATTGAAACTGATATTCTTGAGTATAGATGAAGTGGGCGGAATATGTCATGTAGCGGTGAAATGCATAGATATGACATGGAACACCAATTGCGAAGGCAGCTCACTAAACTATTACTGACGCTCATGAACGAAAGCGTGGGGAGCAAACAGGATTAGATACCCTGGTAGTCCACGCCGTAAACTATGATCACTAGATGTTGGCGATATATTGTCAGTGTTTTAGAGAAATCGTTAAGTGATCCACCTGGGGAGTACGTTCGCAAGAATGAAACTCAAAGGAATTGACGGGGGCCCGCACAAGCGGAGGAGCATGTGGTTTAATTCGATGATACGCGAGGAACCTTACCAAGACTTAAATGTATTTTGACAGGTTGAGAAATCAACTTTTCTTCGGACAATTTACAAGGTGCTGCATGGTTGTCGTCAGCTCGTGCCGTGAGGTGTCGGGTTAAGTCCCATAACGAGCGCAACCCCTATTTTTAGTTACCAGCGAGTCATGTCGGGAACTCTAGAAAGACTGCCTGTGTAAACAGTGAGGAAGGTGGGGATGACGTCAAATCATCACGGCCCTTATGTCTTGGGCTACACACGTGCTACAATGGTCACTACAGTGGGCTGCCATCTGGCAACAGAGAGCAAATCCATAAAGGTGATCCCAGTTCGGATCGGAGTCTGCAACTCGACTCTGTGAAGTTGGATTCGCTAGTAATCGTATATCAGCAATGATACGGTGAATACGTTCCCGGGCCTTGTACACACCGCCCGTCAAGCCATGGAAGTTTGTGGTGCCTGAAGTCAGTAACCGTAAGGATCTGCCTAGGGTAAAACAGATAACTAGGGCTAAGTCGTAACAAGGTAGCCGTACCGGAAGGTGTGGCTGGAATATCTCTTTTTTTGAGTATTGTTTGTGTTTAATTCTATCTTCTTTTTTCCTTTTTAAAGTCTCGTAGCTCAGCTGGTTAGAGCGCTACACTGATAATGTAGAGGTCGGCAGTTCGAGTCTGCCCGGGACTACATTAAAAAGGGGGATTAGCTCAGTTGGCTAGAGCGCTTGCCTTGCACGCAAGAGGTCATCGGTTCGACTCCGATATTCTCCACTTAATCTGTTATTTTAATAATAACATGATAAAGTTCTTTGACATATTGTAATGAATATATATATATATACTTAATTTTTAAAAGTTATTAAGGGCGTATGGCGGATGCCTAGGCTCTCATAGGCGAAGAAGGACGTGACAAGCTGCGATAAGTTTCGATAAGGTGCAAATAACCTTTGAGTCGAAAATTTCCGAATGGGGCAACCCAATTATTTGAAGAATAATTATCCTATTTATAGGAAGCTAACCTGGTGAACTGAAACATCTAAGTAACCAGAGGAAGAGAAAACAATAGTGATTCCCTGAGTAGTGGCGAACGAAAAGGGAACAGCCCAAACCAAGATTATTTCGGTAATTTTGGGGTTGTAGGACTACAATGTGTAATATAAATTTATAAAAGAATGTTTTGGAAAGAGCAACCACAGAGGGTGATAGTCCCGTATTTGAAA
>CAJIYM010000008.1:7500-29950 GCA_905181635.1 uncultured Flavobacteriales bacterium
TTGCTCCTAGTTGCGCCATTCCATATTCAATATAGTAGAAAGGCACTTCATATAAATGTAATTGTTTTTGCCAAAGATTAGCGTGGACATTTTCATTTCCTTTCCAGTCAATAATTTGATTTCCTAATTCATCAGAAATGGATAGCCATTTCTCTTTTCTTTGTTTTGCTGTATGTTCAGTAGTATAAATCCAATGTTGGAATTTATCAATAGAAGCTACCCAAGGTAAAGTTTCTAAAGCTTTTTCTAATTGTTCAAGTTTTGCTCTTTTTAAATCAGCTGCATCATCATAAAATACATCCCAATGATCCATAGATAAAAGTTCCATTGCCATTGAAGCTAATTCAGCAACTTCAGAAGGAGTAGATTTGAATTCTGTTAATGATAGATCTCTACTTAAGAAAGAATGAACAGCATGCCCTCCTTCATGAATCATAGTGACGAGATCTCTTTGAGAACCAACAGCATTCATATAAATAAATGGCACACCAATTTCATAAAGCGGGTACATAAAACCTCCAGGGGCTTTTCCGTTTTTTGATTCTAAATCCAAATGTTTCATAGCTTTCATTGTGGAAAGACATTCTCCAAAATAAGGTTTTAACCTATCAAAACATTCAATGGATAAGTCAGTAAGTTCTGTTCCTCCATTAAAAGGTTTTAAAGGAGGAAGTCCATCAACATCAACAGCTGTGTCCCAAGGTTTATAGGACTTATTTCCTAATTTATTTTTTCTTTTTTGTTCAAAAGAATTAATTATTGGGACAATCTCTTTTGCTATTGCATCATGAAAATTAAAACAATCTTTAGGGGTGTAATCAAATCGACCCATAGCGGCAAACATATAATCTCGATAGTTATCAAAGTCAGCATTTTTTGCAATTTGCTGTCTTAAAGAAATTAATTCATCAAATAAATCATCTAATACTTTTTCATCTTCCAATCTTCTACTACTTATCTTATTATAAATTTCTTCTCTTTTAGCTCTATCCGTACTTTTTAACAATAGTGCAGCTTTCTGCATAGTCATCTTTTTACCATCTACTTCAATAGACATTTTTGCTGAGATAGCTCCATATTCTTGTTGCTTTTCTTCCATAGTGGTGAATAATGGGATATTCTCTTCTCGGAAAATTTCAATTTGTTTTTTCACACTTCTTAAATAGATGCGATATTTTTCTTTTTCAAGGTCTTTTAAATAAGGACTGCTAACTAATTTTAAATTTAATTTATGAGAATAAGGAGCTGTTTTGGGAGATATTTCTTTAATCCAAAATGAAAATTGCTCTCCTAATTCTTGGTCATTAGTATCTATGTTCATTTTGATATAACGCCAAGCCATATCTTCCTCTAAAACTGCAGAAAGTTCAGATTGGTCTACCATCCATTGCTCTAATTCAAGAGTAGAAGAAATCTCTCTATTAACCAAATCATCAAATAAGGATTTGATTTTAGTCCAAGAGTTAATAACTAAATTTTCAGGAACAAATTTTCTAATTGGACGAGTGGGTATTGCAATTGTATTTTCCATCATTTTTATTTTTTAGTTGTAGATTTTTTTTTAGAATTTTTAATTTCTTGCTTTTCTAATTTAGGTAATTCAATTAATCCTTTTTTCTGCATTGCATTATACCATTGTATTACTTTCTTAATATCAGAAATATAAACCCTTTCTTCATCATAATCTGTAAGAATTTCTCTAAAGTAAATAGTTAATTGTTTGGTTGAAGATTTATGGTTTATTGCTTGTTGTCCTTTCTCTTTTTTTGCAATATCATCAAAAATTTCTGATAAGGGTTTTGTATCATCATAAGTATATATACCTATTTCTTCAAGCATGTTTGCTTGGTTTTCAGAGTATAAAGGTGATTTTTTTCCGTCTATGAATGATTCAACAATTACTGTTTTATTTCCTTTTGAAACTACTTTGTAAAGTCCTGGTTTACCAGAGACATTTATTATCCCTTCTAAATTCATATTGTATATTTTTGAATGCAAATGTATAATTTTTAATAGGATAATTTAAATTAGTTTTTGAATTAAATTGTGTAGTATTGACACTTGCTATGAGTATATTTAAAATTCAAAATAGAAAGGAAGTTTTTGCATGGTCGTTATACGATTTCGCTAACCAGCCTTTTACAACTATTATTGTTACTTTTATTTATAGTGCTTTTTTTGTAAAGGTAATTGCTCTCAATGAGCAAGAAGGAACTTTTTTATGGACTAGTGCAATTGCTATTACTGCTGTGGTTGTCTCTTTACTTTCACCTATACTTGGTGCTTTGGCAGACAAAGGAGGCTTTCGTAAATTTTTTCTTATTATTTCCACATTTATATGTGCTGTATTTTCTATTTTATTGTATTTTCCTACTGAAGGTGAAGTGTATTATGCACTGACATGTTTTGTGATTGCAAATGTTGCATTTGAATTGGGTAGTGTTTTTTGCAATTCTTATTTGCCCGACTTATCTAACTCTAAAAATATTGGTAGAATTTCAGGTTATTCTTGGGGTTTAGGTTTTGTAGGTGGTTTACTAGCTTTGTTTTTGTCATTATTTTTATTTGACATTAATAATCCGGATGAAATTAGAAAGATAAATATTCTTGTTGGCATCTGGTTTTTACTATTTAGTATTCCTACATTCCTATTTGTTAATGATAAGAAAAAAGAAAAATTAAATATAGTTCATGTAAACTCTTCATTTAAGTCTTTAATAGATACATTTAAAAGTATTGGTAATTACAGACAGATTTATAGATTTTTAATTGCTAGATTATTCTTTAATGATGGGCTAATTACCATTTTCGCTTTAGGAGGAGTATATGCTGTTGGTACTTTAGATTTTAGTTTTGAAGAAGTGATGATTCTAGGAATTGTACTTAACCTTTGTGCTGGTATTGGTTCATTTTTATTTGGATATATTGAAGATAAAATAGGCGCTAAAAAGGTTATTAATTTTTCTCTATTTGTTTTGATTATTGCAACATTAATTGCTTACCACTCACCTGACACAACTCATCCAAAAGAATGGTTTTGGGTTGCAGGTGTTTTACTTGGCTTTATGGTTGGTCCGAATCAATCTTGTAGTCGTTCCTTGATGGCAAGACTTACACCTAAAGAAAAGCAAAATGAATTTTTTGGTTTTTTCGCGCTTACAGGAAAAGCTACTTCATTTTTAGGTCCTTTGCTTTTTGGAATTATAACTAAATTTCATAGCCAGCAAATGGCACTATGGGTTGTGGTTATTTTATTATTGATCGGCCTTATTTTATTTAATAGAGCTGATGTTAAGCAAGCAGATATTAATTAGTTTTTTGTAGTTTTGCTTTATGATAAGATCTTTATTTTTATTTAGTTTATTTCTTTTTACATCATGTACTTGGAATGAACTTCCTAAAGTTGTTTGTGTGCCAGATGAGCAAGTATATTTGGATTTGGTACAGCCAATAATTGAGAATAATTGTGTGTCTTGTCATTCAACACCAACTAATATGCCTGCTGATCTTGGATCTTATGATGGAATAACTGATGCATTAAGAAACTATTCGCTAAAAGAAGAAGTTATAAATCGTACTATGCCACCTTATGGATCACAACCATTGACTGATTTAGAGATTAATATTATCCAAAAATGGGCGGATTGTGAATAAGTTATTTTTTTTCATATTATTAATATATAGTACAAATCTTTACTCTCAAAGATTTATTACTAAGGAAGCTGAAATTTCATTTTTTTCTGAAACTCCTCTTGAGGACATATCAGCAAAAAATAATAAAGTAAGTGCTGTATACGATTCTAAAACTGGGCAATTGGTTTTTCAATTAAATATCTCGGATTTTATTTTCCCAAAACCTTTAATGCAGGAACATTTTAATGAGAATTATTTAGAATCTGATAAGTTCCCTAAAGCTTCTTTCTCAGGTATTATTGATGAAATTAATAAATTCTCAATAGCAATAGGTACTTTAAAAATACATGGTGTATCTAATCCAGTTGAAATTAAGGGTAGTTTAGTAAAAGTTAATGATAACGTAATAATAGATGCTAATTTTACGATACTACTTAAAGATTATAATATTAAAATTCCTAGAATAGTAATGTATAAGATTGCCGAAGAGATTGATGTTTCAATTACCGCAAAATTAAAAGAAATATAAATGAAGAGGGTACTGTTAGTATTATTTTTTTTACCTGTTATTGTTTTCGCTCAAGATGATTTAATTTTATTGCTAAATGATGATTCAAACTACAAGATCAATTCTACTTTCAAAGCAGTTAAAATTGTTAATAGTCAATCTGTAGAGTTGGTTAATAAGGGGGATTTACTTTTCTTGATACAGCATAGATTCGGTACCTTAAACTCTGGTGCGTATAATTTATATGGATTAGATAATGCGCAAGTTCGTTTTGGTTTAGATTATGGATTAAATAATTGGTTTTCAATTGGTCTAGGTAGAAGTTCATTCTTAAAAACAATTGATGCAAATGCAAAAATAAAATTAGTTGGCCAAAGTATACGGGGAGATTTCTTTCCTTTTAGTATTGTTTGGTATTCTTCCGCTTTTTTTAAGCAAGCAATATGGGATGACATGCAAGCTGAAGATTATCTTTTTTCCGATCAAATGAGCTATGTGCATCAAGTGCTAGTTGCTTGTAAAATTAACAGAGCTTTATCATTACAGCTAAGTCCAACTTTAGTGCATAAAAACATTACTATAAAAGATGATGAACATGATTTACTTTCTGTTGGTTTTGGCGCAAGACATAAATTAACTTCAAGAATTTCACTGAATGCAGAGTATTTTTTTCAATTAAACAAGGGGAATAGTATTAACCCTCTTTCCTTAGGCTTGGATATTGAAACAGGAGGTCATGTTTTTCAGTTGCATTTAAGCAATTCTGCTGCAATGTTTGAACGTGCTTTTATCCATGAAACTAATGGGGAATGGTCTGATGGAGATCTTTATTTTGGGTTTAATATTTCTAGAGTTTTCACACTTAAAAAATAGTTTATCAATATTGAGAAAAATTTTGATTTAGCCATAGTTGGAGGTGGTATTGTTGGTCTGGCTACTGCTTATCAGATTCAACAAGAGTACCCTACACTTAATATTGTGGTGTTTGAAAAAGAAAAAGAATTGGCTTTTCACCAAACAGGTAGGAATTCGGGAGTAATTCATTCAGGATTATATTATAAGAATGGTTCATTAAAGGCAAAGAATTGTGTTGATGGAAGGAAAGAATTAATTTCATTTTCTAAAGAACATAATATTAAATATGAAGTTTGCGGTAAATTAGTAGTGGCTACTAACTCTTCTGAAGTTAAACTATTGGATGATTTAATTAAGAACGGAAAAAGGAATGGGTTGTTAGGTTTAGAATTATTAATGCCTGTAGAGTTTAATAAAATAGAACCTAATATTAGGGGATTGAAAGCACTTTGGGTTCCTGAAGCTGGCATCATAGATTATAAAGGTATAACTAATAAGTTATCAGAAATCTTATTGAATATAAACCCGAATAGTGAAGTAATGACTAATTGTGAAGTTATAGATTATATTGATTCTAATATTAGTACTACTAAAGGGGTATTTAATGCCAAGCACATTATTTTTTGTGGTGGCTTGTTTGCTGATAGATTAGCAATAAAAGACAAATTAAGCTTAGATATACAAATTGTAGGTTTCAGAGGAGATTATTACGAATTAGCTGAGCATGCTAAGGATAAAATTAATCATTTAGTTTATCCTGTACCTAATCCAGAATTCCCTTTTTTAGGAGTTCATTTCACCAGAATGACTAATGGTGATGTTGAATGTGGACCAAATGCTGTGTTTACTTTTAAAAGAGAAGGATATAATAAGACAGATTTTAGCTTGAGAGATACTATCCAAGCTCTTAGCTTCTCGGGTACTTGGCGATTGTTCATAAATCATTGGAAATTTGGACTCAATGAGTATAAAAGGGCGTTCTCAAAATCTTTATTTTTGAAAGAATTACAAAAAATACTACCGACTCTAAAAATTGACGATATTGTAGAAGGTAGAAGTGGCGTGAGAGCTATGGCTTTATCTAGTGATGGAGATATGATTGATGATTTTAAAATAATTAAAAATAAAAAAAATATACATGTGTTAAATGCTCCTTCTCCGGCCGCTACAGCATGCTTTGCAATTGGGAAGCAAATAATGGTAGAAGCAAAATCACATTTTAATCTTTAATTTATATGATAAAATTTCTAGGTTTATTATCAAAAAAGAAAAAAGTAAAGGCTGCACTAGCTGCTACTATTTATGTGAATTTGCTTAACAATGTAATTGAAGTTGGCTTTGTTGAAATAAAAGATTTCATTAACAATAACAATAATTTAGAAGATAATCCTAATCTTACTAATCTTGATATTGATTGGTTCAAGAACATTGTGTTTTTAGGAAATATAAAAAATTTAAATATCTTTTTTGAAGAAAATGATTCATCTGATTTAAGAGGGTATATTTTAGATGAAATGTATAAAGAATTGCCAAAGAGTGAGCAGCATTTAGCAATTGAGCGTTTCTTGGATTACGAAAACTATTTTGATGAATTATTAATTGAAAATAAAGATTCTATAAGCGCTATGGCATATGGTATTTTTGAAAAATATAATATTAACGATTTTCAAGGCGATTTGTTTAAGAGAAAGAATAAGCCAAATCCTATATTTTATAATGAATTAAAGAATTTGTTAACTCACTTTATCTGGAATTGGGAAGATTACTTGGAGAAGAATAAACTAAGTTTCTAAAAAATAAAAGTAGAGTAATTACTCTGATTTCTTATTTTTAAATTTTCTGAATTAATTTCAGTAATTCATTTATATTCCTGTGTAATTGCTTGGTGTAATTGCTTTTAATTCAGTTTTAATAGTATTATTAATATTTAAAGTATCAATAAATGAAGCAATATTTTCGGCATTAATTTCTGAGTTTGTTCTTGTTAATTCTTTAAGCGCTTCATAAGGATTAGGATAGCCCTCTCTTCTTAATATTGTTTGAATTGCCTCTGCTACTACAGCCCAATTTTTATCTAGATCATCAGCAATATTTTTTTCATTAATAATTAATTTATTTATTCCTTTGTTTAATGATGAAAAAGCTATGAGTGTATGTGCAAAAGGAACACCAATATTTCTTAAAACGGTACTATCTGTTAAATCTCTTTGTAGACGAGATATAGGTAGTTTACTCGATAAGAATGAGAAAATTGCATTTCCCATTCCTAAGTTACCTTCTGCATTCTCAAAGTCAATAGGATTTACTTTATGTGGCATTGCTGACGAACCTACTTCTCCTTTTTTGATTTTTTGTTTGAAATAATCCATTGATACGTAAGTCCAAATATCTCTTGAGAAATCAATTAAAATAGTGTTGATTCTTGTGATGTTGTCCATTAGTGCTGCTAAATTATCGTAATGCTCAATTTGTGTAGTAGTTTGTTGTCTTTCTAATCCTAAAGCGTTTAATGTAAAGTTATCTGAAAATCCCATCCAGTTAATTTTAGGAAAAGCAACATGATGGGCATTAAAATTGCCTGTCGCACCGCCAAACTTTGCACTAAAAGGAATTGTTTCTAATAGTAATAGTTGCTTTTCAATTCGCTCAATAAAAACTTGAATTTCTTTTCCCATTCTTGTTGGTGAAGCTGCCTGACCATGAGTTCGAGCTAATAATGGAATTGCTCTCCACTGCTGAGCTCTATCCTTTAGTAAATCAATAATTTCAGTTAATTGAGGTAGGTATACTTTCTGTATAGCTTCTTTTATAGAGTAAGGTACTGCAGTATTATTAATGTCTTGTGAAGTTAATCCAAAATGGATGAACTCTTTAAATTCCTGTAATCCTAATTTATCAAATTCTTCTTTAATAAAGTATTCTACTGCTTTTACATCATGATTTGTGATGCTTTCAATATCCTTTATTTTTTGGGCATCACTTTCCTTAAAATTTAGGTATAAATCTCTTAATTCTGAAAATTTAATAGTTGGAAAATGACTTAGCTGGTGTATAGAGCTATTACAAAGTGCAATAAAATACTCTATTTCAACTTGAACTCTGAATTTGATTAAAGCAGCTTCAGAAAAGTATGCTTGTAGGCTAGATGTTTTATTGATATATCTTCCGTCAATTGGGGTAACTGCATTTAAAGGATTAAGAGCCATTTTTTATTTTATTAATTAAAAATGCAAATTTAAGCTTTTTTAATAAGATGTTCTTTGAGAATCGAATTTTACATTTGCTTTTTTTACTATTTTTGATAAATGGAAACACTTTTGTTAATTGGTATTGGAAGTTTGCTGCTATTAGGAATTATAGGATGTATTATCCCTATTATTCCTGGACTTCCAATTTCATATATTGGCTTGTTAATGTTTCATTTTTTTAGTTCTTATTCTATTGATGATAATCTATTATTGTTTATGGCTTTTGTAGTTATTGCTGTTACAATTTTTGATTTATGGGTACAGTTTCATTTAGTGCAAAAATTTGGTGGCAAAAAAAAAGCTGTTAATGGTTCTGTAATTGGTTTAATTCTTGGAGTTTTATTTTTCCCTCCAGTTGGATTAATTATTGGTCCGTTTCTAGGTGCTTTTATTGGAGCTAGAGCCGAAGAGAATTCAGGTACATATAAGGCGATCAAAATAGCATTAGGTGCTCTATTAGGTTTTTTTGTAGGGATAATATTTAAACTTTCTGTTAGTGTATATATTATTTGTATTATTTTTAAAGCAATACCTATTACATGTTGAAATATAAAGTTTCTGTTGTTTCTTATTTAAATTCAATTCCTTTTATTCATGGGCTAAATCAAAGTGATTTGATACATAATATTGACTTGTATTTGGATTATCCTTCAATTTGTGCTGACAAACTTATTGATGGTATTGTGGATTTAGCATTAGTTCCTATTGTTGTTATTCCAAAACTTAAGCACCCTTATATTATTTCAGATTATTGTATAGGGGCAAATGGCTCTGTTGATACTGTATGTTTATATTCGGATGTTCCTATTTGCGAAATTGAAAGTATAGGCTTAGATTATCAATCTCGCACTTCTGTGGAATTGCTTAAGCTGTTATTAAAAGATTATTGGCATTTGAATCCCATATTTATAAATGAAGAAGTTGGTTTTGAAGACGAAATTAAAGGAAAACATGCTGCTTTGGTAATTGGAGATAGAGCTTTTGCTATGAATGATAAGCATGAATTTATTTATGATTTGTCAGCTATTTGGACAGAAATGACAGGATTACCTTTTGTGTTTGCAGCTTGGGTGTCTAATTCTCAATTGTCACAAAATTTTATTAATACTTTTAATAAAGCACTGGAAAATGGATTAAAAAATATTGATAGAGCTTTAGCTTTAGAAAGAGATAGTTATCCGAATTGTAAAAATCCTGAAGAATACTTGAATAATAAAATTTCCTACAGCTTAGATTCAGATAAGAAGAAGGCAATGGAGCTTTTTTTGAGAAAAATACTTTAAACTTACTTTTTCTTTTTATTCTTTTGTTGTTCTTGGGTTTTTTGCATTTCTTCTAATTTCTTTTGAAACTTAGATTTTGGTTTAGTAGGTTTCTTTTTGTTAGCTTCTAATTGAGCAAATATTTTATCTTCATTAATGAAGCGTTTCATGAAATATTGCTGAGTAAAAGTAAACATATTTGCTAAAAAATAGTAGTATGAAAGTCCAGCAGCATAATTATTGAAGAATCCAAGGAACATGATTGGCATCAAGTACATCATCCATTTCA
Source organism: uncultured Flavobacteriales bacterium (assembly GCA_905181635.1). Classification (GTDB taxonomy): domain Bacteria; phylum Bacteroidota; class Bacteroidia; order Flavobacteriales; family BACL11; genus UWMA-0277. The sequence continues at coordinate 17,296 of CAJIYM010000008.1, forward strand.
TTTGTGCCATTTGACCTGTTGCCATTGAAGTATTCATACTAGTATACAATAAAGTAGAAACTGTCATTAATAATGTAAATAAACTAATATGATCACCATAAAAAGGAATGTTAAATCCTAAGTCATAAATAGAATCATATGAAGAAAGATCATCTGCCCAAAGAAAACTTTCTTGTCTTAATTCAATTGATGCAGGAAAGAAACGGAACATTGCAATCAGTATAGGAAATTGGAATAACATTGGTAAGCAACCTCCCATTGGATTTACTCCTGCCTTTCGATAAAGCCCCATAGTTTCTTGTTGGGCTTTCATTGGATCTTTTCCTTTTAACTTTTCGTTAATTTTATCAATTTCAGGCTTTAATACCTTCATTTTTGCTTGTGACAAAAAAGCTTTATATGTGAATGGTGCAAGGCCAATTTTAATTATTAGTGTAAGAAGTAAGATGATTATTCCATAATTAAATCCGAATTTACTTAAGAAATCAAATATTGGTATAATTATATATTGATTTACCCAACCAAACATTCCCCAACCTAGTGGAACTAATTCTTCAAAACCTGAACTGTATGCCTTTAAAGTTTTGTAATGATTAGGTCCAAAATAGAATTGAAAACTTAGTTGTTCATCTACTTTATGCTGATAAGGAAGCTCGAACTTAGCAGCTAAATCTTTTATGAATATAGAGCCTTCACTTTTTGTGGAAGTTAAGTGTGTTGGTTTTCCAAATCCATCTTTGGCGATAAAAATTGCACTAAAAAACTGCTGTTTGAAAGCGACCCAATTTAAGCGAGCATTAATTTTATCTTCATCAGTTGAAGTAAAACTTAAATAGTCTCCTTCATTATCAGAACTATACTGGTACTGAATTCCGGTGTACATATCCTGATTAGTTTTGCTTTTTTCGGTTTGTGGTGTTTTCATTTGCCACTCCAAATTCATGTAATTTATTCCTGATGGAATAAGGTCTTCCATACCTATAAATTTTATGTCAAAATCAATGAGGTAGTCATCAGTAATCGTATACAAGTACTCTACATATCTACTGTTGTCAGCCTTTAGTTTCATGCTTAAAGTATTACTGCTTTGTTCTGCAACAAAGTACAAGTCGGCAGTATTTATGTTGTGACCTGTGGTAAATTGAAGATTGAAGCGAGAACTATCTGCATCAAATAAATCAAGTGCTAACGAGTCAAAAGTTTGATATTCTTTTAAAATTACTGATACAATTCTTCCCCCCTTATTAGAAACTGTAATTTTTAATTTATCATTTTCAATAACTTGAAATTCATTTTTTCCATTTGCAGCTGAAGCAAAAACACCATATTTTATTTTTAGCTCATCACTCGTAATTGAATTACTTTCTGAAGGTGTAGCAACTGTAGTTTGGGTGAGTTGAGCTTCTGTAATTACATTTTCAGTTGATATATTAATTGGTTCTTTTTCCTGAGGTATTTCAGGAAAAAAGAAAGTGTTAAATACTATCAAGATAACAGCCATTAACATAAAACCAATTAGCGAATTTTTATCGTATTTTTTCATTTTAAAACTTGATTATTTGTTTTTGATACATGCGTCAATAAATCCGCAAAAAAGAGGATGAGGATTGGCGACTGTACTTTTGTATTCTGGATGAAATTGTACTCCAACAAACCATGGGTGAGTAGGAATTTCTACAATTTCAACTAAATTATTTTTAAGGTTTATTCCTGAGAAAATCATTCCTGATCTTTCAAATTCGGACTTATATTTATTATTGAATTCAAATCTGTGTCTATGTCGTTCGCTTATTTCAGTATTTTGGTAGGAATTATATGCATTTGAAATCTTCGTGAGATGACAATCATAAGCTCCAAGTCTCATAGTTCCACCTTTTTTGGTTATTGATTTTTGATCTTCCATTAAGTCTATAACAGGATCAGAAGTTTCTTTATTAGCTTCAACAGAATTAGCATCCTTATATCCAAGCACATTTCTTGCATATTCAATTACTGCTGACTGCATCCCTAAACAAATTCCTAAAAAAGGAATTTTGTTTTCTCTAATATGTTTAATGGTAGTAATTTTTCCTTCCATTCCTCTATCTCCAAATCCAGGAGCAACTAAAACCCCACTTAGTCCAGCTAATTTATCAACTACATTTTTATTATTTATTTCCTCAGCATTTATCCAGTTTACTTTTACCTTGCAAGAATTCTTTACTCCTGCATGAATAATTGCTTCTGAGATAGATTTATATGCATCTTGTAATTCTACATATTTACCTACCAATCCAATGGTAATTTCTTTTTTAGGATTTTGTAACCCTTCTAAGAAACTGCACCATTGTTCTAATTTTACTTCTGTATTGTCTACTATTCCTAATTTTCGTAATACTACTTTGTCTAGTCCTTCTTTTTGCATCAATAATGGCACCTCATATATTGTTGAAACGTCCATGGATTCAATAACTGCATCAAGCTCAACGTTACAGAAACGAGCTACTTTCTTTTTAATTTCACTACCTAAAGGGTGTTCTGTACGGCAAACTAAAATATCAGGTTGTATACCTGCTTCTAATAAAGTTTTAACAGAATGTTGGGTTGGTTTTGTTTTTAATTCTCCAGCTGCTGCAAGATAAGGTACTAAAGTTAAATGTATAAATAATGCAGAATTTTCTAATTCCCATTTCAACTGTCTTACAGCCTCAATATAGGGTAGAGCTTCAATATCACCAACTGTTCCGCCAATTTCAGTAATTACGAAATCAAATTCCCCAGTATTTCCCAGTATTTGAATTCTTCTTTTTATCTCATCAGTAATATGAGGTATAATCTGTACTGTTTTTCCAAGGTAATCTCCTTTTCTTTCTTTTTGAATTACGGTTTGATAAATTCTACCTGTAGTCACGTTATTAGCTTGTGAGGTTGAATTATTTAAAAAACGTTCGTAATGTCCTAAATCTAAATCTGTTTCTGCTCCATCATCCGTAACATAACATTCTCCATGTTCATATGGGTTCATTGTGCCAGGATCTACATTAATGTAGGGATCTAATTTTTGAATAGTTACAGAATATCCTCTAGCAGTTAATAATTTACCTAAGGATGCTGAAATGATTCCTTTGCCTAATGATGAGGTTACTCCACCAGTTACGAAAATATATTTTGTAGGAAATTTACTCACAGTGTACAGTAGTTTTTTTTTTGCAAAAATACTATTTGTTACTGATTATTCTTTTATTGATAAAACTTTTATTAAATTTTTTTATAAATCAGCTAAGCAATTTAAAATGTGATGCTTGCGCCGAAGCTGGGCATTAATGGTAATTGATTCACTCGTTCGTATTTTACGCGGTTAAAATAAAAAATGTTTTCTCTGTTGTAAGCATTAGTTACTGACAGTGTCATATCAAGTTTAGATATTTTGTTGAGATTAATGCTTTTTGAAATTGAAGCGTCTAGCCTGTGGTAGTAAGGCAATCTCCCCTCGTTAAGTTCTGCATACTCAATTCCTAGCTCTCCATTTGTAGTTGTGTAGTCAGTATTTATTCCGTCAGAAAAAGTTAGGTTTTCGTAAAATCCTTGAGTTTGTGTGAATGGGAAACCTGACCCTAAATTCCATCTAATATCTGCTTTCCAACTGTCATTTTTACCGAATTTGTATGACGTAACGAAATTCATATTATGTCTTCTGTCAAAGTGTGGGTTGTATATTTTTTCTCCATCATTTCTTGTGATAATACCAATAGAGTATACCGCCCAGATGTATAATTTTTTACTTTTGAACTTAAGTAATGCATCTACTCCTTTTGCGACTCCACTTTCAATAATAAATTCATCATCTGTATTGGAAGTCATATTTCGATTAATGTTTGTCAATTGAGTGAAATCTTTAATGTATCCTTCTATTTGGAAGTCAATTCTTCTGCTGATGTCATACTCAACTCCAGCAATTAAGTGTCTTGCTTTTTGGAACTTATTTTTGTAAGGATTCCCATCTGATTGATCAGGAATTTCTTCTGGAGATGATATGATACCAGAAAATAAATTAACAATATCTCTGTCAGAAGTTGTACTCAATATATTTTGTGAATAATAGCCTGATGATACTTTAAATCGCATACGGTCACTAGCAATATATTTCATTCCTAATCTTGGTTCAGGGGAAACTCCTAAAGTATATTTTTGCAAACGAAATCCAGGCTCAATTATAAAACGAGTGCTCGCAAATTGGTAATTAATATAAGCTGAGAACTCTGAAGTATTTTCTTTTTGTTCAATTTTAGAATTTACGGAATTGTAAGTAGTGAAATCAGTTGAGAAACCATGAATATCAAAGCCATATTTTATTTTTCCTTTAGGTTGAAAATAAGTAAAATCAAAACCCATGTTAAACCCATCTATTCCACTTTTCCTTATTGGAGAAGCAGATTCGTCCAAAGAAATATCATAAGAGGAATATGCAAAATTACCTTCAATCAAAACAGGAGAGGATCCTGGGATGATAATGAACTCTGAACCTATTCCTTTTGAGGTCCAATTAAGTTCTGAAATTCCTTCATAATCTACTTTGTCTTGAAAATTGAAGCCAAATATATTTATCTTACTTCCATTGTTACCATGCAATGAGAATTTTCCATATAAATCTGTGTAGGAATATGGCAAGCCTTTGTCGTCAAAATAAAGAATTGGATATTTGTATAAAAGTTCAGAGCTTTTATCAAGGTAAGAGGTTTTTCCTGAAAAAATAAATGAAGATTTTTTATTGCCTAGAATCGGTCCTTCAACAAAAAGTTTAGAACCAAAAGTATTAGCTGTTAACTTTCCTCCGAATTCTTTTTTATTTCCGTCAATGGTTTTTATATCCATTATAGAAGAGATTCTCCCTCCATATTCAGCACTAAATCCACCAGTGTACACATCAGTATTTCTGATGATGTCAGTATCAAAAACTGAAAATAAACCAATAGAATGAAAAGGGCTATAAATGGTCATTCCATCTAATAATACTTTATTTTGTATGGGTGAACCTCCTCTTATGTATAGTTGTCCTCCTTGGTCACCTGTAAATACTACCCCTGGTATTACTTGCATATATTGAGCTAAGTCCGGCTCACCACCAATGTTAGGAATCATTTCCATATCTTGCTTTGTAATCTTAATAGAAGCTGCCTTTACTTCTGTTTTCATTTCAGATCTTTCAGCTGAAATTCGTACCTCATTTAATTTGATGCTAGATTCTGATATTTCAAGATTTTGAGTAATTACTTTACCTGACTTTAAATTAATATTTACAGCTGACGAGTCATATCCGATGTAAGTAACTGTTAAGGTGTAATTCCCAGCTAATACCTTAGAAATATTATACATCCCATTAATGTCAGTTGAAGCTCCGATATTAGTCCCTTGTAAAATCACATTACAGAACATTATTGGTTCTCCGCTATTTTTATCATATACAAATCCTCTTATATTTCCTGTTTGAGAAAATGCTAATGAACTGAATAGTGAGATTGAAAGTAAAAGTAAAAGTTTGCGCATTTTTGTAAAATTAATTTGCAAATATAGCTAAATAAAGAGAGCAATATTACGCATGCAGAATTTTGAAAATTAGCTCTTTTAAGAGTCCTTCATGCGAAGTGCTTTTATTGTTTAAGCCTTTGCTTCTAAGGTCATACTCTTTAAGGTATTCAAATATGTAAAATAACTGTCGTTTGCTATAATGCTGTGCGGCAGTTTGATATTGGCCAACAAAAAAAGGATTTACTTTTAGAGCACTAGCTGCAAATTTTGGGCTTTTTTCTTCTAGAAAATGATATACCATTATTTTCTGAAAATAGGAGAATAAAGCACCAAGTGTTGGGACAATATGATGCTCCTTAGGATTGGCTGCAAAATGATTAATTATCTTGTTTGCTTTTAAAACCTCCTTATTGCCTAAAGCGTTTTGTAATTCAAAAACATTATAATCTTTACTTATGCCAATATGATATTCAATAAGTGATGTTGTAATTTTTTCGTTCTTTTTTACAACTAACATGAGTTTCTCTAATTCATTTGTAATTTTGGATAAATCAGCACCAATGTATTCAGAAAGTACAGCAGTTGCACTATTATCAATTTTAAATCCTTTTTCTGTGACATATGAATGTATCCAGTCTGGAATTTTATTATCATATAATTTTTTACTTTCAAAAACAACACATCTTGAGGCTAGGGATTTTCCGAATTTCTTACGTTTGTCAATTGATTTTCCTTTATAGCAAATCACCAAAAGGGTTGAGGGCTGTACATTTTCTAGGTATGTGTCCAAAACATCAATATCTTTTAAGTGTTGCGCTTCTCTAACAATTACAACTCTTTTATGAGATCCAAAAGGAAATTGTTTTGCCTCCGCAATTGCTTGTGCTGTTTCAATTTCTTTTCCGTAAAGGATTACTTGGTTGAACTCTTGCTCCTCAGCTGAGAGTACATTCTTTGCAAAAGCATTAGCTAATTTATCAATATAATAAGGCTCTTCCCCCATTAAAAAATAGACAGGTTGTAAATCTTTATTTGTTATTGATGATATGATTTCTTTATAATTCACTTATTTTGTAGATATGAATATGCCTCAATTAAATTTACCGAATGCAGTCCTCAAAACTAAATTAGTTGAAGGGACTACACAAGTTTTTGACGCAGTAAGAAAAAAATATTTAGTTTTAACTCCTGAAGAATGGGTGAGACAGCACTTTATCCATTATTTAAATCTAGAAAAAAACTATCCCTTAGGGCTGATGGGAGTGGAAAAAATGGTAAAATATAATGGCTTGCAAACTAGAGCTGATATTGTATTATATACTTCTGAAGGAAAGCCAAATATGATAGTTGAGTGTAAGGCTCCAAAGGTAAAGATTAAGCAAGATGCGTTTAATCAGATTGCAAAATATAATTTTAAATTGAGAGTAGATTTTTTAGTAGTAACCAACGGGATGCAGCATTTTTGTTGCGCTATGGATTATGAAAAAAACAAGATTACTTTTTTGAAGGAAGTTCCTAGTTATTAGTGTATTTCTTTTGCATAGCTACACCAAACACTAAGCCAAGGCATATTCCCAAACCTATATTATCGAAAACCACTCCAAATGTTATACCCAGGCATAATCCTACTCCAGTATAATATTCAGTTTCTTTTTTAGATTTTTCTTCTTATTTTATAAAGATATTTATATTATCTAAGTCTCATCATTCTTTCATGACCAACAACAAGTGTTGGATTAATATAGGATGTAAGCCCTGACTCTTTAGTTCGTTTCTGTAATAAATCTTGCTCACTTTGGGTAGGATTTTTTTGTGCAAATTTCTAAGCTTTAGCTTGGTAGGTTTCCTTATTTTCGCCCCTTTAAAAAATAGAGACAATGAAATCAGCATTTAAATTTATTACATCAAGTCAAGGAAGTGTAAAGGACGATATTTTATCAGGATTTACTGTGGCTTTAGCCTTAGTACCTGAAGCAGTAGCTTTTGCTTTTGTCGCAGGAATATCACCAATTATTGGCTTATATGGCGCCTTTATGATGGGATTGGTTACTGCTATTTTTGGTGGAAGACCAGGTATGATTTCAGGAGCAACTGGAGCCTTGGCGGTCGTGATGGTTAGTTTAGTAAAACAAGGAAATGCCATGGGTCCTGAAGGCGCTATGATTGGACTTCAGTTTTTATTTGCTACGTTAATTTTAACTGGAATATTCCAGGTTCTTGCTGGAGCATTTAAAATGGGAAAATTTGTAAGAATGATACCTCATTCAGTAATGATGGGTTTTGTAAATGGTTTAGCAATCGTAATTTTTACTTCTCAGTTAGGAATGTTTCAAAGTGAAGGTGCTTGGCTTGAAGGAGGAGCAATGTTTACTATGTTGGGCTTAGTAGCATTAACTATGGGTATTATGTATTTCTTGCCAAAAATTACAAAGAATATTCCAGAAGCCTTAGTTGCAATTATTGTTGTTTCACTTATTGTTATCTTTGGAAATATTGATACACAAACCGTAAAATCCTTTATTATTGAAGGTGGAGGAGAAGGTATTAAAGCAGGATTACCAACTTTTAATGTGCCAATGATAGCACTTAATTTAGAGACTTTAGCATTTATTACTCCTTATGCATTAATCTTGGCAGCAATTGGTTTAATTGAATCGTTAATGACCCTTAATTTAATTGATGAATTAACTGAAACTCACGGAAATGGAAATAAAGAATGTGTGGCGCAAGGTTCTGCTAATATTATTAATGGTTTTTTTGGCGGTATGGGTGGTTGTGCTATGATTGGTCAATCAATAATTAATATTAAATCAGGAGGTAGAGGAAGGCTTTCAGGAATAACAGCAGCATTAGCATTATTGATATTTATCTTATTTGCTTCTGCTTATATTGAAATGATTCCTATTGCTGCTTTAGTGGGAGTAATGTTTATGGTAGTAATTGGTACTTTTGCTTGGAATACTTTTAAAATTTGGAATAAAGTTCCTCTTTCTGATGTTTTAGTAATTGCTTTAGTTACTATCCTAACAGTAGTATTTGACTTAGCTATTGCTGTTATTTCAGGTGTTATAGTTTCGGCCTTAGTTTTTGCATGGGAAAATGCTTTAATGATTAGAGCTAGAAAACATACGGATGAACACGGAATAAAACATTATGAATTATTTGGACCTGTTTTCTTTGGCTCTATTGAATTGTTTAACTCTAAGTTTGATGTGAAGAAGGACCCTAAGGAAGTAGTGATTGACTTTGCAGAAAGTAGAGTGGTTGATCAATCAGCTATTGAAGCTTTAAATAAATTGGCTGAGCGTTACCAGAAAAATGGGAAAACGATCCATTTACGTCATCTTTCAGCTGATTGTGTAAAGCTGATTAAAAGAGCAGAAAAAATATGTGATGTAAATGTATTGGAAGATCCTGACTACTTTGTGTCTATTGATAATTACAGGCAAGCATTAGAGAAAATATAAACATAAAAACCCCACTTTACAGTGGGGTTTTTATTTGTTAATCTAAAACTAAATTTAAGCGTTTTGCTTTCTTATTAAGTTAAGTGCCGACCCTGCCTTAAACCAGTCAATTTGTGCTTTGTTATAAGTATGGTTCAGCATAATAGTTTCAGTTGTTCCATTAGCATGAACTGTTTCTAAAGTCAATTTTTTCCCTTCTGCAAAAGCATTCAAATCTGTAAAGTTGAAAGTATCATCTTCTTTTATCAAATCATAATCTGATTCATTGTCAAAAGTAAGTCCTAACATCCCTTGTTTCTTTAGGTTTGTTTCATGAATACGTGCAAATGACTTTACAATAACTGCTATTACACCAAGGTGTCTTGGTTCCATAGCGGCATGTTCTCTTGATGAGCCTTCCCCATAATTGTGGTCACCAACTACAATTGAAGTAATACCTGCAGCTTTATATCCTCTTGCTACATTAGGCACTTCATCAGTATTCCCATCTAACTGACTAACCACTGAATTTGTATTTCCACCAAAAGCATTTACAGCACCAATTAAGCAATTGTTAGATATGTTATCCAAGTGACCTCTATATCTTAACCATGGTCCTGCCATCGAAATATGGTCAGTAGTACATTTTCCTTCTGCTTTTATCAAAAGTTTTGCTCCAGTAATGTTTTCTTCATTCCAAGGAGTGAAGGGTGAGAGTAATTGCAATCTGCTTGATTCAGGATTGACAACTATTTCAATTCCACTTCCATCTTCAGCTGGAGCTTGATATCCATTGTCTTCCACTGCAAATCCTTGAGATGGTAATTCAGTTCCGTGAGGTTCAGATAATCTTACCTGTTCACCATTTTGATTAGTTAGTGTGTCAGTTATAGGGTTAAAATCCAATCTTCCTGAAATTGCAATTGCGGCTACCATTTCTGGTGAACCAACAAATGCATGTGTATTTGGGTTTCCATCCGCACGCTTAGCAAAGTTTCTGTTAAAGGAATGAACAATTGTATTTTTCTCTTGTTTTTTAGCTCCTTCTCTATCCCATTGCCCTATACATGGTCCGCAAGCATTAGTAAATATTTTAGTCGTTTCAAATTTCATAAACGAATCCATCAATCCATCTCTTTCGGCTGTAAAGCGTACTTGCTCCGAACCAGGATTAATTCCTAATGTTGCTTTAGGTTTAAGTCCCTTGATTACTGCATCTTCAACAATTGAAGCTGCCCTAGTTAAATCTTCATAAGATGAGTTGGTACACGAGCCAATCAACGCCCACTCTACATCTAAAGGCCAATCATTTTTCACTGCTTTTTCTTTCATGTCAGCAACTGGAGTAGCTAAATCTGGGGTGAATGGTCCGTTTAAGTGAGGTGTTAGTTCTGATAAATCAATTTCAATAACTTGGTCAAAATAATGTTCAGGTTTTTCGTAAACTTCTGTGTCACCTGTTAAGTGTTCTTTAATTGCGTTTGCAGCATCTGCTACATCATCTCTATCAGTTGCTCTTAAATATCTTTCAATACTATCATCATACCCAAAAGTTGAAGTAGTAGCTCCAATTTCAGCTCCCATATTACAAATTGTTCCTTTTCCTGTTGCTGATAGAGATTTTGCTCCTTCACCAAAATATTCAACAATTGCACCAGTACCTCCCTTTACGGTAAGTATTCCTGCAACTTTTAAAATTACATCTTTAGCTGATGCCCATCCACTTAGTTTTCCAATTAGTTTAATTCCAATTAATTTAGGAAATTTTAGTTCCCAAGGCATTCCTGCCATTACATCAACAGCATCAGCTCCACCAACACCAATAGCTACCATTCCAAGTCCTCCAGCATTTACTGTGTGCGAATCGGTACCTATCATCATTCCTCCAGGAAAAGCATAGTTTTCTAATACTACTTGATGGATAATTCCTGCTCCTGGTTTCCAGAAACCAATTCCGTATTTATTACATACCGAACTTAAAAAGTTGAATACTTCATTGTTAGTATTTAAGCTTTCCTGTAAATCTTTATCTGCTCCTAATTTTGCCAGTATTAAATGATCGGCATGTGCAGTGGAAGGTACAGCAACTTTATCTTTTCCTGCTTGCATGAATTGAAGAAGTGCCATTTGTGCAGTTGCATCTTGCATAGCTACCCTATCTGGTGCAAAGTCTACATAGTCTTCTCCTCTTGTAAATACTGTTTCAGCATTACCGTCCCAAAGGTGAGTGTAAAGTATTTTTTCAGAAAGGGTTAATGGTTTATTAGTTGCTTTTCTTGCCGCTTCTACTGCTGAAGGGTACTTTTTGTACACCTTTCTAATCATATTAATATCAAATGCCATGAACTATTTTTGTTTTTAATTAGTATTGCAAATGTAATAATTTGCAGTTTATTTCTCTTGTAAATAGGAGGGGATATTAAAGCCTTAAAATTAGGCAATAAAAAAACCGAACGTTATGGTTCGGCTTTTAATTATTTGTTTGAATTTACTTATTCAGCAATAACACTGTAAGCTACATTTATACTAACCATTCTGTGTAATCTTACTTCTGCTTCATATTTTCCTAATTCTTTTACTTTAGGAAGTTTTACAAAACTTGAATCAATTGTGTGTCCTAATGCTTTAAGAGCATCAGTAAATTGTGATGTTTTTATAGAGCCAAATAATTTAGTTCCACCATCAGCAACTTTACCTTTTAATATAATTTCTAATTTAGGTAATGCTTCTGCAATTTTATTGGCTTTTGTAATTTCAGTTTCTTCTTTTTTAGCTTGTTGTTTTAAATTTTCATTTAAAACTTTCACTGCAGATTCAGTAGCTAAAATCCCTAATCCTTTTGGAATAAGAAAGTTTCTTCCGTAACCATTTTTCACTGAGACGATTTCATTTTTGAAACCTAATTTCTCAACATTTTCTTGTAATATAATATCCATGTTTCCTTAAGTTTTGTGATTATTTTAAATTATCAGCTACATACGGTAAAAGAGCAATTTGTCTTGCTCTTTTTACTGACACAGCTAATCTTCTTTGGAATTTTAATGAGTTACCAGTAATTCTTCTTGGTAAAATTTTTCCTTGCTCATTTAAAAAACGCATTAAAAATTCAGGATCTTTATAGTCAATGTAATCTATTCCCATTTTTTTGAAACGGCAATATTTATTTTGTTGTCTTAATTCAATATCTACTGGAGATAAGTATTTTATGTCTGTTTTATTTCCCATGATTATTCAGCTTTTGCGTTAGTACTTAATTTCTTTTTTCTTCTTTCAGCATATGCTAAAGCAAATTTCTCTAATTTCACAGTTTGCCATCTGATAACACGCTCGTCTCTTTTGAACTCAACTTCAAAGTCGTTAATAACTTGCCCATCAGCTTGGAACTCAATTAGGTAATAAAAGCCTGTCTTTTTCTTTTGGATTGTGTACTTTAATTTCTTCAATCCCCAATTTTCTTCATTGGTAATTTTTCCTTTGTTATCCTTTATGTGGTCAACAAATTTTTTTACTGTTTCCTTTACCTGATCTTCAGATAAAACGGGATTCATAATGAAAACAGTTTCGTAAGTAGTCATCTTTTGTTTATTTTAGTTAATATTTTAACGGGCGGCAAATTTAGTAAAAAGTTTCTATTTTACATAATTAGAGTAGTTTTTTAATTTGATTAAATATTTGGCTTCTATTTTGTAAGAAATGTTAGTTTT